>DBPW01000026.1:2540-80720 GCA_002305015.1 Bacteroidales bacterium UBA1410
CTTACCAAAGAACAACCACTATATTGTAAAACCATCTTGTAAGCCTTTTCTGCCGAATAAGTGGTAACGTAGAAACCTGGAAATTCTTGCGAAACAAGAATATCCGACAGCTTGACCTGCGGCGCATATTTCTCGAAAGAAGAACCCATCTCAACACCCAATACATTGTTGGAGGTTACGGCAGCATTTCCATCCAAATAATTTCCTGATACAAAAAACCTGCCGTAAGTACCGGCCGGTTGATTGTTTTCTCCATTATCGGCGTCAGGATTCACTATTCTGTTCTTTGAACCACTGCTCGTCGCCGGTCCGGGTTTATAATAATTATTGATGATGTTGTAACTACCCCCTTCGGCTCCATACACGTTGTTTGAGCCCCAATTGTAAATCACGTTGTTCCGGAAATCCACTTTTTCTAAATCCGGCCTGTTGGTATAACGGCTTCCACAAAACCTCGGATTGCGACTGTCGTTATGGAGAAATAGGTTGTGATGAAACGAAACATTTTGTCCACCCCATATTCCGCCATAGCCATGTTTCCCTTTGGTGTGAGCAGAATTTCGTAAGGCCTCGGAAATGATGCACCATTGAAGGGTAAAGTTGCTGTTGTCGTAAAAAGAAGAAACTTCATCTACACTCCAACTCATGCTGCAATGGTCGATTATAATGTTTTCATGCCCTTTTCCCGAAAAGGCGTCTATCCCCTCTTTTGCTCTGTCTCCCAATCGAAAGCGAAGAAAACGGATAATGACGTTATCGGCACTGATAATGGTTTCGTGATCGCTAATGCAAATACCATCACCGGGCGCCGTCTGACCGGCAATGGTTAAATCGCCATTGTCGATTTTTAAAGGACGGTTAAGACGAATCAATCCCGATACCCCGAACACAATCGTCCTGGGGCCTTTTTGTTTGATAGCCCATCGCAAAGTACCGGGCATTTCGGTATCCTCCAACGAAGTCACATAAAGCACCTTTCCTCCGCGTCCGCCGGTAGCATACATGCCTGCACCCTCGGCACCGGGAAAAGCAGGAATTTGGGCAGAGGCCATCACCATCGATGACCATATAAAAAATAACGACAAATAGGTTTTCATTTCTTTACTTGAAAAACAATTAATACATCATTTATCGAGCAATATGCTCACTTTAATGAAAGGAGCAACAGCCTTTGGATCATTATCGCGTCGCGGCGTGGAGATGTAATATGCATAACTGCCGTCACGATATTCTTTTTCTCCGCCCAAACCGGCTACTTCACAGGCATCCGTTACGGTAATAGTGCCATCCGGATTTTCTTTTACAAACCGCTTCACATATTGATCGTAGGCTGCTCGCCCTTTTTCTTCGAATACTTTAGGTAAAAAACCGTTTTGCGCACCCTTAACCCAGGTATAAATAAACATGGCCGAACCCGACGATTCCAAGTAGTTTCCCTCTGCACCAACTTTATCCGTTACCTGATACCACATACCGGTGGCCGGATCGCGATATTTTTCGATAGTGGTGGAAATGTCGTTTAAAATACGGATGATTTCTGTCCTGCGGGGATGATTTTCAGGCATGAAATCCAATACATCTACCAATGCCATCATATACCATCCTATGGCTCTCGACCAAAAATTTGGCGATCTGCCGGTTTCAGGGTCAGCCCAACGTTGTTGCCACCTCTCATCCCAACCGTGATACAACAAGCCGGTTTTTTTGTCTTTGGTCGCCTTTTCTGTACCAATTATCTGATGAGCAACCTCATCGAACAATCGAGGTTCACCAAACGTGGCTCCATATTGGGCCAAGAAAGGGCAACCCATATAAATACCGTCCAACCACACCTGATGCGGATAGATCTTTTTATGCCAAAACAAGCCGTTCGATGTTCTTGGATGAGTATTCATTTGGCTTCTCAATAAAGCCATAGCCAACCGATACTTTTCGTCCTTTGTTTCTTCGTAAATCGGGAAAAGCATTTTCCCGGAATTCAACCGGTCGATATTGTATTCTTCCAATCGATAGGTTTTTATCGTACCATCCTCGTTAACAACACTATCGGCATAACTCTCGGCATAATCGAAATATCTTCGATTACCGGTTTTATTCCAAACATCCAATATCGCTCCCAATTCCAAACCATGACAATAATTCCATTTCAATTCTTTCGAAAAATCAACCATCCAACTTTCGGGATTTCGTTGCATTTCTGATTCCGTCATCCAAATGTAATATTTGGGATGGGATGATATGGGTATTACACAAGCAAATAGGATTATCCAAACAAGAATTGACTTTTTCATTTTATTTATTATTTTAGAAAGGACATCAGTCTATTGATGTGTTTATTTTTGACTTCTTTGACAAACATCTCCGCAACAATTTTGGCTCCGAGCTCATTGAAGTGGGTGTTGTCATCCAATCCTTGCGGATAAAGTTTACTAACCCCGGGCGGAAATTTATGAAAATATTTTTTCGACACCTCAACACCTTCTTGTTGAAGCCATTGCGAAGTA
Organism: Bacteroidales bacterium UBA1410; assembly: GCA_002305015.1. Classification (GTDB taxonomy): domain Bacteria; phylum Bacteroidota; class Bacteroidia; order Bacteroidales; family Dysgonomonadaceae; genus Anaerorudis. The sequence continues at coordinate 5,045 of DBPW01000026.1, forward strand.
ATTTTTTCCATATCAATGAGTGAAACATCGTATTGCGTTGCTACTTGTCGAATAATGTCGGGATAAATTCCATGAGTGGGAATAAGCTGCCCATTCTCGTCAAATTTTCGCCTGGCAACCGGCGTACAAAGAATAGGTGTCGCACCTTTAAGTTTCACTTCATTCACAAAGGCGACAAAGTTGATTCGAAACTGTGCCGGATTTGTATAACGCTCGCCTTTTTCTTTAGACGAATCATTATGTCCAAACTGAATAATAACGAAATCTCCTTTTTCGGTATTATTTATCAAGTTGGTCCACAAACCTTCTTCGATGAACGTTCGAGTGCTCCTGCCATTTTGAGCATAATTTTTAACAATTGCTTTTTGATTTACAAATTCAGGCAACAATTGTCCCCATCCACGTTCCATAAAAGGTTCCCGGATCTGTTGTCCGCTAACGCTATCCACCACTGTTTTCCACAAAACCTTGTCAGCCATAGTAGAATCACCGGCCATAAGAATTTTTACCGGCTTTGGCGTTGAACTTACCAAAACTATGGCGAGGAATGAAATTACGGCAAATTGATGTTTCATCTTAATCGATTATTCGAAATAATTATATTCTTATTTTTATTTCCTTTTAATTCGATAGGATTCTGAAGACTTACGGGAAAGGTGAAATTCTCGGACCTGAAGTTTTCAACACCGTTTAGAATAAGTGCAGCTCCAATGGTTGGTTGGACATAAACATTTTTGAATGCAATATCTTTCGAATTATTCAATTCGGCGCCATAGGTGGATGTAACGTGAACATTCTCAATCTGAATATTGCTCACTTTCATCTCGGGCAATCCATTAAAAAACATAGCTCTACGGGCATTTCGTGAAACAAGATTCTTAACGAAAATATTCCTGAATACAGGGGTTTCTTCCGTTACGGGATAAAGTTTCTCAACATCTGCACCNNAACAAAAAAGAATCCGTCAAAATATTAAACATATAAATATCCGAGATATAGATGTTTTTCACTATTCCACCACGTCCTCGCCTGCTTTTGAAACGCAAGCCTACATCGGTTCCTAAAAACTGACAATTACTTACCGATATGTTCCTTACTCCTCCCGACATTTCACTTCCTACTACAAACCCACCATGTCCTTGAAACACTTTGCAATTATCCACTATTACATTTTCGGTAGGACGCCCGCGTAATCTCCCCTGTTCGTCTTTTCCCGATTTGATGCAAATGCCATCGTCGCCCACATCAAACAGACTGTTAACAATAATGGAATTCACGCACGATTCCAAATCCAGTCCGTCTCCATTTTGAGCATAAGCAGGATTACGTGCAAAAATGCCATCGATGATCACATTNNCCTTGCAAATAAACGTTTTTGCATTCAATAAAATTCACCATCACAGGTCGCAGAAAATCTTTAATTTCCAGCCATTCCTTTTCTGACAAATTACTCGCGGGAACATTCATATCACTCATCTCGGCACCCTTGAGCGCACCTTCCGATGGATACCAACTATTCCCCTTGACTACGCCTCCTGAAGCCACAACTTTTTTCCAATGGCTTTCCGTAACTTTACTTTTTTTAAGCGGGCGCCATGCTTCACCTGAGCCATTTATCGAACCTTCGCCCGTAATAGCGATATTTTCCAGATTTCTTCCCGAAATAGGTGATTGGCATCTACGCGTATCCAGACCTTCAAATACCGTTTTTACAAGAGGATACAAATCGAAATCGGGTGAAAACAAAATTAAAGCCCCTTTTTCGAGATGCAAATTGATATTTGATCTAAAAACAATCGGGCCCGTAAACCAAATACCTTTAGGTACAACAAGTGTTCCTCCTCCTTTCTCGGAAAGACTTTGCATAGCTTTTTCGAAAGCCTCCGTATTAAGGGTAATGCCATCCGGTTTTCCTCCAAAATCCAAAATGTTTACTTTATTATCGGGAAATTTGGGAATCATTACCTTTGGCATCTCAAAAGGTAAGTTCTCATATAAATAATCATATTTATATCCTTTTTCATTTATTTTTTCTGCACAGGATATAAAGAGTAAAGCAAATGTCAATAAAAAAGTTGTTGTTTTCCTCATTATTTTTGAATTGATTGATTGATTGTTTGATTAATTTATTGTTATTATATATATAAAATATAATTGACACATGAAAAAGAATAATAAAAACTAATTGGAATCAAAATAAATTTTGATTCCAATTAGTAGAAAAATTTACCACCATCTTGGATCTCCAATTTTATTGACTATCAATTCATGGGTAACCGTAAAATCGGAATGACGAGGATCTCTAAATAATTCGTCAGTTGTTACATTCAGCTGAATTAGATCATTTATCGGATTTGCTGGTTCAGTTGTTCCTTCGGGCACATACCAAATAAGATCCGAAGTTCGGTAACATCCACTAACCAGAATATTTTGACATGCACTTCTCATCCCTCTAACTCCATTGGTGGTGTCTTGACCTGCCCCAAAAAGACAATTCTCAAGGACAATTCCACCTGGCACAGGATTCTTATTATAATCTAAAAAATAAGAATCTTTGTTAGCCGGAGCATAGCAGGTAGTAACATTCTGCATCGTAACCGAATTTACACCTAAAGCTTTACCACCTACCAAAACTTTATCGGCATGTGCTATTGTTGAATTTACAACAACAATATCCCCAATATAAGCTGCATCATGTCCATTATTCACAACACCATATCCACCTATACTATCCATAACGCAATTATTAATAGTTACACTGTCAATTTGGGAAGTTGTCTGCATTCGTATCGCTCCGCGTTTGTATTTGATATCACAATGATTCAATTCGATTTTCCTGGCATTTGCTCCAGATTGGTTGATATTGAAAACATAGGTTCCTCCATAATTTGAATCGGTTTTACGCTTTCCGGTTTGCGTCCCTTCAGTGAAAAATATTTTATCGAAACATATGGTAGGTTTATCTGCCGCGCTCGATATTCCAAAATTTCCATTGATGGCCATCATGGCTTTACCACTTAAACTTAAACCGGTAGTAAATCTAATATCGTGCGAAATCAAAACGGTGGAAATTTCATAAGTATATCCACCCATTAAAACAACGGTAACCCCCTCGGAGTAGAGAGCATGAATAGAATCCACAAAATTCTGTGTAATTACGGCTCTTGACGCCTCTTCTGATAATGAACGAAGATCTACTGTATTTTCTCCGAAGTTCTCTGATGTAGTTGTAGTATACGTTTTCTTACCGCAATACTCATCGCCTGCATAAATCTTTATGACATAGGTTTGCTCAGGCATCAGATCAGTGATAATTTTCTGACAAGCCGAATTGTCTTTTTCGGAAAGCGGTACCGTTTTAACCAATAAATCCTCTTTGAAAACATCCAACCTTGTATATACCAATTCACTTGGTGTCCACATTACCCTAACCGCAACATCAATCACATCAGTAGCAGTTGGCGTAATCAACTTAGTGGGATAATCAGCAGTTTTTACATTTTCCATTACATACCAATCTGAAAAAATATCGGTTCCTAATGATTTAATACGCAACTGGTAAGTGGTATCGTAGTCGAGATCTTCAAAAATATATTCTGTTTTATCAGTGGTTACATCTCTTAAAACAGTTTTGAAAGAATCCGTAGAAATTTGCAACTGATAAGCTTCAACTCCTTTATATTTATCCCACACAACCTTTATCCATGTCATGCCTGAAGAAACATCATTCATGACAGGTCTGAATAATCGGGGGGGGTTACCTAAATTCTTTTCATCGTCTTCACACGCAGAAAACATAGCCATTGCGATTATCAGACCAACAAATAATAATTTTATATTTATAAACTTTTTCATCTTTATAATCTTTTAAAATTTAATTACTGCTTAGAACATGTCCATACCCATTATTATCCAGGTACTTACTAGCACCTACCACTTGTGCAGGAATAGGAAGCAAATAAGGAACAGCCGAAATCCCGGTAGGATCTGTATATCCCCTCCAGGATCGTTCCGTAAAAGTTGCTGGTTCATATGTCACCTCACCTGTTTTAGAATCTGTAATTTTGCGATATAAATTTTTACACCAATTCATAGAGGCATAAGCTCCCGGTGTTTTATCTAAATCTGCTTCGGGAACAATATTTTCAGGCACGATTTCTACTTTATATCGGGGATTCAAAATCGATATTGTGCCATTATTTCTTGTGTAATAGAGAACATCAGCATAATGTGCATATTGTGCCACTTCAGGATTTTCAACTTCTAACCCATATGCAGCCTTTCCTATATTGTTTAAATCTTGCTTTGTTCGCACAATTCTTTCTCCATAATTATTCCATCGAACAAGGTCAAATTTGCGCAAACATTCCCCTCCAAATTCCCAAGCACGTTCGTTCACAATGGCTTCAAAGAATTTTTCTTTAGAATTAAGGGCATTTATATAATTAATTACTTTTTCCGTTCTATCTTCAGGAGCAAATGCCCGATTACGAACCTTCGTTAACATCTCTTTTGCCAATGAAGTTGGACCATTCAACTCATTTTCAGCTTCAGCCAACATAAGTAAAATGTCCGAGTATCGCATTAAAGGCCAGTTAATACCCGTTGATTTTGAAGAGGAAGGTCCTAAATCTGCCGGTACTAGCAACCGATTCCATTTACCTGGAGTCATTTTGGTTATACTGTTCATGTTTTGTTGTGTATCTGATGAATAATTCACCATTGAAATTGTTATTGGAAGACGACGATCATTTTCATCAAACGAATAATAATAAGTAGGAGTAAAACAAATATACGAACTTCCGCTTCCTTTAGAACTGTTTGAAACCGTTACTCCTATACACCAACCCACATCGCCCCCGCCATTTATATTGGTAAAAGCCACCTCGTATAACACATCATCATTAACTGTAGTAATCCACCGACTTTGATTTTCGAATATTTGTGCGTAATTAGGGTTCAATTCTCTTCCACGCAAAGAAATGAGCTTTTGGGTATAATCTTTTGCTAATTGATAATATTCTTTATAGGTGCGCGCTGTTTTAGTTACTCCATCAATTGTATAAGTAACGGCTAAACTGTCATTATTCAGATCTAAATATTCATCGGCACGTTTCATAATACCCTCTTTTGTCATGCCATATCCTGCACGAAAAAAAGCAAGACGTGCAATAAATCCAAGACAAAACTCACGATTCATCCTTTCAATACCATCGGGATACTGATCCGCAAAATACATTCCTTCTTCGTGATCAATCAAATCCTGAATCATGCCCGAATAAATGATATTTTTATCGGTACGAGGTTTATCCAATTGCATTCCTGCTTTTGCCGATTCACGATGATAAGGAACATCTCCCCAATAATTGCATAAAAGAAAATATCGATAGGCACGTAAACAATATGCTTCACCAAGCAGCATTTTCATATCAGAATTCCCTTTTTTGTATTCTTCGCTGGCTTCTATCCCTTCGATACACTGATTGGCACGTTCGATTGCCAAATAATTGTCGTTCCAACATTTTAAAATATCTCCAAAATTTTGGAGCAACCCACCCTGTAACGACCAAACATCGCGACGCGAACCGTCAGGATTTGCCGCAGGCTCATTAGCTTCCACGTCGGTATTTTGCATGAATACATTCGACATACGAGAAGTATAAGTATCCTGCGAAAATAAAGCATAGACTCCCAGTACCATTTTTTTTGCATCGCCAGCGTTCGAAAAAACGTAATCCGAATCGAAAGCAGAAGGAGACTCAACATCCAAAAAATCGTTACATGAAACCGCTATCAACAAAGTACAGAACAATATGGTTGTATTAATTATTTTTTTCATGTTTTTATTCATTTATTTGATTTATTAATCTACTTAAAAATTAATATTTACACCTAATGTATAAGAAAAACTTTTGGGGTAAGACGAATAATCTACACCTGGTGTTAAACCGCTCACAGAGCTACTCCTTACGGGTGAACTTACTTCAGGATCATAACCACTGTAATTTGTCCAAATCCATACATTATTTAAAGTGCAATATAAACGAAGTTGATTGCAAGCAAATTTTCGCGTCAAATCCCTCGGAAGAGTATAACCTACAGTTATATTTTGTAAACGTAAAAATGAACCATCTTCAATTGCCCATGAATGTGGAAAAACAACAGCATTACCTATGCAATGTGGCGACCAATATTTTTTGGGATAAGCCCCCTCATTCATCGCCGCTAATGTCTCAAGATCGGTAACCAATTGTCCTTGATCATCCAGGTAGGTATAACGATTAGCCGAATTCATAAATCCCAATAAATTGGAATACGTGGTTCGATAAGTTTGTGACGAGGCAATCTTGTTGGCATTATATATATCGTTGCCATAGACATAATTAAAGAGAATAGTTGCATCGAAATTTTTGTATGCGCCATTAAACCCAAAGCCACCACTAAATTTTGGAGAAGCTTTGCCAATAATTGTTCTATCATTTTCGTCAACAAAACCATCACCTGTAAGATCTTTTAATTTTAACGATCCTGGTCTTATCGTTACAAAACCTGTACTGGGCACACCTTCATTGAGGACATACTTATTAGTCGCTTCATCATAGATCTCGAAATCGTCTGTTGTGTAATAACCGTCAGTCACAAAACCTTGAATAAGCCCTACAGGTTCACCAATCTTTACCAAATAATCATAATAACCTTTCAAATCCGTTCCCGCCCATCCGGAAGCATATTCCTGAAAGGTTATATCATCTATTAATTTATCTACATTGGAACGGTTAAAACCGATATTAAAATTAGTCGAAAGAAAATAATCCTTATGTTGAAGCAAATAAGCATTTAACACAAGTTCAACTCCTTTATTTGATGTTTGCCCGGCATTTTTCAGCTGTGTGGTATAACCAGGTGCGACAATAGGAGCATCCAACAACAAATCTTTTGTCGTATTCCAATAAGCATCTATGCTTCCGCTAAGACGTTCATTAAACAACCCAAAATCTAAACCTACGTTACGAGTTACCATCGTTTCCCAACGCAAATTAGGATTAGCTAATTGTTTATTGGTTGCTTCATAATAAGGGTTTGGCTTATCGCCGATTCCATAAGTCTTACTATTCTGTATTTTATAATCCAATTTGTATAAAGTACTTTTTATTCTGTCATTTCCGGCCTCCCCATAACTTGATCTCAACTTTAAATTCGATATTACATCCTGATTCTTCATAAATTCCTCTTCAGAAATTCTCCAACCTAACGCAAAGGCCGGAAAATATCCCCATCGGTTGTTTTTAGGGAATTTTGAAGAACCGTCAGCTCTAAATGTAAAGGTGAAAAGGTATTTTTCAGCATAACTATAATTTAATCGTCCAAAAAATGAAGCTAATTTTGAATCCGGACTAATATAGCTTGTCGATTGTAACGTTCCTCCGGCCAATCCCATATTTGCAAAAATTTTCTCCGGAGAAAGGTCTATGCTATAGCCGGTTGCATACATGTAATTATTATTATTCCCCGAAACATACATTTCCTGACCCATCATTGCATCAAATCGATGATTACCAAACGAATTCGAGTAAGATAAAGTATTAGCCCATCGATAAGAATTGGTATTTTCTTTTGTCCAATCAGCAAGTGGCAATCCGCCAACATAAGAGGCATTAGAAGTATATTGTCCCCAATAATGTTTATCTTCATTAAAACCATAATCATAATTAAACTCGGAACGAAATCGTAACGGTTTAATGATATCCCAACTTATTCCACCTCCAAAATAAAAACGACGTTTGTTTTGACGTCTCCAATACTGATCGGCCTGTTCCGATAACGTTAAATGACTTCGTATATATTGCTCACGCTCGTCTTCAGGTAATGTATTAAGATCAACTTCTATAAAATCAGTTAATCCTCGTACAGCTGGAGAAGTCAACGCTTGTATTGTACGTATTTTATAAGTTCCACCCGAGGTACCCGACCCATTTATTTCCGTATCTGAAATTCTTGAATTAAAATCAAAAGTGAGCCCCTTGATAATCTCATGATTCAATTTAAAATTTAGATTTGTCCTATTATAATCGTTATTCTTCATCAATCCACCGTCTTTATTGTATGTACCACTAAGTGAAAACTTTGTTTTTTCTGTTCCGCCGGTTATGCTCAGATTATGTTGTTGAGAAAGAACAGTATTTCCAAACATATCCTCTTGCCAGTCTATCCCTTTTTGGTACTTGTAAAGATCCAGATCTTCATATACGCCAAAAGTCCTTTCGAAATTTTTTATATCATCTTCGCCACCTAATACCGCTTTTTCATAATTGTACATTACATATTCGTAAGGATCCAACACATCCAATCTTTTCGACAATTCCTTGCCTTGAAAATAACCGTTATAAGACACCAGCGTTTTACCTGCTCTGGCACTTTTTGTTGTGATTAACACCACACCATTGGCTCCTCTGGCTCCATAAATAGCAGTAGATGAAGCATCTTTAAGTACATCTATACTTTCAATATCGGCTGGTGCAATATCGTTGATGTTATTCACAGGAAAACCATCGACGATATATAAAGGAGTATTATCGCCGGTAATTGATCCGCCCCCTCTTACTCGAACAATCATTTGAGCATCGGGAGAACCATCAGCTGTAGTTATCTGTACACCTGCCAATCGACCGACCATTGCTTGTGCCGTATTTGTTACCGGTATCTTGGCTATTTGATCTCCCGAAACAGAAGAAACGGCTCCCGTAAGGTCTCTCTTTTTGGTGGTACCATACCCTATAACAACAACTTCATCGAGACTCGAAATATCTTCTTCCATTACAACATTGAGAGGTTCGTCCGTAATGGGAACCTCTACGTTTTTCATTCCAAGATACGAAATTTGCAACGTTTGTGCCGATTGAGGAACTTTTAGCATAAATTTCCCCTCTATATCGGTAACCGTACCAATCGTAGTGCCTTTTACTATCACATTAGCTCCTATTACAGGCTCATCATGAATGTCTTTAACGACACCCGAGATGGTCTTCTCCTGAGCAAAGGCACCTAACACACAAAAAAACATTAGAAAAAAACTAATGGTGAATTTCATTTTTGCATTTAAATCATTCATAATCTCATTTTTTAAAGTTATAATTTATCGGTTAGTAAATCATCTTGCTAATTTTGTCTGTTAATAATTTCATACACAAGACTATTGATATATACTTCAATATTATCATAGGCAGAACTCAGATCGTTGCCGTTGGCATTTGCTTTGTTCGGATCCAATCCCATTTTTGTTTCCCACTCATTCGGCATACCATCATTATCTGTATCTGCGGGAGAAACAGTACTTTTTAACTCTGGCCAACCACCTACATCACATTGGCTGTCAATTATACCTTTGGAACTTCCGTTCGAACCTTCTGCGGTATAAGTTCCTGTACGAACATTTTCGATAATCCTTATATCCACGGCATCGCGTATCATAGAAGCGCCGGCATAATCTAATACTCGATCATATGCCTCTTGTGCCGTATGGGTAAATACATTATCCTCAATGGAATGAGGGGAAAATAACCTCATTGCGACTTTCTCTTCACCAGAAACTATCCCATAAGAACTGTGAAACTGGTTATATACCCCATATGTCCAATTGTCTTCGGTAGCCCTTTCGCTGCCTTCGATATAATTTCCGTCAATATAAAATTTACCCCACCTGTTATAAATCTCGCTTGCAGGATCCTTGTTCTTATCGATGGAAATGATTCGCTCTCTGTTTTTGCTTGCGGGTCCGGGTTTATAATAACAGTTTACAATATTGACATTCATGGCTTCACCACCATAACAGCTGTTACTTCCCCAATTATAGATTACATTGTTCCTTAAATCCACCAAATCGGTCAAGGCAAACGATTTTCCGGCTTCTTCTCCTAATCGGGGATTTCTGCTGTCATGATGAGCCAAAAGATTGTGATGAAAAGAAGCATATCTGCCACCCCATATACCCCCGTAACCATGTGCCCCTTTCACATGCACCGAATTTCGCAAACTTTCGGAAACGATGCACCACTGTATAGTGGTGTTCTCATTGGCATAAAACGAGACACATTCATCGGTTGACCAACTCATCGAACAATGATCGATAATTATATTTTTATGAAACCTCCCTCCTAACGCGTCAGCTTCTTGTTGTGCTTCATCTCCCATACGGAAACGCAAAAAACGGATAATCACATTGTCTGCACTCACTTCAACCGGATAATTTTTGATGCAAATGCCATCGCCGGGTGCAGTCTGGCCGGCTATAGTGATATTATTGTTCCTAATTTTTAACGCAGACTTAAGTTCGATAGTACCCGATACGTTGAATACAACATACCGGCTACCCGAAGACTGGACGGCTGACCGTAAACTTCCCGGGCCTGAATCTTCCAGATTGGTAACAAATAACACTTTACCCCCTCGCCCCCCTGTGACTTTTCGGCCGAAACCTTCCGCACCGGGAAAAGCATACGCCTCTTCTTCAACAGGAATAGGTTTTTCATCCTCATCATCCACATTCCCATTTTCAGTACATCCGTAAAAAGGCAACAAAGTCCATTCGAAAAATAAACACCATAACAATATATTTCTCATTTTCTGATCCGGTTTAACGTTCGTTTAATGCAATATTTTCACATTTACAATCTATTAATTTGTCTTTCTTGATAATAGTTTGTGCTTCATAATTTTACATTTTTATCATAAAAGTTCCTTATCAATATTATATTTTCTGTCCTCTACCGAAGGGATAAATAGCTATCAGCGAAAAAATTCTCTTGATTGTACTGTTTTTTACGCATTACTCATCGGTTAAATATATTTGCAATATTAATATAAATGATTAAAAATAAAGGGGGACAAATTGGTTTTTAAGGGGTGTCATTTTGTTTTAAATAATGAAAAAATGAACATCAAAAAACAAATAACCGTATATTTGTACTATTAACTCATTTATAATATTGACTTCGGAGTTATTTTGACATTATTAATTTTGTATTTTTATCTGTAGCAATATTACTGATATGAAGTCAGAAGCTAAATTCCTTTTCCGGGTGCTATATCTCCTGATTGCCTTACAGGTTAGTAGGACTGAATCATATGCACAATACGAATGCTATTTTGAGCATTACGGTGCAGAGGATGGTTTGCCCCAACATACCGTAATGGATATTTTACAGGATAAAAAAGGATTTATGTGGTTCACCACATGGGATGGATTATGCAAATTCGACGGTTACAAATTCATTACGTACCGTTTGTCTCCAAACACTAATCCTGAAGCAAAAAGTAACCGGCTGGATTATATTTACGAAGATAAGTATAACACAATTTGGATTCTTTCTTATGACAAACAAGCTTATCGCTTTGATCCTCAAACAGAAATATTTACAGGTGTTCGCTCCCTGGAATATTATAAAGACAAAGAATTTTATACCTCGCAGATCATTACGGCAAAAAGCGGAAAAATCTGGTTGTTATCCGAAGACAGTGGATGCATATGCGTAACCGACTCTACCTTTAAAGCGGAAATATTTAATACCCATAACCAAAATTTAACCGATGATTTCGTAACAACGATTTACGAAGACAAAAAACGAAATTCATGGATCCTCACCAAAAAAGGCCTCACTTTTTTATCTCCCAACCATGAACAAAAGCTATTTTATTTCCATCCGAAATCCGATACGCCATACAAAAATTGTGAACCTTTTTTCGATGCATTGGAATTTGAAGATGAAATATGGTTTGCTTCAAGCAACGGTAGGATATGGCGATACGACAAAGATAAAAGCGTATTTTCAGTATTGAAAACCCAGGCTACATCCGACATTATCACCCTAAAAAAAATTTCTTCCGAAAAAATTTTCATTGTTTCAGAAAACAGTGGATTCCTGATTTATAATACTTTTGACAGAAGCATCGACAAATACGATACACAGACCCTTCCCGAGATGAAATCCGACAAAATTTTGAATACCTTCATCGATAAATCGAAAAACATCTGGATGGAAACCGATCAATTGGGTGTTGCAAAATTCAATCCCTATACCAAAAAATACATTCATTTCACACCTTCTATCGAAAGTACAGAGTCTAATGTATTTCCCCCAAATTTCTTTATCTTCGAAGATAAAGAAAACCGCTTATGGGTTCATCCCCGAGGTGGAGGATTTTCCCTATACGATAAAACGGAGGATAAACTCCAACCTTTCTATAATGAACCTTTCGCTCCAAATTGGATGTTTTCCAATATGCTGCATTCGGCATATACCGACCGGCAAGGAAATCTGTGGCTAGCCACTCGTTCATGCGGATTGGAAAAAGTGATTTTTTATGATTCCAAATTCAAAACCATTCACGTAAACAGCAATATTCACTCTGCAGTCAACAACGATGTACGACCCATTTTCCAGGATTCCGAAAAAAATATATGGATTGCAACAAAAGACGAAAAAATTCATATCTATGATCAAAATATGCAAAAAAAGGGGATCCTCACCAAAGATGGAATTATCGGTGAAGGGCCTTCATTGGCGGGAAGTGCCTATTGCATCATGGAAGACTCTAAAAAGAACATCTGGATAGGAACAAAAGGAAAAGGCGTTTACAAATTGATAAGAAAAAAAAATCCGAATACCTTCGAAATTCATCCTATCCAACACAACCCACACAATCCATTTTCGTTGAGTAACGATAATATTTATTCCATTTTTGAAGACAAAAATGGGAACATATGGATTGGAACATACGGTGGGGGACTTAACCTGATACGTGGAGGCGACGAAAAATCAGGAATAATAAACGGCAACAACAACCTTAAAAACTATCCCTTGAAACAGGGAGCTCAAGTGAGAATACTATCTGCCGACAAACATGGGAATATATATGTCGGGACAACTTTTGGTTTAATCGTATTCGATGGAAATTTTTCCAAACCCGAAGAGATTGTTTTCCGTGTTTATCAGAGAAAAGACAGAGCCAATTCAATTGGAGGAAACGACATATTCGATATCTGTACCACAAAATCAGGGGATACCTATATCGGAACTTTCGGAGGGGGAATAAGCAAAATAGAAGAAACCGACCAAAACGGCTTTCCCTTAACCTTTAAGTCCTTTGGCACACCAAACGGATTACCCTCAAACATTATACTTTCGCTCATGGAAGACAATGACGGTAACCTATGGATCGCAACAGAAGAAAAGCTTACCAAATTTAATCCGCAAAAAGAGACCTTTGAAAATTTCAGCGAAATCAAACGCTTGATGAAAAAACAGAGCTTCTCTGAAAATTCACGTTGCCGCATTCATAACGGGAGCATGCTTTTTGGCTTCTCTCACGGTATAGTCATTTTCGATCCAAAAGATATTACACACCCCACATTTAATCCGTATCTCGCCTTAGTCCAATTGAAAATTTTTAATCAGAGAATACCCATTTCAACCAAAGGCCCATTGAAAAAAAACATCAATTACTTGGATAAATTAGAGCTTAAACATGATCAGAATTTTTTCAGCATCGAATTTGCCGCATTGGATTATGTTGATCCCGAAAATATACTCTATGCTTACAAATTAGACGGATTCGATAAAGAGTGGATATATACGGGCAACAATCGAATAGCCAACTATACGAATCTCTCGAAAGGAAAATATACTTTCCATGTAAAATCGACCAACAGCGAGGGTGTTTGGATGAACAACGAACGCACATTGCCCATTGAAGTGTTGCCTCCCTTTTGGGATACGGCATGGGCTCATTTTATCTATGTGCTGTTATCCCTTGCCTTAATATATTTTACATTCAAGATACTGCACACGTTTTACGAGATGCGCAATAAAATTATTTTGGAACAAAAAGAATCCGAAATCAAAACTACCTTTTTCACCAATATTTCTCACGAAATACGCACCCCTCTCACTATGATCGTTTCTCCTATCGAAAATATTTTACACAACAATGACACTCCCGAAACCATAAAAAAACAATTAACGCTGGTATCGAAAAATACCAAGCGACTATTGAATATGGTAAATCAGATACTCGATTTTCAAAAAATTCAACAATCATCCTCACTTGCAGTTACCAAAATTGAAATCGTACCTTTCGTTGAAAATATTTTCAACACTTTCTCAAAAAATGCCGAATTAAACCATATCACATATACTTTTGAAAATAAAACAGAGGAAGGAATCATTTGGGCAGACGCTGAAGCAGTAGAAAAAATCCTCATAAATCTGCTATCCAACGCTTTCAAATATACTCCGAAGGGCAAGTCCATCCGTTTGTCTGTTTTCGACCAAAACGACAAACTGGCCATTCAGGTGGCCGATACCGGTTTAGGAATCGATAAAGAAAAACAAAGCCGACTGTTTAAACGATTCGAATCGTTTAACGAAGATAAAAGCAAACCCAGCACCGGCATCGGGCTTTCTATCGTAAAAGACCTCGCAGATAAACACCATGCCGATATTCAGGTAGAAAGCGAAACGGGTAAAGGTACAACTTTTACGGTGCTGTTTAAAAAAGGCATATTGCATTACGATTCCAATGTTTTGATAAAAGACTCAACGGAAACAAAACAGGAAAATAAACCCTCATTCATGAATGAAATTTTGAATGAAAATATATCCCCAAACGAAAAAACAAACGAAAAGCCCTGTATCTTGATTGTTGAAGATGACGAAGATTTAAGACAATTCATAAAATCCATCTTAGAAGTAGATTATGAGGTGCACGAAGCGTCCAACGGAAAAGAAGGCATGGAAAAAGCGCTAGAGCTTATACCCGACTTCATTATCAGCGATATTATGATGCCTGAAGTGGATGGTATCAAATTTCTCGAAAACGTTCGCAAGAACATTCAAACAAGTCACATTTTATTTTTACTATTGACGGCAAAAACTACTATTGACAGCAAACTCGAAGGATTTGAACACGGTGCCGATGAGTACATAACCAAACCTTTCAGCGTCTCCTATTTTCAGATAAGAATAAAAAATTTATTGCAAAGACGTGATGAATTACAGCAATACTACCGTAATAAAAGTAATTTCGAGCCCAATAAAGAAACCATGGAGACCCCTTCGCTGCCTTATTTTATAAACAAGCAAGATGCCGATTTTCTTCAATCGGTAGATGACTTCATACAAAAGCATCTGGGTGAAAATGATTTTGTTGTTGAAGATCTCGCAAGAGAGATGGGGATGAGCCGCACGGTATTTTTCAAAAAAATAAAAGGACTAACCGGTTTATCGCCCATTGAATACATCCGCGAAGCAATGATGCAAAAGGCAACCGATTTATTGAAAACCGGAGAATACACAGTAAAAGAAATTTCGTTTATGCTGGGTATCTCCGACACAAAATACTTTACCAAATGCTTTAAGAAGAAATACAGTATCACGCCAAGTGAATATAAAAAGGAACATACAAATAGTACAATCAACGAATTATGAAGACAAAACTAATTTTGCTTTTAATTACTATCTATTGGGGGCAAGAAATTTATTCTCAGCACATAACGGTTAAAAATTCGTCAAATCATCCCCTGAAAGATTGCATAGTAGAGATTCCGATTGAAAAAATATCGCTATCTTTAGCTCATTATGTTGTTATGACAGAAAAAGGAGAAGAACTTCCGATTGAAGTGGTCTCCGACCTGAAAGGAAATCAAAAAGCAGTTTTCCCGATTGCTGATTTATCGGCAAATGAAACAAGGGTATTTTCCATTAAAAAAGGTTTCGCCCACACCTATCCAAAACGCACATACGCCGAATTGGCGCATAAAATAGGGGGGAAATTTGTAAACAACAAATATGAAGGAGGTTTTTCGTGGGTTAAGCCTAATTATCTTCGCGTTCCCGACGGATTTACCGATCATGCCTATTATATCAAATATGAAGGACCCGGATGGGAAAGCGATAAAGTGGGCTTCCGATTTTATTTGGATTGGCGCAACGCTGTAGATGTTTTCGGGAAAAAAACACCACACATCGTATTACCTTTTGTGGGAGTTGATGGCTATGACAACTATCATAAAATGGCCGACTGGGGAATGGACAATATGAAAGTAGGAGAATCACTCGGCATAGGCTCCATCGCTATATGGAATGGAAACAAAGCCGTGAGAGTAGAAAAAAGAGATAGTGTGATCTGCTTCATTCCCGCTGACGGAAAAATTCGTTCCCAGGTAATGACTACTTATTACGGCTGGGATGCAAATGGCACAACGTGTAATTTACAATCGTTGATAACCATTGATGCCGGAAGTAGAGCTTCACATATGGAACTAAAGACAGATAAAAATATAGCGAATATAGCCACCGGTATAATTAAAAATGAAAATGCGACACTCATCCTACCTCCCAAAACGGATGGCGAATGGTCATATATCGCAACTTTCGGCAAACAAAGCCTCAATAACGACATGATGGGATTAGCCGTTTTCTACAAATCAAAGCAACTCGAAAAAATAACGGAAGACCCCCTCAATCATGTGATCATACTCAAACCGGAAAACGGATATGTCGATTATTATTTCATGCCGACATGGGAACTCGATTGGGAACCGGTAAAAGACAAAGCAACTTTCGAAAATTGCATCACCGAAGTGCTGAACCGGTTAAATCATCCGGTTTCCGTTACTATAAAATAAAAACCATTCGGTTACTTACACAAAAACATACGTCTATGAAAAAAAGTTTTATTCACGAAGATTTCTTACTGCAAACCGATGCAGCAAAAAAACTGTACCACGAACATGCCGCAAAAATGCCCATTATCGATTATCATTGTCATTTAAATCCGGCATACATCGCTAACGATCATCAATTTGACAACCTGGGGCAAATATGGCTCGAAGGCGATCATTACAAATGGCGTGCTATGCGAACCAATGGCGTTGATGAACGCTATTGTACGGGCAAAGACACATCGGACCGGGAGAAATTCGAAAAGTGGGCAGAAACCGTTCCTTACACCATGCGAAATCCGCTGTACCACTGGACACATCTCGAACTGAAAACGGCATTTGGAGTAGAAGAAATTCTGAGTCCGAAAACGGCTAAAAAGATTTATGAGATTTGTACCGAAAAGCTGCGGACTCCGGAGTTTTCTGCACGTGGACTATTAAAGAAATTTAATGTGGAAACCGTTTGCACAACAGACGATCCTGTAGATAGCCTCGAATATCATCTGGCATTGAAAAAAGAAGGTTTCGAAGTAAAAGTACTGCCGACATGGCGTCCCGACAAAGCCATGGCGGTGGAAAATCCCACAGAATACCGCGCATATGTGGAAAAACTCTCCAAAGTTTCCGGCATAACCATCAGCAAATTTTCCGACCTTATCGAAGCCTTGCGCAAACGTCACGATTTTTTTGCAAGCGCAGGTTGCAAATTATCCGATCATGGGATAGAAGAATTTTATGCCGAACCTTACACGCAAACAGAAATCGACTCTATATTTAATAAAGTATATGGAGGAAAAGAACTATCGAAAGAAGAAATTCTTAAATTCAAATCGGCCATGCTATACGAAGGTGCTGTGATGGATTGGGAAAAAGGATGGACTCAGCAGTTTCACTATGGGGCTATCCGAAACAACAACACCCGAATGTTCAAACAGTTGGGGCCCGATACCGGATTCGATTCCATTGGCGATTTTACCGTTGCAAAAAACATGAGTCGTTTTCTTGACCGATTGGATGTAGACAACAAACTTGCCAAAACCATTATTTACAACCTCAATCCGAGAGACAACGATCTTGTGGCCACAATGATAGGAAACTTCCAGGACGGATCTGTTCCCGGTAAAATCCAATTTGGTGCTGCATGGTGGTTCCTCGATCAGAAAACAGGAATAGAAGCGCAATTGACTTCACTTTCCAATATGGGACTGTTGAGCCGTTTTGTGGGCATGCTTACCGACTCCCGCAGTTTTCTATCGTATCCGCGTCACGAATATTTTCGCCGAATCTTATGTAATCTTCTCGGCAACGATGTGGAAAATGGTCTGCTTCCGGCATCCGAAATGGAATTCTTGGGAGAGATGGTTGAAAACATTTCGTATTACAATGCGAAAAATTATTTCGATTTTTAAAATTAGAAATTCACTAAAATACATGGATCATGATGAAATTAGGAAAATACAGTTTTGGAGTGGGCGACAGATTCTCACACGAAGGCAAAGCCCAGTTAAGAGCATTAATGAAAGCAAACCAAGCAGGATTGGAAATTATACCGGTATGGAATAAATCGAATCGGGAACATATGTATGTAAACTCCCACCCCTCAGATGTGCGAAAAGAAGCCGATGAAGCCGTAAAAGCACTAAATTACAAAGGACCCTACTTTGTGGATGCGGATCACATAAATCTGAAAACCGTTGAACCTTTTGTTGAGGTTTCCGATTTTTTCACCCTCGATGTAGCTGCTTCCATAGGGAAAGAAAGCAAAAAAGAAGAAATAGAGGCTTTTATTTCTTCCTGCGAAAAATTTATGGGGCAATTACACGTGCCGGGCATTGCAAAACCGTTGGAAATTACACGTCAACTGTTGGAAGAAATCGCCAATAAATTTTTGGCTGCAACACAACAAGCATCCGAAATATATGCTTATCTGAAGAAAGAAAAAGGAGAAGGGAATTTTATTACCGAAGTATCCATGGATGAAGTGGAAACACCTCAAACGCCGGTAGAAATGCTGTTTATACTGAAAATGCTTGCCGATAAAGGTGTTCCTGTCCAAACAATCGCTCCTAAATTTACAGGAAGATTCAATAAGGGAGTGGATTATGTAGGCGATCTCGATCAGTTTGCAAAGGAATTCGAAGAAGATGTTCTCGTCATTGATTTTGCAGTAAAAGAATTCGGCCTTCCCGAAGAATTAAAGCTCAGCGTACATTCAGGAAGCGATAAATTCTCCATTTATCCGATCATGGCAAAAATCATTAACAAATATGACAAAGGACTACACCTGAAAACAGCAGGAACTACCTGGCTGGAAGAGGTGATTGGTTTGGCCATTGCAGGAAACGACGGATTGTCTGTTGCCAAAAAAATATATGCCAATGCATATGGAAGAAGGGAAGAGTTGTGCGCTCCATATGCCGATGTAATTGATATCGATCCGGCTAAACTACCCTCTGTTAACGAGGTAAACAGTTGGTCGAACGAAAAATTTGCCAATACGCTGCGTCATATTCCCAATCATCCCGATTATAATCCCAACTTCCGTCAGTTAATCCATGTTGCTTATAAAGTGGCAGCCGAGATGGGTACGGAATATACCGATTTGCTCAAGAAGTATGCCGATATCATCGGCTCTTGCGTTGAAGAAAACATCTACGACCGTCATTTAAAACGATTGTTCAATCTATAAGCGATTTGTTTTTCTCATGCACAAAGAGGGTGTATCACAACCTGATTTCATCCTCTTTGGATTTGTATACCTATAGGGCAACAAATCCAATCCTATAATTTTCTGCGACTTATTTTTTTATTTTGATGCGATCCTTTTTTATTGGGCTCATTATGAGTAATCCGATTTGTGCTTTAAATGACGAACCATAAGAATGGTATTTTCCAGATATTCGTATTCCAATTCAAAACATTCCGAAAAAAGATTATTCCCGATATTTTCTTCTATTTGCGATTCGGTCCATAACTTTCCTCCCTCAAGATGCATACTGTTAAACAGTTCTTCTTCTTCAATGTCAGAGACATACAAAAAGATCAAGCGCTTGGCCTGCTCGTTTTCGAAAACATATTTCAATAAAAACCGAACCGGAATATTTTCGTTTTTGCATTCCTCACGAATGATGTTGCGTACCACTTCGTCAGGATTTAGATTGTCGAAATCGATAAATCGCTCAAAAGGATAATCCAACTTACCGGGATCGAGCAAACGGGATTCATCGCGATTTTTCAGATAAATTTTCCCTTTGTATATCAAGGCAATCCTCACCACAGGATGCATAAATTTATTTTTCAATTCTTTGGAAACAGATTTGGCTATTCTCCCCTTCACATCACCATGATCATTCACAACAGGCAGCCATTCTTCTTTTCTGAGTTGCCTGTCAAGCATGCGTAAACGCATCATCTCCATCACAATAATCGTGATCAGAATAATTTGAAAAACGGTTTTTACAGCCAATCTATCTAAAAAAGGAGTATCGGCCGTAGAAAAGATAAAAAAAGCCAACACAAACAGCAGATGGATGGAAAGTCCGTATTGCGTTTGAAAAGCGACTCGAAAAGATTCGCTCAAATAATTCTTAACCACCGGACTGGGATTCCTTGCCATCCGAAAAATGATTTTTGAACGTGAAAGGCGGGATACAATCAACGACAAAACAAAAATGATTTCTATCAGAACAAACGTTCTGAATTCGTCAATTCGAGGCGTAATAAAAAATGATAATAAAAACGAAAGAATAAACGTGATAAGCGAAAGATCGTAAATTAACCTGCTTTGCTTTTTAACGACAAAAAAAGAGGCTCCCGCCACCGCAGCCGATATGAGCAAAGCCAACCTTAAATTTATTTTCCCGACAAGAAAAGAAAAAACGAGGAAGGGAATGAGCCCGAAGGCAGGGTTTTTCAATAACTTTCGTACACCATTCATATTCACATAAAAAGACAATCTACAGTCTCGCTATAATAACAACCTCCAACCTCTTTTGTTCCTTACGGGCGAAAATAAATGTCTGCGTGATAAGACGAACGCACAAGCGGGCCGCTAACAACGGTGTCGAACCCTTTCTCAAGGGCTATCTTTCGAAATTCATCAAAGGTATCGGGATGGATGTATTCCCTCACGGGATAATGGTTACGAGAAGGCTGCAAATATTGCCCAATGGTGAGCGAACGACACCCTACAGCCAATAAGTCGTCCATCAGTTCGTAAATTTCATAGCGGGTTTCACCCAACCCCACCATGATGCCCGATTTGGATAAAATGCCGTTTTCGGCAATACGAGCCAGCGTTTTGAGGCTGACATCGTACTTGGCGGCACTACGAATCTGCGGAGTCAAACGACGAACAGTTTCCATGTTATGTGCCATGACATCGGGTTGGGCAGCACAAACCTTGTCGATGAGTTCTACTCTTCCCTGAAAATCGGGCACAAGAATTTCAATAGTGGTTACCGGATTTTCACGCCGAACCGCCTCAATGGTTTTCGCCCAATGTTCTGCACCCAAATCCGGCAAATCGTCCCGATCGACCGAAGTAATGACAACATGTCTCAACTTCATCAATTTAACCGATTGTGCCACATTCTCCGGCTCATCCCGATCCAACGGCAAAGGGCGTCCTGTCTGCGTATTGCAGAACTTGCACGACCGAGTACAAATCTCTCCTCCGATCATAAAAGTAGCTGTCCCCCTATCCCAACACTCTCCCATATTCGGACAACGGCCACTCGAACAAATGGTGTGCAAACCGTGCGATTCCACAATCTTTTTCGTTTGCGTAAAACGCTCGGTCTCCCCGAGTTTAATTTTCAGCCAATCGGGTTTTTTTATATGAGCTGACGAATGCGGGTTTATTGCATCATCGCCCGCTTTGTTACGCTCATCTAAGGAAAAAGAGGAAGACTGATTTTTCATTGTTTTCGGCGTATTTCAACACATTATTTAAGTATGCAGCAAAAACACATCAATTTATGAGACAAAAAATTACAGGTTCTTTTTATAAAAATCGATCACCTTTTTATACAAATACGTACGCGCATTACCGCCATAAATGGAATGATCTTTGTCGGGAAACACAAACATCTCAAACGGCTTATCAGCCGCAATAAGTGCCCGGGCATATTCTAGGGTATGCTGAAAATGCACATTGTCATCAGCAGAACCATGAACCAGCAGTAAATTACCCTGCAACTTATCGGCTAGTTTAACCGCCGAACCGTTATCGTATCCTCGCGGATTTTGTTGGGGTGTCCGCATATACCGTTCCGCATAAACGGTATCGTAAAAACGCCAGTCGGTAACCGGAGCTATAGCCACACCGGCTTTGAAAACACCGTTACCGCGACTCATGCTCATCAACACATTGTAACCGCCATAACTCCATCCCCAAATGCCGATGCAATTTTTATCGATATAGGGTAAATTTCCGAGGTAACGCGCCGCGGCCACCTGATCGTCTGCTTCCGCTGTACCGAGATTCAAATAGATTTGCTTGCGGAACTCTTCTCCTCGGGCAGCCGTTCCCCTTCCGTCAACGCATGCCACCACAAACCCTTCGTTCAACAAGGCATATTCCCAATCGATGCCAAACCGATCGGCAACTTGCTGCGAATTAGGTCCCCCGTACTGAATCATTACCAACGGATATTTTTTGGAAGGGTCAACGTTTGCCGGCTTCAATATCCAACCGTTCAGCTGCGTTATACCATCGGCAGCAGGTACGGTTATAAATTCTTTCCTCGGCACTCCGGCTTCGACCACTCGTTGTGCTACATCGGCATTATCTTCTAGCGTCCGTATCATCTTTCCGCCGGCATCGTGCAACGAAATCACGGCAGGTGTATGGAGATCGGACCACCGATTTACAAAGTACTTCCCGTTCTTGCTGAACGAAGCCGCATTGTAACCCGGTTTCGAAGAAAGTTTTTCCGGGCGACCTTTATCGATATTGATCTTGTATACATTTCGGCGCAAAGGACTTTCATCGGCTGCCACATAAAATACGGTATTGGTTTGCGGATCGACCATCGGCAAATCCGTAACATCAAAACTCCCCGAGGTGAGTTGTTTCTGCAACGTACCCGTCAACCCATAAATATAGATGTGACTGTAACCGTCTTTTTCGGAAACATACGTAAATCTGTCAGGCAAAAAATGAATGGTTTTGAGAAAATCGGAATCGATATAATACGTGTTTTCGTCGCGAAGAATCAGTTTTGCAATCGTAGTTCGCGGACTTGCAAAATACATATCGAAACGGTTCTGATCGCGATTGAGCGTCATCACGGCCAATTGATCGGGATTATTCGTGAAGACTATGCGCGGAATGTAGCCTCCTTTTTCCAAAGGCACATCCATGGGGCGAATGGTTTTAGCATCGATATTGAATACCCGACATTCCACTTGCGGATTTTTTTCTCCCGCTTTGGGGTATTTATATGCATAAAAATCGGGATACAATTGTCCGTTAAACGTCTGAAAACGATACTGCGGCACTTCCGATTCGTCGGTACGCACAAAAGCCAAAAATTTGTTGTCGGGCGAAAATTCCATCAGTCGCGTTACCCCAAACTCCTCTTCATACACCCAACAAGTCGTACCATTAAGAATGGCGTTTGATTCACCATCTTTCGTCACCTGCGATTCGGTATCGAAATCGAATTTTGCCAACCATATATTGTTGTCACACACGTAAGCCAGCATCTTGCTGTCGGGAGAAAAAACAGGAACTAGCTGTTTGCTTTCGTTATCGGTAAGTTTACGCACCAAGTTGCGTCGCACATCATGATAATAATAGGTAGCTTTAAACGAATGTCGATATATCTGTTCCCGATCGCGATACACCAACACTCGCTTTTCATCGGGGCTCACCAAAAATCCCTCGAACGTATCGAAAGTACACTCACGAGCTTTACGCGTATTGAAAAGGGTATCCACCGCATTACCGGTTGCATACGAAAACTTGATCACAGCGGTATTTGCGGCATCTGTCTGATAATAATACATCCCATCTGCCGAAGACTCCATCGGTTTTATTCCGCGGGCAGAAAACTTTCCTCCCAAAATATCGTGCAGGGTATAATGCTGCGCCTGCAAAGTAATAATACCGGCTATACTAAAAAACAAAACGAATATTTTTCTCATCTGCATTTCTCTACTATTCTGGTGTAAATTCAACTTTTCAAACCAACTTATTTACAAAAATACATGATAATTTTCAATTTACACAATAACCCTTAAAATTCCGTCCCGAACAAATTCCGGTTACAGACTCGGTGGTTATACCATACTCCCTACTATTTTGGAGTTCGATCTTACCAAAGATTAGAATAGATTTACAGGTTTCTTGATTCCCTTTCTTCGCTCTTCCTTCGCTCTTCCTTCGCTTCATGCTTGCCTCTAAGCAGGGACAACAGCACCAAAGTCCGTTCGGTTTTTGCCAAACAAACCTGCATGTTTCCCGCTATTAGAGCGGGATACAGAGGCTGGGCCTGAGCAGACTTGGCTTGAGAAAAGTCCGAGGCGGATGCAAGCGTCATGCAAGGATGGTGCAGCCTTGGTACGGCCTTGGTGCGAGGAAGGTGTGTTTTATCCTGAAATACCAATTCTTTTATCTATGTTTGTAAAGTTTTACTTTCTATCCGAAACAAAAATCAAGATGTTAGCTATACATTGGGAAAATTGAAAATTATCATGTAAATTTGTTCGTCAATTGACCTTTCAAGGAAAATTTTTATGAACAAAATCGTTGGTATAGTTATAATAGGTATGGTTACGATGACAACAATGAAAGCGGGCGATAATCCGTTTTTCTACCCCTTTTCCACCCCCCACGGGACTGCCCCGTTCGACAAAATCAAAATAGAACACTATGAACCGGCATTCGAAAAAGCAATGACCGAACACCTACAGGAAATTGACGCTATTGCCGACAATCCTGAACCGCCTACCTTTGCCAACACCATTGAGGCAATGGAGTATTCGGGCGAAATGCTGAATCGGGTAAGCAATGTGTTCTTTAATTTGCTAAGCGCTGAAAGCAATGACGAAATGATGGATATTTCGCAGCGCCTGAGCCCCAAACTGTCGGAACATTCCAATACTATTTATCTAAACGAAAAACTTTTCCTTCGGATAAAAACCATATACGAAAGCCGGTTGAATCAGGGGCTAACAGCCGAACAAGTCCGACTGGTAGAAAAATATTATCAAGATTTTGAGAATAGCGGAGCCACCCTTTCACCCGAAGACAAAGAAAAATATCGGCAGCTTACGATGGAATTGAGTCTTGCAACACTCGATTTCGGGCAGAATGTGCTTAAAGAAACCAATAAATACGAAATGCTGCTCACCGATGAAGCCGACTTGGCAGGGTTGCCCGAAAGTGTGTTGGAAGCTGCACAGGCGCGGGCTAAAGCAAAGGACAAAGAAGGATGGCTTTTTGACTTGTCTGCTCCCAGTTACACCTCATTTATGAAATACTCCACACGGCGCGATCTTCGCGAGAAACTATATAGGGCATATAACACCAAATGCGTTACCGGAGGCGAATTTGACAATCAAGATAACGTAAAGAAAATCGTCAATCTCCGATTGGAGATCGCCAATTTATTGGGATATAAAAACTATGCCGAATATGAATTGAAATACCGGATGGCCAAAAACACCGAAGGCGTTTACGGTTTACTCGATAAACTGGCAGAGGCATACACACCGACAGCGAAAAAAGAAGTTGCCGACGTACAAGCCTATGCTTCAAAAATCGAAGGAAAACCATTCGAAATTCAACCGTGGGACTGGAGCTTTTATGCCGACAAGCTGAAAGATGAGCGTTTTAAGCTGAATGACGAGATGCTGCGCCCGTATTTTGAACTGGAACGCGTAAAAAAAGGAGTATTTGGTTTGGCAACGGAGCTCTACGGACTGCAATTTGTAAAAAATCCGGATATTCCGGTATATCATCCCGAAGTGGAAGCTTTTGATGTGCTGGACGAAAACGGTCAATTCCTGGCTGTTCTCTACACCGATTTCCATCCACGGCCGGGCAAACAATCGGGTGCTTGGATGACGGAATTTAAAGGACAGTGGGTAAAAGACGGGGTTGACAGTCGCCCGCATGTGTCTCTTGTGATGAATTTCACCCGACCGACCGAAACGAAACCCGCTCTGCTTACCTTCGATGAGGTGGAGACTTTTCTACACGAATTTGGCCATGCCTTACACGGCATGTTGTCGCGCTGCACATATGAATCGCTTTCGGGGACGAATGTCTATCGCGATTTTGTGGAACTGCCTTCTCAGATCATGGAGAATTGGCTGACCGAAAAAGAATATCTCGACCAATTTGCCTTCCACTATCAAACCGGAGAAAAAATACCGGCAGAACTAATACAACGAATTATCGATGCTTCGAACTACATTGCAGGATATCTGTGTTTGCGACAATTATCTTTTGGCTACCTGGATATGGCATACCATACCCTCATGCAGCCTCTTTCGAGCGATATTCGCGAATTCGAGCGCAACGCCATTCAGCGCGTACAACTTCTTCCCGTAGTACCCGAAACATGCATTTCAACATCATTCGGGCATATTTTCTCGGGAGGATATGCTGCAGGATATTACAGCTATAAGTGGGCTGAAGTTTTGGACGCCGATGCTTTTTCGGTATTCAAGGCAAACGGCATCTTCGATAAAAAAACGGCCGAATCGTTTAGAAAAAACATTCTGGAAAAAGGAAATACAGAAGATCCGATGAGACTCTATATCCGCTTTCGCGGACAGGAACCAACTATCGATGCACTCTTGAAAAGAAACGGGATAATAAACTAACAATCAGATCGAAATCGCACAAACAGTACCTTCCGGAAATAAGGTTCCGAAAGGTACTGTTGTTAATTTGAACTTTTAACGAAAAAAAATCGCCAAAATTTTGCAACTATTTCAATTATTATTTTTATCTTTGTCATCGCAAAAGGGTTTTTAAAGGTAAATAGTTTTCCCGGTTTCTTTCCAGTCATTGCGAAGTACGTGTTAACCTATTTCTTGGTATAATCTCTTCTGCTAATTTCATTCATTTATTTTTTTTAATTATTTATTTTTACATGAACATTTTCATTGCAGGGCTTAGCTATCAGATTAGCGATGCCGATTTAAGAGAACTTTTTGAGGAATACGGCGAAGTATCCTCAGCCAGAATCATTACAGACAGAGATACCCATCGTTCGAAAGGCTACGGCTTTGTCGAAATGGGTGATGATGCAGACGGACAGCATGCCATTGACGAATTGAATGGAGCAGAATATGACGGACGTACCCTATCTGTTTCGGTTGCCCGCCCGCGTCCAGAAGGAGATCGTTCTCGCCAAAGAAGCCAGAACAATCGCAGCTACGGCAATCGCGACTATCACGAAAGAAACAGGTATTGATTTAAAGTAAATACTTTTTCGGATCTTAAAGACTGTATCCTCTCGATGCAGTCTTTTTTATTTGAACCAAAATCCATACTAAACTGTTATTACTATAAATAGTAAAGCCAAAAATGAGTGTTCTTTTGTCTATCGAAACCGCTACAGAAGTATGTTCTTGTGCCTTATCACGCAATGGAGAAATAGTGATGAACAAAGAAAATGACGCAAGGCAATCGCATGCTGCATCGTTGGGAGTTTTTGCGGATGAAATCATGCAGTTCGTGAGAAAAAACGACTTGCATATTGATGCAATAGCCGTAAGCAGCGGACCGGGTTCTTATACCGGTTTGCGTATTGGTGTATCGGAGGCCAAAGGTTTGGCCTATGGACTGAATGTGCCGCTCATTGCCATCCCGACACCAAAAATTATGGCTGCTATCGTGAAAGACTGGGTAGAAAAAAGCACCCTCCTGTGCCCGATGATTGATGCGCGAAGAATGGAAATATATGCTACTTTTTTCGATACATCGTTGAACACAATTCGCAAGACATCGGCAGATATTGTCGATGAGAACAGTTATCGCGATTTGCTCGATAAACAAAAGGTTGCTTTTTTTGGCAACGGAGCAGAAAAATGCAAGAGCGTCATTCAACATCCCCATGCCCTGTTCATACCTGATATTAAGCCGCGAGCATCGGCAATGGCCCTATTGGCGGAAAACGCATTCAATGAACAGAATTTTGTGAATATTGCTTATTTTGAGCCTTTTTATCTGAAAGAATTTGTGGCTACTGTGCCCAAAAATAAATTAGGCTAAGTCTAACATTTAAAACCCAAAAAATTATGTCGGTAGTAGAAATTAAAATGATTCCCAATGGTCCGCTGGAAATGAAGGGCGATTTTAAAATCATTCGCCCCGACGGTAAAGAAGAAGAAAAGAGCGGAACAATCCACCTCTGCCGTTGCGGCCATTCCAATAAGAAACCTTATTGCGACGGGTCGCATGCAAAAGTAGGATTCAAAGATTAATGGTTCTTTCCGTTAAACAAAGGTTGTCCGAAATTTATACCGAAAGAGCTTTAAAAATTGCATGTGGGTATTTCCTTATCTTCTTCAATTGAAGGGAATCAGAAAAAGGAGATGCATGCAATAATTGGCGGACAACCTTTCGTATTTTTCCCCATTAAAAAATTATGAAATCATGAAAACAACCCAACGAATCTTCTTGCTTCTCTCTTTGTTATTAATCCCCTTTGGGATTTTTTCGCAAGCTCCTTTTACCGTTAAAGGTCTATGTATAAATGCTCCGGCAAAACAAGATGTAGACGATTTTGTGAAGCTTATCGATAAAAAGTTGGCTCCGGCGGGTGTAAACACGCTGGTATTGCGTATCGATTACCGCTACGAGTATGTTTCTCATCCCGAATTGCGGGCTCAAGAGCCATTATCGGAAAAAGACGTGAAGAAAATAGTGAATAGCTGCCGAAAGAATCAAATCCGCCTGATTCCTCAAATCAACTTATTGGGTCATCAATCATGGGCGGGGCAGATAGGAAAACTATTGGAGGTTTATCCTCAATTTGACGAAACACCCTCCATATCTCTGCCGAAAGAATACACATGGCCCAATGCAGACGGGTTGTATTGCAAAAGCTATTGCCCACAACATCCTGAAGTTCACGACATTGTTTTTGATGTGGTGGACGAAATCATAAGTGTGTTTGAAGCTGACGCTTTCCATGCAGGTATGGATGAAGTTTTTTACCTTGCACATCCCGATTGCCCTCGTTGTAGCGCATGCGATCCGGCGGTATTGTTTGCCGGCGAGGTAACGCTTATCCGAAATCATTTGGCACAAAACGGAAAAGAATTATGGATTTGGGGTGACCGACTGATCGACGGGAAAACCACAGGTATCGGTATATGGGAAGGAAGCTACAACAATACCTACCGGGCAATAGACATGATTCCGAAAGACGTAATCATTAGCGATTGGCATTACGAAAAAGCGCACCCTACGCCTGTTTTGTTTGCCGCAAAAGGTTTTAGCGTGGTTGCTTGTCCTTGGCGAAAAGCCGATGTAGCCCTTAATCAGGTAAAAATGATGAATAGGTTCAAAGAAAACGCATCAGACGAAATGAAACCGCGCTATGCCGGCATCATGCATACGTTCTGGAGCAATACCCGACTCTTTATAGACGGCATGAATGACGCTACCGAAGAAAGCAAAAACGATCCTTCGGTACAGACATTTAAAGAATTGACAAAAGCCTGGTAAGAAAAGACAAAGATTTTTTACTTGTAAATTTCCTTTTTAGCTGCCAGAAGGGTATTTTTCATTAACGAAACAATGGTCATGGGTCCTACACCGCCGGGAACCGGAGTAATGTAAGCACATTTGGGAGCAACTTCATCAAAAGCAACATCGCCGGTGAGTTTAAATCCCGATTTGGTTTTGGTGGAAGGAACGCGTGTTGTCCCCACATCAATCACAACCACTCCCTCTTTTACCATATCGCCTTTCACAAACTCGGGAACCCCCAGAGCAGCAATAATAATATCGGCCTGAAGACACATGTCTTTGATGTTTTGGGTGCGACTATGACAAACAGTTACGGTACAATCGCCGGGATAGCTTTTCTGCAACATCAGCATGGCAACAGGTTTACCCACAATGTTGCTGCGCCCCAAGACTACGCAGTGTTTTCCTTTGGTTTCGATTTTGTATCGCCTAAGCAATTCCAAAATACCTGATGGTGTGGCCGACAAAAAACAGGGCAAACCAATCGACATGCGTCCTACGTTGACGGGATGAAAACCATCGACATCTTTACGATAATCGATAGCCTCGATGATTTTATCTTCGGAAATATGCTTCGGCAAAGGCAGCTGCACTATAAAACCATCCACATCATCGTCCTTGTTAAGTCGATCCACACAAGCAAGAAGTTCCTCCTCACTCACATTGTATTCGTAACGAATGAGCGTAGACTTAAACCCCAATTCTTCGCAGGTTCTCACCTTGTTGGCCACATACGTTTCGCTTCCGCCATCATGCCCAACGAGAACAGCGGCTAAATGAGGAACTTTTGCTCCTGCTGCTTTCATTTCCTCGACTTCTGCCGCAATTTCTTTTTTTATTTGTGCTGCTACGGCCTTACCATCAATAAGTTCCATATCATTCCTATTTATCTTCGCCTTACATTTTTCATCATTGCTTTGGGACCGCCTTGCGTCATCAAACGCATCATTTTGCGTGTTTCATCAAATTGTTTGATGAGTTTGTTCACTTCCTGAACATTGGTACCGCTTCCTTTTGCTATGCGTGCCCGACGACTTCCATTCAATATTTCGGGATGAGCGCGTTCGTCGGGGGTCATAGACTGTATAATGGCTTCTATCCCTTTGAAGGCATCATCGTCGATATCGAGATCCTTAATCTGTTTTCCGACACCCGGAATCATCGATGCCAAATCTTTCAGGTTCCCCATCTTTTTGATTTGTCGGATTTGAGAAAGGAAATCGTTGAAATCGAACTGATTCTTTGCAATTTTTTTCTGAAGACGGCGGGCTTCTTCTTCGTCATACTGCTCCTGAGCTTTTTCCACCAATGAAACAATATCGCCCATTCCGAGAATACGATCGGCCATACGTTCAGGATGAAATACGTCGATCGCATCGAATTTTTCACCGGTTCCTATAAACTTAATCGGCTTGTTTACAACGGAACGAATGGATAAAGCCGCTCCACCTCGTGTATCCCCATCGAGCTTAGTAAGAACCACTCCATCGAAATCGAGCCGCTCATTGAATTCTTTTGCTGTGTTTACCGCATCTTGTCCGGTCATGGCATCCACCACGAAAAGAATTTCCTGCGGATTCACGGCTTTCTTAATGGATTCGATTTCGTTCATCATTTGCTCATCGATAGCCAACCGACCTGCCGTATCAATGATGATGAGGTCCTTTCCGTGCTGTTTGGCATACTGCACAGCATTCTGCGCAATATTTACCGGATTTTTGTTGTCCTCCTCGGCATAAACCGATACACCAATTTGTTCTCCCAAAACCTTTAATTGTTCAATAGCTGCCGGACGATACACGTCACCCGCAACCAAAAGCGGATTCTTGCCCCGTTTCGATTTCAACATATTGGCCAACTTGGCCGAAAAAGTGGTTTTACCCGAACCCTGCAGTCCCGCCATAAGAATAATGGCAGGACTGCCCTTTATGTTGATATCGACCGCCGTTCCACCCATGAGCATTGCGAGCTCATCATGAACAATTTTAATCATCAACTGTTCCGGCTTAATGGCGGTAAGCACATTTTGGCCTAGTGCTTTTTGCTTTACGGTTTCGGTAAACTCTTTGGCTGTTTTATAATTAACGTCGGCATCGAGTAAAGCACGACGAACATCTTTTAGTGTTTCGGCAACATTAATTTCGGTGATTTTTCCCTCACCTTTCAATATTTTAAACGATCTTTCAAGTCTATCGCTCAGATTCTCAAACATACTATTTTATCGGATTTTTTATGAAAGTACAAAGATAAGGAAAAATCGGAATTTTTTCTAACGGCGAATTCATTTTACTTCTCTACGATCACAAATGCCGTTTTTGTTGGCATCAATAAAATTTGTTCCCCTGCCTTTACCATTGTAAAGACCGGCTCCATTCTGCTGACCGCGACCTTGTCCTTTACCTGTGCCGTTGCAGAGGGCTTGCCTTCCGTTTGCATTGGGATTTCCGGGCTTTCCGCTTTCGAAATTATCGCAGATGCCATTGTTGTTTTTGTCTACAAAAGACGGACCACGTTGAATGGTTGTCGTTTCTTGTTTTTTAGTTTGATTCCGGGTTTGATTCTGTGCACTTGCCAATCCTGCAGTTGCAACCAATGCCAATACTGCAATTGCTAATTTTGTTTTCATAATTCTCTGTTTTTATATTGTTAATAACTGTTTAACTTTTATGGTTGTGTATTACGTCCATATCGGTGTCTGAAACCCTGGTTGGTTCCTATACTGTCGCTACGGCCATAACCATAGCCTCGATGCGTTTGAATAGTTTCATCGCGATACAATGGCAAAAACGTGCGTTGTAACATGATACATTGCGAAGAGTCGCAGACTGATTTCATTTTCAGATAGAAATTATTCGTTAGTCTCTTCAGTTCGGCATGATGTTTCCCTAATTGATCCGACAAGTAATTTAACTTTGCGGTATCGGGATGATTTTCATTCAGTTCGTTAAACATCTCCATTTTAAGCGAATCTATTGAAAATATAAGTCGTGCTGCACCGGGTTGAAATTCACGATTTGCCTGCCGAAAAGCTTCCATCTGATCATCATTAAAACCCAACGTTTGACGAAAATATTTTCCGGAAATTCGATTCTGTCCCTCTCCTGACAGTGAAACAACCACATCATGGCCATTTTCTCGATAATTTTGATAAAGAATTGTGCCGATAGTGGTTAAATTCAGTACCCCTAATAACACAACGATCCATATCCATATTTTATTGGTCTTATTCATGACTATTTAAAGAATAATATCCAAAATTTTCGATTTCATTATCATTAATATTCATCGTTATCTCCTGCGATATAGGGTTGATATAGCTGTTACCCAGAGTAATTCCCAGAAAAACTACAGCAACAATACTTGCAACAAAGACAACAATCTGCCACCACGGAACAATCTTTATCTCTGTCTGTTGCATTTTCTCGACTTCTGCCATAATACGGGTAGTCAAGAACGGATTGGGTTCTGTCTGCTTCTCATCCCGAATAAAATCATCTATGAAATTTTCCGTTCTCATCTGATAGCCTTTTTAAAAAATTAGACATTCTCTTTAGTAATTTCCTACGGGCGATTCAATTTTTTCTGCAAATTATTTTTAGCCCTTTGCAACAATTGCTCCACAGCACCTTCGGTAGTATTCATGATTGCTGCAATTTCCTTCTGCGGAAGTTCTTCATACTTACTCAGAATAAAAGCGCTTCGTTGTTTTTCGGATAACGAATCAATGGCTTTTTTTATGAGTAGGTTCCGTTCCGATGTTATCAATTTTTCCAACGGCGTTTTCTCTTTATCGTATTGATTAAATGCACTCTGCCAAACATCCTCAATAGATTGCAAAACTCGTTTTTTACGATTACGATTTACAAAATTAATGCACGTATTGATGGTTATTCGATAAAGCCAGGTTGAAAACTCCGAATCGTGATTAAAAGTCGATAATGACTGATAAACCTTGATAAATACCTCTTGTGTAAGATCTTCCGCATCTTCCTTCAAATGAACAAAACCCATCGCCACATGAAACACCCTTTCCTGATATTTTTCCATCAACGTTTTAAAAGCAAGAGTATTACCGGAAACTATTTCTTGTATGAGTTGCTCTTCAGCCATGTACACCTTACTATCTTTGATGAGTTAGACAGCACTATTATCGTTTTCCTATGGAATGAATTTCTAAATTGCACGCAATTTCATTAAAAAAAATGAAATACAAAACACGTTGTCTATTTTATCTGTATTTTTATTCTAAATTTGTATGAAAAGTTTAGAACGATTATAATTAACAATGAAGAAAATTGTCCTTTCTTTTATCATTTTAGTTGCTGCTGCAATTAAAGTTTTTTCGCAGGCCTATCCGGCAACAGAAATAAGAGCCGTATGGTTAACAACAAATTATAATCTGGATTGGCCAAAAAACATGTTCAGCGTAGATGCTCAAAAAAATGAGCTTATCCAACTACTGGACGAACTGAAAAGTTTACATATCAATATGGTACTTTTTCAAACTCGTACCAACGATGAAGTATTGTATCAATCGCAGATAGAACCCATGTACCGAAGTGTGGCTAAAAATTATGGAGGAAAAGCATTTGACCCATTGGCTTTTGTGATAGAAGAATGCCACAAACGGGGAATGGAATGCCATGCATGGCTTATTACGTATCCGCTGGGGTCGAAAAACCACATCAAAAGTTTGGGCAACGCATCCGTAGTAAAAAAACACCCACAACTTGTTACGCTATATAAAAACCAATGGTATCTTGATCCCGGGAATCCAAAAACAGACGATTATCTGTTATCCATCGTAAAGGAAATCGTTACCAATTACGACGTAGACGGCATTCATTTCGATTACATTCGCTACCCGGCCAACTGCACCAACTTTTTCGACCAATCGGAATATAATCGTTACGGAAAAAGTCAACCACGCGATAATTGGCGCAGAAGCAACATCAATCGTTTTGTAGGCAAAGTATACGACTGGGTTAAAAGCGTAAAACCGTGGGTTATGATAAGCAGCTCACCCGTAGGAAGATATCGACCTCTTCTTGATAACCCCAACGATGGGTGGACGGCATACAACAGCGTATATCAGGACCCCATTCAGTGGTTGAATTCGGGTAAACACGATGCGATTTTCCCCATGATGTACTATCGCGACAAACTTTTTTATCCCTACTTAAACGACTGGATGGGCAACAGCAAAGGACGTTTTGTAGTACCGGGATTGGGGATTTATCAGATCCAGGAATTGGGATGGCAACAAAAAGATATTATCGATCAGATGGAATACTCACGAACTAAAAATGCATCCGGAAACGCTTTCTTTCGTACCGAGCATTTGTTGAAACATAATCGCGACATCCTTCATGCAATGAAAAACGTGTATTATCGTTATCCGGCTAAATTACCGCCAATGACGTGGCTATCGGATACATTACCTGAACCTCCCTACGACTTGAGAGCAGAGAAAACGACAACCGGTTTTCAACTTCGTTGGAAAGTAAAAAACCCTACTGCACGCCTTACCTTCAATATATATCGTACCAAAACCGATAGTTTGGATTTAAACAATGGAGCTACCCTCCTTGCCACCGGAATAAGACAACCCGTTTTTACCTACCTCCCTCCCGAAGATGACCAAGCGTACTATTATTTCATTACTGCGTCAGACTCGTTTCATAACGAAAGCAGTCCGTGTGTCCCCGCATTTTTCTGGCATTCCGAAACCATAAAATAAAAGCACTTTTCAAAATAAACAACGAATAAAAAGGATATATCATAAAAAAGAAATATTTTTGTACTATGGATAATGCAAAATTAAGGAAACAGGTAAAAGACGAATTTATGGAATATTTGACGCTCCATAAATATCGAAAAACACCTGAACGTTTTGCCATCCTCGATCATATTTATTCCACAAAAGGTCACTTCGATATGGATTCGTTGTATAAATCCATGATTGATGTAAATTTTCGTGTGAGTAGAGCAACATTATACAACACCATTGAATTGCTACTCGATTGCGGATTAGTGGTAAAACATCAATTTGGGAGTAATGCCTCTACGTATGAACGAGCTTACGGCAACGATAATCACAGCCATCTGATCTGCATGTCGTGTGGCAATGTCCGGGAAATAAAAAACGGCAATTTGTTTACGCAGACTCAACAAAAAAAAATCAAAAAATTTACCGTACACTATTACAGTATGTATATTTACGGCATTTGCAGCAAATGTAGTCGCGATAAGAAAATAGAAATGGAAAAACTTACCTCAGCATCAACAGACGACAAATCTTCAAACAACAACACCGAAAAGAAACAAGATAAAAAATAATGAAAGTAGATGTAATTTTAGGCCTTCAGTGGGGTGACGAAGGCAAAGGGAAAATTGTGGACGTATTAACCCCAAACTATCAAATCGTAGCACGTTTTCAAGGCGGGCCCAATGCAGGTCACACCTTGGAATTTGAAAAGCAAAAATACATACTGAAATCTATCCCGTCAGGAATTTTTCAAGAAGGGAAAATAAATATTATCGGCAACGGCATGGTGATCGATCCTGCCTTGTTTAAACAAGAAGTAGATGCCTTGGAAGCTTCAGGACACAAACTTACCGACCGACTTTTCATTTCAAAAAAGGCACATCTCATTCTGCCTACCCACCGCTTACTCGATTCAGCATCAGAAAAAGAAAAGGGGGGTTCGATGATCGGAACCACAGGCAAAGGCATAGGCCCTGCCTATACCGATAAGATAGCAAGAAACGGATTGAGAGTGGGTGACATATTCCACAATTTTGAAGAAAAATACCGGCAAGCTACCGATCGACACAAAAAGATATTATCGCAATATTCCTTATCGTACGATCTGGATGCGATTGAAAAAGAATGGTTTGAAGGTATAGAAAAAATAAAAACATTTAACATCATCGATAGCGAACATTTCATCAATAACCGCCTTGCCGAAGGAGACAACGTATTGGCTGAAGGGGCACAAGGGACCATGCTCGATATCGATTTCGGCACCTATCCTTTCGTTACTTCATCCAACACCATTTGTGCGGGTGCATGCACCGGTCTTGGAATAGCTCCACACAAAATCGATGAAGTCTATGGCGTTTTTAAAGCGTACTGTACCCGCGTAGGTAGCGGACCCTTTCCAACCGAATTGCTTGACGATACCGGGAAATTGCTTCGCGATAGAGGTTACGAATATGGTTCGGTAACAAAACGTCCGCGTCGTTGCGGGTGGATCGACCTGGTTGCACTGCGATATGCCATCATGCTGAATGGGGTAACCAAACTGGTAATGATGAAAAGCGATGTACTCGATACGTTCGACACCATCAAAGCTTGCGTGGCTTATGAAGCAAACGGCAAAGAAACAGAAGATCTGCCGTTTGATCTCTCAGACAACATTAAACCTATCTATGTTGAATTGCCGGGGTGGAAAACCGATATAACAAACATAAAATCGGAAGACGAATTCCCCGAAGAATTCAATTCCTATCTTACATTCCTCGAAGAAGAACTGGGTATCCCCATCGCTCTTGTTTCGGTGGGACCAAGTAGGGAACAGACTATTATTCGGCAATAAAGTGAATAATATTGTTGTCATATCCTTGTTACTACAACGTATTGAATTGAACTGAACTTTTCATTATAAAAAGGTGTTGTATTAGAGTAAACACAATGTATTAAATTATTTGGTAATATGCTTATTTGGGTTTTATTTATTGCCATAGCACTGGCGAGTTATGCAGTCTCGGCAACCCTGCAACAACGATTTAAAAAATACTCGAAAATTCCTCTTCGTAACGGAATGACGGGACGAGATGTAGCTGAAAAAATGTTGAGGGATCACAATATTTACGACGTGCAAATTATTTCCACAAGAGGGAAACTTACCGATCATTACAATCCGCTCAACAAAACCATAAACCTCAGCGAAGGCGTTTATGCGAGCAACAGTGTAGCAGCAGCTGCCATTGCAGCACACGAAACAGGTCATGCCGTACAACATGCCATCCAATATGCTCCCTTGAAAATGCGCTCTGCACTTGTACCGGTAGTTACCCTTACGTCGCAATGGGTAACGTGGGTATTATTAGCCGGCATCATTCTTATCCAAACTTTTCCTCTACTCATCTGGATTGGGATTGCCATGTTTGCGATGACCACCTTGTTTAGTTTCATTACGCTACCTGTTGAGATAAACGCCTCACAGCGCGCATTAGCGTGGTTGAGTCGGGCAGGAATAACTGATGTTACAAACGAGGCACAAGCTCGTGATGCACTGAAATGGGCAGCATATACCTACGTTATTGCTGCATTGGGTTCATTAGCTACCCTCATTTATTATATATTAATTGCTTTAGGGGGTAACAGAAGATAAATTCATCATTAATAAAATGACTAATTCTAAATTAGCACTAAAAAGGCGGCTATATAATGCCGTCTTTTTATTTTGTTTTGACTGAAAACGCAAAAAAGATTATCTTTACCCCATTAAAAAAAGAGGCACAAAAATAACATTAATGAACATACATAAAACAAAAAAACGATGTACGGAAAAATGCAAAAACACCTGCAAGACGAATTAACCGACATAAAAAATGCAGGACTTTACAAAGAGGAACGCGTTATAGTAACGCCACAAAAAGCAGAAATTAAAGTAAAATCAGGTCAACAAGTTTTGAACTTTTGTGCCAACAACTATCTGGGATTATCGGCTAGTCCGCAATTAATAGAGGCTGCAAAAAAAGCCCTCGATGAACGCGGCTACGGGATGTCGTCCGTACGCTTCATCTGCGGAACGCAAGATCTTCACAAAGAACTGGAAGCACGAATCAGCAAATTTTTCGGAACGGAAGATACCATTTTATATGCTTCATGTTTCGACGCCAATGGTGGACTTTTCGAGCCTCTTTTCACCGAAGAAGATGCCATCATTTCAGATATGCTTAACCATGCTTCTATCATCGACGGAATACGTTTGTGCAAAGCAAAACGCTATCGTTATGCCAATGCCGATATGATCGACCTGGAAGAGAAGCTGAAAGTAGCCCAATCGCAACGATTCCGCATCATTGCCACTGATGGTGTGTTTTCCATGGATGGCAATGCCGCTCCGCTCGACAAAATATTGGAATTAGCCGAAAAATACGACGCCCTTGTCATGGTAGACGAAAGCCATTCGGCCGGCGTCGTAGGTAAAACAGGACGTGGACTTACCGAAGTATATGGTTGCAAAGGTAAGGTAGATATCATCACGGGAACACTAGGGAAAGCTTTTGGTGGGGCCATTGGTGGCTTTACCACAGGACACAAAGAAATCATCGATTTGCTGCGTCAGCGTTCAAGGCCTTATCTATTTTCCAATTCCATTCCGCCGATGGTGGTTGCAGCCAGCATCAAAATGTTTGACTTGTTGGAAGAATCAAATGCCTTGCCGGACAAGCTTCACGAAAATGTGGATTATTTTGTAAGCAAAATGAAAGAAGCCCATTTCGATATCAAGCCTACGCAATCGGCCATTTGCGCAGTAATGCTCTATGATGCCCGCCTTTCACAGGAATTTGCTGCCGAACTGCTTAACGAAGGAATATACGTGACCGGCTTTTCTTATCCGGTTGTTCCCAAAGGTGAAGCACGCATTCGTGTACAAATATCTGCCGGACATGAGCGTGAACATCTCGATAAAGCCATTTCGGCTTTCATAAAAGTAGGCAAAAAACTGAACGTAATAAAATAAATTATGAAAGCTCTGGTAAAATTACGCCCCGAAAAGGGGATTTGGATGGAAGATGTTCCTATACCATCCATCGGTGTAAACGATGTACTTATCAAAATCAAAAAAACGGCTATTTGCGGTACCGATTTACACATTTATAAATGGGACGACTGGTCGAAAAAAACCATCAAAACGCCACTGATTATCGGCCACGAATATGTAGGAGAAATTGTGGATATGGGAACCGGTGTGGAAAATCTGAAGATAGGAGACCGTGTGACAGGAGAAGGTCATATTGCCTGCGGGCACTGCCGTAATTGCCGAAGGGGTAAACTGCACGTATGTGAAAATTCCATTGGAGTTGGGGTCAATCGTGACGGTGCTTTTGCCGAATATCTCTCACTCCCTGCAGCTAATGTGGTTAAGCTCGATCCACGCATTTCCGACGAGATTGCAGCCATTATGGATCCTTTTGGTAATGCCACTCACACCGCATTAGCTTTTCCGGTATTGGGTGAAGATGTACTCATTACCGGCGCAGGTCTCATTGGTAATATGGCCACCGCTATCTGCCGCTTTGCCGGAGCACGCTATATTGTTGTGAGCGATATGAGCGAATATAGGCTGAATATTGCCAAAAAAATGGGAGCTACCATCACCGTAAATCTGTCGAAAGGAGAAACCATTGACCAAGCCGTAAGAGACTTGAAAATGCGCGGATTTGACGTTGGACTCGAAATGTCGGGCGCACCGGCCGCCTTTTGCGATATGATCAATCACATGTACAACGGATCCAAAATAGCTCTGCTGGGCATCCTGCCGAATTCCACTACCGTAGATTGGAACACCATTATCTTTAAAGCACTTACTTTAAAGGGAATCTACGGCCGCGAAATGTGGGAAACATGGTATAAAATGGAACAAATGCTGATTTCAGGACTTGACCTTACCCCCGTGATCACTCATCGTTTCTCCATAGACGATTTTCAAAAAGGGTTCGATGTTATGGAAAGCGGACAGTGTGGTAAAGTGATTCTGTCTTGGGAATGATCGATCTCCTCTATTATTCTTTTCATTCCATTATCCGGTTAGTCCACTAGTCCATCGAGGCAAATTTTAAACAAACAGGCTTATTTAATAGAATATCTTGAGCGGTATCGGTCAGTAAGCCTGTTTTGTTGTTAATCGCAAATACCTGAATTTTATTATCGTCACGACTAGCCACAAGCAAAAATTTACCATTAGGAGTGATCACGAAATTACGTGGATGACGTGCCGTTGATTGATAACCCACTTTCTTTAACTTCCCATCGTCAGGGTTAATCGAAAAAATGGCAATTCCGTCGGCCTTCAAACGATTCGAGGTATACAGAAATTTTCCGTCGGGCGAAACATGAATATCGGCACTACCGTGAGCTGCAACCGTATCCGAAGCAATGGTCTGTTTCATTTTAAGATACCCATCGTTGTAGTCATATACAATTATCTCACCGGATAATTCGCCTAACAGGTAAAGGTAATCACCGCCGGGATAAAAATCAAAATGTCTTGGCCCTGTTGCCGGAGGCGTAACAAATGCCACAAGGGTACTTTCCGAAATGGAAGGTTGCCCTTCAAATGCAGCTTCCATTACATCCATACGGTATATTTTATCGGTACCTAGATCGGTGGCAAAAAGATATTTTCCATCAGGCGAATACTGCACACAATGTACATGGGGACTTTTTTGACGAACAGTATCGACCCCGGAACCTTTAAACTGAATCAAGGAAACCAATTCGCTCAAGCCGCCGTCATTTTTTACCTGAAAAGAAGAAATACTTCCTCCTCCATAATTAGCCGTGTGAACATTCTTCCCTTTTTTATCAATAGTAATATAACAAGGACCTGCACTTTGTGTACTCTGTGAATTTATCATGGTAAGTTGTCCGGCTTTTTTATCAAACGAAAAAGCATACGCCATACCATCCCCTTCAGCATTCTCACCTACCGAATACACAAACTTTTCATTGGGACTTAATGTCAGGTACGAGGGGTTAGCAACTTCCGCCATGGATACTTCTTCGCTTGCTCCTGTCTTAGTATCGAAGCGATATACATAAATACCTTTGCTCCCTTTATCGGAAGTATAGGTACCAACCAAAAGATACATTTCTCCGGTTTGTGGAAGAACGATATCCGTTTGCTTCGTTTTTTCTGAGCTCTCTTTTTCGTTCTTTTTACCGGTACAAGAAAACAAGAAGAGCATCAACGAAAGAACATAAATAATATTTTTATTCATCCTAAATAGTTTATGCCATTTTGAATTGCGAATGTAACGCATTTTTCCGAAAAAGCAGACATAAACCGAATAATTTAAGCATAATTGAAAATGAAAAGTTGCAAATATGGCTTTCTCTCACTACTTTTGCACTTTATTTGTGGTATATCGAATGATTAGTAACCTATAAACATTATGCTTACAAAGATTTTAACGGTTTCAGGAAAACCGGGATTATATAAACTCGTATCGACAGGTAAAAATTTGAATGTGGTAGAATCCTTAACGGATGGCAAACGTTTTCCTGTTTACATCACAGAAAAAGTGATTGCCCTAAGTGATGTTTCTATTTATACGGAAGATGGCGACGTTCCTCTAAAAACTGTGCTTGCCAAAATAAAAGAAAAAGAAAATGGAGGGAAAGTGCCGCTTAATTCAAAAACAGCAAACAAAGAGCTCTTCGCTTATTTTGCAGAAGTACTTCCCAATTACGATAAAGACCGTGTATATGCCTCAGATATCAAAAAACTGATTAATTGGTACAATATACTGATCGAAAATAAGATCGATTTCGAAACCGAAGAAAAAGAGAGCTCCAAAGAATCTGCCGATAAAGAAGATATTTCTTCGGAAGCCTCAGAATAAAACAAGATAAGGCATTATCTCAAAATAATGCCTTATCAATTACGATTCATAAAAGACGTTGACTTGAATACAAAAAATCTTCTCACACGAGCAGGCGCAGGTATCATTTATATAGTTGTCTTACTTGGTGGCATACTGGGAGGAAAATACTCCTTCCTGATTGTTTTTGGCACTATTCTGGGATTCGGATTATATGAATTTTATAAAGCAGTAGAAAAAAATACTTCTCATGCCATTAGTAAAATATTCAATATTGCGTCAGGAATAATTATTTTTCTTTCTGCATATCTTTATCTTGAAAACATCAATGCCTATTTATTCCCTGCTACATCACTGACTTATCTGCTTGCGCTAACCGCATCTGCAGTGCTGATTAATCGCGACGATATTTTTCATGCCATCATTTATTCGGTTTTCGGACAAATCTACATTACCCTCCCCCTATCGTTGCTGATGCTCCTTTCCTATCAGTATAACATTTGGGCAAAAGAATATCATTATCTCTTGGTACTTGCCATTTTTGTCCTTATTTGGGTAAACGATACGGCAGCCTATTTTATTGGCTCTCTCTTAGGTAAACACAAACTGATAGAACGCATATCCCCCAAAAAATCGGTTGAGGGTTTTTTCAGCGGCATTATTTTTACATTACTTACATCCTTGATTTTTGCTCACTTCTATTCTCAATATCCGCTGAATTTTTGGTTAGGTTTTGCGTTGGTTATCTCGCTTTTTGGTACCATAGGAGATTTATTTGAATCGCTTATCAAACGAACGTATGGAATAAAAGATGCAGGAACCCTTATACCCGGCCACGGCGGGATTCTCGATCGTATAGACAGCCTCCTCATCGCTATTCCTGCTATCTATCTGTATCTGATACTGTTTGCCCAATTGATTGACGGCATACAACCTTAAAGGCTTACTTACGAGTTGCATTTTTTTTAAAATTTTATCAATTTATCACCTGTTTATTGAACAAAGACAATCTTCAGAGCGTTTATAGGGTACCAATTGAAAAGTTGACATACGAATTCCCTAACAATTTATAAAACATAAAAATTCCATAAAAAAGTAAAAAACTCAATACAACAATCTAACATAATCTTTTAAAATAATTGCTATGAACAAAAAAGATATCGGAATAAATGCCGGCATTATTTGGAATTTGCTGAGCGACAATGAAAAATGGGATGTGAAAAAGTTGAAAAAAGCATCCGGATTATCAGAGAAAGAAATTTATGCCGCGATAGGATGGTTAGCTAGGGAAAACAAAATTGAATTTGAAGAAGGGGAAGATAACGAATATTATTACCTTATCATCGAATATTATTTCTAATCGTATCGTTTTTACCCTCATAGAAAACACAAAAAAGTCCGAGAAAAATACCCGGACTTTTACTTTTATAGTTTAATAGTAAGAACAAAAATCACATAATTCCTTTTTCGCGCAATTTAAGCTGCCACTTCCAAGCCGAGGCCAGTGTATCTTCGAGTGGCGTCTCAGCTTTCCAGCCAAGCACTTTATTGGCTTTTTCCGGATTTGCCCATATTTGTTCGATATCCCCTTCACGACG
Organism: Bacteroidales bacterium UBA1410; assembly: GCA_002305015.1. Taxonomy (GTDB): domain Bacteria; phylum Bacteroidota; class Bacteroidia; order Bacteroidales; family Dysgonomonadaceae; genus Anaerorudis. Next base: position 48,702 of record DBPW01000026.1, read on the forward strand.
ACCTACAATTTTATAATTTAACGGCTTGCCCGACACTTTCTCGAATACACGAATCAATTCCAGTACCGAAACTCCCCTACCCGTACCTAAATTGAATATCTCCATCTTTTCGTCAGACTTATTATCCAAGATACGATCCATGGCAACCAAATGTGCTCTTGAAAGATCCATCACATCGATAAAATCACGAATACACGAACCATCCGGCGTATTGTAATCGTTCCCGAAAACTTTTAAGTAGGGTCGAATACCAATGGCCGTTTGGGTAATATAAGGTACCAAGTTTTGTGGCTCACCCAACGGCAATTCGCCAATCTCAGCCGATGGATGCGCACCAATGGGATTGAAATAGCGCAAAATGATGCTTTTGATAGGTGCTCCGGAATGGATATAATCCCGAATGATTTCCTCATTGATTTGCTTCGTATTTCCGTAAGGTGAAGTTGCCGGTTTTATGGGAGCATTTTCGTCGATAGGATTTTTATCGGGTTCTCCATAGACGGTACACGAAGAAGAAAACACCAGTCCTTTCACATTAAATTCCGGCATCAATTCCAATAAATTCAACAACGAAACGATATTATTCCGATAATACAACAACGGTTTCTGAACCGATTCGCCTACTGCTTTACTGGCAGCAAAATGGATGATACCTTCAATACCCGGATATTTCTCAAAAAAAGACCTCATGCCTTCCCTATCGGTACAATCTAGTTTTTCGAAAACCGGACGAATATGCGTTATTCGGGTTATCCCATCGATGACATCGATAGTGGAATTCGATAAATTATCAACAATAAGCACCTCATACCCTGCCTCTTGAAGAACTACTACTGTATGCGAACCAATGTATCCGGTTCCGCCGGTTACCAGAATTTTTTTTGCCATATATTTTTCGATTTAATAATATAATGTACGATTCTTTTCGTTACACAAACGTAGACAAAAAAGTCGAGAGTTTATACACACGCCCTATAAAAATTAATGCATTTTTTTGACAGTATATTAAAAAGAGTGTATATTTGTGAAGTTTATCTCTGATTTCCCCTTCATTTTTTATTTTTCACATGAGTTACACGTTAAAAACATATTACAAAAAAAAGGATTTGCCACTGCTGGATGATGTTAACTTTTGCCATTATTCCTCATCATTCGATTTATATGAGAGGATACCCTGCTATCGCCCCCTCATGATTGTGGCATTTGACGATGGAAAACCGGTAGCTTGTATGTTTGCTCTTATCAAACGCTTACACCGATTTTTATTCGGACCCCTTTTTAAACAATGTTATGTATCGCAGAAACCCTCTTTTTTTTCGGACGATATTCCTCAAGAAGAAATATTTCATCAAATGGTGAAAACGTTACTTCACGAAGTTCGATACAAAGTTTTTTTTATCCAATTCCGCAATCTCGATGACCCCATTTTCGGATATAAGGCATTTCGCGATCATGGTTTTTATTCCATCAAATGGATCAGCATAAAAAACTCACTCCAACGAAAAAGAAAAATATGGGATCAACTTTCACCTTCGCGAAAAAATCAAGTGAATAAGGCAAAAAGAAAAGGAGTAATTGTAGAAGAAATTTCATCGGAAGAAAAATTACCGGAAGTTTACCAATGCATCAAAAAAGAAAGGGGATCGAAATTTCTCAGGTATTTTCCTCCATACCCATGTCTGGTAAATTTTTATCGCCATTATGTTTGTCAAAACAAAGGAAAAATATTTATCACAACGTATGGGCGAAAAATTATAGGAGGTATTGTTCTTGGCTTTGAAAAAAACAAAGTATACTGTCTCTATTATTGGAGAAAAAAGAAAAAATACGAAAAATTATATCCTTCTATCTATAGTATCTGGTGGGCATTACAATTTGCCGAGAATGAAGGTTATCTATATTTTGACTTTATGGATGCAGGGCGCATTCACAAAAAAAAGGGAAAAGCACTTTTTCTCCTTCAATTTGGAGGCAAACAAAAAGCGACAAGACGTTGGAATCGATTTACTTCTTGTTCAATTAACTTCATAGCGAATTGGATTTACAATTAATCTCAGTAGGTTCTATCTATTGGCATTTCGTTATTAATGAATGTGAATTAAAAAGATATTATTCCAATCAGCTCTCCACTTATTATTAAATGATGTTATAAATAGGAATTTAAGGACACAAATATTTGGAAAGATAAAAAATAACACGTTACTTTGCATCGTGTTTTTCATGGTATTAGATTTAAGGTTAACAATGAAGATTGGTTGTCGTGAGACAACCATTTCTTTTTTATAGGATAGATGTAATACTACGATTATCTGATTAGCTCAACATCTAATATAAATCTCTACTTGTATTTCTCCCATAAATCGGCATAAATATTATCTCTTGCCTGTTGTATCAGAGCCGGAATATCTTTTTCGGTGAGATTTTCTGTAGAAATTGGCTTGTGAATAATCAATTCCATTTTCCCGGGATGAATAATGCGACTTCGTGCGTTCAATACATCATATGAACCATTAATGGTGAGAGGGACAATTGGAAGCCCCATATCGATTGCTATTTGAAATGCCCCTCTTTTAAATCGACCCAATTTGCCATCCCGCGTACGCGAACCCTCAGGAAACATCATCATGGAAACGCCATCCACAATTTGTTTTTTTGCTTTTTGAATGGTAATTGCCCGCGATACTGCACTCGAATTGTCAACAAAAACATGTCCCGCTATTTCGGAGGCCTTACCCACCAACGGGATTTTTCTCAAACTTTGTTTTTGTACCCATTTAATATTCTGATTCAAAAAACCATATACCAAAAAAATATCGAAAGCTCCCTGATGATTGGCTACAAAAACATACGATTGTTTCGGATCCAAATTCTCACGTCCGGTAACCTTTACACGACATAATGCTAACCAACAGGTCAACCTCGACCACCATTTTGGGGGATAATATCCCCAAAATTTGTTGCCAAAAAGAGGAGAAAAAATCATTACGGTGATCGCCGTAAGAATGGTCAAAACAAAAAAGATGGGGAAAAAAATCAACCATTGATACAAAAAGCACACAACATCTTTTATGATTTTTATAACTTTCATTGCAATCAGAATTATTCTATGCAAAAATACGTAAATCCTCAGATTTTCACTAAAAAAAGGCAGTTTTTTTTCTATTGCATGATTTTTTTGCCTTTAAACAAATTTTTCTCTCAAATTATTTTATTGTTTGTCGAATTTTGTGTTTATTTGCGTTGCGAAACAAAAATATCATAATTATATACACACATGAAAGAATTAGCAAAATATTCCGGCGCAATTGTAATGCTTATTGGCATACTTGTTTTGGCAATCCCATTTTTTCAGGGCACTACAACCAACACGAATTTAATTATTGGTTTCATTATTATTATTGAAGGGTTTTTGGGTTACCTCTATGTGAACAATATGAAAAAAGGTTCTACCCTGAGCAATCTCATATGGGCAATTTTGCTTTTAATTATTCCGTTTGTCATTTTCTATTTTGCGAAGAAAAAAGCGTATAGCGAAGAAGAATTGGCACTTTACAACGAATAATCCAAAATAGCCATCGTTTAAAAGAAAAAAGAAAATGAAGAAGAAAAAACCTTGAGAATATTCTCAAGGTTTTTTTGTTTTTTGGTTATCCAAAAATCGAAGAGCACGCTCCATGTCTTGTGGCGTATCTATGCCGATAGTTTCTATATCGGTAACTCCCACCCTAATCCGATACCCGTTTTCTATCCACCTAAGCTGCTCGAGCGATTCGGCTTTTTCGAGCATCGACCGGGGCAAAGAAACAATTTCTCTCAAAATGTCAGTCCGATACCCATAAATGCCTATGTGCTTGTAAAACACGTGGTGGTCCAACCAATGACTTTCTTCGATATCGCGAACATAAGGGATGACCGACCGACTGAAATAAAGCGCTTCGGAATTTTTGTTGATAACAACCTTCGGCGATGCAGGATTAAACAATGCATCGATACCGTCCTCCTTGCGAAAAGGTTTTACTAAAGTGGCCAATTGCACATCCGACGAATCGAAACAATCTTTCAACACTTCAATTTGTTCAGGTTGAATGAAAGGTTCGTCACCCTGAATATTGATTACTACATCCGCATTGATCCCGATTTTTTCGTACGCTTCAAAACACCGATCGGTACCACTACGATGCTGCGGTGAGGTCATTATCGCATCTCCTCCAAACGATTGCACCACATCAAAAATCCGATAGTCATCGGTTGCTACCCATACATCGGCAACAGCTTTTTTCACCTGTTCATATACCCGTTGAATCATTGGTTTACCTGCCATATCGGCTAATGGTTTACCGGGGAAACGTGTTGAAGCATACCGCGAAGGTATAATAGCGATAAATTTCATAGTCATCTATTTTTACTTACATATAACTGAGCATTCTCATATTTATGGACGAAAACCGATTCTCCTTTTTCAATGAATCCGTTAACAGAAACTGCATCATAATATTCGCCATCGACTTCCACCCTCCCCGAAGGACGCAAAACCGAAGCAGCAACACCGGTTTTTCCTACCAGGGATGCGGGTTCAGACGAAACCGAAAGATAGCCTTCTTCATCGGCATGCAAAGCCACATTCTTCAATATTCCTCTTTTACCTATCCTGCCGGACAAGTAAATAATTACAACTACCCCCACTCCTATTCCGGCAAATGCCGTAATCAAGGCTTTATAAAAATGACGCAAAGGGACATCTTCAAAATCGAAATGAATATTTTCAATCATGGCAAAAAACAGCCCAAGCACCATGAGTATAATCCCCGAAATCCCGGCTATGCCAAAACCCGGTATCACAAAAAGTTCAAAAACAATTAAAATTAAACCGAACACAAAAATCAAGATTTCCCAGTTTTGAGCATACCCGGTAAGGTAAAGCGGCGTAAAATACAAAATAGCCGCTGTTATAGCTACTGCTCCGGGCACACCCACCCCGGGAGAATTCAATTCGAAATAAATTCCCCCGATAATCAACATAATAAGTATCGCTTGCACAAAAGCATTCATCAGAAACCCTCTTATCCGATCGAATGCCGTAGGATTATAGGTTTTTATCGTATAGTGGTCAAACCCCAAATATCGGGTAACAATTTCATCGATATTTTCCGCGATTCCTGCGCAATAACCCAATTCTACAGCCTGATCAGCCGTAAGGGTCAACACCTGAGTAGAATCGACCAAACCGGGTATAACCACACGTTCGTCCACCATAGCCTCAGACACTTTGGGATCGCGTTTCCATACATAAAGGGTATCTCCATCGTGGATAATCGTGTCTTTACCATGACTCTCAGCGGTAGCACGAATCATCCCTCTCATGTAGGATTGATATTTGTCGGGAGCTGCTGCACCATCGGCGGTAACAACAGTTGCGGCTCCTATCGTTGCACTCCGGCGCATATAAATGCTGTCGCATGCAATAGAAATGAGGGCTCCGGCCGAAGCTGCATTATTATCTACAAAGGCATATACCGGAATTGGCGAATTAAGAATGGCTGTACGCATTGAATCTGCTTCTTTAACACCTCCTCCGTAAGTATTGATATGCAGAATGACACAATCGGCATTTTCAGCTAATGCTTTATGCAATCCATTTTGCAGATATACCCAAGTATTGCTGCCAATATTTTCTTTTATATTGATACGATAGATAAGCTTGGTATCCTGAGCAACTGCATGAAAATACCCTAACATTACACCTAATAATGCCAACAAAAACCATCTTATATATTTCATTCTTGCCAATTTGTTGAAGCAAAGATAAATGATTTTGAAAGGAAAATGCAATTCCTCGAAAAAATAGAACCCCTTGAGGTCAATTCAAACGTGAAATTGACTTTACCCCTTTTACGGCACTAAGTTTTCGGATAAGTTGTTCGAGCATTTGTGTATTTGCAACCGAAATGGTGATATTTCCCTGGAAAAGTCCGTCGGTTGAATCGATATTGATGGAACGCATGAGCACCCCCTCTTCTTTGGAAATAATCGACATCAGGGTCGAAACAATATTGATCTGATCATTGCCAACTATACGCAAAACAGCAGAGTAATTGGCATTGCCCGACGAATGGCCGGACCAACGGGCATTGAGTATTCGATAGCCGTACCTGGAAAAAAGATTGTGTGCATTAGGACAATTGACCCGATGAATTCGAATCCCCTGCGACGATACAAAAGCAAATATTTCATCCCCATAAATGGGGTTGCAACATTTAGCCAGTTTATAATCCACACCCGTAAGGTTTTGGTCGATGATCAACTCATCGCGCGCAGCCAAATCCTGCAAAGGCGAATGCATTACAAAACTCTCGGCAGGTGCAGGGGCAGGAGTTTCACGCATTTCTCCTTCTTTATTTTCAAGTTCGAGATACCTATCGATAATCCAATTGATATCCAGTTTTTCAGCAGCTATGTCTACATAGAAATCGGTTACGGTTTTGTATTTGAGTTTTTTAATCAATTGCATCAACACGGCATCGTTCTGTTCAATCTTGCGATTCTTCATGCGGCGCGCCAACATCTCCTTGGCAATATCCACCTGTTTCCCGGCTTCTTCTTTCAGCAACTGCCGGATTTTTGTTTTTGCTTTTGCCGTTACCACAAAATTCAGCCAATCCTGTTTGGGCGTTTGGTGAGGCGAAGTAACAATTTCTACCTGATCGCCGCTTTTTAGGACATGTTTAATCGGAACATTTTTTTTGTTCACCATTCCCGATACACACGTAGCTCCCAACTTAGAATGGATAGCAAACGCAAAATCGAGAACCGTAGCACCTTTTGGCAGTTTGATAAGATCTCCTTTCGGAGTGAAAACAAAAATCTCTTCTTCGTACAGGTTTAGCTTGAAATCGCCCAACTTCTCTTTCAAGTCTTCCTCTTTATTATCGAGCGATTCCCGAAGCGTGCTCAACCAATTATCTAACGTAGACTCTTCTTTTATTCCTTTATATTTCCAGTGTGCCGCCAACCCCCGCTCGGCAATCTCATCCATCCGGCGGGTACGTATTTGCACTTCCACCCACCGCGATTGTGGGCCCAGTACGGTGATATGAAGCGATTCGTATCCATTGCTTTTCGGAATCGAAAGCCAATCCCTCAAACGCATGGGATTAGGCTGATACATATCGGTGATGATGGAATAAACTTGCCAACACTGCGCTTTTTCGTGATCGGGAGGAGAATCCAAAATAATACGGATGGCAAAAAGATCATAAATATCCTCGAATTCTACTTTCTGCTTTTTGAGCTTGTTGTTGATAGAATAAATGGATTTTGTACGACCTTTAATATCGTATTTCAATCCGGTTTTGTCGAGTCGCTCTTTTACCGGTTTTATAAATTCCTGAATATACTTATCCCGCGAACGTTTCGTTTCATTGAGTTTGCGGGCAATGTAATCGTAGGTTTCTCTGTCGGTATATTTCAACGACAAATCCTCGAGTTCCGATTTTATGGTATATAAACCCAACCGATGAGCAAGGGGAGCGTACAAATAAGAGGATTCAACGGACAGAGCAAGGCGGGTGGACTGATCTTTAGAAGCAGCATCACGCATTTTCTGAAGATGTTGGGCAATCATAATGAAGACCACACGAATATCCTCAGCCAGCGAAAGCAACAGCTTCATATAATTTTCGGATTCGACCGCCGATTTTTTGTCGCTAAACTCATTCACTTTCATCAGACCACGCAAAATCGTCGCAACCTCTTCTCCAAAATGATCCTTTACTTCCGAAATATCATAATGGCCTCTCGTTACAGCGTAAAAAAGGAAAACAGCGCCCACTGTCGGCTGTTTCAAGCCAATCTCATCCATGGCAATTATGGCCGTTTTCATGATAAGCAACAATTGTTCCTCTGTTTCCTGTTTCGACACTTCAGCCGAACGGCGCATCGAATCACGAAGAATATTCTTCAGCAAAGTAACTTTTTGAAGGTCCCACTCATTTCTCAGAAAACGATAGATCTTTCTGTAAAGTGCCAAAAATTCTTCGTTTTTTATTTTCGTTACGTTATTCTTCATTACACTTTAAAACATACAGAAAAGAAGCATTTTATTTCACAACAAATTTACATTTTTTTCTCCATAAAATCTTTTTAAGGCAGGAAAAGATATTTATTAAATTATTTAATTATACCCTACGAAAAATTGAGTTGTACTTCGAAATCATTTTTCAATATCATTTTCAAATGATTTCGATTCCTATCGAAAAAATTTCCGGAACATCAATTTTTCTCGGAACATTTTTGTATTGAAATTAACGTTTTACATTATTTGATATTTTTATTGTTAAATAACACAAGTATCAAAAAATTCACTCCAAAGCAAACAAACATCCAAATCAACCTATCTCTAATATTAAAATTGAAACTAACATTTGGCAATAATTTATTCTAATATTCTCTATTTGCACTCTGTATATTGACATCGCAAAATATTTAACACCATTATTATAAATATTTTTATTAAAAGATTTGTATATATAAAAAATACATTATATATTTGGCGAAAAATTAAAAATCAAAAGAGGCTATTTAAAATTCCGGTGAAGAATAAGTGAAAATAGTAGATTTTTTTACGGAAAAAGAAGATATAATGACAAATTAATACCGAACTTATGAATCTAACAAAACTGGAACAACAGTACAAAGAAGAGCTTCTCGACAATATTGTCCCTTTTTGGCTCGATAAATCGCAAGACAAGGAATATGGTGGGTATTTTACATGCCTCGACCGCAAAGGCAATGTGTTCGACACCGACAAATTTATGTGGCTGCAAGGACGGCAGGTGTGGATGTTTTCCACCCTCTATAATAAGGTGGAAAAACGGCAGGAATGGCTCGACTGCGCCATCGGCGGAGCCAATTTTTTAAAAAAATACGGGCACGACGGCAATTACAACTGGTATTTTTCGCTTACCCGAGAAGGGAAACCCCTGATTGAACCCTACAACATTTTTTCCCACATGTTTGCCGCGATGGGATTTGGCCAGTTAAGCCTTGCCACAGGCAACGACGAATATGCCGAGATCGCCAAAAAAACCTTCGATGTCATCCTCTCGCGGATGGATAATCCCAAAGACCGGTGGAATAAAGTTCATCCGGGAACCCGCGATTTGAAAACGCTTTCGCTGCCCATGATTTTATGCAACCTGTCGCTGGAAATTGAACACCTGCTCGACGGGGAGTTCATCGAAAAAATCATGGATCACTGCGTTCACGAAGTAATGAAGGTTTTCCTCAGACCCGAATTGGGGGGCATCCTCGTGGAAAACGTGCATCAAGACGGTTCTCTTTCCGACTCTTTCGACGGACGACTGGTTAATCCCGGACATGCAATCGAAGCCATGTGGTTCATCATGGATCTGGCGGTAAGGCTCAACCGCCCCGATTTAATCGAGAAGGCCGTAAAAACGACGCTTACCATGATCGAATACGGATGGGACAAGCAATATGGCGGAATCTTCTATTTCATGGACAGAAAAGGCTGCCCACCCCAGCAATTGGAATGGGATCAGAAATTATGGTGGGTGCATATCGAAACGCTGATATCGTTGCTCAAAGGGTATCAACTGACGGGTTCCGAAGAATGCCTCGCATGGTTCGAAAAAATACACGACTACACCTGGAGCCGTTTCAAGGACCCCGATTATCCCGAATGGTGGGGATATCTCAACCGGCGGGGCGAAGTACTTCTGGAACTGAAAGGCGGAAAATGGAAAGGTTGTTTCCATGTGCCCCGCGGATTGTATCAATGCTGGAAAACACTGGAGAAAATAAATCGCACAAAACATGAATTAATCCATTAAATAATAAAGGAATATCGCACCAAAACGATATAAATATCAATGTTTAACATTAATAGAAGAGAATATGAACAAAAACAGAACATTCAATGTAAAGAGGGATTTTTTAATCATCATGACTTTTCTTTGGTTAAGCTCCCTCGCAATATGTGCTCAAAACATCACCGTTAAAGGAAATGTTGTTGATGAGCAAAAAGAACCATTAATTGGAGTTTCGGTAAAAATACAAGGGACAGCTACCGGAACAGTAACAGATTATGATGGCAATTTCGAACTTCCCAATGTTCCGCCGACAGGAAAATTGGAATTTTCGTATGTCGGCATGAAAACATTGGTTGTACCGGTAAATGGCAGGACAGTGATTAATGTCATCATGCAAGAAGATGTTGAAATGCTTGAAGAGGTAGTTATTACCGGTTATGGAGGAACGCAATTGCGATCAAGAAGTACCAATTCCATTGCTAAAGTTGAAAACAAGAAATTGGAGGTTGGAATATTTTCCAATCCTGCACAGGCTCTTTCCGGTGCAGTTTCCGGTTTACGGGTAGTACAATATTCCGGTAATCCGGGCGCAACACCTTCTATTGTATTACGCGGAGGAACAAATCTGGACGGTTCAGGTTCTCCACTGATTATAGTTGACGGTCAAGTCAGAGGAAGCCTTTCAGATATAAATCCGGAAGATATCGAAAACATGCAAGTAATGAAAGACGCAGGAGCTACAGCTATTTATGGTGCACGAGCAAATAATGGGGTTATTCTTATCCAAACAAAAAGAGGGAAAAAGGGTGTTTCGGAAATGAATTTCAAAATGAAGTTTGGGGCCAACTATCTAAACCTCCCTTATGAGTTTTGCAACGCTGAAGAATACCTCACCTGGATGCGCCCATCTTATGTAAAATCTGCACAAATATGGCAACGAGAAAATGGCACATGGGTGGGATACTCAAACCCCATCACACTAACCGGTACACAACCGTATGGAACAGGAAATGCATATTTTGCCGCAGATGGTGTGACACCCTTGGAAAACACCATGAATTCTGTGTGGAGCACTATGTATTATGAAGATCGATATCAATTTTTAATTGATAAATATGGTTGGCAAAAAATGAAAGACCCTGTATATGAATACATAAAAAGCATCAGTAATGACCCAAATTCAGTACCCGAATATTTGATTTTTAAAAATACTTATCCAGGAGATTTCAACTTTAAAGATCCATCCTATTCACAAGATTACAACTGGAATATGTCGGGTGGAAACGACAAAGGAAGTTATTATGCAGGGTTAGGCTACAACTATTCACAAGGATTACCCATTTCTTCATATTACAAACGTTATTCGATTATTATCAATGGAGATTATAAAATCAAACCGTGGCTTACCTCGTTGTCAAGCTTCAACTTTAACAGGGCTAATTGGCAATCGATGCCCGCATCACAAACAAGTGAAGCCAATTATTTCAGTAGAATATTGACAGTTCCTCCTACCGTCCGCTATACCAACGACCATGATGGTTCGTACCGACTGGGAAATAATTATAGTGATGGTAATCAAGCTTATCAGCCCGAAAAGTTCTATCGCTTCAATCAAACGGACAAATTTACGATGAACCAAACATTAAAAATTGATTTTTCCAAAAATATTTATCTGAAGCTTTCTGGAAATTGGTATTATAGTGAAGGGTTTTACGAAGCTTTTAATAAGGATTTTAGAGAAAACCCCACAAAGATAAATACCACAAGAAATACCTCGGGTGAATTCGGACGAACGTTGGATCAAACCTATAATGCGATTTTCAATTTCGATAAACAAATAAATGATCATTATCTTTCGGCAATGGTTGGTTCCGAATATTATGATACTTACTCATATGGCATTTATGCAGCCGGATCCGGCGCACCTACGGATGATTTTCGTGACTTAGAATTGACCTCCAGTGAAAAAGATAAAAGAAGCATTGATTCATACCATACCAAACAACGCATTTTATCATTTTTTGGTCGTGCCAATTACAATTATCAGGAAAAATATCTCCTTTCGATGGTTTTACGACATGATGGGTACTCCAGATTAGTAAACAAACGATGGGGAACATTTCCCGGCATATCGGCCGGATGGGTTTTCAGCAAAGAATCTTTCATGAAAGAATTTGACGATATCATTTCTTTCGGTAAGTTGAGAACCAGCTACGGATTAAACGGAAATGTATCGGGCATCGGCGCATATGAATTGCAAGGCAGCTATGTTGCTTCAACAAAATATAACGGACTTGCTACTTTTGTTTTAGGCTCTGTTCCCAACCCCGACCTGCGCTGGGAAAAAACAAGAACATTTGAAGTCGGACTTGATCTTAGTTATTTAAAAAACAGGTATTCCACCAATTTTACCTTTTATGATCGTTTAACATCGGATAAATTCGCCACTTTGAGTCTTCCCAGTTCATCAGGAATTAGCGGAATTCGCACAAATAATGGAGAATTTCGCAATAGAGGAGTTGAAATCGAACTTTCTGCGACACCTATTCAAAACACTAATTGGTATTGGAACATAGGGGCAAATATTTCATACAACAAAAATACGGTTGTGAGTTTACCTTATAATGGCCTTCCATTGAACCGACAAGGCGGTTTTCAAGTATATTCGGGGAAAGACAAAACCGATTTGATTTGGGTAGGAGGCTATCAAGAAGGGCAAGAGCCGGGTGTGCTCTATGTATTTAAAGCTGAAGGTATTTATAAAGATGAAAGTGAAATACCGGATGATATGATCGTAAAATCCCATTCTTTTCAAGGGGGCACTACCCGTACCCTTTATGGTAAAAGTAATTGGGCAAAAATGACCGAACAAGAAAAAATTAACAGTAGAGGATTTCCCATTCAACCCGGTGATGTAAAATGGAAAGATATTAATGGAGATAATATAATAGACGATTATGATTTGGTGAAAGTAGGAAATACAACTCCACACTGGTTTGGAGGGTTCAACACCACTGTTACATGGAAACAACTTTCGTTGTACTGTGCTTTTGATTACGCTTTTGATTTTTGGGTAATGGATTATCGCTTACCATGGATCATGGGCAATATGCAAGGTACCTATAATATGACTACCGATGTGAGAAAAACATGGACCCCGGAAAATCCAAATGCAAAATATCCGATTTACATGTGGGCGGATCAGTTAGGAAAAGGAAACTATCGCAATTCCACTTTATTTACTTACAAAGGCGATTATTTATCGCTACGACAAGTATCGCTATCCTATTCCTTGCCGAAATCGCTTATTAATAAAGCTTTTATAGAAAAATTGGATCTTTCGATTACCGGTCAGAATTTGGGCTATATCACAGCTGCAAAAACTTTGGCTACGCCAGAACAAGGTGGAATTCAAGATGCTACGTATACCCTGCCACGTACAGTGACATTCGGTTTAAATATTACTTTCTAATCTTTAATATTAAAAAATATGAAAAAAATAATTTATACATTAGGTGTGTTTATCCTGGTAATCTTTGTCAATACCTCCTGTAAGGATACACTTGATTTAGCACCTATAGACTATTATGGAAGCGGCAACTTTTGGAAAACTTTGCCGCAAACGGAAGCCTATGTAAACGGCATTCATTTGGATCTACGTTCTACAAATTTTACCCGTAAATTCTTAATGGGTGAAGCTCGTGGCGGTCTCCAAAAAATTGGCACCAGCTCTCAAGGTTTATCTACCTACAACGATATTATAAAAAATAATTCTCTCGATGGTAATAATCCCGGCCTTACCTCCTGGGCAGGCTTATATGGTAATATCTTTGATTGCAATTTGGTGATTCAAATGGTAGAAGGAAGCGACATCCATAAAAATAATAAAGAAAAAGTAGATATACTTCTAGGACAGACTTACGGCATTCGGGCACTCTATTATTTTACACTTTATAGAGCCTATGGCGGAGTACCATTGGTTAGACGGGTAAAAGTACTCGACGGTCAAGTTTCACCAACCGATTTATATACCGGACGTGCTACTCCGAAAACGGTTATGGATTCTATAAAATCGGATATACAAAAATCACTGGCTTATTTCGGAACATACCAAGATGCAGGAACCATTGATAATGTCATGTGGTCTAAAGTTGCTTCACAAATGCTTGCGGCCGAAATATATTTATGGTCAGCCAAAGTAAGTTTGGGCGATCAAAAACCTGCAGCAGACGATTTATCAAAAGCTGAAAATTATTTACTGGCAGTAAAAAATGATTCTCGCTTCGGACTGTTAAACAATTTTGCAGATGTTTTTTCAACAAACAACGAAAAAAACAAAGAAATCATTTTCGCCATAAACTATGCGGATGGAGAAGCAACGAGTAATGCCGGCGATTTTGTATATGCTCCTCAAAATATGATAGGTATTTTCTATAATCGCAATGGAAAAAAGATTGATACAGATATTTTGGATTTAAGAGGAACAGGATGGCAACGCTACGAATACACAAATGAATTCTGGCTTTCATTTGAGGAAAAAGACAAAAGACGTGATGCTACTTTTATGGATTATTACAATGACAAGGGTAAATTAGAAGGTACGGTTTTAAAAAAATTTCTCGGTTCAATCAACAGCGCCGGGAACAGGGTGTTCGACACCAACGAACCTTTGTATCGTTATGCAGATGTTCTTCTTATGCTTGCTGAAATCGAAAATATGAAGGGTGGCGATCCTGCCCAATATATCAACCAAATACGTAAACGTGCCTACGGAAACGACTTTGATCCTGCAACTGATAGTTATCACAATAGCGACTTCAAAACCAATGAGTTGGAAATATTAAAAGAACGTGATAGGGAGTTTGTATATGAAGGAAAACGTTGGTATGATGTCTGTCGCTTGAAAGATGCAAAAGACGGAAAACCATTGGCATTTGATAACGCATCGACATACCGTGGATTGCCTGTGCTCAAATCCAATGAAACACATAAGCTCTTATGGCCGGTGGATAAAAACACATTAAACGCCGATCCCTTGCTCAAGCAAACTCCGGGCTATAAAGTTGGCGATCAAGAAGAAGAAACGTGGTAAATAGCATTATGATTGAGTTTGACAAGCATTTTAAAATTTTCAATTTATAAATTCAAATTATTAAGCAGTAAATTCTTAATAGCAAATTTACTGCTTAATTTTTCTCCTGTTAATGTTTTTAAGTCCGGCTAAAAAACAAACAATCGATATGAAAAAATGGATGATTTTTTTGGGGTGTATAACCTATTTTCTCTCTGTTTATTCTCAAACACGATACGTCAATGCCGATCAATTCCCGCTTATCGGAAAAATTTCCGAAGAAACGGAAACTCGTTATGAACGTTTACCTGCAACGTTGAAAAACCAATGCAGACCCTCTTTATGGAAGCTGGGGAAAAACACATCCGGTCTTGCTGTACGGTTTTGTTCGAACAGTACCACCATTGCGGCTAAATGGGAAGTATTAAACAATGCACATATGGATCACATGACCGATGTTGGTTGCAAAGGGCTCGACCTTTATGCATGGGAAGGCGATCATTGGCAATTTGTAAATTCAGCACGTCCAACAGGGAAAGTAAACGAAAAACAAATCATCGCAAATATGGCACCCGGAGAACGGGAATACCTGTTATTTCTACCGTTATATGATGGGATTGTTTCGCTTTCCATAGGGGTTGACTCTCTTGCAGCCCTCAAACAACCCAACTTGACATACCCCAAAACCGACTCCCCGATTGTTATTTACGGCACAAGCATAACTCAAGGGGGTTGTGCCGCTCGTCCGGGAATGTCGTTCTCAAATATCCTTACTCGTCGCCTCAATCGAGAAGTGATTAATCTGGGATTTAGCGGAAACGGAAAACTGGATTACGAAATAGCCGAAACAATGGCCAAAAGACACGATGCTGCCTTGTTTATCCTTGATTTTATCCCCAATGTAAATGATGAGCAAATCAAAGAAAAAACCGCTACTTTTGTAAAAATACTTCGAGAAGAAAATCCGAATACCCCTATACTGTTCGTGGAATCGGTAATTTTCCCACATTCATTGTACGACAAAATTGCTTTTGATGTGGTTGCAAAAAAGAATAGGATGTTAAAGCAGGAAGTCGAAAAATTGAAACAGGCCGGAGATATTAATATCTACTACCTTTCAAGCGAAAATCTGATTGGTGATGATGGTGAAGCAACGGTTGACGGTATACATTTTACCGATCTCGGCTTTGTCAGGATGGCCGAAAAACTGCAGGAAAAGATATTCACGATCCTGCCATATTAACGCTCTATTCATACCCTGTTTATTTAACTTTAAGGATTCAAAATATAGGTATGTTTATCTCTTATGGAAAATAGTAAAATAGTGTTCATGAAAATAAAAAAACCGATTGAAATGAAAAAAACGACATTGACTCTCTTATTTTTCTCTATTTTTATAGGATGCTTCTCTTCCCATAAAGAAATGTATTCCATCCCGGGAATCGAAAAAATCACAATAGATGCGCCCACACAAGCACTTTTCCGGGGAAAGCCAAATGATAATGTGGTCATTATCCAAATAACTCCTACTAATAATAGTCGGAAACAAATCTCCAAAATTAAGTTCTCATTCAACGATCGAATTGATTCTATTTTTAAACAAGCCTGCCTATACAAGCAAAGCGATGAAACAAACGATTTGATAGCCGAAACTGACAATTTCCCTTTGAATACAGAAATCCGGTTTGATTTGAATGAAGAAATAACGAATGAAAAAACATGTGTTTTTACTCTTGGGCTAAATTTAAATCCCAAGATCGATCTTTCTGCAAAAGCTTGTTTGTCAAAAATTCAAATCACCTTCGAAGACGGCAGCACGTATGTATCAGCACCTGATGCCGTTTTCAGACCGGCGATAGAATTACGGGCTGCCGGTCAAGACAATTGCCATACCTATCGGATTCCGGGAATAATCACCACAAACAAAGGTACTTTAATCGTCGTTTACGATAATCGTTATGCACGGAGCAAGGATCTTCAGGAAGATATCGATATCGGTATGAGTCGAAGTGAGGATGGAGGCGAAACATGGGAACCCATGAAGGTCATAATGGATATGGATGAATGGGGCGGAAAACCTGAATATCTCAACGGCGTAGGAGATCCGTCCATTCTCTACGATCATAAAAACAATACGATATGGGTGGCAGCACTATGGATACATGGATTTAACAGAGATGATATGGCATGGTGGGTTTCTCAACCCGGGATGACGCCCGAAAAGACCGGACAATTTATGCTTGTCAAAAGCACGGATGACGGAAAAACATGGTCAAAACCCATCAATATTACTCAGCAAATAAAAGACCCTTCCTGGCAGTTACTCCTGCAAGGACCCGGTCGGGGCATTTGTATGGACGACGGAACACTCGTCTTTCCGGCACAATTTAAGGCCGATATCGGCACAAAGGCGTTAGATGGAGGAAAATACACCAGCCATTCCACCATTATATTTAGCAAGGATGGAGGGAATACGTGGCATATCGGTACAGGGGCAAAGCCCAACACTACGGAAGCACAAGTTGTGCAACTAAGCAATGGCAGTTTGATGTTGAACATGCGCGACGACAGAAACAGACAAATAAAAGACAACACCAATGGCCGCGCCGTTGCAGTTACAAACGACATGGGAAAAACATGGATCGTGCATCCTTCATCAAACGGTGCACTACCTGAGCCTAATTGCATGGCAAGTATTATCGGAGCGAATGTGTGGGTAGGAAAAGAAAATAAAAAAGTTCTTTTCTTCTCGAATCCTGCCGACAAATATCGTCGAATCAATATGACCATAAAGGCCAGTTTGGATGAAGGTATGACTTGGCCCGAACAATATCATCTTCTTATTCATGCGCCTGAAGGTTTTGGATATTCTTGCCTGACAATGGTTGACGAACAACACGTCGGAATAGTGTATGAAGGAAATAGAAATCTCATTTTTCAAAAAATAGCCGTTTCGGATATAATTGCCGACCAAAATATAAATAACCCGCAATAATAATTGATGTGAAATTCATGTCCCGATTTCAACAGATAGTAATACGTTTAACGTTTATCGTATTAATTAGCTGCATTTTTTCATCATGTAAAGAAATGAATAAAACAACAACTAATTTGACCATCATCTGGCACAAGGTTTCCACAGAAGGCCTAAGAGGAAATTTACAAAAAGGTGTTTCAGCGTCATACGCTGCTATTATTCAAGATAAACTTTTAGTGGCAGGAGGTTGCAACTTCCCCGATAAGCTCGGTTTTGAGGGGGGGACAAAAGTATACTATGACGATATCTTGATGATGGATACTACAACCCTCGACAAATGGACTTGGGTAGGTAAACTTCCTAAACCTGCTGCATACGGGGTTTCCATTCGGTTATCATCCAACGAAACGCTCTGGATCGGAGGAAACACAGGAAAAGAATCATTGAAAAATGGATATAGTGTATCGTTGCAGAAAACGGGAGAACCCAAATTGGATTCTCTCCCGGTATTACCGACAACGATGGATAATTTTGCCGGTTGTGCCATAAAAAATTCCGTTTTTGTTGGAGGTGGAAATGTCAACGATAAGCCAAGTAACATTTTTTATTCCATCGACATAAAAAATGACTCAACATGGAAAAAACTCCCTCCCTTTCCGGGTATACCTCGAGTGCAACCGGTAATGGCAGGAATTAAAAATGATGAGAAAAACTATGTTTATTTGCTGGGAGGTTTTTTCGGGGGAGATGAAATTCACTCACCCGAAATGGCAAAAGATGTATTTCGGTATTGCGTTGAAGACAGCACATGGGAAAAGGTAGGAGAACAAATTGATCCCGACACGCAAAAACCATTCTCTCTGGCCGGAGCCGTTGCAATGCCCATACAAAACCGATATATTTTATGTATGGGAGGGGTTAATTACGACATATTCCTAAATGCCATCACCACACAATATAACATCCATTTTAATCGGCTACTCACCGACGAAGAAAAAGAACAGAAAAACAACGCATTTTCAAAAACATACATGACTCAGCCGATAGCATATTACAAGTTCAACCCCGAATGCCGAATCTTTGATACAAAAACCAATCAATGGCAAACAATAGACGTTACTCCAAATGCCACACGTGCAGGAGCTACTCTTGTTTTTAAGAACGATACTTTTTATCTCGTACAAGGAGAATTGAAGCCGGGTGTTCGTACGCCAATCACATGGAAAGGAGAAATCAGATTAAACGCAAACTAAATGGGAAAACAACATAAAATAAAAAAATACCTCCTTATTTTCATCTCTTTTATTTGCAGTATAACAACACTTTATGCTGATTACGTTGATTATGCTCAGGACACCTTAATGTTAATACCAAAACCTCAGTCCATAAAAATTCAAAACGCTATACACCTATTTGAAGATACAATTAACAACAATAAAATTACTATACACTACGTTTCCTCCATACCTCAGGCATTTGTAAATCAAAGAGAAGCATATCATTTGACAATTACTCCCGACAGTATTCTTATAAAGGCAACTGCCGAACAAGGTGTCTATTGGGCTAAACAAACATTGAACCAGCTCATTACACAATATCGCAGCAAGCACTATTTGCCGTGTTGCGAAATTGTCGACTGGCCTGCTTTTCATATACGTGGTTTCATGCATGATGTGGGAAGAAGCTACATCTCTCCCGATGAGCTGAAACAGGAAATCACAATTTTATCCACTTACAAAATAAATACATTTCATTGGCATCTAACCGAAGATTTAGGGTGGAGATTAGAAAGTAAAATTTACCCGCAACTCAATGATAGTGCCAACTTCGGTCGCCTCCCGGGAAAATATTATACCATAGACGAAGCCAAAGATATTGCGGCATTTTGCAAAGCACACCACGTGTTGCTTATTCCGGAAATAGATATGCCGGGGCATAGTGCTGCTTTCAGAAAAGCATTCGGTTGTGATATGCAAAGTCCTGAAGGAACGGATATTCTGAAACAATTGCTCAAAGAAATTTGCATCGAGATTTTCCCCGATCTGCCTTATCTTCATATCGGAACCGATGAAGTAGAAATCACAAATCCGGAATTTGTGCCTGAAATGGTGCAACACATTCGTTCAATGGGGAAAAAAGTGATTTCCTGGAATCCCGGATATACCTACCATCCGGGAGAAATCGATAAGATACAAATGTGGAGTTCGCGCGGAAAACCATTAACCAATACGCCGGCTATTGATTCTCGGTACCATTATATCAATCATTTTGACAATTTTGCCGATTTAATTGCCCTGTATAATAGCAACATCGGCAACCGGGAATATGAAGAAGATAACATCATAGGAGCAATAATGGCTGTATGGAACGATCGATTTGTATATCCCGAAAAACATATTTTGATCGAAAATGCTTTCTATCCTTTAATGCTAACTTTTGCCGAAAGTTCATGGCAAGGCGGACGCAAAAAATATTTCGAACAACAAGGCACATTATTAAAAGAAGGTACACCGGAATACCCGCTTTTTATTGATTTTGAAAATCGATTGCTCTGGCATAAACAAAATATATTCAAAGATTTACCTTTTCCCTATGTACGCCAAACAAACGTGAAATGGCGCATCACCGATGCTTTTCCTAATCACGGCAATCTACGCCAATCATTTCCTCCTGAAAAAAAGCTAAAAAACCACTATACTTATCAGGGAAAAACGTATCATACCCGCAAAGCTATTGGTGCTGCCATATACCTACGTCATGTATGGGGAGAGGTGATACCCTCATTTTACGATAACCCTAAGCCCAATCATACAGCATATGCATATACATGGGTTTGGTCGCCAAAAAGACAAACCGTTGGGGCATGGATAAGCACACAAAATTACAGCAGGTCGGAAAAAGATTTGCCTCCTCCTCAAGGAAAATGGGATTATCGGGAAAGTAAAATAATGATCAACGATAAAGAAATTCAACCGCCGGTTTGGAGTAATAATCACGCCATTCTCTCAAATGAAATTCCACTTGGAAACGAAAATTTTGCCGTGCGTCCACCTATTCCCGTAACCTTGAAAAAAGGTTGGAATAAAATAGTATTGAAATTACCGATAGGCAAATTTTCCACAAAGGAAGTGCGTCTGCAAAAATGGATGTTTACGTGTGTGTTTGTTACCCTCGACGGTATGGATGAAGTGAAAGGACTTATTTATAACCCCGATAAAAAAAATCAATGGAAAAAATGAAAAATAGTAAAGCTTATCCGTGGATTGTAGTAGGATTACTTTGGGTGGTAGCATTGCTTAACTATCTTGATCGACAGATGCTTTCCACTATGCAGGCGGCAATGGCTGTTGATATTAAAGAACTGTCAATTGCAGAAAATTTCGGTCGCCTAATGGGAATATTTTTGCTTGTCTACGGCTTTTTAAGCCCCGCAGCAGGGGCTGTGGCAGATAGAATAAATCGAAAATGGCTCATTGCGGGTAGTTTATTTATATGGTCAGCCGTGACGTATTTTATGGGTTACGCTGCTTCTTTCAACCAATTATATTGGCTCAGGGCTTTTATGGGGATAAGCGAAGCATTATACCTTCCTGCAGCATTATCCATGATTGCCGATTATCACACGAATAAAACCCGCTCTTTGGCAATCGGTATTCATATGACAGGACTTTATACGGGCCAAGCACTGGGTGGTTTTGGTGCTGCAATAGCTGCCAATTATTCGTGGCGAACAGTCTTTCATGGTTTTGGCATCGTTGGAGTTGTATATGCAGTTATCCTCATTTTGTTCCTTTATGACAAGGAAAATCATACCAATCGGATTTCTGAAATGAAACCCCAAAGCGTAAAAGCTGAAAAAGAACCTTTTGGAAAACCATTCGTTGTACTTTTAAGTACAGCATCTTTCTGGATTATGTTATTCTACTTCATCGTTCCAAGTCTTCCCGGATGGGCAACAAAAAATTGGCTTCCCACATTATTTACAAAAAATCTGGGCATCCCCATGACAATGGCAGGACCAATGGCAACGATTTCCATTGCCGTCGCATCTCTCATCGGCGTTTTTATTGGCGGACCTCTATCTGACCGATGGGTACTCAAAAACATCAAAGGCCGCATCTACACGAGTGCTATCGGATTAACCCTGACTGTACCCTCACTCATACTCTTGGGCTTTGGACATACCTATACAAGTCTCATTTGTTCAGCCTTTTTGTTCGGGATTGGTTATGGAATGTTCGACGCCAACAATATGCCCATTCTTTGTCAAATTATCTCTCCCAAATATCGGGCAACAGCCTACGGTATAATGAACATGATGGGAGTTTTTGGAGGATACGCCATTACAATATTACTTGGAGCTTCTACCGACAAAGGAAGTTTAGGCTCCGATTTTAGCAAATTAGCTTTCTTGGTTTTACTGGCAGTCATTATGGTATTGCTTTTCTTAAAGCCTAAAAAAGAGTATACCTATACGGAAGAAAATAACATTTAACTTAATAAATCAACATATAAAAAATTACATTATGAATTTCGAAAAAATAAAAGGATTGATTGTCGCTCCGTTTACGCCATTTGATAAAAAAGGTGAAGTTGATTTAAGCCCTATCGGAGATTATGCAACGATGTTGCAAAAAAACGGATTAATAGGAGTATTTATCAATGGTTCTTCAGGTGAAGGCTATATGATGACCGTTGAAGAGCGTATGAAACTGGCAGAAAAATGGATATCGGTTGTAGATAAAGAATTCAAAGTTATCGTTCATGTCGGATCAACATGTATAAAAGACAGCTATAAAATGGCACAACATGCTGCTGAAATCGGAGCATTCGGTATAGGTGCTATGGCTTCACCTTTTCCAAAAGCCGGACGCATTGAAGAACTTGTGAAATATTGCGAAGAAATTGCATGTGCCGCTCCTTCCCTGCCCTTCTATTTTTATCATATTCCTGCTCTGAGTGGTGTATACTTACCAATGTTGCCCTTCTTGAAAGCAGCAGAAGACAGGATTCCAAATCTGGCAGGGATTAAGTATACCTACGAAAGTTTATATGAATACAATCAATGTATGTTATATAAAAATGGCAAATTCGACATGTTGCACGGACAAGATGAAACCATTCTTTCCGCATTAGTCATGGGCGGAGCGGAAGGGGGAATTAGCGGCACAGGAAACTACATCGGTAACGTACTGGTGGGTGTAATTAACGAATTCAATAAAGGCAATATTGAAAAAGCACGTGAATTACAAAATTACGCCCAAAAAGTCATTAATGTAATTGTAAATTATCGAGGAAACATCGTTGGAGGGAAACGCATTATGAAATTAATCGGCATTGACCTAGGCATTAACCGTACGCCATTTCAAAATATATCGGATGAGGAAGAAAATTCTCTAAAGAAAGAATTGGAAAAAATCAATTTCTTTGAGTATTGCAATAAATTTTAGCTCAATCTGAGCTTAGAGTAGAAAAATCATGAAAGCAAAAGTAAAGGATCGGCTTCTTGGCTAAGTTCAAATTAGAAGTGCGAATTTCCCGGTAAGTTTTATATTGTATCGTACTGTTTTTGTTCACATTTATTGAAAACGTATTTCAGGACAAGACAAGGACAAGACACGCCATCTCCGCACCTTCCTCGCACCAAGGCCGTACCATCCTCGCTCCATGCTTGCATCGGGCTTGCATCATTGTCACGCAAATTTCGCTCCGGCTATACCTCTGAATCCCGCTCTATATGCGGCAAAGACGCAGGTTTGTTTTACACCGTTTTCATGAAATCCGATGTTGTCGGCCCCTGCTTTGAAGCGAAGGAAGAGCGAAGGAGGAGCGAAGGAAGAGCGACAAAAGGCCGGGAAAACCCATTTTCGAACTAAAAATTCGTTAAACTGAATGTCGGGGATTTTTCCCCGCATGGTATCTTATCTGCTTTATCGAACAAAAACGTTGTTGAGCCGATACCCCAATACCCATAAACGGAGGGTATGAGAAAGAAATCCGGCACTTGTAAACCGGATTGAATCGAAAACGGAGGACTGAATTGAAATGTAATTTATTCAAAAATGAAGTTCGGGTAAATTCACACTTGCCGGTTGACTCTACAATGAGCAAAAAAACAGCGAAACATTTTGTCAATTCATTTGAAAATAATATCTTTGCGTAGGAAATTAAAGGGAAGCAGAAAAGACGGCTTCCTTTTTTGTTATTCATTTTAAAATGATTGATAAAAACGAGCTGAGCAAAATTGCAGAAGCCTATTTGGAAGGGAAACCCGATTACCTGGTCGATGTACAGATAGCTCCGGGAAACATCATTACGGTAGAGATCGATAACGATAGGGGAGTAAACATTGACGACTGTGTGGCGTTGAGCCGGCATATCGAATCGAAGATTGACCGCAATATAGAAGATTTTGAGCTCACCGTGACATCCGTGGGACTAACAACACCGTTTAAAACGTTGCGTCAATACAAAAAATTTGAAGGTAAAGAAGTAGAAGTTCTCACGAAAAAAGGTAATAAGCTGAAAGGTATCCTGAAATCGGCCAATGAAGACAGGTTTACAATAACCATTACAAAAAAAATCAAACAAGAAGGAGCTAAACATAAAACCGAAATAAAAGAAGATTTGCCGTTTACATACGACGAAATTAAATATACAAAATATTTTCTTCACTTTAAATAGCACTTCTTCAGCAACAAATATATTATCGAAGAAAATCCGAATAATAAAAACGAATACATAATTTTGAAAATAAAATATTGAGAACAATCCATGGGCAAAAAGAAAGAAACCATAAGCCTTGTAGATACTTTTTCTGAATTCAACGAGCTGAAAAATATCGATAAAACCACCATGATCAGCGTGTTGGAAGAGTCATTCCGGAGCGTAATAGCAAAAATAAACGGAACCGACGAGAATTACGATATCATCATTAATCCCGACAAGGGTGACCTTGAAATTTGGCGTAACCGCACGGTGGTAGAAGACGATAAATTGCAAGATCCCAACAGAGAAATCCCCCTTTCGGAAGCAAGAAAAATAGACGAAGATTTTGAAGTCGGTGAAGAAGTGACCGATGAAGTTTCGCTTGACCATTTTGGGCGACGTACTATTCTGAATCTTCGCCAAACTTTGGCTTCAAAAATTCTGGAATTGGAAAAAGATAACCTATACAACAAATATAAAGAGAAAGTCGGACAAATTGTCTCGGGTGAGGTATATCAAATATGGAAAAAAGAAATCTTGCTGCTTGATGACGAACACAACGAACTTATTCTTCCGAAAACGGAACAAATTCCAAGCGATTTCTTCCATAAAGGAGAACATGTTCGAGCAGTAGTTGCCCGTGTAGAAAACAAAAATAATAATCCGAAAATTATTCTCTCCCGTACATCACCCGTATTTCTCGAAAGACTTTTCGAAACGGAAATACCGGAGATTGCCGACGGATTGATCACCATAAAAGGAATAGCACGAATTCCCGGAGAACGGGCAAAAGTAGCCGTAGAGGCTTATGACGACCGTATCGATCCCGTTGGTGCTTGCGTTGGAATGAAAGGATTCCGCATTCATGGAATTGTGCGGGAATTGCGTAACGAAAACATCGATGTAATCAATTACACTAACAATACCACGTTATATATTCAGCGCGCACTCAGCCCTGCAAAAATCAATTCCATTGTGGTGAAAGAAGACGAACGCCGAGCCGAAGTGTTTCTTCCTCCCGAAGAAGTTTCCTTGGCTATAGGCAAGGGTGGCGCCAACATAAAACTAGCCTCCATGCTTACCGGTTACAACATCGAAGTATTTCGTGACATAGAAGGCATGGACGAAGAAGATATCTATTTAGACGAATTCCGAGACGAAATAGACGGGTGGGTAATCGATCAGCTCAAACGTATCGGCTGCTCAACAGCTAAAAACGTATTGGCAATGGATCGCGAAAAACTTATCCGGGAAGCCGATCTCGAAGAAAGCACGGTGGATGAAGTGTTGCAAATATTGGCTTCGGAATTCGAAAACGATGAAGACGATGTTGAAGACGAAAATTAATTCACACTAATTTGTATCTTCATCGCAACGCTTACTGTTCACAAATCATAAAAAAACTAATTAAATTATATGTCTATAAGGTTAATAAAAGCATCAAAAAATTTAAATGTAGGAATCAATAGTCTGGTTGAATTTTTACACAAAAAAGGTATTAACATAGAAGCTAACCCAAACGCCAAAATCGAAGAAGAACAGTATGAGTTGTTGATTGCAGAGTTTGGTAAAGATAAAAATATCAGAAAAGAAGTCGATAAAACACTCGAAAAACTTCACAATAAAGAAAGTAAAAAAGAAACTATTGCTATTGAGGGATATGAATTGTCGGAAACCGAATCAAAAAAGAAAGTTGAAAAAGAAACCATCAAGACCGAAATACCGGAAAGTTTAAAACCCCATATCAACATCATTGGGAATATCAACCTTGACGACCATAATAAGAAAAAGGAGACAAAACCGGAAGAAAAGCATCAAGAAAAAGAAATGGTAGAAGCTGAAACAGCAATTGAGTCTGCCCCCGAGACAACAATAACAGAAGAAATTGCAGCCGAAACAAAACCGGAACCGGAAATAGATGAATTTGCCGGTGAGAAAATTAAGGCTGAAGAAATGGGGAATAAAGAAAATGAATCCACTGTGGAAACTGAAATTATAAAAGAAGAAGTTTCCACCGAAGAACCTGCTGAAGAAGAAAAAATCGCCCCTGAGGAAATAATTATCGCTGAAGAGGAATCTGCCGATAAAAGTGATAAGAAAGAGGAAGAAATTTTTCGCATTCATAAAAAGAAATTAGAACCTAATTTAGTAATAAAGGGCTCAATTGATCTGGATGCCATTAACGATAAAACACGACCTGCCCGTAAGAGCCGTGCTCAGCGCAAAAAAGAAAGGCTCGAAAGGGAACAAAAAACGCTTGATAGCAAAAAATTAAAAGAAGAAAATGTGAAACTTCTAAAAAAAGAAAGCATTGAAGAAAAGAAAAAAACGATTGACGAATTAGAAGAAAAAGAAAAGAAAAAACGTAAGCGTATTCGTAAAAGTAAAGTTAATATCGACAGACCCAATGCTTTTGACTCTTCTCCAAAAGAGGCGGAACGACGTCGTCCTATCCTCAGAAAACCGAATAAAACGGAAGTTAGCGACGAAGAAGTACAAAAACAAATTAAAGAAACATTGGCACGCCTCACCGAAAAAAGAGGCGGGAAAGGGGGTGCGAAATATCGCCGCGAAAAACGCGAAGCTTTATCTTATAAACAACAACAACAAAATCTGCAAAAAGAACGCGAAAGCCATGTACTCGAATTAACTGAATTTGTTACAGCTAACGACTTGGCTAACATGATGGACGTTCCTGTAACCGACGTTATCTCCACTTGTATGAGTTTGGGGGTCATGGTCGCCATCAATCAACGCCTGGATGCAGAAACCATTAACATTGTGGCAGAAGAATATGGTTTTAAAACCAAATTTGTAAGTGCAGATGTAATAGAAGCTATAGCCGAAGAAGAAGACGATCCCAAAGATTTGGTTCCTCGTCCACCTATCGTTACCGTAATGGGACATGTGGATCACGGTAAAACATCCTTACTGGATAATATTCGGAATACCAATGTAATAGCAGGTGAAGCCGGAGGAATCACACAACATATAGGTGCCTACAACGTTCAATTAAGCGACGGACGAAAAATTACTTTTCTCGATACGCCCGGTCACGAAGCATTTACGGCTATGCGTGCACGAGGAGCTCAGGTTACGGACGTAGCCATTATTATTATAGCTGCCGACGACGATATTATGCCTCAAACCATTGAGGCAATTAACCATGCCAAAGCAGCAGGCGTACCTATTGTCTTTGCTATCAATAAAATAGATAAACCTGAAGCCAATCCCAACAAAATAAAAGAAAGATTGGCCGAAATGAACTATTTGGTTGAAGAATGGGGAGGAAAGTATCAATCTCAAGATATATCGGCAAAAAAAGGCATTGGGGTGCAGGAACTGATGGAAAAAGTATTGCTCGAAGCTGACCTTCTCGAACTGAAAGCAAATCCCAATCGTAATGCCAAAGGTTCGGTTATTGAATCTTCGCTTGATAAAGGCCGTGGATATATAGCAACCGTCCTGGTTCAAAACGGAACATTGAAACAGGGAGACATCGTGTTGGCCGGCACCTATTACGGACGTATTAAAGCCATGTTCAACGAACGAAATCAACGGATAGAAAAAGCAGGCCCTTCGGAACCGGCACTTATTCTGGGACTAAACGGTGCACCGCAAGCAGGGGATACTTTTTACGTAATGGAGAACGAGCAGGAAGCACGTGCCATTGCCAACCGAAGGGAACAACTGCAACGCGAACAGTCCATTCGCACTCAAAAACTGCTTTCGCTCGACGATATCGGACGCCGCATTGCTATCGGAAATTTCAAACAACTGAACATTATCGTAAAAGGCGATGTGGACGGTTCAGTAGAAGCACTCTCAGATTCGCTCATCCAATTATCCACAGACGAAATACAAGTAAATGTTATTCATAAAGCTGTTGGTCAAATCTCAGAATCCGACGTTACACTAGCTGCTGCATCAGATGCCGTTATTATTGGTTTCCAGGTACGTCCTTCAATGGCAGCTCGTAAGGAAGCAGAGAAAGAAGGAGTCGAAATTCGTTTATACTCTATCATCTACGATGCCATAGAAGATGTAAAATCCGCAATGGAAGGTATGCTTTCGCCCGATATCAAAGAGGAAATTACCGCCAATTTGGAAGTACGCGATGTCTTCAAGATTACCAAAGTAGGAACAGTTGCAGGCTGTATGGTTAAAGAGGGTAAAATTAAACGTACAAGCAAAATTCGGCTAATCCGAGACGGCATCGTTATTTATACCGGAGAATTGGATTCACTGAAACGTTTTAAAGAGGACGTAAAGGAAGTAGCTGCAGGTTACGAATGCGGATTGAACATTAAAAATTTCAACGATATAAAAATAGGCGATGTTATAGAGGCCTTTGAAGAAGTGGAAGTAAAGAAAACATTGTAAAAACAATGCTTTATAATTATATTGAAAACCAGTTGACATTGTAATTTATAATTCTCTACCTTGATGGCAGCATCTGCTGCAAACGGCAGATGCTGCTACAACACACGGAGAAATAAGTTGCATATGTTGACTGGAAAAACTACAAACAAAAATCATAAAAATTGTATTTATTATGACAAAGAAAATTCTATTCAGTGCAAGTGTACTCATTTTCATGATAACAGCAACTGCAATTGCTCAAAATGCCTATGTGGTAGCTTATGTAAATACGATTGAATTGATCAATGCTTCTCCCGAAAAAAATAAAGCAACCGAAAAACTTACTGCTCTCACTGCTAGTTACAAAGAAGAATTAGAGTTGATGCAGAAGGAATACAACAAAAAATATTCCGATTTCATCACATATCAAAACTCCCTGGCCGAAAACATCAAACTGCGTAGAATGCAAGAATTAACCGACTTGGAGAATAAAATTCACGAATTCATGAAATTGGCGCAGAAAGATATCGAAGAACAGGAGAAGATTTTGTTGGAACCCATTAAAGAAAAAATTAAGGAAGCGGTACGTATCGTAGGCATTGAACAAAATTTTATGGTAATTTACGACTTGGCTGACCCTGCAATCATCTTTGTCACACCCAATGCCGTAGATGCTAATCCATTTGTAAAAGCAAAATTGGGTATTAAATAATATTGAACTCCAAAATAAAAGGCAGTGGAGAGTAGTTTTAGCCGAAAAGAAGGAGCTATCGGTATTTTCGATTCCGGATACGGTGGACTCACCATATTTTCCGAAATCCGTTCCTTAATGCCCCAATACGATTATATTTATCTAGGAGACAATGCAAGAGCTCCCTATGGAAACCGTTCTTTTGATGTGGTGTACCGATTTACACTTCAAGCGGTTGAATGGTTTTTTTTGCAAGGCTGCCATCTGGTTATTCTGGCATGCAACACAGCATCTGCCAAAGCGCTACGAAGCATTCAACAAAACGACCTCCCGCATCTCGATCCAACACGACGAGTATTGGGCATTATACGACCGACCGTTGAAAACATAGATGCGTATACAAAAACCGGACACATAGGAGTTATGGGTACCGAAGGCACCATTCAATCCCAATCATACGATTTAGAGATCAAAAAGCTGCATCCTCATCTTATTGTCACCGGCGAAGCCTGTCCAATGTGGGTACCTTTGGTAGAAAACCAGGAACACGATAAACCGGGCGCTGATTATTTTGTAAAACAACATATCGACCGCTTATTGAAAAAAGATCCCGATATCGATACCATTATTCTTGGTTGCACTCATTATCCCTTGTTAATAAAAAAAATAAAACAATATCTACCGGAATATATCCGTGTGATTGCGCAAGGTAAATATGTGGCCAAAAGCCTAAAAAACTATCTCGAACGCCATCCCGAAATGGATAAAAAATGCACAAAAAACGGGTCAACTCGTTTTTTTACTACCGAATCGCCAAAAAAATTCTCACAACAAGCATCACTTTTCCTTAACGAAAAAATAGTAGCTCAAAACATTAATATCGATACGCTGTGTTAAATTGGTTTGACATCATTATAGCAATCGCATTGATCACTGCCTTTGCGAGCGGATTCAGGCAGGGATTAATCAGGCAATTGATAAACCTTTGCGGACTAATTTTGGGTGTTGTTTTTGCAGGGCAAACAGCAAAAATCATTCTTCCCTGGTTATTGCAAATCACCCATATACCTCACAACATAGCCTCTGTAGTCTCCTATCTTATGGCATTTGCCATCATTATGGCAATCATAGCACTACTTGGCAGTATCATTCAAAAATTCATAGCGATCATTCATCTTGGTTTTTTTAATAAATTATTAGGTTCTATGGTATCCATAGGAACAGCCACCGTAGTACTCAGTTTGATTCTCAATGTGGTATTAATGCTCGATCCGAAAGAAAAAATCATAAAAAAAGAGACAAAAGAAGATTCTTTTTTTTTCGAACGCATACAAATCGTTATTCCTGCCATTGTGCCATACCTTAACAAAGAAGTTTGGAAGCAATATATCCCCGAACAACAAAAGGAAACAATTCAAACTTTTTCACCCACTTTGCAAAATAATCTGAATCAAATATTTATTTCCAATTCATACAGGAGGCAATTATGTTGATACACAAAGAAGGCAGACGCGTACTCATTAAATGGTTAATAACATTTATTTTGTTGAATATAATCCTGTTTGTCTTTTGTCAGGTAAAAATTCTCAATTATACCATCTTTGCCTTAACTGCCATTCTATACGCAACGATGGTAAATTTCTACAAAAAACCAAAAAGAATATACACAGGCCAACTTCTCGGTTGGGTAAATGCACCTGCCGATGGAAAAATCGTAACTATAGAAAAAGTATTTGAAAAAGATTTCCTTCAGAAAGAATGCATCCAGATATCCATTTTTATGTCGTTATTCAATGCCCATTCCAATTGGGTTCCGGTAACCGGTAAAATAATTCATTTATCGCACGATATGGGTCGATTTCATGCAGCATACCTGCCCAAATCGAGTAAAGACAATGAACGAACAAATATCATCTTTGAAACTCCCGACGGTTATCGGATATTAACACGGCAAATAGCCGGAGCGTTAGCAAAACGCATCGTGACCTATGTTAAAGAAGGAGAGAGTTATAATATTGCTGATCCACTAGGATTCATAAAATTAGGTTCTCGGGTAGACGTCTTTCTCCCACCCGACAGTGAAATTCTGGTAACGATGAAACAGGAAGTATGTGCAAATAAAACCTTTTTGGCTCGATTACCTCAAAAAAAATCCGAAAATTAAATGATGCAAATTCGAATTAAGATACCTTTTTAAGTTTCCAAAAAATAAAAATATCATTACTTTTGTATCGTCAATATTTTACTAAGTTATTGAGATTGAAGAAATCTCAAATCATATAATTATACATCCGATTTATGTCGACATTACGGTTTAAAGCAGTAGAAAAAGCATCGCAACATTTACCCGTGGAATTTTCGGCTCCGGGAAAATTACCGT
>DBPW01000004.1:0-13053 GCA_002305015.1 Bacteroidales bacterium UBA1410
TAAACAATTTACGTATGAAAAAAAGTGATATTTCCGGAGCTTCTGTTTCTTTAGGAGAAAGTGTGATAAAAAGTTCAATAATTACCAATATTGATCAAGCTTTGCAAGGCAGAGCAGCCGGAGTAACTGCAGTTATGACATCTGGTGCACCGGGTTCTTCTGTATCAATAAGAGTAAGAGGTCAATCAACTATTAATGCAAATGCTGAACCACTTTATGTAATAGATGGTGTTATTGTTCAAGGAGGGGGAAGTAGTGGGGCTTCTTTTGGACTCGGGGATGCATTAGGTAATGGACCTATTTCAACAATTTCACCACTTTCTACGATTAATCCTGCAGACATTTTATCTATGGAAATTTTGAAAGATGCCTCAGCAACAGCTATCTATGGAGCTCAAGGGGCAAATGGGGTTGTTTTGATAACAACTAAAAGAGGGAAAGCCGGTCAAGCAAGATTTAATTATGAGGGAATGTTTGGAGTTCAGCGTCAAGCAGCACGGATTGATATGATGAATCTAAGAGAATTTGCTGAATATAGCAATTCTGTTGCTCAGGAGAATAATACCTTGGATAGCCGTCTGGAATTTTTGGATCCTAGCTTGTTGGGCGCAGGTACGAATTGGCAGGATGCTATTTTTAGACATGCTCCTATGTATCAGCATCAGTTATCTGCTCAAGGAGGAACTGAAGCGGTAAAATACTATGTTTCCGGATCATTTATGAATCAGGACGGTACTATTATAGGAACAACATTTGATCGATATTCGTTTCGAACAAATTTGGATGCTCAATTAAAAAAATGGCTAAAGCTGGGTGTTAATGCTATGTATTCTAATACTGATGAAAGGTTAGGGTTGGCAGACAGTGACGAAGGTATCATAAATTATTCACTTTTAACACCTCCGGATATTCCAATTTATGATTTGGATGGAAATTATGCCAGTGTAGTACGAGAAGGGTACACAAGAATAAATCCTATAGGCATGGCTCTCGATGAAGATATTCTATTAGGTAGAAGCAAATTAAATGGTAATATATTTGCGGATGTAACTCCTTTGGAGAATCTTATATGGCATACTGAAATTGGTTTCGATATCGGCAATTCGCGCGCAGAACGATTTGAACCTGCTGTAACTTATGGAAACTGGAGTCGCGATATTAATATGAGTTCCATCCAAAGGAATAATAATCTTTTTTGGCAATTAAAGAATTATTTGACGTACTCTGGAGAAAAAAACGAACATCGATATACATTGATGATTGGGCAAGATTTATGGGAGTCAAGTTGGGAATATGAGGGGGTAACCGCATCAAGTCTTCCTTCGAATGATATCCATAATCCAAGTTTAGGATCTAACCCGCAGATAAGTTCAGGATTCGGTAGTAGCGCGATGGCTTCGTTTTTTGGTCGAGCCACATATAATTATGGTGATCGATATATGGGAACCTATACTTACCGAAAAGACGGGTCTTCTAATTTTGGGCCTAAAAATCGTTGGGCAGGATTTCATGCGTTTGCCGTTTCCTGGCGTTTTACAAATGAAGAGTTTTTCAAATCGTTGACTCATATTATGAGTAATGGGAAAATTCGTATAGGATGGGGTCAGACAGGAAATTCTAATATTGGAGGGTATAAATGGGGTGCTTCGATTTCAAAAATGCCTTCCGGGCTCGGATTAGGATATCGTCAATCGAATATTGCAAATCCTTACATTAAATGGGAAACACAAGAGCAATGGAATATAGGACTTGATCTATCTTTTCTTGATGGTAGAATTGATCTTGTTATCGATGGTTATGATAAGACTTCTTCCGATATGTTGATGCAATTGCAACTTCCTTCATATTTAGGTACACGGGGAAATGCGTCTTCTGCTTTGGCTGCTCCTTATGGTAATTATGGGACGATTAATAATAAGGGTTTGGAATTTACTTTAACAACACATAATTTTAGAGGTAAATTCGTGTGGGATACAGATTTCCAAATGTCTTTTAACCGAAACAAACTCGTCGCACTTGATGGAACAGAATCAGCTCATATTGAGGGTTATGGGCAGTGGAGCGACGTAGTGACCGTCACCAATGTAGGAGATCCTTTATATAATTTTTATGGCTATAAAGTTGCAGGAGTTTATAAGGATTTGGAAGATTTACAAAATTCTCCAAAACCAGAGAAATATCCTTCTGACGGTATTTTTAATCGGTATAATACTACGTGGGTAGGAGATTTAAAATTCGAAGATATTAGTGGACCTGAAGGAAAACCAGATGGCGTTATTGATACTTATGATAGGACAAATATCGGATCCCCTTGGCCTAAGTTTACCTTTGGCTTTAATAATACCTTTCAATTTAAGAACATTGATTTGTCTATTTTTATAAATGGTTCTTATGGCAATAAAGTATTTAATTATCTGGATATGCATTTGTCGAGTATGACAAGTGTTTGGGATAATCAGCTGAAAAAAGTTACTCAGCGGGCGCGCTTGGAGCCGATAGATCCCGATAAAGCTTATCCGACTGTAGTTAATGGTGTTACCGTTAATAATTGGTTTGACGATATAACTAATGTAAAAGTTTCTAATTTTGATACAGCTATTCCACGAGCTATAGCGAATGATCCGAATGACAACAACCGCATCAGTGATAGATATATTGAAGATGGTTCTTACATTCGCATTAAGAATATTGCAGTTGGTTATTCTTTACCTTCGTCAGTTGTACGAAAATGGAAAATTGAGAATCTTAGAATATATGCCAACATTCAGAATTTATACACCTTTACCGGGTATAGTGGCTACGATCCTGAAGTAGGTGCAAGTACGGCAAGTCCTAACGTTTTTGGTCTGGATAATGGGCGTTATCCTTCTCCTCAAGTCTATTCTTTTGGATTAAGCTTATCTTTTTAAAAATCAAAAATATGAAAGAATATAAAAGTACCATAAAAAAATTTTTGTATGCCTTACTTATTATAGGTGGGTTAAATTCGTGTGGCGATTTTCTTGATCGTCCTACCGAAGATACATATACTGTTGATAGTTTTTACAAGACCGATGAACAGTGCTTTCAGGCTGTAAATCCTGTTTATAATTCTCCTTGGTATGATTTCCAACGTGGATTTTTTAAAGTAGGAGAGGTATTGGCGGGTAATTATTATTGGGGCCAATCGCCTTATTTGACGTTTACTATTAATTCTACAGATGAAGATCTTGTAAACATGTCGGCTTCTTTATGGTCAGTGAATGCTTACTGTAATAGTATTTTAGAGAATATTGATATGAAAGCTGGATCGAATGTGAAAGAAGAAACAAAGAAGACAGTAAAGGGAGAAGCTCTTGTATGGAAAGCGATGGCTTATTTTTATCTGGTTCGTACTTTCGGCGCTGTGCCCATTATTCATAATAATTCTACCACAATCGCAGAAGGTAATTATAATAACCTTTACAAAGCAACAATTCCCAATGTTTATGATTATATCACCATGACACTGGAGAAAGCAATTGAATGGTTACCCGAGAAAAATCAGGCAGGTCGTATTGATAAATATTCTGCTTACGGATTGCTTGCAAAAGTGTATCTCACTAAGGCGGGATATGGTATGAATGGTTCTCGGCGACAGGAAGATTTGGATAAAGCAGCCTTATATGCAGGAAAAGTGATTGAAGAAAGTGGACGATCATTATTGCCGGTCTATTCCGACATTTTTAGATTAAAGAACAATTTTAGTGAGGAAAGTTTAATAGCTTGGCATTGGGTAGTTTCTAACCAATGGACTTCGCAAAATTCTTTACAATCCGACTTGGGAATACAAGGGTTTG
The DNA here is from genome assembly GCA_002305015.1 of Bacteroidales bacterium UBA1410. GTDB lineage: Bacteria > Bacteroidota > Bacteroidia > Bacteroidales > Dysgonomonadaceae > Anaerorudis. The sequence continues at coordinate 3,819 of DBPW01000004.1, forward strand.
ATGAATATGGTGCAACATGGGGAGGATGGAATGGGCCTTCAGTGGATTTGCAAGATGCTTTTAACGAAGATGCGCTCAGTCTGACTAGAAACAATATTGATGATCGTAGAAAAGCAACTATGATGATGTATGGCGACAAATATGAGTATTTCTGGGTAGACAAAGGAGGTTTCGACTATACCGAATTTGCTGTAAATAGCATGGAATACCAAAGTGCAGTTGGTGCAAATGAAGTAAAGCATTTGGTTGGTAACGATAACGATCACGTTATCGGAACAGGAACACATATGGCTCGCATGGCTACTAGTCTAAGTACGCATCTACTTCGTCTTGCAGATGTTTATTTAATTTATGCCGAGGCAGTTTTAGGAAATAGTTCTTCTACTTCAGACCCTAAGGCCTTAAAAGCCTTTAATGATGTCAGAAGTAGATCAATTAAAGGATATGAACCAAAAACATCCATTACTTGGGATGATATATGGCAAGAACGTCGCCTTGAGTTGGCTTGTGAAGGTGATAGATGGTATGATTATGTGCGTTGGCATTATTATGAACCGGCAAAAGCTATAGCTGAAATCAAAGCACAAAGAAGAGGTTCCTACAATGGGCTTGGTCAGTATTACAAATCAGGTACACTGGATCCTTCCGTAACATATTATAGTCCCAATAACATTCCAAATATAAAGGATGCTCATTTTCAACTTCCATTTCCGGATACGGATTTGGCCATGAATCCAAATCTGTTAAAAGATCCTGTTGAATTTGATTTAAGTTCAATAAGTTATTAATTTCAAATGAGAAAATTGATATGAAAAACATTAAGAAAAAAAGATACGGTCAAATACTGATAAGTGGCTTAATTTTGTTTATTGGAATCTTATCACAGGCGTGTGATGATAATCCGGATAAATATGTTATAACAGATGGTATCCCTGAAGTTTATTATATTAGAGTTCCAAATCCTGAGTCATCCGATTCGCTTTTAGTAGCAGCTTATATGAATAATACCATTGCATTAATAGGGGAAAATCTTACCAGTATCAAAGAAATGTGGTTTAATGATAAAAAAGCGATATTAAATTCAAGTTTTATCACGTATAACACATTGCTTGTGAATGTTCCGAATGAAATTCCTTCCGTTGTATCAAACAAGATTTATATGATAACAAAGAATAACGATACTATTGCCTACGATTTTTCTGTACTTGTGCCTGCGCCCGTTGTTTCAAGCATTTCGTGTGAATATGCACATGATGGTGATATTGCAACTCTTTATGGAGATTACTTTATTGACGATCCGAATGTTCCGTTAACCATAAGTATGCCCGGTAATATTTCTGTTACGGAAATTATAAGCATCGAAAAGACTAAAATTGTTTTCAAAATTCCCAATGGATCTCAAAAAGGGTACATCAACGTAAAGTCAATTTATGGAACCGGACGATCGAAATTCCAATTCAGAGATGACAGGGGTATTATTCTTGATTGGGATACGAAAGATGCCTCAGGTGGATGGCGCGCAGGTAAAATAGCCAACAGCAATCCCGAAGGAATAAGTGGAAATTACGTTTATTTTTCTGGTGCTTTAAAAGGCGATTTATCAACGTGGGATGAAGATAATTTTTCATTCAATTTGTGGGGAATAGCCAATGGTCGTCCTGAAGGAGATTTGTTTGCCATTCCTGTAGATCAGGCTCAGCTCAAATTTGAGGTAAATGTGACTCAATCTTGGTCTGCTTGCGCCTTGCAAATGATTTTTACTCCGTGGTCAACCAAAGACACCAATGGTTATATTGCAGATGGGGTCACGCCGAGGGGTTTGTGGAGACCTTGGGAATCAAGTGGATCTTATCAAACTGATGGATGGATAACTGTATCTTTCCCACTCAAAGACTTCAAATATGACCATACGGGGAAAGCGCTTCAAGTAGCGGGGGAAGGAAATTATGGAGGCTTAACTTTCTTTGTTTATCACGGAGGAATTGCCGGTACAGACTGTACTCCATATATTTGTATTGACAACATTAGGGTGGTTCCGATTGAATAAATAATCCATAAATCTTAAAAAATATGCAAACACATAAAAATAAATGGTATTCATGGCTGATAATTTTTATATTGATTATTAGTGGAGGTTTATATACCGGATGCGATAATGAAGAAGCCGTCGACACTTCGATAATTTTAAAAGCATTTGGTCCATCACCTGCCTTAAGAGGTGGTGAACTCAGGTTCATAGGGAGCAATCTCGATAAAGTTACAGCTGTAGTTTTTCAGGGTCTGACATCTGGGGAAACAGTAGAAGTTAGTGAAATTGAAGTTGTCAACGAAAGAGAAATTCGGGTTACCATTCCTCAGAATGCTGGTTTGGGTAAAGTAACCTTAAAAACGCCACAAGGAGATATTCAAACATTAACTTCTCTAACCTTTTTGGAACCTATATCCATTAGCAGTGTTACACCGACTACTTTAAGAGCCGGTCAAATACTCACCGTAAAAGGAGAATACCTGAATTTGATTAAAAAAGTAATCTTTGTTGACAATGTTGAGGTGGAATCAAAAGATTTTATATCTCAGTCACGAGAACAATTGCAAGTAAGGGTTCCGGATGAAGCTCAAACAGGAAAAATCATTTTATCGAATGGAGAAGAAATACCTATTGAAATCTACTCTAACGAAGTAATCAATATTATTTTACCTACATTCGTAGAATTTTCTCCTGTTACTGTAAAACCGGGAAATAACATTAATATTACAGGTACAAATCTGGACTTGGTAGCTGGCGTTAAGTTTGGCGGAGATATAATAGTGAATGAAGTTATTTTGAATGTTGATTCCACGCTAATTACAGTAACTGTACCATTTGAAGCCCAGGATGATACAGTAAAATTGATTACCAAATCAGGTCTCGAGGTGAAAGGAAACAAGAAACTGATTACTGTAATACCATCAAATCTTATTGTTAGTCCAACAATAGTTAAAAATGGCAATACGTTGACTATTAAAGGTAAAGATTTGGATTTGGTTGCAAGCATAAAATTTGGTGATATAGAGGGACAAATTAATGCCAAATCAGAAACGGAAATCTCGGTAATAGTGCCGGAAACAGCCAATTCAAAAGTGGCAACGCTTGTTACTTTCTCCACTAAAACGATAGATACGCCTGAATTTAGTTATGTAAAGCCTAAAATTACAGCGTTATCTCCGAATTCATTAATGGCAGGAAGTGAATTGACCGTTAACGGAAGTGACTTGGATTTGATAAGGGAAGTGATATTCCCGTCTGCTACTAAGACCGTGAATGTTGAACCAAGTTCATCTACCTCATTTGTTGTTAATGTTCCAACTGATGCAACAAGTGGCATTGTAAAATTTGTTACAGTGAATGGAACCGAAATTTCATCTCCAAGTGAACTCACGGTAACCGAAGCCGATATTCCGGTTATAACAAGCATCCCCGCAAGTGCAAAACCGGGTCAATTGCTGGTTATTCAAGGAACAAAATTAAATTTGGTTGAATCGGTTATTTTCCAGAATAATGTGAAAGCAACCCAATTTGGAACTCGTTCGGCAACCTTGCTGGAGGTTTATGTACCTGAAAATGCCGCAAAAGGTGCAGTAACTTTAAAGTTGATCACTTTTGCAGGAAAAGAAGTTTCTGTTCCAATAACTATCAGTGGAACCGATCCTATTACCGATCCCAGTTATGTATTTTTTGATTTTGACGGGAAAAATTCGTGGTGGGGAAATTATGGCTCAGTAGAAAATGATCCTGAACTATCGTTGAGTGGAAACTATTTCCGAATCAATCAGGATTTGCCATCCGGTTGGGTTGATTTCTTCTGGAGAAATAGCCAGAACGATCTAAAAGTTGATGGTGTAACAGTTGATGAATGGGCTGTAAAAATGGATGTCAATGTTTTGGGCGGAACGACGATGGCATTTAAATTTCGTCTCAAAGGTAGTGATGGGGATTTCTGGGCCATCATTCCCGGAATGGAAAATAGAGGTGGTTGGTACACAGTAACTATTCCTTTAACGGATTTCAAAGATAATGACGGATATGGAACAAACATTTTACCAAACGTTCAAAACATTACACAAGATTTCGGACTGGCTACGGCAGGAGATGCAGGATTTGTGAATATGTGCATCGATAATGTTCGTTTTGAAAAAATAAAGTAAAAAAATAGATTGTTGGAGAGGGTGTCAAAAAAATTATTGAGTATTGATTTTTATGACATCCTCTTTTTTCTTGTTTTTCTCATATTTTATTTAGCTTGGGATATTGTACTATTTCGAAATTTATGCTCATGAATTATAAATCTGTTATTCTGTTTTACTTTTTACTATTAACGTTTTTTTATTCCTGTAAGAAATCAGGGAATGGTATTATTGAAACATTTTCTCCAGAATTAGTTTCGTCCACACCTGCAAATCGTGAAACGGATGTCTCAATTTATACAAAGGAAATTGTTCTGATTTTCAATGAAAATGTTACGCTGAAAAGTGAATATGAAATAACGTTGAACGGGATTGCTTTAAATGAGGTAATACCCGGCATTCAAAAAGACTTAAAAATCATATTGCCTTTTAATTTGGAGCCGGGAACTTTATATACACTGATTATTCCTCCAAATACCATAAAAGGTCCGACAGGAGTATTTATTCCAACAGAAATCAAGTTGACTTTTACTACTTACACACCGCCTGCAAGAACTTTTTCTCCTGAAGCACAAAAAATCATGGATTTTTTAAAACAAACTTACGGAATGAAAACCATTTCGGGTACTATGGCAAACGTCAACTGGAACACGGATGAGGCCGATTGGGTCTATGATCAAACAGGAGAATATCCTGCATTGAATTGTTTTGATTTTATTCATCATGTTTTTTCACCATCCAACTGGATTGATTATAATAATATGTCAGTTGTTGAAAATTGGTGGCAATCAAATGGATTGGTAGCAGCCATGTGGCACTGGAATGTGCCTGCAAACAGTGGTATTTCAGATCAATATGCATTCTATTACGGGAGTAAATCCGATCAAACTCTTTTTGATGTGAGTAAAATTTCGGACGAAAATTCCGAAGAATATCGATTAATGATAAAAGATATCGATACCATCTCCGGTTATCTTAATATTTTGAAATCAAAAGGCATTCCTGTAATTTGGCGACCCTTGCATGAAGCTGCCGGCGGATGGTTTTGGTGGGGAGCAAAAGGAGCTGCACCATTCAAATCGCTTTGGAAACTCATGTTCGAAAGGATGACCCATTATCATCATCTGGATAATTTGATTTGGGTGTGGACTTCCGAAGGGAATGACCCTGATTGGTATCCCGGTGACGAATATGTGGATATCGTGGGACGGGATTTGTACCCAACAACGAATGTTCATGATTCACAATTGACGGAATTCAATAAAGTTAAAGCTATCATATCAAACAGAAAAATGATAGCCCTTACAGAATGTGGAGGCATTCCAGATCCTGATTTGATGTTCCAAAAAGGTGATACCTGGCTTTGGTTCATGCCATGGTATGGCAGTCATACAAGAGATGATTCTCACAATGGCGCTGCCTATTGGCGAATGGTAATGAATAATTCTTACGTTATAACTCGTGATCAAATGCCTGACTTAAAATAATTTGTAAACATGAAAAAATACCGCTTTTTGATAAGTGTGATGATGTCATTTATTGTTATCAATGGCTTTTCACAACAATCAGATATAAAATACAACAATCAGAATAATAGATTAAAAACTTTAACCCCCGAAACCCAAAATCTTCTCAAAAATCTGAAAGTCATTTCAGAAAAAGGATTCATGTTTGGTCATCAGGACGATCCATTATATGGAATTGGCTGGGAAGGCGATGATGGACGTTCGGATGTGAAAAGTGTTGTTGGCGATTATCCGGCTGTGATGGGCTTCGATTTGGGAAGAATAGAATTGGGGAGCGAAAAAAACATTGACAACGTTTCTTTCGAAAAAATCCGACAAGAAATCATTCGTCAATACCAACGTGGCGGAATGATTACGATAAGTTGGCACATGAACAATCCGCTAACCGATGGCGATACATGGGATGTAAAATCCGGTGGCAACGCCGTAGTCTCTGTTTTACGCGGTGGACAATGTCATGATAAGTTTTTAAGATGGTTGCAACGGGCCGCAGATTTCTTCAATTCATTGAAAACCGAGGACGGGACAAAGATACCGATTGTTTTCCGTCCCTGGCACGAACATACCGGAAGCTGGTTCTGGTGGGGAAAAGACCTTTGTGCACCCGAGGAATATCAGCAACTTTGGAAGATGATGGTCGAATTTTTTCGGGAAAAAGGGGTTAACAATTTGCTTTATACTTATTCGCCGGATATTCAAGGACCCGGACAGATTTATATGGAACGTTATCCTGGAGACGAATATGTCGATATTTTGGGACTCGACGGTTATCACCGCGACAACGAAGCAGGAATCGAATCCTTTCAAAATTCGCTGAATACCATTCTTTCATTTATGACCGACGAGGGGGAAAAGCGAAATAAACCCATTGCTTTAACCGAAACCGGGCTGGAAGCCATCCCAATTGCCAATTGGTGGACAGGCGTTTTACTGCCCATAGTTGATAAATATCCAATAAGTTACGTCATGGTTTGGCGAAATGCAAGGGAAAGAGAAAATCATTATTATGCACCATATCCCGGTCAAAAAACGGCTGCAGATTTTATAAAGTTTTATCATTCTCCGAAAACGCTTTTTTGTAAAGATATTCCGAATTTATATAAATAAATTGAAGCAAATAGTTATGAGCCCATTTCAAGAACGAGTAAAAAAATTGTTTGAAAATCAGGAAAAATTGATTACCAAAACAAATATGCCCGTTGAAGAGAGCAACGGATGGTTTCAACGTTACAAAAATCCCATTCTTACCGCAGCTCATGTCCCTGTTGCGTGGCGATACGATTTGAATGAAAAGACCAATCCTTTTCTGTTGGAAAGAATTGGGATGAACGCTGTAATGAATTCCGGAGCCATTAAATGGAATGGCAAATACCTGTTGGTGGTACGTGTGGAAGGAGCCGACCGTAAGTCTTTTTTTGCCGTTGCCGAAAGTCCTAACGGAATTGATAATTTCAGATTTTGGGAAGAACCGATTACCATGCCCGAAACTGATGAACCGGCAACAAACATTTACGACATGCGCCTTACAGCCCACGAAGATGGTTGGATCTACGGCATTTTTTGTGCAGAGAGAAAAGACAAAAATAATCCCGATTTGTCTGCAGCTACTGCAAGTGCAGGAATTGCCCGTACAAAGGATTTGAAGAATTGGGAACGCTTACCCGATCTTCAATCAAAAAGTCAGCAGCGCAATGTGGTGTTGCATCCCGAATTTGTAGATGGAAAATATGCTTTTTATACTCGTCCACAGGACAGTTTCATTGATGCCGGATCAGGAGGAGGAATTGGCTGGGCATTGGTTGATAACATAGAAAAAGCTATCATAACCGAAGAAAAAATAATCGACCGGCGTTATTATCACACCATCAAGGAAATGAAAAACGGCGAAGGACCGGCACCGATAAAAACATTAAAAGGTTGGTTACACTTGGCTCACGGGGTAAGAGGTTGCGCTGCAGGCTTGCGTTATGTTTTGTATCTGTATATGACTTCGCTTGAAGATCCGTCGCAATTGACTGCAACTCCCGGAGGATATTTTATGGCTCCTCAAGGAGTAGAGCGCATTGGCGACGTATCCAATGTATTATTCAGTAACGGCTGGATCGCGGACGATGACGGAACGGTTTTCATTTATTATGCATCGTCCGATACGCGGATGCATGTGGCAACCACTACCATCGACAGGCTCGTGGATTATTGTCTCAACACACCGTCTGACGGATTTTATTCGTATACTTCTGTATTAAAAATTAAAGATTTAATTCTCAAAAACAAATCAATCAGTTATTAATCGAATAGTTTTGCTTAACTTAGCATCAGATATAGCAGACGAACTTTCGATACTATTTTTTCAATATCGTAATATATTCAATACAATGAAAATGAGCAAATCAATCTTATTGTTTATTCTTGTTTCCTTTATTACAAGTTGTCAAAAATCGAATTCTGAACCTTCTCACAAAAAACAGTGGGCAACTGCCACAGAAATGAATCAACGGTTGGGACGAGGGATAAACATCGGCAACACCTTCGAAGCCGATCAATCGTGGCAATCGCCTTTCGATGCAGACGATTTTCGGAAAATTGCCGAATTAGGATTTACGCATGTTCGTGTTCCGATCAAATGGGAAAGGGACGACCGCAGTATGAATATGTCGCCATACACCATTTATCCTGAATTTCTGAATACGATAAAATCGGTTGTGGATGCTGCTTTGAAAAATAAATTGCATATTATTATCAACATGCACCATCACAACGACTTAATGGCCGATCCGCAAGGACAAAAAGCACGATTTCTGGCTCAATGGAGACAGATTTCGGAATATTTTAAGGATTATCCCGATAGTTTGGTGTTTGAAATATTAAATGAACCACACGACAAGCTTACCGTCGGACTTTGGAACGACTATTACAGAGATGCGTTGAGAGTAATTCGGGAAACGAACCCGCAACGTTGTGTATTGCTGGGTGTTGCTGAATGGGGCGGCATTTCGGCATTGAAGTCGCTTACCATAGTGCCGAATGATAATCATTTGATTCTCACCATACATTACTACAATCCTTTTCAGTTCACGCATCAGGGAGCTGAATGGGTAGAAGGCTCCGATGCCTGGCTGGGGACAAAATGGAACGACACGCAAGCCGAACGGCAAGTGGTAATTGATGAATTTCAGGCAGCCATTGCTTTGTCAAAATCAAAAAATATCCCCATACATATCGGTGAATTTGGAGCTTATTCAAAAGCTGATATGGATTCGCGAGTAAGATGGACACGTTTCCTTTCCCGATGGTTCGAACAACAGGAATTTAGTTGGGCGTACTGGGAATGGAATTCAGGATTTGGTATTTACGACCCGCAAAAAAAAACATATCGAACTCAATTGGTCAATGCTCTTACAAAAGATGCTATGCCTCCTGCACAAAGCATAAATTAGAGCAACAAAAAAAATTATTATTGATTTATTTTTAGCATTAAACAAAAGAATGACCTCAGAAAAAATCGGGTTAAGGGAAAAGATTGGTTATGGTTTTGGTGATGCAGC
>DBPW01000004.1:13075-13527 GCA_002305015.1 Bacteroidales bacterium UBA1410
AATGAGCGACCGTACCAAAACCCGTTGGGGAAAATATCGCCCATACTTGCTTTGGTTTGCTATTCCTTTTGCCGTGATGGGTGTTATCACATTTTACACTCCCGATTTCGGGCAAACCGGAAAGCTGATTTACGCTTACGTTACCTATTCACTGATGATGATTGTGTATTCGCTGATTAATGTGCCTTATGCTTCATTGTTAGGATCCATTACTTCAAATCCGATCGAACGCAACGCACTTTCTTCTTACCGAATGTCGTTTGCATTTATCGGCAGTTTTGTAACGTTTATGCTGTTGCAACCATTGGTCGATTTTTATGCAGGACATTTTGGAACAGAAACCATTATAAAAACAACAGAAAATTCAATTAGCACTGATCCTATCGGCTGGGTTTTAGGCGTTGGAACAATCGGCGTTGTGTGTGTCATTTTGTTTTTACTGTGCTTTAATT
>DBPW01000048.1 GCA_002305015.1 Bacteroidales bacterium UBA1410
AACTCGATTTTCATGTAATTTTGCACCGAAATTTTAGAGAGAAAAATTGTTTATCGTTTTAAAATTATTGAAAAATGAAAAAAGTATTATTATTCGTTGCTGTTGCAGCTACCCTTTCTTTTGCTGCTTGCTCAAATCAAAAATCTAACCAGAGCGAAGCTTCTGCTGACTCTGTAGCTCAAGCAGTTGAGGAAGTTGCTCCGGCTGCAGTTGATACTGCTGCTGCTGCTGTTGTGGATACCACTGTTCAGGTAGCAAAATAAAACTACCCCTACGTTAAAGGTATAGCCATCCCTACAAAGGGTGGCTTTTTTTATTTGTTTTTAAATCAAAAGCAAATTAACTTTGTCGTCGAACGAATAATATTTTCAGAAAGAAAAAGAGGATGAGGCGGATTTTCTTCCCCGGTTTGTTGCTGATATTGATGTTGTCGGGATGCTCCAAAAAGAAGTATTTCTTCGAAAAGGAACTTGCATTCCCGAAAATAATCACCAACGACCAAAAAATAAAGTTGGCTGCTTATTTGGTGCCTACTTCCCGGCAATATGAATGGCAGAAAACAGAAATGAATGCTTTTATTCATTTCGGAATGAATACGTTTACCAATCGTGAATGGGGAAACGGTTTTGAAGATCCTGCGTTGTTTAATCCTACCGCTTTTGACGCCGAACAATGGGTAAAAACATTGAAAAATGCCGGCTTCGGCATACTTATTCTTACGGCAAAGCATCACGACGGATTTTGCCTGTGGCCTACGGAAACCACAACTCATTCTGTGGCATCTTCACCTTGGCGCAACGGCGAGGGCGATGTGGTAAGGGAGGTAAAAGATGCTTGCGACAAATACAAGATGAAATTCGGCATCTACCTTTCTCCATGGGATAGAAATGCCAAAAGTTACGGCGATTCTCCACAATATAATGCCTTATTCATTAAACAATTAACCGAATTGCTCTCGAATTACGGCGAAATCGACGAGGTGTGGCTCGACGGAGCAAAAGGTGAAGAACCTCTCGAACGAGTGCAGGAATACGATTGGGAGGCTTTTTATAAGGTAATAGACCAATTGCAACCACGGGCTGTGAAAGCCGTGATGGGTAACGATGTTCGTTGGGTGGGAAACGAAAAAGGTTTTGCCCGCGAAACCGAATGGAGTGTGACCCCGCTTCAGCCGAATATCGATGTGGCTACCATAAAAGAAAACGAACGGTTGGGCATATCGCCTGCTGCTGAAGATCTTGGCAGCCGGGAATTGATTGTCAGGGCAAAAAAATTATACTGGTATCCTGCCGAAGTGAATGTTTCGCTGCGGCCGGGTTGGTTTTATCATCCCGAAGAAGACCAACAGATAAAAACGCTGAAGCAGTTGGTAGATATTTACTACAAATCGGTGGGTAGAAATGCGGTGCTTTTGTTGAATGTATCGCCCGACACACGAGGACTTTTGCCCGAAACAGATGTGAAAAGGCTGGAGCAGTTCGGCAATTACATCGCTTCTACGTTTGACGAAAACAAACTTGTGGACGGAAAAGTGGCTTGGACGACGAAACAGGGGGGCTTCAGAGAGTATGATCTGCTTGAGAACGACACCATCAATACAATTATGCTTCAGGAAGATATTAAACAGGGGCAACGCGTAGAAAGTTTCAGGGTGGACGCCCAAATGGGTAACGGGTGGAAAAAACTGGGCGAAGGCACTACCATCGGGTATAAACGGTTGCTGAAATTTAACGATGTGGCAACTTCGAAAATCAGGATCACTATTCTTGAAGCACGCGATGAGGCCAATATCCTGAATGTGGGTGCTTTTTATGCTCCTCCTACCGAAGAATATAGTGCGAACAAATAAGAAAAATTCATGTCAATTTAAATAAGAAACAATGAAACCATTTTTCATTCTGATTTTTTCATGCGTATCGTTGTTCGGTTTCGGACAACGGGTTGCCGATGTGTTTAAGACCATGCCCGGCGATATTTTACCCGGATTCACCGAAGCCGACAAAACCCTGATTTTGGTAGATACCGGTTTAAAAATCATCCCCTACCCGCTTGGAAATATTGAAAGAATGAAGTATTCCGATTCGTATCTTCAATTGAAAACATCCGATATCGGGACGTTTCAATTGAAACTGTTGCCGCTGGTGAACAATACCAAAATTATTTGCGTGATCAAGACGGTTTGCGGAAAAGCATGCGACAGCGACATCCGGTTTTATTCTACCCAATGGGAGAAAATAGATGAAAATACGTTGCTGCCGCCGGTGTCGGCCGAATCTTTTTTCGATAGGCAGAAACAAGGATCGAACGAATATGAATATGCTTTATCGCTGCTGGATGTTGAACCGCTTTCGGCCGTTTTTAGTGATGACAGCGACGACCTGATACTCTCGCTGAATTATGAGGCGTATCTTTCGGAAGAAAATATTGCGAAAATAAAACCTTTCATTAAACAAGATTTTATAACTTTGCACTGGACAAAGACGTCGTTCCGACCTTAAAAGCATTTATGCACCCGTAGTTCAATGGATAGAATATCGGATTCCGGTTCCGACGATGCGAGTTCGATTCTCGCCGGGTGTACATGTTTTCTTTATTTTTTTACCTAAAAAGGGAAAGTATCATGAAAGAGAATAACAACGCAAATCAGTATAAAATTGCTTTATATCAGGAAAAGAAAGAAGGGGGAAAAGTGCGCTGCCGCCTTTGTCCGCATAATTGCCTTATTAGCGAGGGCAAATCGGGGGTGTGTCATGCCCGGAAAAATATCGGCGGAACGCTCTACACGCTTGCCTACAATAATCCCTGTTCCGTAAGCATCGACCCTATCGAAAAGAAACCGTTGTTCCATTTTTATCCCGGTGAAAATATTTTGTCGCTGGCCACAGCCGGATGCAATTTTCATTGCCTGAACTGCCAAAACTGGCAAATCTCGCAGGCTTCTCCCGAAGATTTTGAGCAGTATCGTTTCACCCCGGAAGAGATTGTTCAAGCCGCTGTTTCGTATCGTACGAAAATGATCGCTTTTACCTATACCGAGCCGACCATTTTTTACGAGTATATGTATGACATTGCCGTTCTTGCCCATCAAAAAGGAATAAAAACGGTGATCGTTTCGAATGGTTTTATCAATCAGGAACCTCTCAACGACCTCTGCCCGCTGCTGGATGCCGCCAATATCGATTTGAAATGTTTTAATGATGACGTTTACCGAAAACTGACTACCGGCAGTCTTCACCCCATATTGTCGACACTGAAGACATTGAAGGATAACGACATTTGGCTCGAAATTACCAACCTGATTATCCCCACATACAATGATGATCATCAGATGATCCGAAATATGTGTGAATGGCTGGTAGAAAACGGTTTTGCCGAAACGCCGCTTCATTTCAGCCGCTTTTTCCCCGCTTATAAACTACAGCACCTGCCTCCTACCCCCGAAAGTGCCTTGATTGAAGCAAAAAAAATTGCCGAAAATGCGGGTATAAAATACGTGTATATCGGAAATATGCCACAGCTGAACGGAGAAAATACCTATTGCCCCGCCTGTCATGAATTGTTGATTGCACGACGGGGCTTTTACGTCACCGAAAATAATATCGTCGACGGAAAATGCGCCTTTTGTGGCGAAAATATTCCGGGCAGATGGGGCTAGGTATTAGGCTATTTCGTCTTCGCTAAATACGGTAGCCGTAAAAATGAAAATATCGGCATCCTTCCAACCATCCCACCCTATGCCGGCTTTGTCACGGGCACAATGGCCAAGAAAATTCTCGAGATCCCAACCGGTTTCTGTGGCCACTTGGGGTAGAAATACCCCGCTTCGGACGCCTTTCACAAGGTAAATGCCGTGCTTCCCGAGCTCGATTTCCGAAATATCGCGAATTCTTTTTAAGGGAGAAAGCACGGATATTTCGATGGAAATATCGCTCAGCTCGCTTGCGGTAACCGGAGGAAAACGATAATCGTGGCGGGCAGCCGATATGGCCATATTGTGTACGGTTTCGATTAAGGGCCTATCGCTTATCATTTGTCCGATGCACCCCCGCAATTGCCCATATTTATTCAACGTTACAAATGCTCCGCAGTGAGCATAAATGGCTTCGGAACAAGCACTCAGATCGGGTCGAGGCGTAATATTAAGGCCGAACAACTGTTCAATGGCACACCTTGCTTCGGCCAATAATGCTTTTTTGTCTTCGAGTGTTAAATTAAAATCGCCGGTATTCATAGTGTTATCATTTTTGAGTAAGAACAATTGCCCAATATCCTACCACTTCACGATGATTGCCGTAAACGGCATCTCCCGAATTGCGATAATCTACTTCGTGATATTCGAAGGAAGGGTTGTTTTGAGTCATGTACAGTAAGGTCAATACCGATGTCCATCCACACAAGCCGGTGAGCAGATTGGGAATCCCTTTGTTCTGATTTTCGGCCAGAACGTTCAACAACACGTCGGGATCGTTGGATAGAATGGCTTTTGCTGTTGCCGCATCCACTATTTTTGCATTCTGATAATCGGGATAATGAGAAAAATCGGTACTGATCACAAACAGATTTTTTTCGTTGAGGTAAGGTTTCAATGCCGATGCCATCTCAAGACACGTTTCGGGTTCGGAAGTGCCGATTACAATGGGGACAATTTTATAATCGTTTTTCAATTTGTAATGCAAAAAAGGAAGCTGCACTTCAATGGCATGTTCCCGTGCATGAGGTGAGGGATTGTTGGTGAAAATTTCGGGATGAGAGGCAACCAATTGCTCTCCGAAATCGGTATCGACTTTTTCTATCCCATAGGGCATGATAAAATCGCCGATACAATACACCGACGCTCCATTGAAATGATAATGGTGAGAGGAAGCCAAGATAAAAATACGCTCATAATCGGCATCTTCATCGAGCTGATTAAATGCCGATGCAGCAACCTTTCCCGAAAAAACATAACCCGCATGGGGAGAAATAACTGCCCTTACATTGGTGTATTTTCGGGGAACTGCTTCGCTAAAATAGGTTGCGATGTCATGCTGCAATTTTTCCGCGCTTGCCGGGTAGAATTGCCCTGCTACGGCCGGTTCCCTGGGTATGCTACTGTTTTTCATAATTCGTTAGTTTTTACATAAACTAAACAATTAATCGCTTGTTAAGTTTCTTGTTTATTTTCTTTTAACATGGCGATAGGGGTTTTGGTAAACCATGAAATAAAAAAGAGCGCCGATCAGTTGACCCGCGCCCTTTCCTGCAAAATAAACCGGTTTGACTTGTTTATCTTCCGCGAGGGGCAGGAGCATTTCTGCGATTAGCAGCTCTCTTCATTTGTTCCTCGCGATAGGCTTTCCATTGTTCCATTTTTTCTTTACCGATGATTTTCTCCAGCTCGGCATCTTGTTCTTTCATGTTTTGTTCCATCAATGCTCTCATTTCTTCGCGTTGTTTTTCGCGATCCTGTTGCTGCATTTGCTGGCGTTCTTCTCTGAATTTACGCATTTGCTCGGCACGTTTCTCATCCTGCTTTTTAAAAAGTTCTTCTACCTGTGCCGTTTGTTCCGGAGTCAATTGCAACTGTTTAGCCATACGTTCGGCACGTTCTTTGGCTGTCATTCTCATTTCTTGCTGCGGTCGATTTCCGCCCCCCCTTTTTGGGGTCGAATCCTGAGCCGATATCGAAAGGCTCATCATAAAAAAGGCAATTAATGCCAACATTCCATACTTTTTCATTTTCATTCCAAATTTTATTGGTTCAACATAAAATACATCGTTATGACACTCAAAGATAAGGAAATGTTTAATTAGGCAATGAGCGATTAACGAAAGTTACACCATCATAATCGCCATATTTACACCTTTTTATACGGGAAAAAAGGGATTTTATAGGAGAGATAGTCCGATTCGTCGATAAAAAAGGGGGATTGGTCTAAAAGTGAATTTTTTATATTTTTTTGCGATTTTTTTATTGCAGAAAATCCTCACGCGTCGGACTGAAAACATCGATCAATTCTCCTTCTTCAATACATGTTACGCCATGAAGGACGTCAGGAGCCATGTAAAGCGCATCGCCTGCCGAAACGGTCTTCGTTTCGTCACCGATGGTGAAGACAAATTTACCCCTGATAATATAGGTACATTGCGAATGTGGGTGCGTGTGCATACTGCCTTCGGCTTTAGCATCAAAATGCATCTTTACCATCATGATCCGATCGTCATAACCCAGAATCATGCGCTGCATGCCTTCGCCTGCAGGTTTCCATTTTACCTTGTCTGAAATCAAAAAAGTTTCGCTTTGCATTTTCATTGTATTTATTTTTTGTAATTGATTGGTATACGTTGCATTCTTTATATCATTTTTAAAGCCCGTTTAAAAGATTTCTTCTCGGGGATATTTTTCTTCCACTTTGCTGAAAAGGTACGATATAATGACTCCCACACCAAGAAAAGCGATACACAGAAGGAAGGAACCGAAAAAACTCAGTCCTGAAGCTGCCAACTGTTCGGTATGAAAAGCCGGGAAAACCACTGTGGGAAATATCGCCAACGATGAACCTGCCACCATACCGAGAATGAAATGATACATTTCGGAATAATACCTTCTGAAAAGGTAGGCTGCCAGTTTGGCAAACATCAGTACACACACAACCAATCCGATAATCAGCGGGATAATCACGCCGAAATCGAAATCTTTTATCCCGATGGCCATTTTGTCGTATAACCCGAAATAGATCAGAAAATTGGAGGGACTCATGCCGGGCACCACCACACCTAACCCTATGAGCGCTCCCGAACCCATCCATACCGGAAAACTAGGCGGAACGGCAGTCAGCTGCTTTTCACCAATCATCATCAGGACGAAAATGAAAAGGGTGGAAACAGCGAAAAGAATGAGGTCTTTTGACGAACGTCCTTCTTTGCCCGCCGTTTTGTAGAGCGACGGGAACGTGCCGACTACGAATCCCACAAATAAGCAAATGAATTGTGCGGCATATTTGCCGAATGCTTTCTCGACGAATATCGAAAAAATGACAATGCCTATGGCCATCCCGATGGCTACGGGGAAAAAAAAGGCGATGTTTTGAAGAAATTTTTTCCGGATATCGGACAAAAATTGAATCAACTTATCGTAAATTCCCAGAATTACGGCAAATACGCCTCCCGAGAGGCCGGGTAAAATAAAACCAATTCCAATGACGATTCCCTTTATCAGCCTGATAAACCAATCGACCATCGCATTGGGTTTAACGGTTGCTGCCTTTGTTGCTTTTGTTTCGTCCGTTTCGTTCGTATACTTATTCATGAATTATTTTTTATATACGGCCGCAAATTTACATGATAATTTTCAA
>DBPW01000037.1 GCA_002305015.1 Bacteroidales bacterium UBA1410
ACATACCCAACCGTACGAGTATACGTGAAAGGCCTGAAGAAGTTGACGGAAGCAGGTTTGGAGACTTCGAGATGGACACGATTATCGGGCCGAATCATTCGGAGGCTATACTGACAATAACAGAGCGAAAAACGAATTATCTGATGATAAAGAAATTACCAAAGGAGAGGGATTCTAGGGAGGTTGCAAATGAGGTCTTTAAAATATTACTGCCTTTCAAGGATAAACTGAAAACCATCACTACGGATAACGGATCAGAATTCGCTGCACACGAGCTTATAACTGAAAGATTGGGAGTACCGGTTTGCTTTACCGACCCTTATTGTTCATGGCAAAAAGGAGCGATTGAAAACGGGAATAAACTTATCAGGCAAGATATCCCGAAAAAGGCATCATTTAAAGATTATTCGGATGAGGATATCACAAAAATTCGGTACAAACTAAACCGAAGACCTCGAGAAAAATTAGACTTTAATTTACCCAAAAATGAGTTTTACAAACATTTTGTGTAATTTCGCACTTGCCGGTTGACTCTACATTCGTGTAAAAAATAATGACAACTTTGAAATTTTCCTCTATTTTTATTATATCTGAAATGATCGGAAAATTAAAAAGCATTCTCAGCTTGAGAAAGTGAATCAAGCTTTCCAACATCAATTAATTGCAAGTTTCGGGGAACATATCCATACAACCTCTCTCTATTGCAAATAGAAAGATAAAAATCGACAATAGAAAATTTCTCAGGAAAATTATTCATGTAATTAAAAACATCAGGATGTAAAACATGTATCCCCGAAAAAGCTAAAGGGGTGTATTGTGTGGAATCGAAATCGGAAATAGGAGATCGCCTTTCTCCTGTTTTAGTATTTATCCAACCTTTAAGCAGATTATTTTCATCGAATAGCAAATAACGAGATGTCTTGCGGCGACTGACTACTAAACTCGCCAAATACGTATGTTTCTTGTGAAACTCAAACAATTCGTCAAGATCAATATTCGAAAGAATATCAACATTGTGAATGAGGAAAGGTTTTCCATCGTCGAAAAACCATGCGGCTTTTTTAATAGCACCACCTGTATCAAGAAGATCATTGCGTTCGTCAGAAAATTCGATTCGAATGCCGAAACAATTTTTTGATTGAACGAAATCGATAATCTGCTGTCCAAAATGATGGATATTGATAATAATTTCTTCAAAACCTGCCACTTTCAGTTTCTCTATCACATACTCGAGTAAAGGCTTGCCCTTTATTGAGATCAATGCTTTTGGCATTGTATCGGTCAACGGCCTCAATCGGGTACCTAAACCCGCAGCAAGAATCATCGCTTTCATGATATAGAGAAATTAAGACATTTTTGAAAATCAATTACGGCTTTTAAATTCCTGCTCTAAATTTTGTTCTCGATGAATTAGCACAACTTTTATACCGAATTTTTTGGAAATATGTTCCGCAACATGTTGCGCTGCATAAACCGAACGATGCTGACCTCCCGTACATCCAAAAGCAATCATCAGATTAGTAAAGTGCCGATCCATATATCGTTTGACATGATTATCAACCAATGGATAAATAGTATCGAGGAATTCAACTATTTCTCCGTCTTCTTCCAAAAATTGAATCACCGGCTCATCTAAACCAGTGAAATTGTTATATCGTTCAAATTTACCCGGATTATTGATAGCTCTGCAATCGAACACATATCCGCCTCCATTACCCGAAGGATCGTTTGGAATTCCCTTCTTATAAGCAAAACTTACTACCCGCACTTCTAATTCGCGCTTTTTAACATCGGTGAACTGTTTGAGCTCAGTCATCTCATTTAGCACCTTAGTAAGATAAGGATATTCATCGAATCCGTCTTTCAACAACTCGCGTAAATTATTCAACGCAAAAGGAATACTTTGTATAAAATGTGGTTTCTTTTCAAAATACCCTCGAAATCCATAAGCGCCTAATACCTGTAGCGTGCGAAAAAGTACAAATTGACGCAATCGATCCAAAAACTTCGATTCATCAACATCCACGTATTTATTCAATGAATCGAGATAAGTCAAAATCAATTCATCACGCAACTCGGATGGAAAATTGGCCTTTGCTTGCCAAAGAAACGATGCCACATCGTAATACACAGGGCCTTTTCTCCCCCCTTGAAAATCGATAAAATAAGGATTTCCGTTCACCAGCATCACATTTCGCGACTGAAAATCCCGATACATGAAGGTATTGCTTTTGTCTTCCAACAACGTATCGGTAAACCTATCGAAATCGTTCTCCAACAAATCTTCTTGAAAATCCATTCCGGTAGTTTTCAAGAAACTATATTTGAAATAATTTAAATCCCAATTTACCGAACGGCGATTCAATTCAGGAAGAGGATAACACACATTAAAATTAAGGCCTTGTGCACCTTTAACTTGAAAATCGGCCAGTAGCGCAATGGTTTTATGCAGCAGCTCTTTTTCTTCGTGACTGAAAACACCTGTAGCACGACCTGCTTTTATCGCATCGAACAAAATCTCGTTTCCAAGATCTTCCTGAAGATAAAACATTTCATCATTTGAAACTGCAACAACTTGGGGAACATTAAGATGCTGTCTGTAAAAATGGTTGCCTAACTCAATGAAAGCTCGATTTTCTTCTCGCGATTCTCCGGCAACACCTATAAGTGAAAAATCGTCTTTTTTCAGACGAAAATATCTTCGGTTAGAACCCGACGAAGGTATAGGTTCAATATCAGGATTCGATTTTCCCGTATAATCTTTAAATAAGGAGAAAAGCTGTTGCATAAAAAATCGTTTAATTTAGTTTTCCAATTGCTCCAACCAAGTCTTAACCTCTGCATCGCTCGGCATACGCCAATCGCCTCGAGGTGACAAATTAACAGAACCAACTTTAGGCCCATCCGGCATACAGGAACGTTTAAATTGCTGAGAAAAAAAACGTTTATAAAATACCTTTAACCACTTCACAATTTCTACTATGGAATATTTACCTCCAAACGCTTGAAATGCAAGAAAAACAATTCGTTTGGGTTCATCCCCGTAACGAAACATACGGTAGAGAAAAAAATCATGTAACTCATACGGGCCTATAACTTCTTCGGTCTTCTGAGCAATTTTACCTTCTTCGTCAGCCGGCAATAATTCCGGACTGAAAGGAGTTGCTACAATATCGTACAAAACCTCCCTAACAGACTCATCCATCTGGGTTTCAGCTATCCAATGGACAAGCGATTTTACTAATGTTTTTGGAACGCCGGAATTTACACCGTACATCGACATTTGATCGCCATTATAAGTAGTCCAACCTAACGCAAGTTCCGATAAATTACCTGTTCCAACAACCAATCCATCAACCTTATTGGCATAATCCATAAGGATCTGCATGCGTTCACGTGCCTGAGCATTCTCAAAAGTAATACTATGATCATTTATATCGAATTCGATATCCTCAAAATGCTGTTTTACAGCATTTACAATAGAAATTTGTTTCAGCGTTGCCCCAATGGATTTTATGAGCATTCCGGCATTTTTATACGTTCTTTCTGTCGTACCAAAGCCTGCCATGGTAATACCATATATATTCTTTCGAGGAAATCCAAGAATCTCAAATGTTTTTGCTACAACCAGCAGGGCAAGTGTAGAATCCAGTCCACCTGACACGCCGATAACCACTTTATTGAGGCCGGTATGTTGCAGCCTTTTTATCAGCCCATGCACCTGAATATTAAATACTTCACTTAAATTCTCATTTTCGCTCGATTGAGTTGGTATAAAGGGATAAGGATTTATTTTTCGGTACATATACGGAACGGAAATCGGTTCAATTGCACAAACAATCTCCTTAAAAGATTTTTCTTTGAGAGGAAAATAATTGGAGTTTTTTACCCGATCATTACGTAAGGCATCAATATCGATATCTGCAATAATTATTTCATTTTCGAGAGAAAATCGTTTGCCTTCGGCAAGCATTACGGCATTTTCAGCAATAAAACAAGCTCCGGAAAAAACCAAATCGGTGGTAGATTCTCCATTTCCAGCCGATGAATACACATAAGCCGACAAACAACGTCCCGATTGTTGTAAAATCAATGATTTACGATAATTGTTTTTACCCACAACTTCGTTGCTTGCAGAAAGATTAAAAATGATATCGGCTCCTTGTAAAGCTAGATGTGAAGAAGGAGGTATAGGCATCCAAAGGTCTTCACAGATTTCAATACCGAAATTTCCAAAAGCGGTTTGAAAAATCGTCCCGCCTGTTGAAATAGGTAACTTCTCGCCATTAATTTCCACGATAAAATCGGTCAGCGTTTCCCCGCTTGCGAACCATCTTTTTTCATAAAATTCATTGCTGTTCGCAATAAATATTTTGGGAACAATGCCCAAAATACCCTCAGCTGAAATCACAGCGGCTACATCGTAGAGACTATTTTTCACTTGCAATGGTAATCCAACAATTGCAATGATAGAAAGCTTATCCTTCATAAAACCGGCGAGATCTATTAATGAAGAAACAGCTTTTTGTTGCAAAGACTTCTGAAAAAAAAGATCAGCACAAGAATATGATGTGATACAAAGCTCAGGGAAACAGATAATTTGAACATGCTCATTAATTGCTTCGCTGATTATTGATTTAATCTCCGCCACATTATAATCGCAATCGCCAACTTTAACTTTCGGAGAGGCAGCGGCAACTCGTATGAATCCAAATCGATTAATGTCCATAAAAAATGATTTGCGAGGTTATTATCACAAAGATAAGAAATAGTTGTGGTACAACGTAAGATAATCGAAACATCATTCAGTTCCGATTTATTTTATATTACATTTACCTTATTATCAATCGATTGGATGATAGAAAAAATGTCAGGGAGTTTGTCTTTGAGCGAAATCATAGAATCCAGAATAAGATCGGCTCCGGCTTTTTTCAATACCGAATCAGGCAAAGGACCGGTATTGACAGCAATCACAAAAATTCCTGCCTTATGAGCAGCTTCCGTGCCAAGGGGAGCATTTTCTATTACAAGGGCTTGATTAGGTTGTAAATTACCTGCTTTTTTTAAAGCAATTAAAAAAGGTTCGGGATGAGGTTTGCCAAACTTTACATCGAATGCAGTAACCATTGTATCGGAAGTGAAAATACCCGGAAAATCTTCATCCAGTTTTTCTAGCAGCGACGGTTGTCCCGACCCGGTTACTAAAAAGGGGAGCAATCCGTTTGATTTAACCATCTCCAATACTTCTCGAGCACCCGGGATAGTCTTTCCTGAATTGTATTGTGAAAAAAGTTCAGTTTTACGACTATATATTTTTTTTATTTCTTCGTCTGTAGCATTACGACCAAATTCTCTCTGAAAAATAATATTTATAGTTGATTTTCCAGTTCGTCCTTCGTGCAAATAAAATTCTTCCGGTTTTGTTGTTTTAAATCCAAATTCTTGCATAGTTTGCTGCCAAGAACGAGCATGAGCAGGCATAGAATCGTACAATACGCCATCCATATCAAAAAGAACGGCATGAAGATCAAAATTCGGATAATGATGAGTTTGAAGATATTTTTTAAATGGTTCTATCATTTACCAATACGAAATTAAATACAAATAAATAAACATTACAGGAGAAAAAGTTTTTCTCCTGTTAAAAAAATTCCCACACAATTATAAAAAGCTATATGATGCGTTGCAAATATTTTATCCCTTATAAAGAACGGACAATTTTTGTTTTATTGCTTTTGTTTCTTCTTCGTAACCCGGTTTTTCGAGCAAAGCAAACATGTTTCTTTTGTATGCTTCAACTCCCGGTTGATTGAATGGATTAACCCCTAATAAATAGCCGCTTATACCACAAGCTTTCTCGAAAAAATAAATAAGTTGACCTAACGATTCTTCATCCAATTTCGGAATTTCGATAAGAACGTTTGGCACGCCCCCATCAACATGAGCTATACGTGTGCCGAGTTCTGCCATTTTATTCACTTCGTCTACACGTTTCCCTTCCAGATAGTTAAGCCCGTCAAGATTTTGGTTGTCATGAGGAATCACTACTTTATAATTAGGTTCATTTATGGATATAACCGTTTCAAAGATAGTGCGTTCACCTTCTTGTATCCATTGTCCCATCGAATGAAGATCGGTCGTAAAATCAACAGCCGCGGGAAAAATTCCTTTATTATCTTTTCCCTCACTTTCTCCGAAAAGTTGTTTCCACCACTCGGCGAAATAATGAAGCTTAGGATGATAGTTTACCAAAATCTCTATCTTTTTCCCTTTTTTATACAATTCATTTCGAATGACGGCATAAATGGCTGATAAATTGTATTCGAATGCCACATTCGTACCCGTATTCTTTTCCATCGTTACCGCACCATGTACCAGTTTACGAATATCGAAACCGGCTACTGCAATAGGCAATAAACCTACGGGTGTAAGAACGGAATAACGTCCGCCCACATCATCGGGAATTACAAAAGTTTTATATTTTTCTATGGTTGCCAATGTCCGAAGCGCTCCTTTTTCTGCATCGGTAATAGCAATAATACGATTGCGAGCCTCCGATTTTCCAACTTGTTCTTCGAGTAAATCCTTCAAAAGTCGGAAAGCAACTGCGGGTTCTGTCGTTGTTCCCGATTTGGAAATGTTGATGATTCCAAAATCCTTATCTTCAAGATATTTAATCAATTCATAAAGATAATCTTCACTCAGATTGTTACCCGCATAAATAATTATCGGATTCTCTCTTTTTGTTTGTAACCAATCAAACGAATTATTCAGCGCATCGATAATGGCTCTGGCCCCCAAATAACTTCCACCAATACCTACCACAACCACTACTTTGCAAGCCGATCGCAAAGATGCGGCTGCATCTTCAATTTCCTGAAGTTGACTTTCTGTTATAGAGGAAGGCAACCTTACCCACCCGAGAAAATCATTCCCTTCACGACTACCATCGTACAATGCTTGATTACATGCAGTAGCATTTGGCCCTTGTTTCAGAATA
This sequence comes from Bacteroidales bacterium UBA1410, assembly GCA_002305015.1. Classification (GTDB taxonomy): domain Bacteria; phylum Bacteroidota; class Bacteroidia; order Bacteroidales; family Dysgonomonadaceae; genus Anaerorudis. Next base: position 7,001 of record DBPW01000037.1, read on the forward strand.
TCTTCTTCAGGCAGCCAATTATATACATGTTGAATATTCATTTTTATACTACTCATAAGTCATTTATTTTAAAAAAATTCGATCAGTTTTTCTATTTCCGCTTTTGGTGAAGTTTTTTCATACAAAATACGATAAACTGTATTTACAATAGGAATTTGAATTTTAAATCGCTGATTCATCTCCACAATACATTTCGCTCCGTAATATCCTTCAGCGATCATTTCCATTTCCAATTGTGCCGTTTTCACTGAATATCCTTTACCGATCATGGTACCCAAGGTGCGATTACGACTAAATTGCGAATAACCGGTGGCTAACATATCACCTAAATAATGTTGTTCGCAAATATTCCGATTCTCTATGGGAACAACTTCATTCAAAAAATGTTCCATTTCATTCGCACAATTTGCCATTAAAACTGCCTGAAAATTATCACCGTATAGTAATCCCTGACAAACGCCAGCTGCAATGGCATAAATATTTTTCAAAACTGAAGCCAATTCGATCCCTGTTACATCTTCTGAAACAGAAGTATGCAAAAAACGCGATTTTATGGCTTCGGCCAATACTGTTGCCTTTTGCATATCCTTACACGCTGAGGTAAGAAACGATAATCTTTCCAGAGCAATTTCTTCGGCATGACATGGACCCGATAACACTCCTATATTTTCCAAAGGGATTTTAAAATTATAGGCAAAATATTCACTAACTACCATATTTTCGTTCGGAATAATACCTTTTATTGCGGAAACAATATATTTTCCTCTAAAAGTGCTATTCCAAATTTTTTTAAAATATTGTTTCACAAAAGGAGAAGGGATGGCCAGTATAATTGTATCGGAGTCCTTGATCGCTCTCTCAAGATTAGAATAAAAAGTGATTTGAGCTAAATTAAACTTGACATTGGTAAGATAATCGGGATTGTGCCCTAATTTATAAAAATTTTCTATCTGTTCTGTGCGTCGAATATACCAATTAATATGCTTTTGATTCATCAATACAATTTTCGCCAGAGCAGTACCCCAAGTACCACCACCAACAATACAAACGTTTCCTACTGAATCCATGATAGTTTTGATTTTAAGGCGTCAAATTTAAGATAATTTTTCCGCATTGACTACCCATGTTTTAACCTCTTCAAGGGCAGGATTGTTTAATTCAAGCTTGAATTTTTTGTTAAATTCACATAGTTCTTGATGTAATTTGTGAGGGTCAACATTTTTCAAGCTCTTAACTTCATTATACCCGACTTTTTGTAAAACCGGAACCCATTCTTCCGGAATACCGATTGCCACATATTTATCCGGTGCGTCTTTCTTAATAGGTTTTTCCGGGCGCATCTGTGGAAACAATAAAACTTCCTGAATAGCTGTTTGACCGGTAAGCAACATGGTCAGTCGATCCATTCCTATACCCATTCCCGCAGTTGGCGGCATGCCATATTCTAATGCTCTAAGAAAATCCTGATCGATAAACATAGCTTCATCATCACCTTTTTCGGAAAGCCGAAGTTGCTCTTCAAAACGTTCACGCTGATCAATCGGATCATTTAATTCCGAATAAGCATTTGCTAATTCTTTTCCATTGACAATTAATTCAAATCGTTCCGTTAATTCAGGATTGTTACGATGGCGTTTACATAACGGAGACATTTCAATAGGATAATCAATTATGAAAGTCGGTTGTATAAAATGAATCTCACACTTTTCACCAAAAATTTTATCGATAAGCTTACCTTTGCCCATTGTTTCATCTTGCTCGATTCCTAGTTGTTCACAAACTTTTCGAAGTTCTTCTTCACTCATTCCGCTAATATCGATCCCTGTATATTCTTTAATAGCATCGATCATTGTAATGCGCTTGTACGGAGCCTTGAAATCAATTACATTTTCTCCGACTTTCACTTTCGTTGTACCTAACACCTCCATAGTAACATATTCCAACATTTGCTCAACAAACTCCATCATCCATTTATAATCCTTGTACGCAACATAAATTTCCAAAACTGTGAATTCGGGATTATGAGTCCGATCCATCCCTTCATTCCTAAAATCACGCGAAAATTCATATACGCCATCAAATCCTCCGACAATAAGACGTTTCAAATACAATTCATTCGCTATACGTAAATAAAGATCAATATCGAGCGCATTATGATGGGTAATAAAGGGACGAGCTGAAGCTCCCCCCGGTATACTTTGCAAAACAGGCGTATCGACTTCAAGATAGCCATGCTGATTGAAAAAATTACGCATGGCATTGAAGATTTTAGTACGCTTTATAAATATATCTTTGACGTCTTCGTTAACTATCAAATCAACATAACGTTGACGGTAACGAAGTTCAGGATCATTGAATTTATCATAAACAACCCCATCTTTCATTTTCACGATTGGCAAAGGACGAAGAGATTTTGCAAGGACTTTCAATGATTGAGCATGAACAGATATTTCTCCGGTTTGCGTGCGGAAAACATACCCTGTAACGCCAATAAAATCGCCTATATCAAGCAATTTTTTAAAAACAACATTATAAAAATCTTTATTTTCATCCGGACAGATATCATCACGCGTCACATAAACTTGTATTCTCCCTTTTGCATCTTGTAGTTCAATAAAAGAAGCTTTACCCATAATACGACGACTCATAAGGCGTCCTGCAATGCTTACCTGTCGTTTTTCACCATCATCTTTAAATTCATTTTTTATATCGGTTGAATAAGCATTTACTTCATATAATTCGGCAGGATACGGTTCAATTCCTAATTTTCTTAACTCGTTAAGACTTTGTCTGCGGATAATTTCCTGCTCACTAAGATCAAAATTATGCATACTTATACTATCTATTATCGCTTACTATTGCTAAAATTCATGCAAAAGTACAAAATATATTGCATACTATCTTTATGTTAAGTTTTTTTGGTATATCAATCATGTTGATTCCAAAAGTTATCGTCAGCCGTAAGGCAAGTCGATATCGGCAACCCTACAGCGATGACAAGTTCGATCCCCAGCTCCGGGCGCCAAGTTGTCGAAGCGGATTCGGGAGGGAAGGTACAAAAACGAAAAAGCCTTCGACGGAAAGAAAAACTTCCGCGAAGGCTTTTTGCGTAAAATAAGACGGCGGCTGCCTGCTCTCCCGCATCTGTGTGCAGTACCATCGGTGCTATCGGGCTTAACTTCTCTGTTCGGAA
>DBPW01000043.1:0-72247 GCA_002305015.1 Bacteroidales bacterium UBA1410
GAAAATTATCATGTAAATTTGTATAAATAGATATTTATGCAATTTACAGATTTTCCATTTTGTGACTCTTTGCTAGAGGGTCTGAAATCAATGAATTTTACCGAAACCACTCCTGTTCAGGAGCAAGCCATTCCTGTAATACTTGAAAAGCGAGATGCCATTGTTTGTGCCCAAACGGGTACAGGGAAGACCGCTGCTTATCTTCTCCCTTTACTTAATAATTTGCATACCGAATTACATGATGAAAATAAAATAAATGCCATTATTATGGCGCCAACACGGGAGTTGGCTCAACAGATAGACCAACAACTTGAAGGGTTTGGCTATTTTACGCCTTTTTCGTCTATTGCTGTATATGGAGGTAATGACGGAAGTGCATGGGAGATTCAGAAAAAGGGGTTATTGAGTGGCGCCGATATTGTTATTGCTACTCCGGGCAGACTGCTTTCACATATTAATTTGTACGACATTGATTTTTCAGGTGTAAAATACTTTGTTCTCGACGAAGCAGACCGTATGCTCGATATGGGCTTTTATGACGACATCATGAAAATTGAAAAACTGTTGCCCAAAGACCGTCAAACAGTGATGTTCTCAGCTACCATGCCTCCGAAAATACGCCAATTGGCAAAAACCATTCTTCGCAATCCGGTGGAAATTTCCATAGCTGTTGCGCGACCCCCGGAAACCATTCTACAATCGGCTTATATTTGTTATGAGCCACAAAAAGCTGAACTAATTAACTACCTTTTTAAAGATAAAAAGCCGCATAAAGTCATTCTGTTTGCCGGTTCAAAGGTAAAAGTAAAAGAAATTGCAAGGATGTTGAGAAAAAAGGGATTGTTGGCAGGAGAAATGCATTCTGATCTTGACCAATCGCAACGCGACCAAGTGATGCGCGAATTTCGTAATGAGCGAATAGATATTTTGGTTGCAACCGATATTGTAGCTCGCGGAATCGATATTGACGATATATCGTTGGTCATTAATTTTGATGTGCCGCATGATGTGGAAGATTATGTACACCGCATAGGACGTACGGCTCGTGCAGGTGACTCAGGTATGGCCATCACCTTTGTTTCTCCACAGGAACAATATCGGTTTTCACGAATCGAAAATTTTCTTCAAAAAGATATTTATAAAATTCCTGTTCCCGCTGAGTTTGGTAGTGCGCCCGAGTATCAACCGAAAAAAGAGCGCAAGTCAACAACTTCATCCCGTTCGCAAAGAAGAAAAAAGTCAAACAATGGTTCTCGTCAGAAACGAACTTCCGTTTCAAATGTAGAAGCAAAAATAAAGGGAAACGGTGTGTCCGGTGTCGAAAGACGAAAGACCTCAGGAAAATCAAAAAGCCGGTCTAATAATAATCAAACCGGCCTTGAATAATAGGAATATTTGTTTTTTTAATTCATAATTTTGTTTAATTCTGCCTTGTTTTCCAACTGAATAATTTCCATTCCTCTCAAAATAGCTTCTTTATTCATCGGCAACAAATTGTGATATCGTTCGGGCAACGATTTTTTCAATCCTTCCATTACGTTTTCCAGCTGAACCATTGGAACAGCTTTTAGTAATCCTCCCAATACAATCATGTTGAATACCTTATCATTATTCATGTTTACAGCTTCGTCCATCGCGTTGATTTTATAAACGTCGATATCTTTGCGTTTGGGAGGAGTATGGATTCCGTAACTGTCATAAATAATAATACCACCCGGTTTAACTTTCTCTTCGAATTTATCCAAAGAAGGTTGATTCAATACCACGGCAATATCGTACGTGTCTATGATGGGCGAACTGATGGGTTTATCGCTCAGAATAACGGTAACATTGGCTGTACCGCCGCGTTGTTCGGGTCCGTAAGAGGGAAACCACGATACTTCCATGCCTTCCATTATTCCCGAGTAAGCGAGAATTTTACCCATTGATAATACACCTTGCCCTCCAAATCCTGAAATTACTATTTCGTGTGTCATTTCTTTCTATTGTTTATACATTTTTTAAGTCGCCTAGCGGATATGCAGGAAACATATTCTCAACCATCCAATCATTTGCTTCGACGGGTGTCATTTTCCAACCTGCATTGCAGGTAGAAACAATTTCCACGATTGAAGTACCTTTACCCGCCATGGAATTTTCGAAAGCATGTTTAATTGCCTTTTTTGCTTTTTTCACGGCTGCAGCCGTGTGTACACTATGTCGTGTTGCAAAACAAACGCCGTCCAAGTGGATTAACATGTCGAGTATTTTTACCGGATTCCCCGTCATGCGTACATCTCGACCCCTAGGTGTGGTAGATGTTATCATATTGGGTAGGGTAGTAGGAGCCATTTGACCCCCTGTCATTCCGTAAATGCCGTTATTAATAAAAATGATAGCAATATTTTCACCTCTATTGCAGGCATGAATGGTTTCGGCTGTTCCTATAGCTGCCAAATCGCCATCGCCTTGATAAGTAAAAACCATTTTGTCGGGATTCAGCCTTTTGATAGCGGTAGCAACTGCCGGGGCACGTCCATGAGCAGCTTCCACCCAGTCGATATCGAGATAATTATAGGCAAAGACAGCGCAACCAACAGGTGCAATACCGATGGTTTTGTCCTCAAGTCCAAGTTCCTTGATAACTTCGGCAATTAATTTGTGTACAACCCCATGCGAGCAACCCGGACAATAATGCATGAACGTGTCGTTCATTAATTCCGGTTTTTTGTAAACGATGTTTTCAGGGCTCACTATATCGTTTTTATTCATATTCTTTATTGTTTTGAAAATCGATAGATAAGATAAAGAGCTATTGCGGTGCCTCCAGCGTACCAGGTATATTTCATGTTTTTATCTGTTGCGAAATAAATGATGATGGTTGCTACAACCGCTATCATGAATACAATCATGATTATTTTACGTATCTTGGGATCCACGATTTAATTATTTTTATTTTGTTATTTTTTCTTTGAATGCTTCCAGCACGGCATCGGGTGTCGGCACTATTCCCCCCAACCGTCCGTAATGTTCCACTTTTACTTTTCCGTTTACGGCCAAGCGAACATCTTCAACCATTTGTCCGGCATTCAGCTCGACAACAAGCATTCCTTTTACCTTTTTGGCGTATTCCTCGATGATTTTACAGGGGAAAGGCCATAAGGTAATGGGGCGAAGCAGTCCGACTTTAAAGCCTTCTTCTCGAGCCATTTCTATAGCCTTCAAGCAAACACGTGCAGCTGAACCGAAAGCCACAAACAGGTATTCCGCGTCTTCACATTGAATTTCTTCATACCTTACTTCGTTTTTTTCTATTTCTCTGTATTTAGCCTGAAAACGCTCGTTGTTTTTCTCCATAATCACCGGATCCAGTTCGAGCGACGTGTGAATATTGGGTTTCCTTTCGGGCGTTTTTCCGAGTGCTGCCCAAGGACACTGTTCACGGATTTCCTGCTCTGTACGCCGGCGTCTGGATGGCGGCAGCGTCACTTTTTCCATCATCTGGCCAATAACTCCGTCGGTTAGAATCATTGCCGGATTGCGATATTTAAATGCGAGTCTGAAGCCGAGATCCACAAAATCGGCCATTTCCTGTACGGAATTGGGTGCTAGCGTTATGAGACGATAATCGCCGTGTCCGCCACCTTTTACCGTTTGGAAATAATCGGATTGTGATGGTTGAATGGTGCCTAATCCCGGTCCCCCACGTTGCACGTTTACAATTAATGCAGGTAATTCGGTACCCGCAAGGTAAGAAATTCCTTCTTGCTTGAGGCTAATGCCCGGACTTGACGATGAAGTCATCACCGCTTTCCCGCTCGCAGCTCCTCCATATACCATATTTATAGCAGCCAATTCGCTTTCCGCTTGCAATACTACCATTCCTGTGGTTTCCCACGGAGCTTCCTCCATCAAGGTTTCTATAATTTCGGACTGTGGCGTAATAGGATAGCCGAAATAACCGTCTACTCCATAACGTATTGCAGCATGAGCGATAGCTTCATTGCCTTTCATTAATACTATTTCTTCTGACATAAATGTGATTTTACTTTTTATCGTTCAACGATTTAATTATTTATTACCGATAAATGAATAGGATACCTTTGCTTTTTTAAGCAAATTTTTTTCGGTATATTGTCAGACACGCGTCAGGGCATACATATCCACAATTGGCGCAACCTGTGCAGTTATCGGGATTTTTTAAATAAACATAATGATATCCTTTATTGTTCACTTCGCGAGGTTGCAATTCCAATACATCTTCCGGACATGCTACAACACAAAGGTTGCACCCCTTGCATCGTTCTATGTCCACCTCTACATAACCTTTTATCTTAGCCATTAATTCTGATTTATTTTAATAGTTTATCTGCAAATGTAGATATTTGTTTGTTGGGATTTTATTTTTTGGGCGTTATTTTTTTGAGGATAGCTACCATCCGAAGGCTTCACCGTTCAGCCATTTCCCCTGAACTTTCAGCACTTGTTCGATGACATCGCGTACCACTCCTTCTCCGCCTTTCTTTTTTGATATGTATTTTGCAATCTGTTTTATTTCGGGTGCAGCATCCGCAGGTGCAACAGGCAATCCCACCAGCTGCATGACTTCATAATCGGGAATATCGTCCCCAATGTAAACGATTTCTTCGGGCTTGTAACCCGTTTTTTCGATATAATCCCGAAAATCCAGCATCTTTATTTTCGATTTCAGATAGATATACTTTACCCCCAATGCTTCGTATCTCCCTTTGACGGAAGGAGAATCACCACCGGTAATGATGGCAATTCCAAAACCATTTTTCATTGCTAAATTGATAGCATAACCGTCACGAACATTAGTGGTCCTTATTGGATTGCCGTCAAGAGCAAGGGAGATGGTCTGTCGGGAAAGTACCCCGTCAACATCAAAAATAAATGTTTTTATTTTATTGAGGTCGTAATTAATCATTTTGTTTAGCATGTTTGTGTATACTTTCACTCAAAAGACGGTAGATACGTTTCTTTTCTTCGTCCTTGAGCAGACCGAGATGTTTTTCCATTACACTTTTGTCGAAACGTACAGCGGGACCGGTCTGTGCATCTCGGGGAGACATTTCCGTTATTTTTTTTGCCGTTTCCGTTATGAGCGGCTTCAATACATCAAAAGAAATGCCTTTATCTTCAAGAATATCTGCTGCAAGTGTGTACATATGGTTGGCAAAATTGCAAGCGAACACGGCCGAAAGGTGAAGATATTGACGTTTTTCGCCATTCAAATAATATACTTTTGGAGAAAGTGTTGTTGCCAATGATTCAATAATTTTGCGAGTTTCGGCATTGCTTGCTTCAATAAAGAGAGGGGTTTCGGAAAAACTAACAGAGCGGTTTTTACTGAATGTCTGTAATGGATAGATCACACCGTAATTCATGAGATAGGGAGCAAAAATATGTAGAGGCACACTTCCTGCCGTATGTATCCATATTCCGCTTGTTTTAGGCATTCGACGCAAAATTTCAGGCAAAGCATCATCTTTTACCGAAAAAATATATACGTCGGCATCGGTACGGATATTTTCGAGATCATTAGTAAAATCTGCATGAACTTCATCGGCAAGTATTTGTGCATGTTCAATAGTTCTGCTATACACCTGAAGCACCTTGTTATCTGCTTTCAAAAAAGCTTTTGACATGTGAGTAGCTACATTTCCCGCACCAATAAATACAATGTTCGAAATCATATAGGGTTATTCTTTCGGTTGGAAAACCTCGATATGTACTTTTTCCCACAACAAATTGTTCACATCGTGTGGATGCCGTTCTTTTTCTTTTTTCCCAAAAGCGATGATGCATAACGGTTCCAGCGGCAACGGGATATTCAGCAGATCATTAATATATTCGCCGGAGGTGATGGTTTCTGAATAATTTCTGTTGCGCACCTGAACCCAGCAGCTTCCAATATTCAAATCTTCTGCCTGCAACTGCATTGCAATGCCGGCGATAGCTCCGTCTTCTATCCATACATCGCTTACCAGCGGATTCCCGACAATTACAACCGCAATTGATGCTTGAGCAATAAACGCTGCAGAAGTCGGTTTGCAATGTGAAAGTTTTTCCAACATTTGTTTATCTTCCACTACAACAAATTCCCATGAATGATTGTTTTTCGAAGTCGGTGATAATAATGCAGCTTGAAGTATCAACCGTGTTTCTTCAGGAGTCAACGGCTCGTCGGTAAATTTTCTAACGCTTCTTCTTTTGATTAGTAAGTCTGTAAAATAACTCATTGGAAAATGTTTTGATTTTTGTTCTACAAAATTTACCTGCAAAAGTAACGATAAAAAAATTATATTCGTTTATCGAAACTTTTTTAATTCAATATCACCTAAGAGTTTGGCTTTGGTAATTGATTGAGGATTTGAAGCGTCGATATCGTATTCCGATTCGTTGGGAATGGTAAGTTCAATTCCTTCGGGAATAATATTCGGATTTTTTATTCTATCCTTGTTTTTGTAATAGATGTACACCCAAAATTCACGGTTGCCAAATTTTTCGAGAGCAATCATTCGCAATGTTTTTCCCGCTGAGAGCTTTACTTTTTCGTTTTCTTCCGGCGTTTCGGTTGTTTGTTGAAACGAGTCGGTCGGGATGGTTAAATTTGCCTGTGATGTTTTGGTTTCTATGGCTTTTGCCGATACTTTTTCAGGATTATTTTTTAGTGCTTGCTGATTTCTTTGTTCCGATACGAAAAAAAAAATCAACACAGCTGCCACTGCGACTGTGCCTAAAATCGGCATCCAACGAGCAATTGGTTTTCTTTTCTTTTTTTTGTGTTTTTCCAGACCGGTATTTTCGGCTTTTTCCATTGCCGTTTTTTCATATGTAGTGGTTGCGGTTGTTTCTTTTTCCTCAAAGGCTTCCGGCAATTTCTCCGTTTTTTCGGCAGGTGCTTCCGCAATCTCTTCCGGTGTATTTTCGTGACCGATTTCAATCAGGATATCTTCTGATGTTTCGTCCTCTTCATTTTCAGTAACCTTAGTCAGATTGTCAAACGAAACATCTTTGTTGAGCAATACGCATTCAAAATGAGAAAATGGTTTGTTTATCCTATTCTTTAATTCTTCTGCAGGAGAAAAACGAAGCTTTAGCCAGGTAGGAGTGTTGTTTTCTTTTGCGTTTAGTGCAGCTTCTTTAGTCGATACTTGCGTAAGGGTAAACGTGCCGAAATCCTTTATTTCCAAGAGGTCTTCGTTCAATAATATGTTGGGAATGGTGGTAAAAAATTCCTTTAGAAAAGTTTCGGCATCCTGAGTGGAGATGTCGGCATGTTTGGCCAGTAAAAGGGTTAATTGCTGCAAATTTACTTCTTCCTTCATACTTCCTTTTCTTTGATTTTTTCAATAAACGCTGAATCGGGTTTAAAAACCACTATAATTTTGGGAGGTACCAGAAATTGTTGTTGTTCCTCCTGTTTCACAAGAATATATTCCGGTTTTTTTTCGGTATCGAAAGTACCGAAACCTTCAACGGTAATGCAAGCGCCCTCCGATAATTTGTCTTTTATGACATCCACTGCCGCAGTCAATATTTCCGAGGTTTTCGGCAGATCCAGGCTTAGTTGTTTTGACAATTCGGTAATAAAATCTTCGGTTGTCATTTTATGCTGTTTTTGCCATTAAATCAAAAGGAAGAGCAGAAGTGATATTCACATCGTAAAAAGATCCGGTTTCCAGAGGCCTGTTTTTTTCGATGAGTACTTCACCATCTACTTCAGGAGAATCGAATTCCGTTCGTCCGATAAAATAATCGGGCTCTTCTCGGTCGATTATCACTTTCAGGGTTTTCCCTACTTTCGCTTCATTGATTTCCAGGGAGATCTCTTCTTGCAGGTTCATCAGCATGTCCATGCGTTTTTGTTTTGTTTCGGCGGGAATCATGTCCACGTAATGTTTGTCCGCATACGTTCCTTCTTCATGAGAGTAGGGGAAAGCCCCGAGTCGTTCGAAACGGATTTGCTTCACAAATTCCAGCAGCTCGGCAAAATCTTCTTCCGTTTCTCCCGGATGTCCTACCATCATGGTTGTGCGCAGATGAATTCCCGGCACTTCTTCACGTAAACGATAAATCAGCTCGAGGGTTTCTTGTTTGGTAATGTTTCGACGCATCATTTTCAGCATACGATCGCTGATATGTTGCAGGGCAATATCCAGGTAGTTGCACACTTTATCACATTCGCGCATCACCCGCAGCAAATCCATCGGGAAATGTGCCGGGTATGCGTAATGTAGTCTTATCCATTCTACACCTTCGATATCGGCCACGCGCTCAACCAGCTCCGGCAACATCATTTTTTTATACCGATCTATACCGTAATACGTGAGATCTTGGGCAATCAACTGAAATTCCTTAACACCCTTATTCACCAGAAGTCGCACTTCTTCTTCGATTTCCTCCATCGGCCGTGAAACATATTTTCCTGTGATCAGCGGAATGGAACAATAGGCACAGGTGCGATCGCATCCTTCCGATATCTTCAGGTACGCATAATGGTTTGGCGTCGAAAGAGTTCGATCTAACTGCAAATCGCATCGGTACGATTTGCCGAGATCGACAATTAATGTTTTCCAGTCGAATTTTCCGTAAAAACGATCTACTTCCGGGATTTCTTCGGTCAACTCCTGTCGGTAGCGTTCCGAGAGGCAGCCCATCACGAAGAGTTTTTTCAGTTTCTTTTGCTTCTTTGCCTCTGCAAAGGAAAGAATCGTATTTATGGACTCTTCTTTGGCATCGCCAATAAACCCGCAGGTATTAATCACAACAATTTCTCCTTTGGGATGTTGTGGATCATGTTCCACTGCATATCCATTGGCCGTAAGCTGTCGCATCAATAATTCTGAATCCACCAGATTCTTCGAACAACCCAGCGTAATGATATCGATTTTGTTTTTAATCATAACCGATCTTATTCTCCAAACAATGAATCAACAAATTCTTTGCTGTTAAAAACCTGCAAGTCTTCCATTCCTTCGCCCAGTCCTATATACTTTACCGGTATTTTAAATTGGTCTGAAATGCCGATTACTACACCGCCTTTGGCCGTTCCATCGAGTTTGGTGATGGCCAATGCCGTTACATCGGTGGAAGCCGTGAATTGTTTGGCCTGTTCAAAAGCATTCTGCCCGGTAGAACCATCAAGAACCAACAATACCTCATGGGGAGCACCCGGCACAATTTTGCCCATCACGTTTTTTATTTTGGTAAGCTCGTTCATCAAATTGGCTTTGTTGTGAAGACGTCCGGCAGTATCGATGATAACCACGTCGACATTGTGTGCTTTTGCTGAGCTTACTGCATCGAAGGCAACCGATGCAGGGTCTGATCCCATTTTTTGTTTGATTACGGGCACACCCACACGTTCGCCCCAAATGACAAGCTGTTCAACGGCAGCAGCTCTGAAGGTATCAGCTGCCCCCAGATAAACCGATAAACCGTTTTGTTTAAACCGATAAGCCAACTTCCCTATGGTGGTTGTTTTTCCCACACCGTTCACCCCAACCACCATAATTACATAAGGTTTTTTATCTTCGGGAACGGCAAATTCGTCTATATCCGTTGAATTGTTTTCGGTGAGTAAGCCGGCAATTTCATCATGAAGAATATGGGTAAGCTCATCTGTATTCACATACTTGTCGCGTGCCACTCGCTTTTCAATGCGGTCAATGATTTTAAGTGTCGTATCCACTCCTACGTCAGAAGTCACCAGTATTTCTTCCAAGTTATCGAGTACGGCATCATCAACTTTCGATTTTCCGGCAATTGCCCGATTGAGTTTCGAAAAAAAACTTTCCTTGGTTTTTTCGAGCCCCTTATCGAAGGTTTCTTTTTTTCCCTTTGAAAATATATCTAATAGGCCCATTTTATCATCAGTTAAACTAGTATACAAAGCTACAAAATACTCAATAAAAAACTTCCCTGCATGTCCATGCAGGGAAGTTTTTATATATCTTTAACGTATTTATTTCGATAAATAATCCTTTACCAATTCATTCGGAATCATTTCTTCTACAAACGAATATGCTCCTGTTTTAGGCGATTTTACCATTTTAATTACTTTTGTGTAACTTTGGCCCGCCCTTTTAGTCTTATCGCGGAATCCTGCAACAACCTTCTTTGCCATAATTTATGTTGTTTTTATTTGATTTCTTTATGTATCGTTACCCTTTTCAGAATCGGATTATATTTTTTCAATTCGAGTCTTTCGGGAGTATTTTTTTTATTTTTTGTAGTAATATACCTTGAAGTACCCGGCAGACCGCTCTCTTTATGTTCCGTGCATTCCAAAATCACTTGCACTCTATTTCCTTTTGCTTTCTTTCCCATTGCTTCTTCCTTATTATTTGTTATCTATTCAGATATCCTTTTTCTGCAGCCTGTTTAATAGCTGCATCTAATCCTATTTTATTGATGAGACGCAATCCTGCAGCTGAAACATTCAAGCTAATCCAACAATCTTCTTCTACCCAATAAAATTTCTTCCGAAACAAATTTACGTCAAACTTACGTTTGGTTTTTTTATTGGAGTGAGAGACACGGTTTCCCACCATTGCCTTTTTCCCTGTTATCTGACAAATTCTAGCCATTTTCTTACTGTTTCTTATTCATTATTGATTTGATATTCCGCAAATCAGGGCACAAAATTAGCGATATAAATTTTATTTGCCAACTTTTTCGTGAATAATTTTTTAGTTAAATATGCTGCTGAGGTTGTTATATAATTCGTTCACGAAGGTTAATGTTTGCTTTTTGAGGTTCAATTTCATTTCTTTTTGTTCTCCCGACGACGAGGCAATTGCTGTATCGGTGATCATCTCTTCAGCAGTAAAAATTTTTTTTAAAGCCGAATTTCCTTCTGCATCAATTTGCTCGTAGTTTATATCTCGTACCACAAATATACATCCGGCATTGGTGATTGAAGCGTCGAAACGATAGCTCATCAGCATTTTTTTGTTTTTTCCCCCATTGTTTCCGGACAAATTAAATTCGACTTTCGAACTTACTGTGATACTTAAATTTTCATTATTAAAACGCATGCTTATTAAGTGAGGATTTCCCGAATAATTATCCTTTGACCATTGACATAAAAGAGCGTATTTCTGTTCGGCAGAAAGATCCGATCCCGTATAAATGAATTGTCGAAAAACGACCTTTCCGTTTGTTACCGGCACCGAGGTAAAAACCTGTTCTATCCTTTTTTGGGCTTTTAGCTGTATGCCGGTAATTAAAATAAGAATTGCCGTTACAATATACTTTTTCATTTTAATGTTTTTAAATTATCATTTTCCTATTAAACTTGGGTTTGACTGCAAACATACAGAAAAGATTAACTAATGACAAACTTCTTTCCTTAAAAAAATTGCGATTAAGTTTCATTTATCACTTAAAAATCCCTATTTTTGCAACTCGAAAATTATAATCCATAATATAATAACTATGTCGAAAAATCAAACGGGAGATAAAACAGAAAAAAAGCTCGAAACTATCGATGAAAAATTGTCTTCATCGGAACAGTTTTTAGAAAAGAACCAGAAATTAATTCTTTACGCCTTAGCGGTATTGGTTATTGTTGTTGGGGCATTTTTGGCTTACCGTTATTTATATTTGGTTCCGAAAAACGAAAAAGCTCAGGCTGCTATCTTCAAAGGTGAACGCTATTTTCAGAATGGAGAGGATTCGCTTGCACTTTTTGGCAACAACAACGATTACATCGGATTTGAAGCTATCATAAATCAATATGGCGGCACCAAAACAGCTAATTTGGCACATGCATATGCCGGTATTTGCTACAGCAGATTAGGCGATAATGAACAAGCACTTCATCATCTCAAAAAATTCAACGGAAAAGGTCTTCTGATTACTCCTGCAATTATCGGCTCTATCGGAGACGTTTATATGAATATGAATAAGCCTGAAGAAGCGATAACCCAATATAAAAAGGCTGCAGAGAAGGCAAATGACGAAATGTTGTCCCCTATTTATTATAAAAAGATAGGCATGGTATATTTGTATCAAAAAAACTATGATAAAGCGATTGAAACTTTTACAAAAATAAAAGACAATTATCTCAATACACCGGAAGGCCAAGAAGCCGATAAGTTTATAGAAGGAGCGAGATTACAAAGTCTCAATCAAAAATAATTTTTTAGGATATGGCAACCGAACTTCACAATTTATCGTCTTACAACGCAAGTGACGTTCCGGACGGTACGGGAAAAAGAATAGGAATTGTGGTTTCGGAATGGAACACGAATGTTACCACAAAGTTATTGGAAGGAGCATACGAAACTCTTCTTAAATTTGGTGTAAAACCGGAGGATATTATTATTGATAGTGTTCCCGGTAGTTTTGAACTTACTTATGGCGCAAAATTACTGATTGAAAAAGTTGATATTCTTCATGCTGTAATAGCATTGGGATGTGTCATTCAAGGAGAAACGCCTCATTTTACTTATGTTTGTCAGAGTGTTACTCAAGGAATTACCGAACTTAATCTCAAATACAATATTCCGGTAATTTTTGGGTTGTTGACTACCAATTCGCTTGAACAGGCAAAAGCCCGAGCAGGTGGAAGACATGGGAATAAGGGTGATGAAGCTGCTATTACGGCTTTAAAAATGATTGCGTTGAACGAAAAATATAGGTAATAAGAGGGAAAGGGTAAAATTGAGTTGAAATTTTCAGGGTTATTTTTTGAATCAAGTATATACCCATAAAAAAAATTAAGGATTTGTCATAAATAACAAGTCCTTAATTTTTTTGTTTGAGTGTGTGCAACATTAAAAACAGTTTTTAAGAAAAATTCCTGGAACCATTTACCAAGAACAGTAGCGAGAGGGGGGTATGATCCCCCGACCTCATGATTATGAATCATGCGCTCTAACCAGCTGAGCTATCTCGCCAACATGTTAAGTTGAGATTCATTTCTGAATTCGGTGTGCAAAAGTAGCATAACTTTTTGAATTTTGCAACGGATATCCTGAAAATTTAGCAGTGTCATGAAACACTCTTTTTAATAATATCTCATCAAAAAAGTGTATTTTTGTATTTCTGAAAAAATACGATCATAAAAGTGGTTTATCCGGAAAATTTCGAACAAAAAATCGAATTTCACAAAATTCGTCAACTTGTTGATTCTTTTTGCATGAGTTCGCTTGGGAAAGAAAAAACAAGCGAGATGCATTTTTCAACTTCTTTTGAGGAAATCGATAGATGGTTGTCTCAAACAGCAGAGTTTGTTCGTATTCTTGAAGAAGAAGAAAATTTTCCTGCCGATCATTTCTATGATGTGCGAACGGTGTTGAGACGCCTTACTGTAGAAGGATCATGGATCGATCAACATGCCCTTTTCGAATTTCGGCGATCATTGCTAACCATTTATGCCATTACTGCGTTTTTACGTCGGGATGAAGATAAGAATCCGAAATACCCCCATCTTTTGTCATTAGCTGCCAATGTGGTAGTTTATCCTGACATTATTAAAAAAATTGATGCTATTTTAGATGATTTCGGACAAATTAAAGATACTGCTTCTCCGCAATTGGCAGATATTCGTCGTCGGCTCGCCTCCACCATAAACAGCATTTCCAAAACTCTGAACACCCTTTTGCGCAATGCACAATCGGAAGGATTTGTGGAAAAAGATGTAACGCCTGCCATGCGCGACGGGCGATTGGTCATCCCCGTGAATCCGTCCTACAAACGCAAAATACGAGGCATTATTCATGACGAATCAGCATCGGGTAAAACCGTATACGTTGAACCGGCTGAAGTTGTTGAAGCTAACAACCGAATTCGGGAATTGGAAAACGAAGAAAGGCGCGAAGTTATACGAATCTTGACAGATTTTGCCAATTATCTACGCCCTTTTCTGCCCGATTTGCTCGAAGCTTATGAGTTCTTGGGATGGATTGATTTTATTCAGGCAAAAGCCAAATTCGCACTGCAAATTCAGGCCATAAAACCGGATATCGCAGACTCTCCCGAGATTGATTGGGTGCAGGCTCTTCATCCTTTGCTGTATTTATCACTTCAAAAACAGAATCGAAAGGTAGTTCCGTTAGATATCGCCTTGAACCAAGAAAATCGAATACTTATCATTTCAGGTCCCAATGCCGGAGGAAAATCGGTTTGTCTCAAAACCGTGGGGCTGCTGCAATATATGGTTCAATGTGGTTTGCTGATACCACTTAAAGAAAATTCTCATGTAGGCCTCTTCAGCGATATTTTTATCGATATTGGCGACGAGCAATCCATCGAAAACGATCTGTCGACGTATAGTTCGCACTTGCTCAATATGAAGTTTTTTCTTAAAAACTGTAACGAGAAATCGTTGCTTCTCATTGATGAGTTTGGAAGTGGTACTGAGCCCCAGATTGGCGCAGCCATTGCTGAAGCCCTGTTGGATCAATTCAATCGGAAGCAATCGTTTGGCGTTATTACAACTCACTACCGCAATATCAAGCATTATGCCAACGACCATCCGGGTGTAATTAACGGAGCCATGCTATATGACCGTCATCAAATGCAGCCACTTTTCCAGCTCTCCATTGGAAATCCCGGCAGCTCGTTTGCTGTGGAGATTGCCCAAAAAATCGGTTTGCCGCAAGAAGTTATCGACAGAGCAGCAGAAATTGTTGGAAGCGATGTTATCAATATTGATAAATATTTGCAGGATATTTCGCGTGACAAACGATATTGGGAGCGAAAACGCGAAGAGATCCGTCACGAACGAAAACGCGCAGAAGACCTTTCGTCCAAATATCAAGCCGAGTTGGAAAAAATCGATAAACAGAAAAAAGAAATTCTTGCTCAGGCAAAATTACAAGCCGAACAATTATTGGCAGAGAGCAATGCAAAAATAGAGGGGGTTATCCGTGAGATACGTCAGTCACAGGCAGATAAAGAAAGAACCAAACAAGTGCGCCGTTCGTTAAACGAATTTCGCGAACAGGTGGTCCGTAAAAAAGAAGATGAAACCAACAAACGCTTGATGTCCCGGTTATCACCCACAAAGAAAAAACCACAAGAAAATGTGCAGTTGTTTCCGGGCGATGCCGTTAGGTTGAAAGGACAAACGGTTGCAGGAAAGATTCTGGAAATTCAAGGCAAAAAAGCATGGGTTGTCTTTGGATCTATAAAATCGACAGTAGCTATCGATAAGCTGGAAAAAGTCAGCCAAAGTCAACTTAAAAAAGAAATGAAAGAGGCGATTCCCGATTCCAATATGCGCGAACTGATGCATGAAAGAAAATTAAAATTCAAACCCGATCTTGATGTTCGCGGCATGCGTGGCGACGAGGCTTTGCAGGCCGTCATGTATTTTATTGACGACGCCATACAGCTGGGTATTTCTCGCGTACGCATTTTACATGGCACAGGTTCAGGTGCTTTGCGTCAGATCATACGCGAGTATCTGACCACCGTAAACGGCGTGACCCATTTTCAGGATGAACATGTTGAATTTGGTGGTGCAGGAATTACTGTGGTCGATTTGGAATAAATTGTCGAGAATATTCATTAACTTTATGGCGTTAAATTAAATTCGTTATTAAACGGAGATAAAATACAAAAAAATCATATTATGAGATTAAATCTGAGTTCACAAATTACATTGAAAAGGATACCTAAAAGGTATTTTCAGCCCGAAAACGATTTTGAGGAATATATTCTGACGCGTTTCGAAAAAATTCCTACGTATATTTATGAAGATATCAATGAGGCATCGAAAGTTGTTGCCGATGAAATCGTCAAAAATCTTTTAGAGAACCAGAAAGAAGGTAAACCTTTTGTAATGGGCATTTGTGGAGGATCTTCTCCGCAGCTTATTTACGAAGAATTAGTCCGCCGCCATAAGGAAGAAAATATCAGTTTTCGTAATTTGGTTGTTTTCAATATCTATGAGTATTATCCTGTTACCGATGTTTCGAAGAGCAATCTCCGGATGTTGAAGGATGTTTTTCTTGATCATATCGACATTGACCCTAATAACATCTATTCACCCGATCCGGCTGTTGAAAAAGATCTCATAGCAGAAAATTGTGCAGCATACGAAGAAGCACTTCAATCGTTCGGGGGTATGGATTATTTGTTGCTGGGATTGGGCAGCAAAGGAAATATCGGATTCAATATGCCCGGGAGCAATCCCAATTCACGTACCCGATTGGTAATGTTAGATGGCGATTCACGTCGCGACTCCATAAGTATTTTTGGATCATTAGACCGAGTACCGGTAAGCGCTATCACAATGGGAATTTCGGATATGATGAAAGCTCGTCGAATCACCCTCATTGCATGGGGAGAACAAAAAGCAGAAAGCATAAAAAGAATGGTGGAAGGAAGTGTGAGTGAATCTATGCCTGCTTCTTTTTTGCAAACGCATCCAAACGCCAAGGTAATTATTGATCTTTCTGCTGCTTCCAATCTCACCCGCATCAGCTATCCCTGGCTGGTGACCAGTTGCGACTGGAACAATAAGCTCATTCGAAGAGCTATTGTTTGGTTGTGCAATCAGGTTGAAAAACCCATTCTAAAATTAACCAATAAAGATTATAATGATAATGGCTTGAGCGAATTACTTACCATTTATGGCTCGGCATATAATGTAAACATCAAAATCTTCAACGATCTTCAGCATACCATTACCGGTTGGCCGGGAGGAAAACCCGATGCCGATGATACCTATCGACCCGAAAGAGCAAAGCCTTATCCTAAAAGAGTAATCATTTTTAGCCCACACCCCGATGACGACGTCATATCTATGGGTGGAACTTTCCAGCGGTTGGTAAATCAAGGACATGAAGTACATGTAGCGTATCAAACTTCGGGAAATATTGCCGTAAATGATGAAGAGGTAATCCGCTACATTTCGGTAATCAACAGCATTCGCAAGAGATTCGATCCTGGAAATGTAATTATTTTCGAAAAATATAACCAGATCAAGAATTATCTTTTGTATGAGAAAAAGAAGGATGATATCGACACTCCTGATGTCCTTTTCATTAAGTCGCAAATACGAAGAGAGGAGGCACGTACTGCCGATCGTTATATTGGGTTATCCGATAAGAATATTCATTTTTTGGATCTTCCTTTTTACGAAACAGGGCGGGTGAAAAAGAAGCCAATTTCGGAAGAAGATGTGTTCATCGTGAAAGATTTCATCGAGACCATTAAACCTCACCAGATTTATGTGGCCGGCGATCTTGCCGACCCTCACGGTACACATAAGGTGTGTTTGGACGCCGTTTTGGCTGCCATCGATTTACTTAAAGACGAAGATTGGTTTAAGGATTGCCGAATATGGATGTATCGTGGTGCCTGGATGGAGTGGGAAATCGACCATATCGAAATGGCAGTTCCGTTATCGCCCGAAGAACTCCGGCAGAAACGCAACGCTATTCTAAAACATCAATCGCAAATGGAAAGCGCTCCTTTCCTTGGCGACGATGAACGATTGTTTTGGCAGCGTGCCGAAGAAAGAAATAAAGCTACTGCCGAATTGTATTGGAAATTGGGACTTGCCTCATACGAAGCCATTGAAGCATTTGTGGAATATAAGCCTATAAAATAAAAGGAAACATAATGCGAAATCTAAAGAAGAGATGTCCAACAGTGGATGTCTCTTTTTTTAACATTTTTTCGTTGCTAATTTCCAAAAAACCGTCCGAATTAGCCGTTATGTGGAAAAAAAGTGCTAAATTGAGCAACTTTTATATGAAAAAATAAATCGAAAGGGATGAGTAAAGAAAAATTTCATATCGAATTCGTGATGGGAAATGTTTCGCAGAACAGTCTTTGGCGGATGGTCAGTCATCCCGAAGGACTGTCGGAGTGGTTTGCTGATGAGATATCAGTTGACGAAGAGTCCAATCAATACATTTTTACTTGGAACAAAGATAGCGAGTCGGCCAACGTTATTTTTTCCAGACCTCTGTCGGCTATTCGCTTTCATTGGTTGGATGATGAGGATGAAAATTCCTATTTCGAATTTGCCCTTTATAAAGTGGAATTAACAGGTGATATGACGCTTGAGATTACCGATTTTGCCGAACCCGACGAAAAAAGTGATGCTATTATTCTTTGGGAAACCCAAGTGGAAGAAATGAAGAGAAGATTGGGGATTTAAATGCAATTTATCCGCATGATTTTTACTATCTTTGCAAAAAAATAGGAAGACGGTCTTTGGTTATCCTTTCATGAGTAAAAAAATCCACATAAAGCGGTTAGATAGCTATCTTCTGCAAATATTCCTGCCCTTGTTTCTGATGACTTTTGCTATATGTCTTTTCCTGGTACTCATGCAGTTTCTTTGGAAATACATTTCAGATATGGTGGGTAAAGGACTGGAATTAAAGATTATTGCCGAAATGTTTTGGTATGCGGCTCTCAATCTTATTCCATTGGCACTCCCTTTGTCTATTTTGTTGGCTTCGCTTATGGTTTTTGGCAATCTTGGTGAAGATCTGGAACTTTTGGCAATAAAAACTTCCGGGATATCTTTGCTGAGAACCATGAGTCCGCTTATTGTTCTCACCGTTTTTATCAGCATCGGTGCCTTTTTTTTTCAAAACAATGCTATGCCTCGCATACAGACCAAATTTTACTCGTTGTTGATTTCTATCCGTCAAAAATCTCCCGAGTTGGATATCCCTTCAGGAGTTTTTTACCGTGGGATAGAGGGTTATAATCTTTTTGTGCAGAAGAAAGACCGTAAAACCGGCATGCTGTATGATGTTCTTATTTACGATATATCCAAGAACAATGTCGATGAGATGGCGGTGATTGTTTGCGATTCGGCAAAAATGAGCATGTCGAAAGACAAGCTCTCCATTGTTCTTACCTTGTATCATGGTCAGCAGTTTCAAAATTTCGAAGGAGGAACATCGAGCGATAATCGCGAATTTGTACCCTATTCACGCGAAAACTTCGAAGAAAAGCAAATCCTCATTCCTTTCGATGCCAATTTTAACCGCATAGACGATTCCGCACTCGAAGAAAATGCTGCCAGCAATTATATGGCAAAGAATATTAAGCAGTTAAAAAGTTCGATTGACTCTATGCAATGCGAGATGGACAGCATGAATATCATCGACCGTAAAACGATGAAAAACTATTCTTTTTTTACGTTTAGAAACAGCTATCCGCCTCAACAGAAAGATTCCGTTATACTAAAAGCAAAGAAAGAGATAATCAACATCGTTAGTCCCGACTCGTTGTTCGCTTCAAAAGATCTACAAACCAAATCTTCTATCTTGCAGAGTGCCTACGCAAAAGCCGAAAACAACAGCAACGAATTTTTGTTTCGTTCCATGTCGAAGATATCTACCCAGCGCATCATTAACAGACATTGGATAGAGTGGCATCGAAAATTTACGTTGCCGTTTGCCTGTATCGTGTTCTTTTTTATTGGAGCTCCATTGGGTTCTATTGTTCGAAAAGGCGGATTGGGTATGCCCATTGTTATTTCGGTAATTTTGTTCATTATTTACTATATTTTCGATAATGTAGGCTATAAAATGGTGCGCGACGGTGTATGGGTGCACTGGGTGGGTATGTGGTTCAGCTCCATGATACTGTTGCCAATGGGTGTGTTTTTAACGTATAAAGCCATGAACGATTCTGCCATTTTGAACGGAGATACCTATGCAGCTTTTTTCAGAAAAATATTTTTTATTCGTGAAAAGCGGAATTATCCCGTTAAAGAAGTCGTCATGGATAAACCCGATTATCGAGAAATTGCTCGTTATATTACTCAATTATCGGCCGATATCGATACCTATCTTTCTAAGTATCGTAAGCTGGGATATAAGACTTATTGGACAGACAATCAATATGAAGAAGAGTTGATTGCAATTAAAAATAAAATGGAATTCATGCTCAATATGGTTTCAAATTCAAAAAACTCCTTTATTCTGCAGAAAGCAGAAGCATATCCGGTCCTGATTCAGCATCAACGTCCGTTTAGAGCAAATTCCGTTATGGCACGAATTCTTATGTATCTTTTCCCTATAGGGATAATTTTCAAATTGATCTCTTTTCTTTTTGAAAGAAGAATCGCAAATGATTTAGAGAAGATAAAAAAATTAAATGCAGAGCTTCTTCATTTGGTTGATGAAGCGCTAAAGGCTGAAAACATAGCTGTGTAAATAAAAAATTCAAAAGTATATGGAAGAATATAAACTCAATACAATAGAGGAAGCGATCGAAGAAATAAAAAAAGGAAATTTCGTCATTGTGGTCGATGATGAAGATCGCGAGAACGAAGGTGATTTGGTGATCGCTGCTGAACATATCACTCCCGAAAAAATTAATTTTATGGAAACCCATGCACGTGGGCTCATCTGCGTGCCGCTTACTATAGAACGGTGCGAAGAACTGGATCTGCCCATGATGGTAACTAACAATACTTCCATTCATTCCACACCGTTTACGGTTTCCGTAGATTTGCTCACGAACGGTTGTACCACAGGAATATCGGCATACGATCGTGCTCAAACCATTTTGGCGTTGACACGCGAAGGTACCCGACCGGAAGACTTAGGCCGTCCGGGACATATTTTCCCTCTTCGCGCGCAATCGAAAGGAGTACTTCGCCGTTCCGGTCACACCGAAGCAACTATTGATTTGGCACGTTTGGCCGGATTATATCCTGCCGGAGTATTAGCAGAAATCAAAAAAGAAGATGGTTCAATGGCACGTCTGCCCGAATTGATGGAAATGGCTAAGAAATTCAATCTCAAAATCATTTCGGTAGCCGACCTCATAAAATATCGTCTTCAGACCGAATCGCTTATCGAGCGAGGAGAAGAAGTTCATCTCCCTACGCAGTATGGCGATTTCATGCTGATTCCTTTCCTCCAAAAAGCAACTAAACAAGAACATGTGGCGCTGATAAAAGGTTCATGGAAAAAAGATGAACCCATATTGGTACGTGTTCATTCATCGTGTATCACCGGAGACATTTTCGGTTCGTTGCGTTGCGAATGTGGTGAGCAACTTCACAAGGCTTTGCAGATGATTGAGGAAGAAGGGAAAGGAGTTCTTGTCTATCTCAATCAAGAAGGACGTGGTATTGGGCTAATGGCAAAAGTATCAGCATACAAACTTCAGGAGAAAGGTATGGATACAGTTGATGCCAATTTGCATCTCGGGTATAGAGCCGATGAACGTGATTATGGGGTAGGGGCACAGATTCTGCGCAATCTCGGTGTAACCAAAATGCGTTTGATGACTAATAATCCCGTCAAACGCATAGGATTAGAGTCCTATGGATTGGAGGTTGTGGAAAATGTACCTTTAGAAATTATGCCCAATAAATACAATAAATTTTACATGGAAACCAAAAAGAACAAGATGGGACACAAACTCCGGAACCTCTAATCCGGGGTTTGCTATCATTTACCTTAATAAAAGCTGATGGATTTTTTATTGCTGTCAGCATTCAAGTATATTTCACTCCTTACCGGTACGAGTAAATGTGTTGCTACGAAGGAGTAAAATATCGTTACATTTAAAGGAGCTTTCAGCTCCTTTTCTTTATCGTTGGTTGTTAAAATCCTTCAGTAAAAGGGGCTTCTCAAATGTAAGATCGGCTTGATGTCAGGCATTAAGCTGATATTAGGGTTGCTTGTCGGCTTGGTTTTCTTTTGCAAGGTGAACCGTCAGTTGAGGGAAAGGAATATTTAGGCCATTAAGGGTAAGTTGACGGTAAATTTCTTCGTTCAGATCGAACGTTACCGGCCAGAAATCTTCCGATTTTACCCAAACCCGGAGGACAAAATCGAGAGAACTCTCGTTTATTTTTGTCAGGCGGGCAAAAGGTTCGGGATCGGGCAGAATTTTTGGATGATTGTGGGCAATATCAAGAAGAATTTTTTTCACCATTTCGATATCCGATCCGTAATCTACCGCGGCCGTGATTTCGATTCTTCGGGTTTCTTGTGCACTGTAATTGGTTATGTTACCTGTAGAGAGCGGACCGTTGGGGATATAAACGGTTTTGTTGTCAGCAGTGGTTAGCGTGGTATATAGAATGCCTACGCTTTTTACAGTTCCGGAAAGGTTTTGTGCTTCGATGTAGTCGCCTCCCTTAAACGGTTTGTTCAAGAGGAGCATTACTCCACCGGCAAAGTTGGCTAAGTTGTCTTTCACTGCCAAACCTACGGCTAATCCAACCGATCCGATTAATGCGGCCAACGAAACGGTTTGTTTTCCTACGACATTGACAATGATGATGAACAGGAAGGTATAGAAAAAAATATCGAATACACTTTTCAGAAAACTTCTTAATGCGATATCCATTCCCCGTCGAGTCATGAGTCGGTTGATAGCGAGGCTCATTTTTTTGATCAGCCACCTGCCCACAAAAAAGATGATAAGTGCAAGCAGAATTTTTCCGGCAAAGTCGATACTCCCGGTTACTATCTTATTGAGGAGTTCTTCAAAACGACCCTCCTTGATGAGCTGGGCTGCCGTAGTAATCTCTTCTGCAGGGTTTATCAGCAATGTTTTAATAGAATCGGGCTGGGTAACAGCAGCGTTAATGTCCATTTTTTTGCTTTTTTAAAGGGTTAGGTTGGCAAATGTAGACAAAATTGTGCTAAATTTGTTGCGAATGAAGGTTTAATTCGTAGAATGATGACGAAGTTGTTGGGATATTTTCTTCTTTTTTTTGCCGTTTTTGTGTCGGCTGAGGCTCAGACTTACGAGCAGTGGATAGATAAATCGGCAGATCATCTTGAAAAAAATCGCCTCGACAGCGCCGAGTATACCCTCAAAAAAGCCATGCAGCTTGAGCCGTCGAATAAAAACAATGCTATGCTGCTCATGAGTATGGGGGTTATTCAGCGTGAGCTCGGCCGCTTAAATGATGCTTATATCTCGTTTACGGCGGCATTACCGGGTTATCCTCAACCCAATGTGGTTTTGCATAACCGGGCATCGCTTTTATGCGATATGGATAAGTTTGATGAAGCCATGGCCGATTATAATACCATCTTGAATCGAGATTCTACCGATACCGAAGCTTATTATCGGCGAGGTGTGCTCTATCTGGAACAAAAAAACAGAGAAAAAGCGGAGTCCGATTTCCGGAGGGCTCAACAACTCGATCCTGACAATATGTATTCTCTTCTGAGCAAAGCATTGATTTATAAACTCGACGATAATTGGGAGGCAGCCGAAAAAGTATATACCCGGCTCATCGATGGCGAAGGAAATGCTTCCTCGGCGTTGTATATGAATCGTGCCGAGTGTTACGTGAATACGGAACAGCTTTTTAAAGCGTCGGCCGATTTGCGGATTGCCGAACCTAACGAGAAGCAAAATCCTTATTTTTATTTCCTGCGCGGCAGGGTGAGACTGATGCAATACGATAAAGTAGCTGCCAAAGCCGATTTTTTAAAAGCTAAGGAATTGGGCTACGATGCCCTAATAGCCGATGAGTGGATAAGAAAATCGGAGAAACGTTAAAAAACAAATTTAGCTCGAAAATTTCGATCAAAAAATTTGTTTTTTCAACTATTATCTATTAATTTTACATGCGTATTACAGAAGTAATATTTCGTTTGCTAGAGAGCAGAGAAAGTAATCGAACTTAAAATGATCGTATTTTTTGTCGGGAAGATAAAATAGCGATATAGAATAAAAAACAGGTTCCCTTCTTTTCCGCCTAAAAGCGGAAAGGGGGAACGAGGGTGTTCAACGGAAGATGAAGAGCGTTACCAAAGTGGCCACAAATCACAAATTTGTGTTGCTTGGAAAAAAGACGATAAGTCTTGCGATTCATGATAACTTCTAATGAACACCCTTTCTTTTTTTGAGTATTTTGGCAGGGCGCATTTTCCTACATATATCTCCTCCTTAGTTAGGTAGGCTCTGTTTGACGTGTATGTCGGTTAACGTTGTGTGAATGTAGAGCCGTCGACGGAGGAACATTACATTTATCCGTTATTATTTTCCTTTTTCACGAATTTCAACGCGGCGTATTTTACCGCTGATGGTTTTGGGTAATTCATCCACAAATTCGATAATTCGAGGATATTTGTAGGGTGCAGTTACCCTTTTTACATGATCCTGAATCTCTTTAATCAATTCGGGACTTTCTTTCCCTTTATATTCATTTGCCAGAACAATCGTTGCTTTTATTACTTGTCCACGTATTTCGTCGGGAACTCCGGTGACGGCACATTCCACAACGGCCGGATGGGTCATCAGTGCGCTTTCTACCTCAAAGGGACCGATGCGGTATCCCGAACTTTTGATGATATCGTCGGTACGGCCTACAAACCAGTAATAACCGTCTTCGTCGCGCCAGGCTATGTCGCCCGTGTGATAGAGTTGTCCGGAATAGGCTTTGCGAGTGAGTTCTTCGTCGCGGTAATAGCCCATAAACAAGCTCAGGGGGTGCCCCTTGTGTGTGTCGATGCAAATTTCGCCTTCCTCTCCCTCTTCAGCGAGAAGCCCGTCGGGCTTAATCAGTTTCATGTCGTAAAGCGGATTGGGAACTCCCATTGAGCCGGGTTTGGGTTCAATCCAGGGAAAGGTAATAATGATAGGTGCCGTTTCGGTTTGTCCGAAGGCTTCTTTAATCTGAATGCCGGTTTGCCTGTAAAAGATTTCAAAGATCGACGGATTGAGTGCTTCGCCCGCCGTGGTGCAGTATTCCAGTGCCGAAAGATCGTATTTTGTGAGGTCTTCGCGTACCAGGAAACGATAGATGGTGGGAGGTGCACAAAACGAGGTGACGTTGTATTTCGAAATCATCCGGAGCATGTCGGTCGGGATAAACTTGCCATCGTAGTCGTAAATAAACACGCATGCTCCCACTATCCATTGTCCGTAGAGTTTTCCCCAAGTGGCTTTCGCCCATCCGGTTTCGGCAACGGTGAGGTGTATGCTGTTTTCGTGCAGATTGTGCCAATATTTGGCAGTGGTGATATGCCCCAACGGATAGGTGAAATTGTGAATCACCATTTTAGGTTGTCCTGTGGTTCCCGAGGTGAAATACAACAGCATCATGTCGTTGTTTTCGTTGACTTTCTCAGGTTTCACAAAGGGTGCTGCTTTCTCTATCTCCTCGTGCAAACTAAGCCACCCGTCGTAATGATTACTGCTGTTTATGATGAGATGTTTAACGGAGGGCGATTTGGGGAGGGCTTTGTTGATATGGTCGATGAGCTCCGGATCTTCGGATGCTACTATCGCTTTGATGCTCGCTGCATTGGCGCGATAAACGATATCTTTATCGGTAAGCAGATGAGTGGCCGGGATGGCTACCGCTCCTATCTTGTGTAGTGCCAGAATGGTATACCAAAATTCGATGTTTCGTTTAAGGATGAGCATCACCATGTCTCCTTTTTCAATACCCAACGATTGAAAAAAAGAAGCTGTCTTATCAGATAGCTCCTTCAACTCTGCGAATGTCATGTCGCGGTGTTCGCCTCGATCGTTTGTCCAGCAAATGGCTCGTTTGTCGGGATGGGTTTTTGCCCATTCGTCCGTTACATCGTAGGCAAAATTAAAGTTCTCGGGAACTTCGATTTGATAGTTTTCTACAAAATCTTGATGAGATATAAATTCCGTTCGTTTTAAAAATTTTTCGAGCATGATAAATTTTTAATTGTATTTATGTTTATTTTCCAAAAGAGTTTGATGTTTTTCTCACGGGTGGAGAATCACGGCCAGAAATTTGACGGGTTTGTCGTTCAATGCTTTCATACCATGAGGAAGGGTAGAATCGAAATATATACTGTCGCCTTCGTTAAGGATATGGTTTTTCCCGTTGATGTGAATCATCATACTCCCTTCGAGAACCATATTGAACTCCTGTCCGGGATGAGTATTTTTGAAGAAATCTTCATCCATGGGTTTAGGTTCAACCGTGACGATGAATACTTCGGCTATATTGTTGGTAAAACCGGCTGTGAGTGATTGGTATTTATAGGCTGATACCCTTTCAACGCTTAATCCTTTGTCCTTTCTGGTAATGAAATAAGAGCTCATTTTGGGCTCTGTTCCGAACAAGAGAGTGGAAAGATCGATGTTGAATTCCTTCTCAATACGTTGAAGTACCGATATCGAAATGTCTTTAGTTCCTTCTTCGTATGCCAGGTAATCGTCCACTTTCAGTTCCAGAATACTCGCCATTTTTTCAGGGGAATAACCCAGGGCTTCGCGTAACCCTTTTATGCGTTCGCCGATTTGTTTGAGGTCTGTTGTCATAGTTGTTTGCGAAATATTTTTAGCCGCGTAAAGATAATCAATTTATTTTTAGATTCGAATGATATTGTCCATTATTTCTTTGTTGATTCTGCCATTACCTGCTACCAGTTCTTTGCCGAAAAGGTAGTTTCTGCCGCCGGAGAAATCGGTGCATTTGCCGCCTGCGCATTCCAGTATAAATGTACCGGCTGCCACATCCCAAGGCGAGAGTGACGAGTGAAAGTAGGCGTCGCTTCTGCCACAGGCAACATAGCATATTTCCACCGCTGCCGAGCCTTTGATGCGAAAACTGCATTTGCGGAATTGAGCCAGTGTGTTTTGCAGTATTTTTTCGCCTTCCGGTGTGAGGTTGTAGGGTATGCCAAAGGCAATGTATCCGTTTTGGAGTTCTGCGTGAGAACTCACATGAATGGGTTGGCCGTTGAGTTGGGCTTTCCCTGGTTCGATGGCAGAATAGAGCTCGTTGGCTACAGGGTCGTAGACCACACCAAGCACGATTTTTCCTTTCCGCATGAGGGCAATGCTCACCGAAAATGGGTTGTCGCCATGTATATAATTGGTAGTTCCATCCAACGGATCTATAATCCACGTGTATTCTTTTTGTTCGTATTCAACGGTAGCTTCTTCGGTTAAAAATCCTGCTTCGGGAATCCGGTTTTGCAACGCTTCTACAAGTCGGCGTTCGGCTTCCTTATCGATATAGGTTACGTAATTTCTCGGACCCTTTAATTCAATGTCGTCAGGACTGAGTTTTATTTGTTCTTCTTTCAGGTATTTTCCTGTTGCAATAGCGATATTGCATACGGCATTGCATAAAGCTTCTATACTATACTCCATTTTTTGTTATTTTGATGGTTCGTACAAAAGTAGTGAATTAACTTCAATTTTGCTTCCACATTTCGGTCGAAGTATTTGGTTACTATGCTTTCGGCCGGTTTGGTTGCTTATTATTGGTGCTTTCGGATGGTTATATACTGTATTTAACATTAATTATATCGTATTATTAGTTTCATCCTGAAAAAGGGTATAAATTTGCGCCTTGAATTTTCGAACAATTGAACAATTTATTCGAATAGTCAAATATGAATAATTTAAATCCCAGGAAAGATGAATACAGTAAGTGACGAAATGCGAAATACGATTATTCGTAAAGCGGGCGAACTTTTTAGTCGCTATGGGTACAGAAAAACCACAATGGATGATATTGCAGATGCCTTGCAAAAAGGGAAAAGTTCCATCTATTACTATTTTCAAAACAAAGAAGACATTTTTAGAGCGGTTATCGAAAAGGAGGCTATGGAAGCAAAAAGTGCTCTTCAAAAATCCATGGAAAGAGAGCCTACTCCTAAAGATAAGCTAAGGGTGTATTTATTGGAACGGACGAAAGAATTTATGCAAAAAGCAAATTATTACCAAGCTCTGCATTCCGATTATTTAACCAACTTGCCTTTTGTGGAGCATCTTCGCGAAAAGTACGACAAGGATGAGGTCCAAGTGATTCGACAAATTTTGGATGAAGGAGTAAAAATCGAACAATTTGATGTTGATGATACGTATTCCACAGCTTTAATCATCGTTAATACGCTAAAAGGGCTCGAAATCTTTTTCATCCTGGATAAACTGGATATAGCAGAATATTCGGTTCACCTGAATCGGTTGACCGATATCTTGCTTTACGGAATAACAAAACGTTAAATAATCAGTGAATATGAAAGAAATCAATTTTAGAAAGGGTTTAATCGACTTGTTGAGTCTGGTTTTTATCCTTTTTGCTCAAGGAATTGTTGCTCAGGAAGTTTACACATTGGAACAATGTCGGAAATTAGCATTGGAGCAAAACAAAAAAGTTAAGATAGCACAAGAAAAGGCGCAGGCATCCACTGCACTACGGAAATCGGCCTTTACGAAATATTTGCCCGATTTCAAATTGAATGCGGGTTACCTGCATACCAATAAAGCAATTGAGCTTTTGCAGCACGATATGTTTCTTCCCATTGTTCCTTATAATGCCATAGATCAACAAACGGGAAAATTCAATCCGGGAATTTTTCAGGAAGATCCGGCAACGGCTCTTAAAACATGGGTGATCAATCCCGAAACCGGCAAACCCTTGATCGATGCTTCGGGAAATCCTGTTTTTCAGCAATATGCACTTATTCCGGCCGATCAGATGAAATTGGATTACAAGAATACGTATTATGCGGGTTTATCGGTGATGCAGCCTTTGTTTACAGGATTTAAAATAACGGAAACCTATCGTATTGCCCAATATGCAGAAATTATTGAAAACAGCAACATTACCCTTACCAAAGCCGAATTGGTGAATAAGACGGATGAGGCTTATTGGCGGGTGGTATCGATGAATGAAAAAGTTAAGTTGGCCCAATCTTATCTGGAATTGCTGAATCGGTTGGTTTCCGATTTGGAGAATTTATATAACGAGGGAGTGATCATTCGAAACGATTTGTTGAAAGCACAGGTGAAACAAAATGATGCCAAATTGAAATTGTTGAAAGCCGAAAACGGATTGGCTTTATCGAAAATGGCATTGGCGCAAATTATGGGCGTTGAATCGGACAATCTCGGAGTGGCAGACGGAGTAGAATCCGGTCTTGAAAATGAATCGTTACCTTATTTGGCAAGCCCTCAAACGGTGGACAACAGGGTGGAAATAGAGATGCTGAAACAAAAAGTTTCGATCGCCGAATCGGCACAAAAAATTGCGACCTCACGTTTTATGCCCGATATCTTTCTTTCCGGCCGATATGCATATTTAAATCCGAATCCCTATAATGGTTTTGAAAAAAAGTTTGGCGGCGATTGGAATATCGGTGTAGTTATGTCGGTGCCTATTTTCCATTGGGGCGACAGGGTACATACCTTAAATGCCGCAAAAAGAGATCGTCAAGCTGTGCAGTATGAATTGGACGAAACGCGGGAATTGATCGATTTGCAAATCCGGCAATCGATTAATGCATATACCGAATCGTTGGATAAGGTTGCGATTTGTAAATTATCGAAAGAACAAGCAAAAGAAAGTATGGACATATCGCGAAACCATTTTGGTGAAGGATTGATAAAGCTAACAGATCTGTTGGAGTCGCAGTTGGATTGGGAGCAGGCGAACAACAATTTTATTGATGCCGTAATTGAAATGAAGATCGCACGAACGGAATTAGACAAAGCTACCGGTGCCATTTATGATTACCCCGAGATGTATAATCAAGAAAATAATTAATCGATCAATGAATATGAAAAAGAATTTATTATTTGCAGTTTGTCTCTTGCTTATGGCTACTGCATGCTCAACACAAAACAAATCGGAAGAAAATGAGGTGAAAGCCGTAAGGGTGACTGTTGCCGAATCGGTTGAAACGGAATATCATCCTGTTCTTAATTATTCCGGTACTGCAGAAGCAAACCGGAAAGTTAATTTAGCTTCATCCCTACCCGGAAGAATAGAAAAAATATACTACAAAAAAGGAGACTTCGTTGCTCAAGGTGCCAAAATTGTGGAATTGTCGGACGAAATGCTCATACAGGCACAAGTGGAAAACGAGGCAATCAAAAAAGACTATGAACGATTGAGTCGGTTGAAAGAAAAAGGGAGTGTCAGTTTGATGGATTATGATCATATAAAAGCAAAATATGAAGCTTCGGAAGCCAAAGTGAAAATGTTGAAAAAAAATACCACCATCACTGCACCGTTTTCGGGCATACTGGTTGATGTTTTTGTTGAGGAAGGCGAAAATTATTCGTTTGTGCCATCGGTGGGTACCGATTTAAAAATCGAAAACGGTATTGTGACGTTGATGCAATTGAACCCTTTGAAGGTTAAAATAGAAGTGAATGAAAAAGAATTGCCTCTAATACATAAAGGAAATGAGGTTGAGGTGATTTTTGATGCGTATCCCGAAGAAAAAGTTATCGGGAAAATACATTATATTTCTCCTGTCTTATCTTCTGTTACACGCACCTCTTCTGTTGAGGTAGAAATTCCCAATACTTCGTTGAAATTCAAACCGGGCATGTTTTGCAGAACATCGCTTGAACTGCCGGCGGCAAAAGGCGTTTTTGTGCCCATTAATGCCATTTACAGGCAACCGGGTACCGGTGATGAGTTTTTATTTGCGGTGAACGACGATAATACGGTTTCCCGCATTCAGGTGAAACGAGGAGAAACGGTGAAAGATAAAATTCACATCCCCGAAATAGCAGCGGGCATACGGGTGGTTATTGATGGAAAAAACAAATTGGATGAAGGTACTCTTGTGGAAATTGTTAAGGAATAAATTAAAAATCAACATAAAATGAAATTACCTGAAATAGGCGTAAAAAGACCTGTAGCTACGGCGATGTTATTCGTTGCTATTATCCTTCTTGGATTGGTTGCAATGAAATTGCTTCCCCTTGATGTGATGCCCGAATTGGAATATCCGTCAATTACCATTATTACGGTATATCCGGGTGCATCGGCAAACGAAGTGGAAGAGCAAGTGAGCAAACCTCTTGAAGCTGTGCTTTCCGGTGCCGAATATTTGAAAGATATAAAATCGATATCGAAAGAGAATGTATCGTTTATTCAATTGAGTTACAACTGGAATACCGATGTTACGGCTGCGGCAAACAATGCCAGAGACTTAATGGAGTTGGTTAAAAGCAGACTTCCGAAAGCAGCAGAAAGTCCAATTATTTTTAAGATCAACTCCTCTATGATGCCTATTCTTGGCTATTCGATCAATGCGACAAGCAATTATAATGGGATCGAAAAAATCATAGAAGATAAAATTGCTTCGCCTTTACGTAAAGTGGACGGAGTGGGAACAGTAATTTATTTGGGACAGCCCGAACGCGAGATTTCGATAAGTGTGGATCCCCGTCAATTGAAGGCGTATAATTTGTCGGTAAGCGAAATATCGACCATTTTACAAGCCGAGAATATCAATGTGCCTGCGGGAAACATAAAAGTAGGGGTGTATGATTTTTCGGTACGTGTGCCGGGAAAATTCGAAACGGTAGAAAATATCGAAAATATAGCATTGAAGGCGTTTAACGGGAAAGTAGTACGATTGAAAGATGTGGCGGCGGTACAAGATACTTTTGCCGAAAAGCAGGCTTTTGCACGCAATCACCTAGGGGAAGGTGTGGCTCTTTTGGTACAAAAACAAACGGGAACCAATACATTGGAAGTGGTTCAGGCGGTGAGAAAAGAAATGGAGAAAATTAAAAAGACGCTTCCTGGTGATGTGCAGATCAATGAAATGATCAGTACCGACGAAATGGTGACAGAATCGGTGAAGAATCTCACTTCCTCGCTTTTTTATGCGTTGATTTTTGTGACGTTGGTAGTATTGATGTTCTTGAGAGAGTGGCGCTCGAGCCTTATCATTTTTGTTACGATGCCGGTGTCGCTGATTAGTGCATTTATCGTGATGTACATCATGGATTACACGATCAATATTTTTTCTCTCATGTCGTTAATCATAGCCATCGGTATGGTGGTGGACAATGCCATTGTGGTGTTGGAAAATATTACCCAGCACATCGAGAGGGGTACCAAGCCAAGGCAGGCGGCCATTTTCGGAACGTCAGAGATGGGTATGGCTATATCGGCTTCAACCGTTACCACGCTGGTGGTGTTTCTTCCTATGGTTTTCATGGGAGGTATTGTAGGAATTATGTTTAAACAATTGGCCATCCTGACGTGTGTGTGCATGATTATGTCGTTGTTTACTGCCCTTACGTTAACGCCGATGCTTTCGTCACGGTTATTGAAAAAGAAGGGGGAAGATCAAGAGAAACAAAGCAAGTTTTATCAATGGAGCGAGAACATGTTTAACAAAGTTGAATACGGCTATAAAAACTTGCTTGCTTGGACAGTGGCTCATAAGGGAGTGGTTATTGTTTCTGCTGCGGTTATATTTGTGGCGGTTATGCTGTGGGGAAAGAAAATCGGTACGGATTATATTCCCGATTTCGATGCAGGAAGCTTTGCTCTTTCGTTTGAAACCGAAGTAGGAACAAGTGCCGAACAGACCGACAGTATAGGGCAGCAAATATTGAAAATATTGTATGAGGAGATTGAAGAAATGGTTCCCGGTTCTTCCGGAGCAATTGCCGGCCAAACGCGCGACGGAGCGCTAACGACAGTAGGTTTCAAAGAAGGGAAAAATATTGGCAGTGTATTGTGTCACCTTACTCTTCCCGATAAACGAAAAAGAACGGCAGAAGAGATTGCCGATGCGGTTCGTAAACGGCTTGACGAAATTCCTCAAATAGAAAAATACCAAATTCAGGCAGGTAGCATTTTGGCCGCAGCCATAACGGGGAACAAACGACCGGTAGAAATTCATATTTCGGGTGATGATTTGGATGCGATCAATAAAACGGCGCTTTCTTTCGAGGAAAAATTGAAGGCATGCAACGAGTTTAAGGATGTGGAAACCTCGGTAGATAACGGAAAAATAGAAGTGCAAATTGTTATCGACAAAGAAAAAGCATCTCAAATGGCCTTGAATACCGCACTTATCGGTATGCAGATTCGGCAAAATTTATTTGGTGCCGAATCGGGAGAATTTACCGAAGGAGGAGACGATTATGATATCAAGATACGATACGCTCCGGAATTTCGGAACGATATCGAAGGATTGAAGGAAATGCAGATAACCAATTTATTGGGTAAACAGGTGCCTTTATCGACCATTGCCGAAATTAAACAAGACATTGGTTTGTTGGAAATACAGCGCGAATCGCAACAGCGTTTCGTGTTGGCTACGGCCAATCTGAATGATGTTTCGTTGGGAAAAGGAGCCAAGATAGCCCAAACAATCATAGACGATACAGAAATACCCGAAGGGGTGAACGTAACACTTGGCGGGCAGGTGGTCGATCAGGGAGAATCGTTCGGAGACCTGTATCTGATTCTTTTCCTTGGTATTGCATTGGTATATATGGTTATGGCGGCTCAGTTTGAATCGTTTAAAGATCCGTTTATCATTATGTTTGCCGTACCGTTTACATTAGTTGGGGTTGTTTTGGCATTTCTTGCAACAGGACTGACGTTAAGCATTACTACTTTTATCGGCGTAATTATGTTGATGGGAATTGTTGTGAACAACGGTATCGTATTGGTCGATTATACCAACATGCTTCGTAAACGTGGATATACGCTTTATGAGGCGGTAACAGAAGCCGGCCGATCGCGTTTGCGCCCTATATTAATGACTACATTGACTACGATATTGGGTATGTTGCCGATGGCATTGGGTAAAGGAATGGGTAAAGAAATGTATTCGCCGCTAGGTGTTACCATTATTGGAGGCCTGTTGGTTTCGGCATTAATTTCTCTGATTCTGATTCCGGCCATTTATACATCCCTTAACGAAAAGAGGGCTAATAAGTCGCATGAATAAGGATAGAAAATAATAAACAAGAAGAAAACATTCAGATATGAAACTAATTTATTGTACTTGCAATGTGAGTATGCTCGAAACATTGGTCGAAGTAATCGAAGAGGAAAAAATTTCGGAATATCAGATTATCGAACAAGTGTTGGCAAAAAGCAGGCGCAGTGAACCCCGATTGAATACGCCGGTATGGCCGGGATATAATTCTGCGGTTTTTATGCAGGTGAACGATGAAGAGAAAGTAACCCATTTAGTTAACCATATCAAAGCGATAAACAGTTCGGCTTTCAACCCGGCTGAGCTGATTACGTTGTGCATATGGAAACTTGATGATTATATTTTCGAATAACATAAGGGGTGAGCTCGCATTCGCCAAATTCCACCATTGCGTTGAATAACCGCAAGGAAGAAAAGTTTGCGAGTTCATCCATTTTTATGTCTTTTTCGATGATTTTTCCTTCTGCCAATAGTTGGGCTCTGTTTACACCATAAATTAAAGGAATGCGCGGGGTAACCCAAGTGTGACCATCAAAAAGGGCAATATTGCAAAAAGAGGTATCGGTCAATAAACTGTTTTTGATCAGCAAAACATCGTCGCAATGTTCTCTTTTTGCGAAGGCATCGTTCAGGTTGCTTCGGTCTTCTTTTTTATAGGGCAATGTATCTATGTCGGTTTCCAGCAGACGTAAAGAGCGAATTTTTCGCATTTCATACGGAATGTATTCAAGCTTACGGATAGTGGAGTCAAATACGATACGGCATTTATATAATCCATTTTTTGGAAACGATGAAGCATGTACATATTCAGCCAAACAGATTTTCTCGTCGTCTTTAAAATGATCCTCGAAAACCTTGTTCATGCGGTTTTGATGCAGCTCAAGCCGATAGAACTTGCCGTTGAAAAGTTTTATGGTTTCAATAAATTGGGGCATATACCTTTTCGATAAGTTCATGATATTCTTTTTTGCTCTCGCTTTGAGAAGTGATACCGCCGCCGCTTTTAAAAATAAATCGATTCCCTTTTTGTTCGATATAGCGTATCATCACGGCCGAGTCGAGGTTATTGCCGTCAAACCAACCGCAAATGCCTGTATAGAAGCCTCGTTCATAATTTTCTACTTGATGGATGATTTCCAATGTTTTGTTTTTGGGTGCGCCGCTGATTGAACCGGCGGGAAGCATCGAGAAAACAATATCTCCCAACCTGTTGTGATAGTTTTTGGGTAATATGCCCGTAATCTCCGAACTTACTTGCAACAATTCGTTTTTGTTCGTGCAAAGTTTATCGATATATCGATAGCGTTTTACGACAACATGGGTGGCCATGATGCTCAAATCGTTTCGCAATAAATCGACGATGGTGGCATGCTCGGCTTTTTCTTTGGGGTCGTTCAGGATGATGTTTTCGGCATCGGCTACAGTGGCATCGATAGTACCTTTCATGGGAAAAGTGGAAATCGTGCCGCTGTTTATCTTGATAAAGATCTCAGGGGAAAATACGGTAAACCTGTCCTTCAACCAAAGTTTGTATTTGGAATTGCCCAATTGGTATAAATCGAGCAACGATACGTTTGTTTGTATTTCTGTCGGTTGTGTCAGATTAACCAAATACGAATTTCCCTGGTGGATTTGATCCATTACGAATTGAAATTTCGAATCGTATTCTTCAAAATTTATCGGCGAAATTTTCCATTCGATTTTTTCACCGGTGTGGCGGTCGGCTTTCCTTTTCAATACCGTTTCTTCCGAAAAATCGAATCGCACAAAACGATCGTCCAATTCATCCGACGGGATAATATAGCCGTTTTGTCCTTCAAAATCGATGATAAACAAAAAAGGTATCCGTGAACCACCTAAAGCATTTAAACGGGATACAAGTTCGTTTTGATGATGAAGTTGATAAGGAAACGATGTTGCCATTTTTTCGATATAAATTGTTCGGATTATTCGGCAGCATACATCGATTCCCACCAGCGGGAATCGTTTTTCAGCCATTTTGCAAACCAGGCATAAATGGTGTTGTTCCACGCGATGCGTTTGTCGTAATCGTAAATGGCATGATTTTCTCCTTCTACCTGAATAAATTCCACTGTTTTACCCAATAGTTTCAATGCCGTGAACATTTGGATGCTTTCGCCAATAGGTACGTTGGTATCGGCTGTACCGTGCAGCAACAGCAGAGGTGTGTTGATTTTGTCGGCATGAAAGAGCGGACTTTGCTCTACATAGAGTTGGGGATTGTTCCACGGATAGCTCCCGGCACTGGCTCCCGAGCTGTAGGTGTAACCCCAATAACCCTGCCCCCAATAGCTGGTGATGTTACTGATACCTGCGTGTGAAACGGCAGCCGTAAAGAGGTTGGTGCGGGTAAGCAAGTACTGCGTCATGAAGCCGCCATAGGAAGCACCGATGTTTCCTATTTTTGTGCCGTCGACATACGGGTGGGCTTCCACAAATTTTTTTACTCCCTCGATGATTTCGTCGGCGGTTTGTTTTCCCCAGGCATTGACATGGCGAGCCGAAAATTCTTGACCGTAACCCGTGGTTCCGCTGGGTTGCAGTGTATAAACCACATAATCTTGAGCCGCATAGACATGCAACGGATATGTGCTCTCGAAAACACGCTGGGTGGGGCTGGTACCACCATAGTAATATACGATGAGCGGATATTTTTTGCTGGGATCAAAACGAGGTGGAAGATAATACCTGCCTTCGATGGTATCTCCGAAAGTGCTTTTGAAATTCCATTGTTTCACTTCTCCGAGTTCCAGTTTGGCGAGCCTTTCGTCATAAGGATCGGCAATGAGTGTGGATTTCAGCGTTTTCAGGTCAAGCAAGTAGCTTCGGGTAGAATTGGATGCACTCATGCCGGTATAGGTTGCACGACAGGCGTCAGCGGCAATATCGAACGAACGGATGACTTCTTCTTTGAGCGGAAGTTTTTCGAATTTTTTTGTAGTAGGGGAGTAACGGTACATGTTTTCGCAATCGCCTTCCTGTACCCGATAATAGATGAAATTATCGCTGCGACTCCATACTTGTGAATCGATGGTGGGATTGAAATATTTGGTGACCGGTTCGATTTTTTTTGTCGTCAGATCCATGATAAACGATTGGGTATCGTAGCTGTTGGCTGTCTGCCCTTCTTTGATGTTGAGGCCGATGCCGTTGAATGCTTCAGGTGCTCCATGAATGACGATTTGTTTGCCGTCGGGCGAAAACCGTGCCGAGTAGGCAAAAGGTTCGTTTTCCCAGAGGGTGTCGATGTGCATGGTTTCCAAGTCAATCATGTACATCGATGTTTTGCTGAAAGGGCGTTCGGAAAGATCTTCTTTCGAAACAGTAAAAAGCAATCGCTTAACGTTGTCGGTTACATCATTGAGCGTGGCAGTTTGTTTTCCGAATGTAAGTCGTTGCGACAAACCGGTATCGAAAAAATAACGATAGATATAATATTTATCTCGGTAACCCGACTGTCGGTCTTCAGGAGAAAGCAGGCGTTTCAGTCCGGCCGGATTGCTTATGATTTGGGTTTCTTTAACGGAGTAAAACATCGATTTTTCGTCGGGAGCGATAAAGAATCTTTCTTTTGGAAGATTTTCGGCAAGCACGTTAGCTTCGGTTTTCAGAGGATCAAGGATGAATAGTGTTCTGCCGTTTTCGCTGTCGGCAACATAATATAGACATTCCGATTTCGGCATCCAACCAAGTTGTATGCGGCTGTCGGGTTCTGAAAGAACAATTCGTTGTTGTTTGCTGTCGTAAACTTCCACGTATTGTTTCCTTTCGCCACCGGCCAAGGTCTCGGAATAGCGAAGCAAAACGAAGCGACCTTGCGGTGAGATTTCGGATGAGGTTACCCGTTTTCCTTCCAGAATATCGTTTATAGTAATTCTTCGAATATCGCTATCGGTAAATGTATATTGAACAAGGGTATCTTTTTCATCGGGTTTCAGTTCGATTTTTAGGGCCGGTTCAATCGAATAATCGGATGAAGTGAGCATTTTGATCACAATGCGCGACTTGTTGACAAATCCATTGAGGGTGGCGTCGACCGAACCGGAGAGATGAAGGCTGTCGTTCACCTGCGTTTTGGTGGCTCTTTTTACCTCATTGATCCATAGTTCGAGTGGATTGGGCGAAGTAATGGTGAGTTTGGCTTTTCCGTAACGATCGGCGTCAACAAAAAACGAAATCAATTGAAATGCATATCCTTTTTGCGGCTTTTGCAAATGAAAAAACCCGGCTGTGTCCGGCGTGAGGGTGTTTGAAAATTTTTTGTGAGAAGGAAACGAAACAAAATAAGAAAGCAGTGTTTCGTCGGAAAATGTGGAATTTTTTATGTCGGTACTGTCTATCAAAACCGGTTTTTGTACGGTAATCGGACCCAACGTGCGAATCTGTTTGGGCGAGATGATTTGTTGCCCGCCGGCATTGAATGCGATAAAAAACAAAACGATCAAAAACGGATATTTACGTTGCATAATTAATGGAATTAATAAAAAGGTAATTCAATTATGATATATTCACTTTATTTCAACAATCGGCATTTGTCCATATAAAACAATCCGGAAAAATGTTCTCGAGTCGGGGTGGCTTTTCAAATAAACCAAATATGGTTGAACCCGACCCCGACATGGAGGCGTACACGGCTCCGTGTCGGTATAATTTTTCTTTAATGCTGCAAAGTTGGGGATATTTTTTGAAAATCGGAACTTCAAAATCGTTTTTCATCCTGTTTTTCCATTCCGAAACAGGGCTTTTCACTATTTCTTTTAAGGTAATTTCGGGTTGACGTGGCGTAATCAGGGCATACGCTTCTTTGGTGAATATGTTGAATGGCGGCTTTACCAACGCCCAATAGTAGGCATCCAGACAAAGATCGATTTCTTCTAATTCGTTTCCGATGCCGTAAGTATAAGCAGGTTTGTTTTTGATAAAAAAAGCACAATCGGATCCCAGTCGGGCTGCAAAAGCGATCAATTGATCTTCGGAATACCCTAAAGCAAAGGTTTCATTTAGTAGTTTGAGCATGAAGGCAGCATCGGAGGAACCGCCGCCCAAACCCGCACCGAATGGTATTTTTTTCAGCAGATAAATATCGATAGGAGGAATTTGTTTTTCTGCTGCAAGAAGATTGAGAGCTCTGATTACCATATTGTCGTCAATGTTGCCTCCTATCGGAATACCTGAAGAAAAAAACCTG
Source organism: Bacteroidales bacterium UBA1410 (assembly GCA_002305015.1). GTDB lineage: Bacteria > Bacteroidota > Bacteroidia > Bacteroidales > Dysgonomonadaceae > Anaerorudis. Next base: position 38,842 of record DBPW01000043.1, read on the forward strand.
AACCTCTTTTCATTCGAAGAAGGGGTGCAGGAACGACGATCGAGGAGTATAACTTCAAGCGCGTCTTTCAATTCCACGGGATAGAAAATGGTCTCGATAGTGTGATAACCGTCCGGTCGTTTGGAGACGACGTGAAGTCCTAAGTTGATTTTCGCGTTCGGGAAACAAATCATAGTCGATATTTTTTGTCCGCATTATTTTGTAAGCGACACAAATGTATGGGATATTTTTCAATTAAAGTTATCGTTTTATTCGGTTTCTTCTGTAATTTCCACCAAAAAATGATATAAATCGGCCAATTGTGTAAAATCATCCATCAGCAAAAGTGCTAATGCTTCGGAATAAATTCTTTCATCGTTGAGCGGTAATGTTTTTATCACATAGAAGTTTTTGCGTTGTATCCATTGTTGATACATATCGGGAAGATTAATCGGAAGCGGGCGCTTATATTTTTCTCCTTCAATCACGAAGCCTCGTTGCAATACCTTTTTTTCCATCATTTCTCTGAACGATTCGGGTTGAAATTCCACTTCTTCTCTAAAACGATCCATGACCTTGCGTTTTGGCATAAAGAGACCCAATCCGTAGCAGCAATCTTCGGTGTTGAGCTCCATGAAGTATCCCGGAAAATATTCCCATTGGGTGCCCGAGCGCTGAAAACTCATCCACATGGAGCTTTTGTACGGATCTTTGTTTTGTGAAAATCGAATATCGCGGTAGATGCGCGAAAGAATCCGGTTGGGGCGCATCTCAAAACGCGAATCGATGGAGTACATAACAGGCGAAAGCACATCGATGAGTGCCCTGAACGGGTGAAGTAGTTCTTTTTCGTATATCGTCCGGTGCTCTTCAAACCATTGTTTGTTATTGTTTTCTTTAAGTTCTCTAAGAAAACCGATGGTTTGGGGAGTAAATCCTGCAAATGTTGTTATTTTTTTTTCTTCCATATAAAACGGATCTTATAAGCAGCGAAATAAGCTGCTAAAAATAGCTAAATTTGCGGAATCATGAAAACAAATGCTTTCAGAAAAGTGTTAAATAGCAGATTTTCTTTTGATTTTCGTCAAAAAATGTGCTTCAAAAAGGCTTCTTTATTTCCTTCTTAATCCTCTATAGATAGCGATTACAGTGGATTTAGTGTAAAGATTGTTAAACTTGGAAAACTATTTTTATTTTTTGAGTTTTTATTCCTAATTTTGCCCTGTTTTTTTGAGATAGTTATGTTATGGATGTAAAAGATCGAATAATTCAGCAAGCCGGTCGTTTGTTTTTTCAATATGGTGTAAAAAGCATATCGATGGACGAAGTGGCTTCGTCGTTGGGTATTTCAAAACGGACCATCTATGAAAATTTTAAAGACAAGGAAGATTTGCTTTTGAGTTATTTGAAGCAAGAAATTGAGCGACGCGACAAATTGGTGCGTGAATTTATGGAAGAATGCGATAATGTGATCGAGGTTTTTTTACGTATCATGGAAATACACAAAACCGTATCGTTCGCTAATGTAAAGTTTTACGAAGATATTAATAAGTATTATCCCCAAGTGGATGCTTTTTTGAAAGAGGAAAGCAAAAAAGCCAACGAATTTTTGATTAAGTTTCTGCAAAAAGGGATCGAACAAGGGGTTATTCGTGAGAATTTAAATGTAAAAGTCGTGGCATTTCTTGTAGAGGAAAGTACTTCTGTTTATATCCGCGCATCGTATCTCGAAAAACCTCCTTTTTCGTTTTCCGAATTAACATCCACCATGATGATCAATTTCATACGGGGCATTTCCACAGAAAAAGGCATTAAAATAGTGGATGAATATTTAAAAAAACAACAAATCGAACAAAAATAATGTTTAAAATGATGAAACCGAAATCGATTCTATTTGTAACTGTTGTGTGCGGATTATTTGGGTTATCAACAGCAACAGCGCAGCAAAAAGACAGTTTAGCAATTGATTTGAATACGGCGCTGGAAATAGCATTAAACGAAAATCCAACGGTGAAAGTTGCCGATATGGAAATCACCAAAACGCAATATGCTAAAAAGAGCGCATATGGGGCTTTGTTGCCCGAAATTAATTTGATTGGGCAGTATCAACGCACCATCAAAAAACAGACCATGTATATGGATAATGGGTTCGGACTGGGAGGTGATGTTGATCCTGGTCAGTATGATGATGAAGTTGAGTTAAAAATTTTGGAAGTGTTGGGCAAACTTATGGGGCCTTCGGATTCAAAAGGAAAAGAAGGATTTAAAGTTGGTCGCTGGAATATGTACACGGGAGGTGTTAACGTGAGCCTACCGCTGGTTGTGCCATCGTTGTGGAAAAACATTCAGATGAGCGATGTGGATATCCAATTGGCTATGGAACAAGCTCGTTCTTCGAAAATCAATTTGGTTAACCAGGTAACCAAATCGTTTTACAGCTTTATGTTGGCGCACGACAGTTATCTGCTTTTCAAACAAACCTATGCAACGGATTCGATCAATCTGGAAAATATAAAGCATAAGATGGAACAGGGTATAGCTCCGGAATATGATGTGATTACCGCTGAAGTGCGATTGAAAAGTCTTATTCCGAGCATTCTTCAGGCAGAGAATATGATGAAAATTGCCGAATTGCAGTTGAAAATGCTTATGGGAATTGACGATGATGTTCCGTTGAAAGTGTTGGGAACGCTTAGCGATTATGACGAGGTGATGTTTGATGCCATTATTCCTGCGGATACTTCTCTAATGGGTAACAGTGATTTGAAAAAATTTGATCTCCAAGCCAATAAAGTTCAGAAGTTGTATGAAATGCAGAAATTGCAATATGCTCCTTCGCTGGTATCGTCGTTTCACTATACTTACATCAGTCAGAACAACGATTTCAAATTCAGCAACTACAAATGGGACCCGTATTCCACGGTAGGGGTTACCTTGTCGATACCCATCTTCAACGGAGGGCAGCGTCATCATAACCTGAAACAGACCGAAGTTCAACTTTCCCAACTCCGTTATCAACGGGTTGATCTGGAAAGGAACCTCAAATTGGCGGTAAAAAACAATATCGATTTGATTAATAAAAATGTTAAGCAGATTATGGCTACCCAATCGTCGGTTGAGCAGGCAAAAAAAGGGTATGAGATTACTTTGAAGCGCTACGAAACCGGTTTGGGGACGATTGTGGAACTCAATGCTGCAGCGTTGGCCGTTACCAATGCAGAGCTGCAATACAAAAATGCCATTTACGATTATTTGGCTGCTAAAGCCGATTTAGAGAAAGTACTCGGATATAAAATTTCCCCTATCGATTCAAAAAATTAACAAGTATAAAAATAAAAAGATTGTGTTATGAAAACGTATAACTTATTCAAGTTTACACCTTTGGTTGCCTTACTACTGCTTTCTTCTTGTGGAGGAAAAGATACTTCAAGTAACACTCGCGAGGTTTCACAAAAACGAAAAGTGCGTGTCGAAGAGGTACGATTAATTTCGGTAGATCAGTTGGCAAACTTTACGGCAACCGTTGAAGCCGATGTAAAAAACAATATTGCTCCGGCTATGGGAGGACGCATTAGAAATATTTATGTTGAAGTGGGTTCGTTGGTTCGTAAAGGTCAGAAGTTGGTTGTGATGGACGAGACCAATTTATCGCAGCAACAAACTCAGCTTGCTACTTTGAAAAGAGATTATGAGCGCTATCTTGAACTTTACAAGGTGGGAGGTATCTCTAAACAGCAAATCGATCAGTTGGAAAGCCAGATTCGGGTAATGGAAACACTGGTAAACAATCTGATTGAAAATACTACCCTCATCAGTCCTATCAACGGTGTGGTGACCGCCAGAAATTACGACCCCGGAGATGTTGCGCTTCAATTGCCTATCCTTGTCGTGGAGAGTATCAACCCGGTGAAGGTCTTGATAAATGTTTCGGAATCGTTTTTCAATCAGGTGAAACAGGGTTTGCCTGCCGAAATTAAGGCCGATGCATTGGGTGATGAAGTTTTTATAGGAAAAGTTTCGGTAATCTATCCCACCATCGATCCGGTTTCGCATACTTTCCCTGTTGAAATTACAGTCAGCAATCCGAATCAACGTCTCCGTCCGGGAATGTTTAGCCGTGTAACCCTGAATTTCGGCACCAAAAATCACCCTGTTATTCCCGATATGGCTGTAATGAAACAGGTGGGAGCCGACGAACGCTATGTTTTTGTAGAAAAAGACGGAAAAGCTGTATATACAAAGGTAGAGCTTGGAGTACGAATTAACGATAAATACGAAATTGTTTCGGGATTGAAGGAAGGTGACAGAGTGATTGTGGAAGGAGGTACCGGATTGATTAATGGTGCCGAAGTTGAAGTGGAAAGTGTACAATAATAGATTGTGTAGTTATTTATCATAAAATCATCAAAAATGAAACCATACGAAACCGCTGTCAAAAATCCTGTAGGAACGTCATTAATATTTATCGGGCTTGTTCTTATTGGGCTTATTTTTTATTTTCAACTACCTATCGACTTGCTCCCTGATATCGAAATGAATGTTATTTCGGTAATGACGTATTATCCGGGAGCAGGAGCCGATGATGTGGAAACAAACGTAACCCGCCCGTTGGAAGATATTCTTAACTCTACAGAAAATTTAAAACATATTATTTCGCGATCGCGAGACGGAGTATCCGTGATCATACTTCAATTCGAATACGGAACCAATACCGACAATGCAATGAATGATGTGAGGGATAAATTGGAGTTGTCCTCGCAATTGCTCCCCGATGGCTCTACCGATCCCATGCTCTTGAAATTCAGTGCAGATATGATGCCGGTGATGACCCTTTCGGCCACAGCCGAAGAAAGTACGGAGGCGATGTATAAAATATTGGATGATCAGATCGTTAATCCGTTGAATCGAATACCGGGAGTGGGTACCGTTTCCATCGGGGGTGCACCTCAACGCGAAATTCAGGTAAATGTTACACCGCAAAAATTGGAAGCTTATCATCTCTCGCTAGAGCAAATTGCTCAAGTAATTGCAGCCGAAAACGTAAATATACCGGCAGGTAATTTCGATATCGGAACGCAAACGTATATGTTGCGTCTGGAAGGAGAAATGGCCGAGAGCCGCGATTTGAATTTTCTTATCGTGGGTAATAATCGAGGAAAACCCATTTATCTTCGCGATGTAGCAACCGTAAACGATACGGTAAAAAGTCGTGTTCTCGAAAATTACACCAATGGCCGACGCAGCGCTTCTATCGTAGTGCAAAAACAAACGGGAGCAAACTCGGTAGCCATTGCCAAAGCAGTGAAAGAACGGCTTCCGCAGTTACAGAAAAATCTTCCTCCCGATATTCAAATTGAAGTCGTGACGGATACTTCAGATTATATCCGGGTTGCCATCAACAGTTTGTTGGAAACTATTTTGCTTGCCCTTATTATTGTTGGAGCAGTAGTATTGTTCTTTCTGGGAAGATGGAGGGCAACGATCATTATCTTGACAACCATTCCGATATCGTTGATCGGGTCGTTTATTTACCTGTATATTACAGGCAACACCATTAATATTATATCGCTTTCGTCGCTATCCATAGCCATCGGTATGGTGGTGGACGATGCCATAGTGGTATTGGAAAACATTACTACGCATCTCGAAAGGGGAAGTCGTCCACGACAAGCCGCCGTTTACGGAACTGAAGAAGTTTCGTTGTCTATTGTGGCTTCTACCCTTACTATTGTGGCCGTATTCCTGCCCATGACTATGACCACCGGTTTGGCCGGTATCTTGTTTGAGCAATTGGGTTGGATGGTAACCATCATTATTTCGTTGTCGTTAATTATAGCCATGACGTTGACACCAATGATGAGTTCCTATATGTTGCGTGCCACTAAAGATATGAATAAGAATAAATTCGATCTCTGGTACAGCCATAAAATCCTTCCTTTGCTTGACAATCTCGACAAGAATTATGCTAAGCTTGTCAATTGGGCAGCTCGCAAAAGATGGCGTACGGTAGGCATTATCGCAACTATTTTTATAGGCGGTGTTATCATATGTGCTCTCACCCTGAAAACGGAGTTTCTTCCCTCATCCGATAATAACCAAATCGGTATGACCATCGAAATGCCCACGGGTACGCGTGTGGAGATCGCTCGAGAAGAGGGTTTAAAAATACAGAAAATGCTTAGCGAGAAGTATCCCGAGATTCAGATTATTTCTTTTTCGGTGGGACAGGCCGATGAAGATAATTTGATTGCATCCATGATGGATAACGGAACCCATCTGATGTCTTATACCCTTCGAATGGTTGATGCGGCAGATCGAAAAAGGACTATTTATGAAATTGCCGACGAAATTCGTAAGGATCTTTCTCAATACCCGGAATTGTATCGCTATCAGGTACAACCCGGGGGAGGAAGGATGTCGACGATGGGTGGAAGTTATGTGAATGTGGATATTTATGGTTACGACTTGGCTACTACCGATCGCATTGCTGCCGATTTAAAAGCAAAACTTTCCGATATTAAAGGTTTGCGTGACGTGAGCATAACGCGTAAAGATTACCGTAGTGAATATCAGGTTGAATTCGACCGAGAAAAATTGGCATTAAACGGCTTGACGATGAGTACTGCTGCCGGTGCCATCAGAAACCGAATAAACGGTCTTGTTATGACACAATATCGTGAAGAAGGAGACGAATACGACATTACGGTGCGCTTCGACGAAAAATATCGTCAATCTCTTGAAGATGTCGAAAACATTCTGATATATACTCCCACTGGAGAAGGCGTCAGGGTACGCGATTTAGGAACAGTAGTCGAACGTTCTTCGCTTCCGCAAATCGACCGAAAAGACCGTCAGCGTATTGTCACGGTTCAGGCCACTATTTATCGCCGTGCATTGAACGAAGTAGTGCTCGATATTCAGCAAGCAATCAATACTACCCAAATTCCATCCGAAATCGGTGTGGAAATTACCGGTTCGCTTGAAGATCAGCAAGAGTCTTTTGGAGATCTCACCGTATTGCTTATCATCGCTGTGCTATTGGTATATATTGTAATGGCTTCACAGTTCGAATCGCTTACTTACCCGTTCATCATTATTTTGTCCGTACCTTTTGCTTTTATCGGGTCACTTCTGTTATTGACCATTACGGGCACACCGTTAGGCATTATGGCTTTTATCGGGCTCATCATGTTGGTTGGTATGGTTGTGAAGAACGGAATTGTGCTTATCGATTATATCAACTTGAACCGTGAACGAGGTATGTCCATTATCACGGCGGTGGTTCATGGTGGACGTTCGAGACTTCGTCCGGTATTGATGACGGCTTTAACCACTATTCTGGGTATGGTCCCGTTGGCTATCGGTACAGGGCAGGGTTCCGAAATATGGAAGTCGTTGGGTCTATCCATCGTGGGTGGTATGACCTTCTCCACCATTGTAACCCTTGTGCTTGTTCCGGCGCTGTATTCCATTTTCGGTAGTTATGGCGTGAACCGCAAACGCAGAATACATCGTCAAAAATTGATTGAAGCTACCGAAGAAAACAACAATGCGGCGGGCGATACGAATGCAACAATTTAAAAACAACAGAAATTATGAAAGCAGTAATGATAATAATTGACCAAGCGCATTATAATGAGATCGTTGAGAATCTTTCAAGATTGAATATCCGCGGCTTCACTTCGTGGAAGGAAGTGTTCGGAAGGGGAAGCAAGACGGGAGAACCGCATTACGGTACGCATGCTTGGCCATCGATCAACAATGCTATTTTAACGGTTGTTGAAGATAATCGCGTAGCTCCTTTATTGAAATATCTCAAAAGGTTGGATGCTGAAGCCGAAAATTTGGGATTACGTGCATTTGTGTGGAATATTGAAGAAATGATTTGAGCATCTTTCCATTTTTCAATAATTCGGTTGACAAGCCGGACATCCTGTCCGGCTTGTTAGTTTTTCCTCCTTTCGTTTTATGTTTTCCTTTTTTCTTGCTACTTTTGTTATTCTTGTTTTTCCTTTTTTAATATTCGGCAAATTCAGGCTCTTTTCCTATTTTATTCGTTTTCCGGTTGTTTACATTATATTTACGGAATGAAATGCATTTTCCGAATTATTTTTTAAGAAATATGATCGATTATATCCGAGGTGAAATTGTTGAGCTTACTCCTGCTTCTGTTACGTTGGAATGCAATGGTGTTGGATATCAAGCAAATATCTCACTGAACACGTATACTGCGCTCAACGGCCGAAAATCGGCAAAAGTGCATATTTATGAATCCATTCGCGACGATGCTTATGTGCTTTATGGTTTTGCAGAGCGACATGAGCGCAATATTTTTTTACTTCTCATTAGCGTTTCGGGCGTTGGACCCGCCACAGCTCGCGTCATGCTTTCGTCTCTTAATTCCAAAGAATTGGAAGCAGCAATTGCTACTGAAAATGTAACCTTGCTTCAATCGGTGAAAGGCATTGGTGCCAAAACGGCACAGCGTATCATTGTCGATTTAAAGGACAAAATTAAAACGACGGAAGAGGCCGATATAGTTTCAATATCAAGGATACCGACCCTGTCGGCTGTGGCAGGAGAAGCCGTATCGGCGTTGGTTATGCTCGGGTTTTCACAAAACAATTCCCAAAAAATTGTCGCAAAGATTGTCAAGGAGTCGCCTGCTTTATCGGTTGAAGCCGTCATCAAGGAAGCATTGAAAAGGTTGTAATGCGGGTTTCTATTGATTTTATTGTAGACAAACCCATTTTCGCAAACGGGCGGATATCGCGAATCAAAAGTTTCTATTGAATTTGTGGTAGATCCAAACCGAGATGAAAAAATCGCTAATGTAAGGATAAACGTATAAAAAAATTGATTACTTTTACACGAAATAAAAGGGATATTCAGGATGAAAGTTTTCTATTATTACCTCATGGTTTTAGCGGGTATTTTTTTCGGCAGTTGTTTGATACAGGCTCAAAATGTTGCTACAGAAAAAGATACCGTTAAAGTGGAATCTTCGGGTGAAACACCCCTACTAATATTCGATTCCATGAGGATGATGGGTAATATGCCGTTGTCACCCATGCAGATACCGGCAAGCACATTGAATCCGTGGATATCGTTCAACATCGATCGGATTCATCCGCCGCTCTCTGCTGTTTTTCAACCCCCCGCTTCTTCACCCATGAGTTTTTTCGGCTGGAGTTCTGAGTTCCGATATTCACGAAATACTCTTGCTGGAGTTCTTTTCACCCTTACTCCACGTTGGAGTTTGTCATCTTCAACGGCTTTGGGATTAACCGATGCACCGTTAACCGAGGGTAAGCAAAATTTCTATTGGGTCAATGTTGGAGCCATGTATAGTTTAAATCCAACTACCACATTTTCATCTAATCTTTATTACCATTCCAATTATGAATTCGTACCTTTTTGGAATGTATTATTTGGCATGAATTATTCTCCCGACAAAAGTTTTCTCATCGAGAGCGGAATCAATTATACGACTGCGTCGAAAAATACGATCGGAATCAACCAATCGTCCGTTATATTTAACGTCCATAGCCGTTTTATGTTTGACGAAGGACTCTATGTGAATCTTTTCGGAGGCGCTCCTCTTTATTGGAATGAGCAAGCACGCAACAAGCCCATGCCCATGATGCCTCAGCCGTATGTAGGGGTAACTTCAGAATACTGGTTGATGCCTAAATCGGCAATTGAAGCCGGTGTGGTTTGGTATCGGAGTGTGTTTTCCAAAAACCTGATTCCCAGGCCGGTTATCAGTATTCGGATTGATACCTCTATTAAGTAAGTTATATAAATTAATAAAACTTAACCATATCTTTTTTTGTAACATTTTCGTAATATCAAATTAATCGGTTACATTTGCACTTCATGCAATCCGGAATAAGTGGTTTTCTTTAAGGAATGGAACAAGTAAGTTTGAGTTTAATTTTTTCTAACGACGCCAACAGTTATACGAACGAGATCCTGTAGCAGTGTGGCATGTGTCGAAAGTTTTTGTTTTAGGAATATCGTTATTAGGAACGGTAAAGAAAAAGTTTAAATGTCAGGGAAATGAAAGAGGATAATGAAAATATGGCGAAAACGCTGAAGCTGATTGCCAAAGATCGGGAACGAACCAATATTTTACGTGAGGTAGAACAAAAAACCATTGCCTACTTAGTCCAACGAGTGCCATCGTGGATAAGTTCCGACGGATTAACGGCTATTGGTTTCTTCGGCAACATTATGGTTGCCTGTAGTTTTATATTGGGAGCTTTTGTGAGCCGATATTGGCTATTACTTTCGTTGGCCGGATTCCTTATTAATTGGTTTGGCGATTCGTTAGACGGGAGGTTGGCATATTATCGAAATAAACCTCGTAAATGGTATGGTTTTTCCTTGGATATCACTGTTGATTGGATTGGCACTATCCTTATCGGGTTAGGATATATGATTTATGCTCAGGGACATTGGAAATATGTGGGTTTCCTTTTCGTGGTGATGTATGGTTGGGAGATGATTACGGCTCAACTTCGTTACAAAGTCGGAGGTCAATATTCCATTGATTCAGGTATTTTTGGTCCTACTGAAGTTCGATTGTTGTTGGCAACCATTATTACTTTGGAGGTATTTATTCCCGGCTCCATTAATTATCTAGCAGGTGCAGCTTGTGTATTTCTACTTATTTCTAACCTTACAGAATGTCGCAAATTGCTTCAACTCGCCAATCAACGCGATGCTGAAGAGCGTATAGCAAAAGAAAAAGAATTGCAAAGCAGAAAAAAAGAAAATGCTTAAGCACATTATCGTTTTCACTAAGGCTCAATTTTCCGCGTTAATCGGGGGAATCGTGGACTATGGAATAATGATCTTCGTTGTTGAGGTGTTTCATATCCACTATACATTGGGTATTGTTATTGGAGGAATTGTGGGGGCGTTGATTAATTTTACGCTCAACAAGCAATGGACTTTCAATTCCGAAGGTGGGGTGTATCACAATTCGTTGTTCAAGCAGTTGTTGAAATTTTCGATTACCGTGATCAATAGTATTGTGCTGAAATCTTCAGGAACTTATTTCCTGTCTACTTTTTTTTCTATCGATTACAAGATTACCCGTATCATGGTCGACATCGTAGTTTCCACCTGTTTTAATTTCACGCTGCAAAAAGAATGGGTTTTTAAGAAAGTTCAAAAGGATAAAAGTGTTTCCTCAGAACAAAGTTTTCAACCTGATCCCCTAAATGCATTTATTCGCCAAGACAAAGCAGGTTAAGAGAAAATCCGAAAACGATTTTTTATCTTAATAAATATAAAAATCAAGCTAGAAAAAAACGTTCGTCGTGTAAATATTAATAAACAATATTATACGACGTTAATTTTTTTAATTTTAAGATGAAATGTTAAACAAAAAAGTCGTTTATTTGTTAAATAGAAAAGAAAAAGACGATCTTTAAAATAGGAATGTATGAAAAAATCAACCATGTGGTTACTTGCCGTGGTGATGTTTGTTGCTTTTTTTGCACTGCTTTTCTTACAGGTTCACTATATGAAAATAACGATCAGTGCAAGAAATGCACAGTTTGACGAAGCAGTAAGAAAGAGTTTGAATAATGTAGTGAAACAGCTTGAAATCGATCAGACTTACCGTTATTTGGAGGAAGATATGATTGAGTCGGAAAACCGATATTATCAATATAGGCAACCTCAATACGGTGGTTCGGGTACAATGGGCAAGTCGTCGGAATCAACGATTGGTGCACCTTCCGAAAGCGGTTCGAATCTGGAGCAAGGTATCTCGGGTAGCAACACTCCGATGGATCAATCAACGGGGGTCTTTATTTCTCCTCATCATGGTGCCGGTTCTATTCCGAAAACCTCATACGAAATGCAGCAATCGCTATCGAAACGTTATTTACACGAACAGGCGCTCTTGGATGAGGTGATTCTTAAAATCATGTATCGTGCAAGCGAAGAACCTATTGAAAAACGTATCGATTTCAGACAATTAGATGCATATATTCGTTCGGAATTGTTGTCAAACGGCATGAATGTGCCTTACAGCTTTCAGGTAATCGATTATAACAACAGGGTGGTGTATGCATCTCCGGGATTCAATCCCAAAGACGAAAAGGCTATTTATACGCAGACTCTTTTTCCAAACGATCCACCGGCAAAATTGAATACGTTGAGGGTGTATTTTCCATCGAAGAAGGATTATATATCGGCCGAAATGAAGTTTTTTGTTCCGTCGCTGCTATTTACGTTTCTTCTGCTGATTACCTTTATATACACCATCGTGACCTTGTTTAGGCAAAAGCGTTTGTCTGAAATGAAAAATGATTTTATCAACAATATGACACATGAGTTGAAAACCCCTGTATCAACCATTTCGCTGGCTGCTCAAATGTTGAAAGACCCCTCTATCACCAAATCGCCTGAGGTTTTTAAACACGTAACCGGTGTAATAAACGATGAGACCAAGCGATTGAGTTTTCTGGTGGAAAAGGTGCTTCAAATGTCGCTTTTCGACAAACAGCATACCACGCTGAAGATGAAAGAAGTGGATGTCAACGATTTAGTTGTGAATGTGGCAAATACTCATGTGCTGAAAGTGGAAAAATTTGGAGGTAGCCTCGATATTGATTTGCAGGCCGAAGATTCGCTTGTGATGGCCGACGAAATGCATCTTACCAATGTGCTTTTCAATCTGCTTGATAATGCGGTGAAATATCGACGTGAAGATATACCTCTCAAATTGATGATACGAACGTGGAATGAAGGGAATAAACTCTTAATTTCCATCGAAGATAATGGGATCGGTATAAAAAAAGAATACTTGAAAAAGATATTTGACCGTTTTTATCGCGTACCCACAGGCAATCTTCACGATGTAAAAGGTTTTGGCCTTGGCCTGGCGTATGTTCATAAAATTGTTACCGATCATAAAGGAACCATACGTGTCGAAAGCGAAGTCGGCAAAGGCACTAAATTTATAATTAGTTTACCCGTAATAACAAGAAAATGATATGGAAGAGAAATTAAAAATTTTTTTATGCGAAGATGATGAAAATCTTGGCATGTTGCTTAGAGAATATCTCCAGGCAAAAGGATATGAAACTGATCTTTTCCCGGATGGGGAAGCCGGTTTCAAAGGATTTGTGAAAACAAAATACGATTTGTGTATTGTGGATATCATGATGCCCAAGAAAGACGGTATCACCCTCGTTAAAGAAATCCGATCTATCAATAGTGAAATTCCCGTTATCTTTTTAACGGCGAAAAATATGAAAGAGGATGTGGTAGAGGGATTTAAAGTAGGGGCAGATGATTACATTACCAAACCGTTCAGTATGGAAGAACTGGTACTTCGTATCGAAGCCATCATCCGTCGAGTAAGAGGCAAAAAAGCCAAAGAACAGCAAGTGTATAAATTCGGCAACATGGTTTTCGATACGCAGAAGCAATTGCTTACCATTGGCGATCAGCAGACCAAGTTGACAACCAAGGAATCGGAATTGCTGGCACTGCTTTGCGCTCATGCCAACGATATTTTGGAACGCAACCATGCGCTGAAGCAAATTTGGGAAGAAGATACTTACTTCAATGCCCGAAGCATGGATGTGTATATTACCAAGTTGCGCAAACTGCTGAAAGCAGATCCGAATATCGAGATAATCAATATTCACGGTAAAGGATACAAGCTTATTGTTCCTACCGAAGAAGGAAGCAGTGAAATGCAAGTTCAACAGTAATATAACAGATTTTTTGAAACGAAAAAGAGGGTGTATCACTATGTGATTTCACCCTCTTTCAGTGTTTCTACCCGGAAGAATTATTTCAACTTTTTAATTTTCAGCGGCTTATTTTTTGTTCTGATACCGTGTTTTCACGCTTCGTTTTCCAATAACAGCTGTTTCAATTCTTTTACTCCCTCCGAAGCCCCTTTACGAATGTGATGGATATCGCGTCGCTGGGTCGCCACGTCTTTGGGATCGATAAGGTAGATCGGTACCCCATCGGGTACATAGTTCAACAAACCTGCAGCAGGATATACCACCATCGATGTGCCGATAATCACAAAAATATCGGCTTGCCGCGTTATTCTCACTGCTTCTTCAATCATGGGTACAGGTTCTCCAAACCACACCACATCCGGACGCAGTTGATAGCCTTTTTCGCATACATCACCCCATTTTATATCGGGATTATCTTCCGAAAGCCGGTAAACCAACGACGGATCGCCTGTTGATCGGGCATTCATCAGTTCGCCATGCAAATGGATTACATGACTGCTTCCTGCCCGTTCGTGCAGGTTGTCGATGTTTTGCGTAATAATGCTCACATCGAAATATTTTTCGAGTTCTGCCAAACCTTGGTGTCCCTCGTTGGGTTTGGCTTTCAGCAATTCCCTTCGCCGGGCATTGTAGAAATTGAGCATCAGTTCCGGATTTCGGGCAAACGCTTCGGGAGTTGCCACTTCTTCTACCGGATATTGTTCCCATAAACCGCCTGAATCGCGGAAAGTGGAGATACCGCTTTCGGCACTCATCCCCGCACCGGTCAGGACTACTAATTTCTTCTTCATTATCACTCAATCTGTTAAAAATACTTTAGAATACAACAAATATAGTTTTTTATTCGTGAAAAAGCGAATTATTTATATTAAAATCGTATTTTTGTCGTCAAAGATTTCGAATCTTCATAATACATCGTGTAAATAAATTCATTAACACCAAAAAAGAAAACAATGAAAAGAAAAAGTTTTTATGTGCTTGCTGCTTTTGCTGCATGCAGTATGATGTTTGCTTCCTGTAATGGAAGTTCTACGCCAAAAGCATCGTTGAAAGATCCTGTCGATACACTTTCGTATGCTTATGGCGTCAGTTTAGCCGATCAAGGACTAATGCAATTTTTGGAACAAAGCGGAGTAATCGAAAGCACATCCAACATCGAGTATGAATATCAGATGAAGATTTCTGCTGCCAAAGATTCGCTTGAGAGACAGAATCTTGAAAAAGAAATGAAAGCAAAAATCGATTCGTTGAATAAGGTAAATGCTCCTAAACTGAACGATTTTATCAAAGGATTGAAAGAAGCTCTTACAGCCGGAAAAGAAAAATCGGCATATATCCAGGGATTGAGTATCGGTCATCAAATTTCGCAGCAAATGTTGCCCGAATTCAATAAATTTGTTTTTGGCGATGATTCCACCAAGAAAATCAATACCAATTTATTGTTGGCAGGTTTGGCCGAAACACTCAAGAACGACAAGCTGGCCATCAGTAAGATGGATGCTAATATGTACATTCAGAAAGAAATTCAAGAAGCCCAAAATCGTCAAATGGCCAAGCAGGAAGAACAATTGAAAGAACAGTACAAAGATTCCATTGCAGCAGGAGAGAAATTTTTAGCCGAAAATGCCAAGAGAGAAGGCGTGATAACGCTTCCGAGCGGTTTGCAATACGAAATTATCAAACGCGGATCGGGTCCCATTCCTACCGATACCGATCGGGTACGTGTGCTTTATCAGGGAACGTTACTCAACGGAACCGTTTTTGACAGTAGCCTGAATCGTAACGAACCTGCCGTTTTTGGGGTAACCCAAGTTATTCCCGGATGGACCGAAGCGTTGAAAATGATGCCTGTCGGATCGAAGTGGAGAATTTATGTACCTTACAATCTTGCTTACGGTTCTCAAGATAAAGGAACTATCAAGCCGTTCTCTACCCTTGTTTTCGAAGTTGAATTGCTTGGAATAGAGAAAAAATAAGATAATCGGTTAGTTTTTAATTTGATTCACAAAAAGGGAATTTGCTTTCGGGTAAGTTCCTTTTTTTTGTTTATTTTGTCTTTTTGTTGATCTTTCCCGATAATATAAATTTTAAATATAAGATAGAGTATATCTATATTGTTCTTTATTCGTCTCTTTTTTAGACGTTTTTCTATTGCTGATTTGCCTTATTCTACCTTTTGACATTCTATCCCGCCATTTTTGTTTCATTATGCAAAAATAATTGCTTTATCTTTGTCATTATTTTAGGTATCAAAAGGCTTTTATTGTTTTTGACAAGGAAGGGAAAAAGAAAGAAGCGAAAAGGTACACGATAAATGAAACTATAAATAAATAGCCCCATATACTTATAAAATAACAGGAAATTTGAAAAAAAACTTATCAAAATAGTTTTTATTTAAAAAATTCGTATATATTTGCCCGATATAATTGAATGTGTAATTGTGTTAATCGGGATTATGAATAAAAAACCGAAAACGAAAATGATGTTGCTACTTCGATTATATCGCTAATTTGTTTTTATCATCTTTCGCACAACATACACTTTTGGTATAAAAAGTAGCAACTTCAGTAGAGTCATATTTATAATTTTTTTATAATTTAAAAGTAGAGTTTTATGAAAAGAAAACTGATGATGTTTTTGACCCTATTTTTGTTGGGAATAGGGTGGGTTTCTGCCCAAGTCCGTTCTATAAGCGGAAAAGTCATATCCGCTGAAGATGGATTGCCAGTAATTGGTGCGACGGTAATAGTTAAAGGAACCTCAATTGGTACCGTTACCGATATCGATGGCAATTTTACACTAAATTTGCCACCAGATGCAAATACGCTTGTTATTTCGTATGTGGGAATGGAAACTGTAGAAGTTGCTGCAAAAAATGGAATGAAAGTTGAGTTATCCGGCAGTGTATCTCAGTTGGATGAAGTGATTGTTACTGCTTTTGGAACAACAACCAAAAAATCATTTACAGGATCAGCTTCCGTTATTAAAGAAGACGATATTATTAAACGTCAAACTTCCAATGTTACTAATGCTTTAGTTGGACAGGTTGCCGGAATTCAAGGTTTGTCTTCAAACGGACAGCCGGGAACCGGATCCTCTATTCGTATTCGAGGAATCGGATCAATTAATGCCAGCAATGCTCCTCTTTATATTGTTGACGGTATTCCTTATGATTCGGATATTTCAGCTCTTAATAATGCTGATATTGAATCGATAACGATTTTAAAAGATGCAGCCTCTAATGCCTTGTACGGAGCAAGGGGTGCAAATGGAGTTATTATTATTACAACAAAACGTGGTAAATCAAGAGAAGCCCTTGTTACTGTAGATGCAAAATGGGGAAATAATTCACGTGCAGTACCTTCGTATGATGTAATGACTGATCCTGCAATGTATTATGAAACATTTTATCGGGCATTATATAATAGCAAAATTGCGTCAGGTGTAACTGCTGCCCATGAGTATGCCAACAAAAATCTTCTAGATGTTTCTCAGGGAGGATTAGGTTATATGGTTTATACAGTGCCAAAAAATGAACGGCTCATTGGTACTAATTTCAAATTAAATCCTAATGCTGCTTTAGGGTATTCAGATGGAAAGTTCACCTATTTACCTGATAACTGGTATAACGAATTATTCAAAGCCGATAATTTCCGTCAAGAATATAATGTAAACGTAAGTGGAGCACTTGATAAATTATCTTATTATGCTTCCATTGGAAAGCTTGATGATACAGGAATTATCGAAAATTCGAATTTTTCAAGATTTTCAACAAGAGCAAATGTTGATTATCAAATCAAGAATTGGTTAAAAATTGGTTCAAATTTTTCATTTGTTCAAACTAAAAGTAAATACCCGAGTGAGCAAACAACTACTAATTCCTCGGGAAATTTATTCTTTTTGAGTTCAAATATAGCACCAATCTATCCATTGTATATTAGAGATGCAAATGGGAACATCATGCATGATAATAATGGCTTTATTATTTATGATTATGGTGATGGGAAGGTAGTGCCAAGTAAACGCCCTTTTATGAGTCAATCTAACCCGGCTTCAGCAATTGCTTTAAATAAAGAATTTTATTTAACGGATTATTTTATTGGGAAGTGGTATGCCATAGCTAATTTGTATGAAGGTCTAAAATTCACGATTAATTATGGATTAACCAATTCGAATCAGAAATATCAATATACTTTAAATCCGTTTTATGGCCAATTTGCTGCGATGGGAGGTGCAGCCGGCGTTTCTCAATCTCGTTTTACGAGTACTAATCAGCAATATTTGTTGACTTATCAAAATCGATTCGATTTGAATAATATCGATTTACTTTTGGGTTATGAATCATATGAATTAAAAGATAGTTATTTGTCAGGTTACAAACAAAAACTTTTTCAGCCTTTTGTTCCCGAAATAGGTAATGCAATTCTTCAACCCAGTACTTCATCCTACACGGATACTTATGCTACTATGGGTGTTCTCTTTCAAGCAAAATATGATTATGAGTCAAAATATTTTGGTTCAGCATCTTATCGTAGAGATGCATCTTCTTGTTTTGCTCCCGGAAATCGTTGGGGTAATTTTTGGTCAGTTGGTGCAGCATGGGATATAAACAGAGAAGATTTTATGTCTGCAGATTTTATTGATTTGTTGAAATTAAAGGCAAGCTATGGTGCACAGGGTAACGATAAACTATATTATCCTAATACTAGCGATATTAATTATTATCCTTATGTTGATCAATATGACGTAACCGAAACTAATGGAGAATTTGCAACAGCCAGAAGTTACAAAGGGAATAAAGATATCACATGGGAAACTTCTTATAATTTCAATATGGGAGTAGATTTTTCGATGTTTAATCAACGTTTTAACGGGACAATCGAAGCTTTTTCACGTCGAACAAAAGATATGTTGTATTATAAACCTATGCCGGGATCTGCAGGATATACTGAATCACCCATGAATATCGGATCAGTAAAGAATTCTGGGTTTGAAGCTGATTTACATATGGATGTGATTAAATCGCGTTCATTGATTTGGAATGTTTATGCGAATGCAACTTTCTTAAAAAATCGGATTATTTCTTTGGATGAATCTTTAAAAGGACAATGGATAGATGGTAATTATATATACAAAGAAGGATCCTCTATGTATAATTTTTATATCCGAAAATATGCCGGAGTCGATCCGGTAACAGGGGCTTCTTTGTGGTATAAAGACGTTAAAGATGAAAATGGTAATGTTACAGGTCAAGAAAAAGTTACTAACTGGTCTACGGCAACACAATATGAATTAGGGGATATTCTTCCTGATGTTTATGGAGGATTTGGAACTTCTTTAAATTATTCGGGATTTGATTTTTCACTTGCTTTTGCTTATCAACTAGGTGGTAAAATTTACGACAATACCTATGCCAACGTAATGCATTCAGGATACAGTTCGGATGCCGGTAGAAATTGGCATAAAGATATTTTGAAAGCATGGACTCCTGAGAATCCAAATACTGATGTACCTCGGGTAAATTCCAATGATCAATATACAAATTATATGTCAGATAGATTTGTTATTAATTCAAATTTTTTGAGTTTACAGAATATTACTTTAGGGTATACTTTCCCGAGTAAATTTCTGAATCATTACAATATAAACAAGCTTCGAATTTATTGTGTAGCCGACAATGTGGCTCTTTTATCTGCGCGTAAAGGATTGGATCCTCGTCAGAGCTTTACAGCCTCGAATGCAGAATTATATACCCCGATCAGATCTATTTCCGGTGGAATAAATATAACCTTTTGATGAATAATTAGATATTAAAAAGTAGTGATATGAAAATGATTAATAAAATTATAATTTTTCTTTTAGGTGCAGCAGTTTTGATCAGCTGTGAAGATATCCTTGAGACGGCACCCGAAGGAGGAACATTGACTCAAGAACAGAAAAAAGACGCATTTGAAGCCAATCCGGCTTTATTGGCTTCGGATGTTGCTGCTATGTATGCTAACATGATTGCTTTTGGGGCAATTTTAGGAGAAGATTATCATAATGACTTTGGATATGCTGCTGCTTGCTTAATGATGGAGTCTAATGGAGCTGACATGACTTGTGCTAATGTTGGCTATAATTGGTTTGCTCCAAATGCTAGCTATGCCGATAGGGTTTATACCAATACAAGGACTTTGTTTATGTGGAATCTTTTTTACAAACAAATTGCATCCGCTAATTTGGTAATTTCTTCAGTAGATTCTGCAACAACCGAACCAACTTTGAAAGCGTTCAGAGGACAAGCTTTAGCTGTGCGTGCATTCGATTATCTGAACTTAGCACAAACTCATCAGTTTACCTACATTGGTCACGAAGATAAGCCTTGTGTTCCGATTGTTACAGAAAAAACTACAGCAGAACAATTGGTAAATAATCCTCGAGCTTCTGTGAAAGCTGTTTACCAATTAATTAAAAATGATTTGGATGAAGCTATAGCCTTTTTGAAAGATTATCGTAGACCAGATAAAGGTTACATTGATCAAGCTGTCGCTTATGGACTAAGGGCGCGCACAAACCTCATAATGGGTGAATATGAGCAAGCTGCTGTCGATGCGAAAATGGCTTTGGATTTATCGGGAGCAACACCCTACACGCTTTCTCAAGTTTCTGTACCTGCTTTTTGGAATGCAGAAGATAATACGGTGATTTGGGCTAATATAATCACAGAGAATAATGATATTGTTACAAGTGGTATTATAAATATGCCTTCGCATTTGTGCTCTTTCTATACGGATGGATATGTAGGTGTGGGAGCTTGGAAAAAAATTAATAAGCCGCTGTACAATTCAATTTCAAATACTGATGTTCGTAAGGGATGGTGGCTGAATGAAAACTTAGAATCTCCACTTGTTGCTGATGCTTCATATGAAAAATGGTTTGAAATTGCGACATCGGATGGAGATTTCGGTCCTTATACTAATGTTAAATTTGCAGCTGATAAAAATGATTTAAATACGTTGATTCCTGCTCAAGATTGGTTTTTAATGCGTGCAGAAGAAATGATATTTATTCAAGCTGAAGGTTTGGCAATGAGCGGGAAAACCGGTGAAGCTAAAAGTTTACTCGAAAATTTTATCAAGACAAACAGAGATTCGAATTACAAATGCAATGCTTCCACTCCTGAAGCACTTAGGGATGAAATATGGTTTCAGAGGAGGATTGAATTATGGGGCGAAGGGTTTTATTATTTCGATATCATGAGGCTGAAGAAACCGGTTATCAGAGTTGATAATGGAGTGACTTCATTTCCAGATGCTTGGCAATTTAATATTCCCGCAGAAGATCCCATTCTATTATGGCTTGTTCCAAAGAGTGAAATAGAAGCAAATGATGGGATATCGGAAGAAGATAATAATCTCAAGGTTAATCCTCCGATTGTTCAATAGTAGATTGACGTATTTTTAGTATGAATCATAAAATTGGATGATATGAAAATTGATAAGATATTTTTTTGTGTACTAAGTGTCGCATTATTGTCTTTATGGTCTTGCGAAGACAGTATAGAAAGGGAGCCTTCTCCAATTGTT
This sequence comes from Bacteroidales bacterium UBA1410, assembly GCA_002305015.1. Classification (GTDB taxonomy): domain Bacteria; phylum Bacteroidota; class Bacteroidia; order Bacteroidales; family Dysgonomonadaceae; genus Anaerorudis. The sequence continues at coordinate 60,173 of DBPW01000043.1, forward strand.
TCGCCAAATTGTCAAAATGTGTTTTTCCCTAATTCAAATGTTACCGACATTGAATTGGAGCCGACAGAGCCAACTCAGGTAAAAGTAGTGATATCAAGGGAAAATTCGAAAACAAATGCGACTGTTCCTATTAAAGTCTTTAGCTCTGATGATGTTTTCAGAATTCCTGAAACTGTTACTTTTGAAGCCGGGCAAGAGGAAACTAGTTTTATGGTGAATTTTCCTGATGCAAAAGAAGGAATAAAATATAGTTTCGAAATTGGAGTTTCAGGTGATGAATATTATAATCCGTACATTACCAATAGAACTTCCATAAAAATTTCTGTTATTCGTATTAAATGGGAAAACAAAGGAAAAGGAGTCATGATTGAAGGAATTATTTCCACTTTTTTTAAAGTGGATTTATATCCTTTTTACGTTGATATTCAAAAGGCAACATTACCAGGTGGGGCAAGTCGTTTTCGTTTGGTCAATCCATTTAAGCCAATGGAATTGGAAGATTTTGATGAATATGGAATAGCCGATGGTTATCCATATAATGCTCCTGGAGACATGTTGGATGGAGATTTTTATTTGGTTATTAATGTCGATGGCAAGAATAACGCATCTGTTTTACCTCAAAAAATGGGATTCGATTGGGGATACGGTTATTTTATGACAGGTTCTGCCTACGGTAATATTTCTGATGATATAAATCAATATCCATTAGGGAAATATGATGAAGAAAATGAGGTGATTATTTTTCCTGAAAATTCGTTGTTTATAAGTATGTCAAATTACAATAGCGGGGAAAAATATCCGTGTGAAACCCCTTCTTACATTTATTTAAGTCTTGATGCTTATTTAAATGCACAACAAGGTGATAGTGAAACGGAATAGAAATCTTTATTCTTTATAAGTTTTCTGAAAGAGGTTTTCTAACGATAGCCTCTTTCTTTTTTTGTTTAATTATTTACTGATAACTCGTTGAGGAATTGTCGGAATACTAAAAAAAGCATCCTTTTGGGGTGCTTTTTTTATGAACATATTTTTTGAATTATTGTTTAAATTGATGAGGAATAAAGCATCACGAATGAATTTTTTTCTTACATTTGGAATGATTTTATGGCCGGATAGTGAATTGGCTTAGAATATTATTTACAACAAACTGCTTGTTAAACTAAAAAAATTTCATGGATTATGAGCGAAGAAGACAAGGTATTGGAATACGATGAACAAGATTCCGTAAGATTTATACAAGAGCATTTGCCCGACGAAATGCGGGGCGAGTTTACCGACGATGAGATAAACTATATTGTGGATCTTGTCTACGAGTATTACGAAGAAAAAGGCTTTTTGGATGAAGAGGAAGAAGATGCGGAAGTGATCATTGATGAAGAAGAATTGTTGGCATACGTCATCAAAAATGCACAAAAAGATGCGATAAGGGATTTCACCGAAGATGAAATTGAAGCCATCGTGGCGGGAGAATTGGCTTATTGCGATTCATTGAATCTTTTCTATTAAAAAACAAAAGTTATGAAACAGGTATCATTGGCCTTAGCTGCACTGTTATTGGTTGCAACGCTAATATTACCGGGTTGCGGAGCAAGCAAGACGGTTCAAGGTGCAGGAATTGGAGCTGCAAGTGGTGCAGCGGTGGGTGCAGGTATTGGCGCCATTGTAGGAGGTGGCAAGGGTGCAGCATGGGGAGCCGGAATTGGTTCGGTAGTTGGAGGCACAGCAGGTGCCATCATCGGCAATAAAATGGATAAGCAAGCCAAAGAATTGGCTGAGATTGAAGGTGCCCAAGTGGAGAAAATTAACGAAGGACAGGCCATTAAGGTTACTTTTGAATCAGGTATTTTGTTCGCAACCAATTCCAGTACATTGAACGAGGCTTCGCGCGAGTCGCTGGATAAATTTGCCGAATCGCTGAAAAACAATCCCGACACCGATATCAAAATTTATGGGCATACCGACAGTACCGGCAACGATGCCATTAACAATCCTTTGTCGGAACGTCGTGCCGAAGCAGTTTACAATTATCTTCTCTCAAAAGGGATATCGGGAACCCGTATGGAGGCAAAAGGATTTGGATCTACGCAACCTGTTGCCGACAACAGCACAGTTACGGGAAGAGCTCAGAACCGCAGGGTTGAAATTTATATTCTTCCCAACGCCAAAATGATCGAGGAGGCTCAACAACAGGCAAAATAAACCGAGAGGATGGATTAACTCGGTTTGCTTTTGTGTGATGAGGAACGAAATCGCATTGCCGGATAAAAAACGGCGATGCGATTTTTATTTTTGCTAAATTTGCGTTTGAAAGAACATATATTCGAATGAAAAAAATGGTGGGTAAGAAAGAAAAATACTTGCAATTGATTTCTGCCATACAGTCTCTTACCGAATCAGAAACCGATGTTGTTGCCAATATGGCCAATGTGACGGCTGCAATAAAAGAAACCTTCGGATTTTTTTGGGTCGGATTTTATATCGTTAAAGAGAACCGGTTGGTGTTGGGGCCTTTTCAAGGACCTGTGGCGTGTACACGCATTGCTTATGGAAAGGGAGTTTGCGGAACGGCTTGGAAAGAACGAAAAACAATTATTGTTCCCGATGTGGAAGCTTTTCCGGGCCACATTGCGTGCAGTCGTTTTTCGCGTTCCGAAATTGTGGTTCCCGTGATGAACGGAAATGAGGTAGGGGCCGTGCTGGATATCGATAGCGAACGTTTGGCTGCTTTTGATGAAACGGACGCGCACTATCTCGAAAAAATTGTTGAGCTGATTCGTCCTTCACTTTTTGGCTTGACCCAATCCGATTCCTGAGGAAGTTTTTTTGATTTTTCATGCATTGGCTTTTTTTTCTTACCTTTGCAACTTTGAAAAATCTGAAATATAAATACTTCAATTATCGTGGCTGATACAAAGTACATTTTCGTTACGGGCGGTGTAGTTTCTTCGTTGGGGAAGGGCATTATAGCATCGTCTATGGGTAAACTGTTGCAGGAAAGAGGCTACAAGGTTACCATTCAGAAATTCGATCCCTATATTAATGTGGATTCGGGAACGCTCAATCCGTATGAACACGGCGAATGTTTTGTGACGGTAGACGGGCATGAAGCAGATTTGGATTTGGGACACTACGAACGTTTTCTCAATATTCAAACCACCCGCGACAATATCATCACCACCGGACGTATCTATCAGAATGTGATTATGAAAGAGCGTCGGGGCGATTATTTGGGAAAAACGGTACAGGTTATTCCCCATATTACCGACGAAATCAAGCGAAACATCAAACAGCTGGGCATTAAACATAAATTCGATTTTGTGATTACCGAAATCGGAGGAACAGTGGGCGACATCGAGTCCACTCCGTTTTTGGAAGCGGTTCGTCAGTTGCGATGGGAGTTGGGCAAAAATTGTTTTTGCGTACATCTCACCTATGTCCCTTATTTGAAAGCGGCGGGCGAGGTGAAAACCAAGCCGACTCAACACTCGGTGAAAGAGCTGCAATCGTTGGGTATTCAACCCGATATGCTGGTTCTTCGTACCGAACAAAAGCTGGACGAGGATATTCTGCATAAAGTAGCCCTGTTTTGCAATGTCGAAAAGCAGGCTGTAATACAGTCGGTTGACGTTTCTTCCATTTACGAAGTACCCATCATGATGCGCGACCAGGGAATGGACGAGGTGGTGCTGCGCAAGATGAATCTGCCGGTGGGCGAAAAACCGGCCATGAAGCCGTGGATTGCTTTTCTGGAGAAACGCAAAAATGCTACTGAGGAAGTGCGTATCAAACTGGTAGGGAAATATGCCGAATTGCCCGATGCGTACAAGTCCATCAGAGAAGCCCTTTCGCAGGCTGCCATTTATCACGACCGCAGGTTGATTTTGCAGATATGCCATTCCGAACAAATCAACGAAAAAAATGTGGGCGATATTTTAAAGGATGCCGACGGTATTGTGGTTGCGCCGGGATTCGGGCAGCGGGGTATTGACGGCAAGTTGACGGCCTTGAAATATGCACGCGAAAACGATATTCCCACTTTCGGCATTTGTTTGGGTATGCAGTGCATGGTTATTGAGTTTGCCCGTAATGTATTGGGATATGCCGATGCCGATTCTACCGAAATGAATCCGGAAACCAAACACAATGTCATCGATTTGATGGATGAGCAGAAACACATTACCAACATGGGAGCAACGATGCGCTTGGGTGCGTATGATTGTGTGCTGAAAAAAGATTCGCTAGCCTACAAGGCTTACGGAAAAGAGCTCATACAGGAAAGACACCGCCATCGCTATGAGTTTAACAATAAATACAGAGAAGAATTTGAAGCAGCAGGGATGCTGTGTACAGGAATAAATCCCGATTCGGATTTGGTGGAGGTAGTAGAAATGCCTTCGAAACGATGGTATCTGGGTACACAGTATCATCCCGAATACAACAGTACGGTGGTTTCGCCCAATCCTTTGTTTATGAGTTTTATGGAGGCTGCCATCAAAATGAGTGAAGAGCGTAAAGAAACAAAAGTTCAAAATAAAAAAAGTAATCTGGTATAAAGAATAAGGATGGATAAAAATACAACAATAGGCCTGTTGCTGATCGGTGCTATTATTATTGCGTTTTCAATTTATAATCGGCCAAGCCAAGAAAAACTGGCTGAAGAGCGAAGGATTCGCGATTCGTTGGTGATGGTGGAGGCCGAGAAAGCAAAAGCTGTAGCAGAAAAACAGGTTACCGACAGTGTGGCGTCGATCAGTGAGGCAAAGAATGAAGTAGCCGATTTTTTCGATTCCCCTTCATCGACAGTCGAAAGCGATTCGTCGGTATCTCCCATACAGTCTGAGAGGAAACTGGTAGCTCTCGAAAACGAGAAGGTAAAACTCTTGCTCGACACCAAAGGTGGAGGCATTCACTCGGTGCAGTTGAAAGGTTATTTGCGTTACAATAAAGACAGCCTTTATCTTTTTGAAGGAGACGAAGGTTATTTTAATCTCGATTTGTATAATCGTAAAAGCGTGAAATTGTCGAGTGCAGAACAAACCTTTGTTCCGATAATTTCAGACGACGGCCGTACGGTAACGATGCGCTTGAAGCATTCCGACAGCCAATATCTCGATTTTGTGTACACCTTGCCCAAGAACGAGTATATGATGAAATTCGACATCCGACTGGTTGGAATGAACAACGAACTGCATCCCGAGAGCCTGACGAATTTTAAAATCAACTGGTCGCAGAAGCTGCGTCGTCAGGAAAAGGGCGACGCCTTTGAGAAACGCTATTCGCGCATTTATTACCGGTATCATAATCAGGGTACCAAAAAAATGAGCGAGAGCCGAAAGGAAACAAAAGAAATTACCGAACCCATTCAATGGTTTGCTTTCAAAGATCAGTTTTTTACTTCGGTAGTTATCCCCGATAAACCTTTTGAAAGCGTAATCCTTTCGTCTACGCCACTTGTTTCGGAGAACTATTTGAAAGATTATAAAGCCGATGCATGGGTGCCTATTGTGTCTGATCACGAAAAAAACGAATACTCTACAGGATTCAGGTATTATTTCGGTCCGGTGCATTATACCACACTGAAGGCTTATGACAAGGGGGTGGATAATCCGGAAGACAAGTTGTATCTGCAGGAACAGGTAGAATTGGGTTACCGGTGGCTGAGCTGGGTAAATAAGGGGTTGGTAATACCGGTGTTCAATTTTTTCCTTTCGCTCAATTGGAATATGGGATTGATCATCTTTATTCTCACGTTGATGGTTAAGTTGATCATTCTTCCTCTCACTTTCCATTCCTATATGTCGTCGGCAAAAATGCGGGTGTTGAAACCGGAAATTATGGAGATCGAAAAGAAATATCCCGGACAGGATCAGGAGCAAATGATGAAGCGCCAGCAGGCAACCATGGATTTGTACCGAAGAGCGGGGGTGAATCCCATGAGCGGATGTTTGCCCATGTTGTTGCAGATGCCTGTTTTATTGGCGTTGTTCTTCTTCTTTCCGTCGGCTATCGAATTGCGTCAGCAAGGATTTTTGTGGGCCGATGATCTCTCGACTTACGATTCCATTATTTCGTGGAGTGCCAATATTCCGTTTATTACTCGTTTCATGGGGAATCATATTAGCTTGTTTTGTTTGTTGATGACCGCCGTGAACGTGATTTACGGACTTTACAACATGAATCTGACGGATACCGGGCAGCAACAGATGAAAGGAATGAAGTATATGCCCGTCTTCATGTCTCTTTTCATGTTCTTTTTCCTAAATTCTTATCCCGCAGGTTTGAACTACTATTATTTCCTTTCTACCTTGATTACCATCGTTAGTACCTTTATGTTCAAACAGTTTGTGAACGAAGAGAAACTGTTGGCTCAATTGCAGGAAAATAAAAAGAAACCGGTGAAAAAATCGGGATTCATGGCAAGATTGGAAGAAGCGCAGAAAATGCAGGAAAAACAGGCCAGAGAAAGGGCTAAAGAAAATGCTAAAAAGAATTACCGGCGCAGATAATAAACCGGGAACAATAAGAATGAAAAACCCGAAAACACACTGTTTCCGGGTTTTTTCATTCTTAAGCGTAAACTGCTACAACAAACGAATTATGCGGCTTATTTGCTTTTTTCTCTTGACACGTCGCCCAGATATCCGCCGTGATGGCGTTTAGCATATTCTTTTGCCGTGAAACCGATTCGTTTCATGGTTTCAACCACCAGAATGTCTCCCATTACCGTCATGACAGTTGTAGAAGTGGTGGGAGTAAGTCCTAACGGACATACTTCTGACGGGCTTCCGGTAAGGAGAAGAACATTGGCTTCTTTGGCCAGTATACTGTCTTTGTTGCCGGTGATTACGATAATGGGAATAGAGGCATACATGCCACGGGCAAGATCGATGAGTTCGATAATCTCGCGGGTTTTACCCGAATTGGTAATCAAAAGAAGCAGGTCGTCATCCTGAAGAATGCCCAGATCGCCGTGTTGGGCTTCGCTGGGATGCAAAAAAATTGCCGGTGTGCCGGTAGAACAAAAAGTGGTGGCTATGTTCTGACCAATTTGGCCGGCTTTTCCCATGCCGCTAATAACGAGTTTGCCTTTTTTTGTGTGAACCTGTTCAATGATTAAATCTACGGCCTTGTTGTATTGTTCTGTAACGGGAATATTCAAAATAGCATTGGCTTCGCGGTTGATAATCGATTGTATTTCTTCGAGATCCATAATTGACGTTGCAAGGAGATTAGTTGGTTTTGAATTTGTATTTAACGGCAGCCAGTTCTTCGTTTGCCTTGGTGATTTTGTTTTTCAATCCTTCTTTGTAGCTGACCAGTTTTTGCTGCAGATGTTCATCATTTGCGGAAAGGATCTGCAAAGCAAGGATGGCTGCATTCAAAGCTCCGTTTATGCCCACTGTTGCCACAGGAATTCCCGGAGGCATTTGCACGATGGCCAGCAGGGCATCTATTCCTTCGAGCGATGAATTGATGGGTACCCCGATCACAGGGAGGGGAGTCATCGAAGCGATTACTCCGGGCAGATGGGCTGCCATTCCGGCTGCTGCAATGATCACTTTTATGCCGCGATCCCGTGCATTTTTGGCAAATTGTTCTACGGCTTCGGGAGTGCGGTGTGCCGACAAAGCATTCATTTCGAACGGAATTTCCATCTCGTCGAAAAATTTGGCGGCTTTTTCCATGATAGGCAGATCGGATGTACTGCCCATGATAATACTTACTACCGGTTTCATACTGTTGATAGGTTTATTATTTGCCGATGAAACTTTTGTATTGGTCGGCAGAAAGGAGATTATCGAGCTCTTCGGGTTTTTGAATGGAGATTTTGATGATCCATCCCTTGCCGTAGGGATCTTTGTTTACCAATTCGGGTGAATCGTCCAGTTCGGGATTCATTTCCAGTACTTTCCCTGATGCAGGCATCAAAAGATCGGATACGGTTTTTACGGCTTCGATGCTGCCGAATATTTCTCCGCTTTCGAGGATTTCGCCTACGGTGGGTATATCCACATACACAATTTCACCCAGTTCGTTTTGTGCAAAATCGGTGATGCCTACATAAGCTTCTTGGCCTTCTACTCTGATCCATTCGTGATCTCGTGAGTATTTTACATTTTCAGGAAAATTCATACGTTCTTTTTTTAAGGGTTTTAAAAATGTGGTGTAAAAATAATGCTTATTTCATTATCGACAAAATACTTTTAGTGTATGCTCGCGGTTTTTATGCTCCAAGCCATACGCAGGTAAACGTGACCATGAAACCAAGCAAAAAACCGGTATATACCTGAGCAGGTGTATGTTTTTTTAAGAGCAATCGCGATGATCCCACCAACCCCGAAATCAGCAACAATGCCATGATGAGGTAATGAGGATTGATGTGTTCCACTAAATAGCTGACGGCCACAACACCTCCCATCAATCCTCCTACGCCGAACATGTGGGCGCTGATTTTCCACCATAGGGTAACAACTATGGCAAGTGCCATTACGATGAGCGATGCCACGTTGAGCATGATAAACCAAAAGGGCATACCCATTTTATGGTAGAAATAAATCATAAACCCATAAGAGATTAAGGTAAAAATATAAGGAATAAACCGTTCGTGGCGAATGTCGAGCGATAAATTTGAAATGAGATGAAGGCGGTACATCACCCAAATAATAAGGGAGGGTACGGCAAACGCGAATACGAAAACGGGGAGAAGAATTTCGACGAAATGACCGGCATAAGTCATGCGAAATTGATCGGTATAGATAAACAACAACAGAACATTGTAGACCGGCATTAATAAGGGTTGAAAAACTATGGATATGAGTTTTGCCAATGATTTCATCGGGTAGTTTTTTGATATGAGTTAAAAAAATGCGACTAAATTTTTTTTCTTAAACGTGCAACCGGGATATTCATTTGTTCGCGATATTTGGCCACGGTGCGGCGGGCAATCATGTATCCTTTTTGGTTGAGTATCCGCGTGAGTTGATCGTCGGTTAAGGGCTTTGACGGATTTTCGTTTTCGATGCTTTCTTTCAGGATATATTTAATTTCGTGTGACGACACATCTTCTCCTGCTTCGTTTTGCATGGCTTCGGAAAAGAAAAATTTTAGCGGATAAATACCGGTATTGGTTTGTACGTATTTGCTGTTGCTTACACGCGAAATAGTAGAAATGTCGAATCCTGTTTTTTCGGCCACATCTTTCAAAATCATCGGTTTGAGTTTAGTTTCGTCGCCCGTGAGAAAGAAGTCGTACTGGATACCCACAATGGCCTCCATTGTTCGTTGCAAGGTGTTTTGACGTTGTTTGACGGCATCGATAAACCATTTGGCGGAATCCATTTTCTGTTTCATAAACAGCATGGCCTGTTTGTCTCGGGTCGACATGCTCTCTTTGTTTTGATTATATCCTTGTACCATTTCGTAAAAATCGCGGTTTACTTTCAGGTCGGGAATATTTTGGTTGTTGAGATACATGATTACTTCGCCGTTCTCTGATTCCACAATAAAGTCGGGAGTAATATTGCTCATGGCGATTTCCAGCGAATTGGTCCATGAGTTCCCGGGTTTGGGATTCAGCGATACAATTTCGTCGATGGCTTTGCGTAATTCTTCTTCGGAAATGTTGAGCTGGCGTAGGATTTTTTCGTAGTGTTTATGCGAAAACTCTTCAAAATAGTTGGTCAGGATTTCCTCGGCAATTTTTACTTCGGGTGAATGTTCTTTGCGTTGCAGTTGCAGCAACAAGCATTCCTGCAAATTGCGCGCGCCCACTCCTGCCGGATCGAGATCTTGTATTTCATATAAAATGTCTTCCATTTCGAGCGATGAAGCATCGATATGTTGCTGAAGGAGCAAGTCGTTGGAAATGGACCTTAGGTCGCGTTGAAGATATCCGTTCTCATCGAGATTGCCGATGATGTATTCGGCTATGGTTTTTTGCCGTTCGTTAAGAGGAAGGAGGCTGATTTGCTCCAGGAGGGTTTCGTTGAGCGTTTTTTCATCGGAATAGACCGATTCTCTTTGTCGCGATTCGTTGTATGATGAATAATTCAGTTGATAATCGGGTACATCGTCTTCCGAAAAATAATCTCCCAACACCATCTCTTCTTGCGAAAGTGGGATCTCTTCCTCTTCTTCTTTATCTCTACTGCCATCTTGAATGTCGTATTCGTCGTCGGTGTGCGGCTCGGCAGGATCAGTTGTTTCCAATGCCGGATTATCTTCCACTTCCTGCTTGATGCGGTCTTCCAATTCAACAGAATTTAGTTCCACGAGTTTAATCACTTGCATTTGCAGTGGGGAAAGTTTTTGCACTTGTTTTAGTTGTTGTTCCTGTTTGAGAGCCATTATTATATGTTGATTAGTTGTAATGTTAATCGAAAAACAAAGATAACGATTTTTAAACTAAAGTTGCGAAAGTTGATGCATTATCTCTGCCATTGCGTCTGTTTTTTCGTCTGTAAGATCAATCCAGTGTATTTCTTTGTCTCTTTTAAACCAACTGAGTTGTTTTCGTGCGTAGTTACGCGAGTGTTGTTTTATTTTATCGATGGCTGTGTTTAAATCGCAATTGCCGTCGAAGAAATCGAAAAGTTCTTTATAACCTACCGTATTTAGCGAATTGAGGTGGCGAAGGGGATAAAGACGTTGTGCTTCTTCGATGAGGCCGTTGCTGATCATATCGTCGACGCGTACGTCGATCCGCCGGTATAACTGTTGGCGTTCGCGCATGAAGCCGATTTTTACGATGTGGAACGGTCGTTTTTTGCGGGGATTTGTGCGCAGCGAAGAATAAGGCTTTCCTGTCATCAGGCAAATTTCCAGTGCATGGATTACCCGCTTGGGGTTTTTGAGATCGACCTGATGATAAAAAACAGGATCGAGCAGCTTCAGTTGTTGGCGAATGGGGTCGAGTCCTTCTTTCCGATACAGTTGCTGAATCTCTTTTCGTAAATCTTCGTCGATGGTGGGAATTTCGTCGATGCCTCGGCATACGGCATCGATGTATAGCATCGATCCGCCGGTCATTATAACAACCGGATGTTCTTTATGGAGTTTTTGGATGAGGGGAATGGCTTCTTCTTCGTAACGGCTGGCACTGTAGTATTCGTCAGGTGAGAGGATACCTACAAAATAGTGGTTTACCCGGCTCAATTGATCGGGTGTTGGCGCAGCTGTGCCGATAGACATTCCTTTGTATAATTGGCGTGAATCGGCCGACAAGATCGGACAATTCAGTTTTTCGGCAATGCGGATGCTCCATGCCGTTTTCCCGACACCGGTCGGGCCGAGTAAAACGAGCAGGGTGTTCATTTAATACAAATCGTCCTCGCTTGTTTCGGTGGGAAAATCGTCTAGTCCGTCAAACCCTTCGCGATCGAGTTCATCGATGTCGAAACTTTCATCGCCATAGAACGATTCATCCATATCGAAGGAAATATCACCGGATTTCATCTCTTCGGGACTCAGTATCTGAGGTGGCGCTTCACCTTCGGAAAGGGTACAGAGGGGTTGTTTTAAATTTTTCCCCGGGATGATTTCCGATAATTCCATATAGAGTGCTCTTTCCGAAAAATAGTCGAAGACGAACATTAGTTTTTGTTTTTCATCTTCCAGGTAATCGCTCAAAACACATTCTTCCATCGAGTACGAATCTTCGTCGGACGATGTGTCCATTTTCACCAGTGTAATTTCCATTTCTTTACGCCAGTCATCATCGCAAAGTATAAACGAAGCCATTTCTTTGTCACTGTATCCTGTACTGTCGATAATGGCTTTGTATAGATCATAAAATGTGGCGTCGGCGTCTATTTTGATCTCTCTTTTGAAGTTCTCAACTTCATCGGATAAAATTAAAAATCTGAATATCACAATATTTAAATTTTATTATGGTTGTTTGTCATTCAAAGGTAAGAAAAAAGTTTGGAAATACTAGCGTTCTTTTTTCATAAAATATGATATTCGCATGCTCTTAACTTTTTTATCGTGAGTTGTTGTATTATTCCAAGAAATATATTACTTTTGCCATGCCTTTTCAGAAAGGGAGAAAAAATTCTTCAGTAGCTCAGTTGGTTA
>DBPW01000043.1:72294-98575 GCA_002305015.1 Bacteroidales bacterium UBA1410
GGTTCAAGTCCAACCTGAAGAGCGAAAGAGGATGTCACGAAAAGGCGTCCTCTTTGTTTTTATAAACTTTTTTGTAATTGTCTCGTTTTAATACTTGGGTAATGGCTGATTTTTCATGCATTCCTAATTTTAAAATCTGCAATATGGAAATGAAAAGAATTTTATCTGCATATCGTTTAAGAGACGAAGGGTTGAAGGAATTGGAAGGGAAATACGAAATCGTGCTCCCTAAAGAAAAGTCGCATTTCTCGAAAGAAGAAGTGTTGGAACTCATTCCTGATGCGGAAGTGTTTATTCCCGCTTTCAACTTTTATACCGACAAAGAGATTATGGACAGGGGAACGAAGTTGGAGCTGATAGCCAATTATGGAGTGGGATACAACAATATCGATGTGGATTATGCCACAAAGAAAGGCATCGTGGTAACCAATATTCCCAACAGCGTGACGGAGCCTACTGCCGAATTTGCTTTCGGACTGTTGTTGGCTACGGCAAGACGTATAGCCTATTACGATCGTAAAATTCGTACCCCCGAAGGGGTGAGCTGGGGGATGTATGGCGAGGCGGGACTGCCTGTCTTCGGCAAAACCCTCGGGATTATCGGTATGGGGCGTATCGGACAGGCCTTGGCCCGAAGAGCGGTGGCTTCGGGTATGAAAATCATTTACCATAACCGCCATCGTCTCGATGAAGCTATCGAAAAATTGTATGATGCTGCGTATGTTTCGTTTGAAACGTTGTTGAAAGAGGCCGATTTTGTTTCGCTTAACGCTCCATCTACACCCGAAACGATTCACCTGATTGGCGAGAGGGAGCTAAACATGATGAAACCGACGGCGGTGTTTATCAATACGGCACGCGGAAACATGGTGGACGAGAAAGCGTTGGCCAAAGCACTGAAAGAAGGAAAAATATGGGGAGCGGGACTCGATGTTTTCGAAAACGAGCCGCATGTGCTGCCCGAACTGTTGGAATTGGATAATGTGGTTCTTACGCCTCATGCTGCTTCCAAAACATTGGAATATAGGCATAATATGGCTGTTGAAATGGTACGGAATATCATCGGATTTTATGAAGGGACTTATCCCGTTTCAAGGGTCAATTGAATACAACGAGAAATAATGCTATTAAAAGATTATCGCTTCAACAACGAAATAATTACCTGTAAAAGTAGAGAAAAGGAATTTTATGGAATATCAAACCCATACGTTGGATAATGGTTTGCGCATTATACATTATCCGTATATTTCCGAAATATCGTATTGTGGATTTGTCGTAAATACCGGAACACGCGATGAAATGGCGGACGAAGAGGGGATGGCGCATTTTGTGGAACACATGCTGTTTAAAGGAACCAAACGGAGAAAATCTTTGCATATTGCCAATCGGATGGAGAATGTAGGTGGTGAGATAAATGCCTACACGACCAAAGAAGAAACCTTTGTTTATTCTATTTTTCCCGAAGAATACTTGCCTCGTGCTATTGATCTGCTGAGCGATATGGTTTTTCATTCGACGTTCGATCAAATGCAGATTGAGCGGGAGCGGGGAGTTGTTTTGGATGAGATCAATTCTTACCTTGATACCCCTGCGGATTTGATTTATGATGATTTTGAAAATCTTTTGTTTTCGGGGCACGATTTGGGACACTATATCCTTGGAAATCCTCAATCGTTGAAAACATTCGATACGCAGCGCATAAAAAATTTTGTAGAGCGGCAATATAATCCGGAATCAATGGTGTTTTTTTCATTTGGGAAGTCGCCCTTTTCTAAAGTGGTCAAACAGGTTGAGAAACAGCTGTCCTGCATTTCGGGAAACGGGATTTTGTCCAAAAAAAGAAGAATTCCAACGGATACTTCAGTCCGAAAAGAGAGTGTATCCAAAGGGATTATGCAAGCGCATGTGATGATGGGGAGAAAAACTTACGACATGTATCATCCCCATAGATATGCGTTGTATCTTTTGAACAACATCTTGGGAGGAAGCAGCATGAACAGCCGGCTTAATGTGGCTCTTCGCGAAAAAAACGGGTTAGTATATAATGTGGAATCGAGTGCCGCATTTTATACCGATACAGGAGTTTTTGCCTTGTATTTTGCTTGTGATCCTCATGATGTGGAACGTTGTGTGCGGTTAGTCGAAAATGAATTGCAGCGATTAAAAGAAAACCGGCTCACACCCGGTCAATTGGCAACGGCCAAAAAACAGCTGAAAGGACAAATGATGATTTCGGCCGAAAATCATGAAAATGTAGCGTTGGATATGGCGAAAAATTTTTTGCATTATAATGAATATCGTTCTCCGGAAGAAACATTGAAAATAATCGATTCCGTTACTTCGGAGCAGCTACAGCAGGTTGCAATAGAAGTTTTTGATCTTTCGAAGTTATCCCAATTGCGTTATCTGTAATCTTACTTTTTTAATGAACCAGAACTCATTGATGTAAAATTGTAAGCTGGATCATAAAATCATGTTGTAAATCTATTTAGGGGGTGTTCAAAAAGTTATTTAACAAGTTGAACGCCCCCCTTTTTTTTCTCTCTCTCTTTGCTGTTATATTTTCTACTTGATTCGGTCTTTATTCCTAATATATTGTCCATCCGCCATCTACTATAATTGTTTGTCCGGTAATGTAATCGCTGTCGTCACTTGCCAGAAAAGCTGCTGCATTAGCTATGTCCTTCGGAATACCATATCTGCCGTATGGTATTTTACTCAGGAGGGCATCGGCAATTTCTTTATCTGATCTTAAATTCTCCGTCATAGGAGTCTCGATAACACCCGGAGCAACAGCATTAACATTGATCTTGTATTTACTAAGCTCCATAGCCAATTCTCTCGTCAGGTTAACGATAGCCCCTTTAGTGGCGCAATATACACTGGAAAAGTCAAAACTGACAACGCCGGCTATGCTGGCAGTATTGATGATTTTTCCATAGTTTTGTTGCTTCATTACCGGGATAACGTATTTTGTGCATAAGAGCACGCCTCTCAAGTTCACATTGAGTATTTTGTCGATGGCGCTCACTTCCATTTTGTCTAATTCTTCTTGTATAAAGATACCTGCATTGTTAACCAAAATGTCAATTCTCCCGTATTCATCCACTACTTTTTTTACGACTTTCAGAATATCGTTTTCGTTTGTTACATCGAGTTCCAATGCAAGCCCTTTTCCCCCTTCTTTAGTGATTTTGTCAACCACTCGTTGGCAATCTTTTTCATCTATGTCTGTTACAACTACTTTTGCACCATTTGCAGCAAACATTGAAGCTATCCCTTCACCAATGCCTCTACGGGCACCGGTTACAATAGCGACCTTGTCTTTTAAATCGTAATGGTTCATGATTTTTTGTTTTAATTGTTGAAATAAAAATAATTTTCATCGATTAATAAAAACACAATGTCAATTTATAAAGTCCGAATTCAAGTAGAAAATAGGCGATCCTATTTATAAAATAACGAATACCGCTTTCAGGTTATTCTGTTTTACAAATATAATGAAATAAATGAATATACAAATTTATTTAGATATATTTAAGGAAATATTTCTTTAATGAACTTATGCATCGTCCTGTATCGTCCTGATTTTGTTTACATTTTCTGTAAACGTATTTCAGACAAGACACCCCTTCCTCGCACCAAGGCCGTACCATCCTCGCTCCATGCTTGCATCGGGCTTGCACCACCATCGCAAAAAGTTCGTTCCGGCTCTTCCTCTGTATCCCGCTCTGGATGAGGCAAAGGCATAGGTTTGCTTTACATCGGTTTCGTGAAATCCGATGTTGTCGTCCCTGCGTTGAAGCGAAGGAAGAGCGAAGGANNCAAAACCCATCTATCGAACAAAAAACTTCGTTAAACCAACTAACGAAAATTTCTTAAATGAAGTTTAGGTGAATTCGCACTTGCTGGTTGATTTTATATAATGTTAAATTTATGTTTTATTGCCTAAATCCTAAAAAATGTTTTTATATTTGTGGCGTATTAATTTCAATATATATGAAAAAGCTTACGGAGTTTATTAATCTTTTTAGTGATAGCAGTATGTAAAGTGAGTGAATTTCAATGATTAACAAAAAAACATGCAAGTATGAAAAGAAAAATCATTTTTATGTTCTCCCTATTCTGCTTAAGTATAGGAGTGGCGTTTTCCCAAACCCGAATTACGGGTAGCGTGGTTGACGAGAATGGCGAACCCGTTATTGGGGCTTCTATTTTGGTTAAAGGTACCACTGTGGGAACGGTGACGGACATTGACGGAAATTTTACGTTGACTGTGCCTCCCGATGGAAAAACTTTGGTTGTATCTTATGTGGGCATGAAGACACAGGAAGTGCCTGTTGCTCCTCATGTTAGGGTGGTGATGCAAGCTGCAACGGAACTTCTTGAAGAAGTGGTGGTGGTTGGTTACGGAACCCAGCGAAAAGAAAATTTAACGGGGGCCGTCTCAACAGTTGATGTTAGAAAAACTCTTGAGAATCGTCCTATTACCGATGTAGGGCGAGCATTACAAGGATCAACCCCTGGTCTGTCAATAACAACCACCTCCGGTGAATTAGGAGGATCTCCCCGCATACGTGTCAGAGGAGAGGTAGCTACGATCGGAGGAGGCAGTGGTAATCCACTTATTTTGGTCGATAATGTTGAAGTACCCGATTTGTCTTATGTAAATCCAGACGATATTGCTTCTATTTCCGTTTTGAAAGATGCTTCTACGACTGCAATTTACGGAGCTAGAGCCGCATTTGGTGCAATACTTATTACTACAAAAAAAGGAATCAAAGAAGCTGCTCCGAGAATTTCCTATTCTAATAATTTTTCATGGGCTACGCCTACTAAAGTACCAAAACATACGCGTGCCGATTTGAATCTGCAATATTCTCTTGACCAGATAAATGCTCTTAGAGATAAGCCTTTATCTGAAACAGGTCAAGTAGGATATTATTATAATTCGGATGTAATAAAAAAGGTAAAAGAATGGATTGATACTTATGGTGATGGGAAAGACTTAAGCCGTGAAATGGTGGAAGGACGAGATTTTGATTATAGAGCTAGCGGTGGAGTTTATTACTATCGTCCATGGGATGTTTATGATATTTATTATAAAGATTGGACACCACAACAAAACCAAAATGTTCGTGTAAGCGGAGGAAGTGCAACTACACAATATAGTTTATCTGCAGCATTTATGGATCAAAAAGGTATATTAAAATTATTTGATGATTTTTATCGGAGGTATAATATTTCAGGTTTTATAAGTAGTGACGTAAAGAAATGGATTACTTTGCGCGGTAGTTATCTCTATACAAAAACACAAGAAGAATCTCCTTTTGTGTACGGTTCTTCTACTTATGATCCAATGTATTATCTTTATCGATGGCATCAAGTGTATCCTTACGGAACGTACAAAGGAAAAGAATTTAGAGGTGCTGTTAACGATTTGAAATCGGCAAGGCCTATTGAAGATGATTCTTATTATAGTCGCTATACTTTAGGTACTACATTACGAATTGCAAATGGATTAACGTTGGATTTCGATTATACCTATGGTCAAACATTTGCGACAAATCATACAGTAGGTGGTTATGTTTCAGGGATAGATCAATGGAGTATCGACAAGTCGAAAGGATATACTTTTGATACCATGTATAAAATTTATACAACTGCTACTTATGATTATGCACAATATACTTCCTCTAAAAATATACGGAATGCATACAATGGTTTTATCACTTACGATACTAAATTTGGCGATAAACATTCATTTAAAATTATGGGGGGAACGAATATAGAAGATGCTGAGTATATTTGGATTTCTTCTCGACGAAATGGAGTTTATGATTTCGATAAAGGTGAAGTTAATTTAGCGGGTGGTGACCAATTAGCATCTTCAAACCATTCATGGTGGTCTGTAGCCGGTTTTTTTGGTCGAATTAATTATGCATTTATGGATAAATATTTATTTGAAGTAAATGGTCGTTATGATGGATCTTCTAAATTTGGACCTGGAAGGAGATGGGATTTCTTCCCTTCATTTTCAGCTGCATGGCGTATAAGTGAAGAACCCTGGATGCAGTCTTTACAACCAACATTGAGTTCATTAAAACTGCGTGGATCTTGGGGAACAGTTGGTAACCAAGATGTACCGTTGAATGCGTTTATTTCAACTTTAACTCCTACCACACCTTCTACTAGCGGGAACTATTGGTTAGTCAATGGCAATTTCGTTCCTTATATAAGTTCAGGACCAACTTTAACTGATCCCGATTTGACATGGGAAACCGTAAGTACTCTTGATATTGGTTTTGATGCGGGATTTCTTAATGAGAAATTGACTTTTACTTTTGATTGGTACAAACGAATTACATCGGATATGCTTTCTCCCGGAGAAACTGTACCGTCAACTGTGGGAATTTCAGCACCAAAACGAAACTTTGGCGAATTAACAACAAAAGGTGTTGAGATAGGCGCTACATACAATCATCGTTTTGAAAACGGTTTGTCTTTATCTCTTTCCGGTCAATTTACTGATTTTAAATCTGTCGTAACAAAATATGCTTCAGCAGAAGATCCACTTGTTTCAAGTACATATTATCAAGGTAAGACGTTAGGTGAAATATGGGGATATAAGACTGTAGGATTATTTCAAAAAGAGGATTTTGTGTGGGAAGGCGATCAAATTAAACAAACCATTCTTCCTAACGGACAATCGAAAAATACTCCAGTAGAAGGTGTAGCTACTCAATATATTCTTGAATCCGGGACATTCAAATTTGG
Organism: Bacteroidales bacterium UBA1410; assembly: GCA_002305015.1. Lineage (GTDB taxonomy): Bacteria > Bacteroidota > Bacteroidia > Bacteroidales > Dysgonomonadaceae > Anaerorudis. The sequence continues at coordinate 79,072 of DBPW01000043.1, forward strand.
CCCGGGAGATGTTCGATTTAAAGATTTAAACAGAGATGGAGAAATCAATTATGGTACAAATACAGTTGGAAATCCTGGAGACAGAACAGTAATAGGCAATACAACTCCTCGCTATCAATATGGTTTTCGAATTGGTGCCGGATGGAAAGGTTTCGATGCTGATATCTTTTTTCAGGGTGTAGGTAAAAGAAATATTTGGGCAACAGGAAATATGGTATTACCCGGATATTATGGAGCAGAAGCCAATTTTTCTCATACCTTAGATTATTGGACTCCGAATAATACGAATGCTTTTTATCCCCGACCTTTGGAATATAGTCAAACTGCTAAATGGAATTATCTTCCGAATGATCGGTATCTTCTTAATGCTGCATATTTGCGTCTTAAAAGTTTAATTGTTGGATATTCTATACCCAATAATTTATTAAACAAAATAAGTATTGAAAGGATTCGTGTATATTTCAATGGAGAAAATTTATTTGAATTTGATAAAATGAAAGGTGTACCTATTGATCCCGAAATTGATTGGACATCAACTACTCAAAATGATTCACGTTCTTTTGGACGCAGTTATCCTTATCGAAGGACAATTTCCTTTGGTTTACAAGTTGAATTTTAATTAATGATTTAGTTATGAAAAAAATAGTATATATACTGAATATAGTCGCATTGGCATTTATATCCTTTACTGCATGTGAGGACTATCTTGATAGACCGGGGCTTGATCAATTTGAAGATGATGAGTTCTGGACAAAAGAAGGTAATGTCAGATTGTACGCTCAGAGGGCTTATACTGCCTATTTTACAGGTTATGGAAGTGGCTATACATGGGGTAAATTTTTTACTGGTGGTGCATGGGCTGATGAATATAGTTCTTCTTCTATTTGGACTCAAAATACAGCTACTTCAGGGAATGGATGGACTTTTGAATGGGTAAGATGGGCAAATGTTTTGATTGACAGAGTGAATAAGATGGAAAATCTTACGGAGGAAGAAAAAAATCATTGGATAGGTATAGGACGTTTTTTTAGAGCAATGGAATATAGTGATTTAGCTAAACTGTTCGGAGATATCCCTTACTTTGATAAAATCGTAGATTATAAGGATTTAGAAACAAGTTATAAGAAAAGAGACCCACTCCCTTATGTGGCCAAAAAAATTATGGAAGATTTTCAATTTGCTGCAGATTACGTAAGAGAAAATGATGGTATTCAACAGGTAAATAGAAGTATAGTGTTGGGATTTATGTCTCGAAGTATGCTATATTTTGGAACATTTTTAAAATACCATAATATTGATCAAACTGTGGCTAATGAGTTGCTTAAAAAATCAGTATGGGCTTCAGAAGAGATAATGAATTCAGGTAAATATCAGATTGTTGATGATTATAGGGGTATATTTACATCTGCAGACCTTTCCGGGAATAAAGAGGTTATTTTTTATAGGCAATATGAGCCTGCAAAAGTTACTCATTGTTTGGTTTCTTATAATAATGCGGAGCCTCAAACAGGCACAACATTAAAAGTCGTAGAAACTTATTTGGCTTCCGACGGATTGCCTATTAAACAATCTCCCACTTATAATTATGGACCGGAAAAAAATGGTCATGAATTGAAATATTATCTTGATCAATATAAAAATAGAGATCCAAGATTGGCGGCGAGTTTGGTTGATTCTATCAGATTGCAAGGGCCACATACAGCTTATTCTACTACAGGTTTTTTATGCTGGAAATTTTTACCCTATGATGCGAATCAAAAGGATTTGATCTATTTAGGAAATACAAATATTACAGATGCTCCTATTCTTAGATTAGGCGAAATTCTTTTGAATTATGCAGAAGCAAAAGCTGAATTAGGTGAATTTGACCAAGTTGCTGCTGATAAGTCCATTAATGTTTTGCGTAATCGTTCGATTAAGAAAAATAATATAGGCAATCCTTTACCAAAACTTCCGCACATGGTGGTTTCGGGTACTGATGTTTATGCTGATGGAATAAAAATTAATGATCCTGATAGGGATCCTACTGTAAATCCATTGTTATGGGAAATAAGAAGGGAAAGAGCAGTGGAATTATTGTTTGAAGGTTTTAGAAAAGATGACTTGAAACGATGGAAAAAATATGAATACCTCAAAACAGAGGAAACTAATGGAATACCTACAAAGTTAGGAATAGGTGCTTATATAGATTTATCAAAGTTTACAGGAAAACCTAAAGAGGATTTAATGAAAAATGTACATTTTTATTACCCGGATCCAAATGATTTAACCAAGGCATTTGTGTATAATTTATATGAAAAGAACATGAGAAGAGATTGGGTGCCGGGCAATTCGTATTATGAAAGACAATATTTGAATGCTGTTCCATTAGATCAAATAAAATTGTATCAGGATCTGGGTTATGAATTAACTCAAAATCCAGGATGGGATATGCCAGCAAAATAATGATTAAGATTTTGAAAAGGAAAGGGCAGCTTTATTGAAGGAGATGCTCTTTCCTTTTTGATAAGAAGAATACGTGTATCTTGCGAGAGATTACGAGAACTATTTTTATGAAAAGAATAAGTATCCTTTTATTGCTTTTGTCGATTTTTTTAGCATCTCATGCCCAAACTGCATGGATTCGGGTGAATCAGGTGGGGTATCTTCAAAATGATATTAAGGTGGCAGTATGGGTGAGTAAGGAGAAAAAAAATGTTTCAAGTTTTGAAGTCATTGATGTTCAAAGCGGGAAAGTGGTCTATTCGGGTAATAAAATCAGGAATATGGGCAAACAACCGGCTTTTGAATCATCGGCACGTTTAGATTTTTCCGATTTTTCTGTGCCCGGAAGATACCTTATAAAAGTGGGTGAAACAAAATCTGTCCCTTTCAGGATTGGCAACACTATCTATGCCGGAGCATCGGAAATTCCACTGAAGTATATGCGCCAGCAACGTTGCGGTTATAATCCGTTTTTGAAAGATTCTTGTCATGTATATGACGGGATTACGGTTGGCGATCCTGATGGGAAACGTGATGGAAGATATTATGACGTAGTTGGCGGATGGCACGATGCGTCGGATTACCTGCAGTATGTCACCACTTCGGCAAATGCTGTCTATCAACTATTGTTTGCCTACAGTCAATATCCCGATGCGTTTGCCGATCATTATCAGGCAAATGGCGACGAGGGGGCAAATGGTGTTCCCGATATTTTGGATGAAGCGAAGTGGGGACTCGACTGGCTCGCGAAAATGAACCCCGATAAGGATACTTACTTCAATCAAGTGGCCGATGATCGTGATCATGCGGGCATGGTTTTGCCTACGGAGCAAAAGGTGGATTATGGTTGGGGTGCGGGAAAAGAGCGTCCGGTGTATTTTTGTAGCCCGAAACCGCAAGGACTCTTCAAATATAAAAACCGCAGTACAGGATTGGCCTCTACGCTGGGAAAATATGCTTCCTCGTTTACGTTGGGGGCTAAACTTTTAGCACCGTATTATCCCGCGTTTTCAGAAATGTTGCTCCAAAAGGCTAAAGATGCTTATCGCATGGGGGCGGAAAATCCGGGAGTGTGTCAGACAGCGCCCGGTGGTGCTCCTTATTTTTATGAAGAGGATAACTGGACTGACGACATGCAGTTGGCTGCTGCCGAAATGTATAACGTTCTCCGGAATAGTGAATACCTGAATCAGGCTGTGCATTATGGTCGCATGGAGCCTGTTACGCCGTGGATGGGGGCCGATTCGGCTCGTCATTATCAGTGGTACCCGTTTGTTAACCTTGGAAATTATCACCTGGCATTGCAAAACGATCATTCGGCGGTGAGAGCCGAATTTATTCGCAATATGCGGAGTGGATTGCAGCGAGTAAAAGACCGTGCCCGGGATCTTGGAGATGCTTTTCTCAATGGTATCCCGTTTATCTGGTGCTCCAATAATCTTACTGTGGGATTTATTACTCAGTGTCGCCTTTATCATGAACTTACCGGTGATAATACCTTTATCGAAATAGAAACAGCCATGCGCGATTGGCTTTTGGGATGCAATCCGTGGGGTACTTCCATGATCGTGAATTATCCCGATGGTGGGGATACGCCTGTTGATCCCCATTCGGCTTTTACGCATTTGCATGGAATGCCTATTACCGGCGGATTGGTTGACGGTCCTATTTACACTTCGATTTTTAATCGTCTTATCGGAATTTATTTGGCCAATGAGGATGAATATGCACCTTTTCAGTCGGATTATGTGGTTTATCACGATGATTTTGCCGATTATTCTACGAATGAACCGACAATGGATGGTACGGCTTCGCTTTGTTTTTATTTAGGGTACTTAAATTCGCAAGCGAAGGCAAATGAAAAAGTTTTGGGCGGAATTGTGCGTGGAAATCCTTCGGAAAAGAAATTGGCTCTGATTTTTACCGGGCACGAATTTGCCGATGGTGCTCAGACCATTCGTAAGTCATTAAAAAAGAATAGGGTAAAGGCTTCTTTTTTCTTAACAGGTGATTTTTACAGGAAATTTCCGTCTCTTGCCTTGAATTTACAACATGATGGCCATTATCTTGGTCCTCATTCCGATACTCATGTGTTGTATGCCGATTGGGAAAAACGGGATTCGACATTGGTTTCTCGGGATGTATTCGAAAAAGATTTGAAAGATAATTACGCAACAATGGAAAAAATAGGGTTAAAAATGGAACCAAAGCGGTATTTTGTACCTCCTTATGAATGGTATAATCAAGAAATAAGCGATTGGGCGACAACAATGGATGTTCAGATAATAAATTTTACACCGGGAATCACCTCCAATGCCGATTACACGACGCCTGAAATGAACAACTATCTTTCATCTCAAACTATTTATCGGAATATTCTCGCTTATGAAGAGAAAAATACGCTTAATGGTTTTTTGCTGCTCATGCATATAGGCACGGATCCGAAACGTACCGATAAGTTATACAACCGGCTGGATGATCTGATTAAGGAACTGAAACATCGGGGATATGAATTTGTGAGAGTGGATGAGTTACTGCAAAATTGATAGGAATTGTTTTCATTGTTGGGTAAGTTGAAAATTATCCGGTAAATTTGTTCAATTCAAAAAAATGGATGGGTGATGCTGATGAAACGAAAGATTCCTTTAATTTTTTTTGTTGTTTTTCTGTCAACTTCTTCTTTTGCTCAAATCTCTTTGCAGCAATTTCTTAATACGCCTGCATTGAAACATGCTACCGTGGGGGTGTGTGTGAAAGATTTGGAAACAAACAAGACCTTGGTTGCTCACAATGCCGACAAATCGCTTACGCCGGCTTCGACATTGAAACTCATCACCACAGCCACAGCATTGGAATTGTTGGGCCCCGATTATCGATATGTGACTACTCTTGCGTTGGATGCCGATAATCCTTCCCGGATTTTAGTGCTCGGTTCGGGCGATCCGACGTTAGGGAGCGACGCTTTTGACGAGGATCCTTATGCTTTTCTTTCGCAATGGGCGGATGCCTTAAAAAGCTCGCTTCCCCAAAAGGAGGCATGGGAATTGTATATTGTGGATGATTTATTTGGCTATGAAGGGGTATCGCCTCAATGGACATGGGAAGATTTGGGGAACTATTACGCTGCCGGAGCTTATGGCATTAGCGTTTTCGATAATACCTACCGGATCTATTTTGATACGACGGATCGGAATTCTTGTCCGAAAATTCTTCGTACCGATCCGATAATAAAAGGCCTTTCGTTTACCAATTACCTTACTTTGAATACATCGGGCAAAGATAATGGTTATATTTTTGGTGCACCGTTTTCCTACGAACGGGCTATTCGTGGCAATATTCCTGCCGGAAGAGTCAGCTTCTGTATTAAAGGCGATATTCCTGATCCGGCTTTGTTGTTGGGAGAAAAATTGGGAGAGTATCTTCAAAAATCAGGGATAAACGTTTCTATCGTTAAAACAGCAAGAACCGATTATATGTTGCATGTTTGCAATAAAACGCCTCCATCGTATCGGGTGGGAGAGGTGTTGTATGTTCATCGTTCGCGTCCGTTAAGCGACATTGTTCGCGAAATAAATGTAGAAAGCAACAATCATTTTACCGAACATGTGTTTCGTACTATCGGAAGGACTCGAAATGCCGATATTTACAGTGACCCATTGAAAGAGGGGATCGATTTTGTGAATACCTTTTGGGAATCGAAGGGAATCTCAACCTCATCTCTATTTATGTACGACGGCTGTGGTCTTGCTCCTCAGGATGCGGTAAGCCCCGTTTTTTTGTGCAATCTGCTTTCTTATATGCATAAGAAAAGCCTTTACTCAACGGTGTTTTTCAATTCTTTGCCGAAAGCCGGCGAAGAAGGGACGTTACACTATTTTATGAATAAGACGAAATATGCAGGAAAGATCCGTGCTAAAAGCGGTAGTATAAGCGGCGTGCAGTGTTATGCCGGATATTTGATGGATGGAAACAAGAAATATGCTTTTGCAGTTATGGTAAATAAATTTACCGATACCAACGCACAAATTCGCACCGCTATTGAGAAATTCCTGTTAAGTCTTTGATTAGTCTTTAATTACTTCTAATAATTTAATCTCGAAAACCAGTGTAGTGTACGCGGGAATGCTCCCATAAGTTGTTTCTCCATATCCCAATTTCCACGGAATCCACACTTCCCATTTATCACCTTCCTGCATGTTTTGCAGAGCAGTAGCAAAACCGTCAATTAAATCGGAAACTTTTAAGCGGGCAGGAAGTTCTCCTTTGCGTGGGCTCGAATCGAAAATAATTTTGTTGATTATTTTATTTCCTTTGCTATCGGTATAGGTATCGGCTTTTGTCCAATCTTTTTTATACCATCCCTTATATAAAACTTTTACCGAATCGGTAAAAATAGGCATTTCTCCATAGCCGGACTCAAGTTCTTTGTACAGGATATAACCCATTTTAGATTGCGAATAAATCTTTGAGTAATCCGGATTGTGTGATATTTCGGCAAAAATGGCTTCGTTGGCTTCTTTCCATACCGTATCGATTTCATCGGAGTCATCGCATGAAACCAACGGAATGACTATTGTGCCGATCAGGAGCAAGAGGATGAGGATGGGTTTTGTTTTCATATACATAAAAATTTCTATTGTCTATTTATTCTGCCAGCATTTTCAACAGGTTTTTAATATTGGTTTTTGCTGTAATTTCCTTTTCCACATCAGGAATAAGGACACGTTCCTGCTTCATCGTATCGCGTTCGCGAATGGTTACCGTATTGTCTTCCAAGGTTTGGTGATCTACTGTTACGCAATAAGGCGTTCCGATGGCATCCTGGCGGCGGTAGCGTCTTCCGATGCTGTCTTTTTCGTCGTATTGGCAGGTGAAGCTGAATTTCAGCATCTTCATTATTTCTTGGGCCTTTTCCGGCAAACCGTCTTTTTTGACCAATGGAAGAACGGCCAGCTTTACCGGAGCCAGTGCGGGCGGAATTTTTAGTACTACGCGAGTTTCACCTCCTTCAAGGGTCTCTTCGCAATATGCGGCAGAAATAATGGAGAGGAACATTCTGTCTAATCCAATGGATGTTTCTATTACGTAGGGGGTGTATGATTGATTTAATTCGGGATCGAAATATTGCATTTTTTTGCCGGAATATTTTTCGTGCTGACTTAAATCGAAATCGGTGCGCGAATGGATACCTTCTACTTCTTTGAACCCGAACGGCATGTTAAATTCGATATCGGTTGCCGCATTGGCATAATGGGCAAGTTTGTCGTGATCGTGAAAACGATAGTTTTCTTTACTGAACCCCAATGCCAAGTGCCATTTCATGCGCAGGTTTTTCCAGTAATTGAACCATTTCATTTCATCACCGGGTGTTACAAAAAACTGCATTTCCATTTGTTCGAATTCCCGCATGCGGAAAATAAATTGACGAGCTACAATTTCGTTTCGGAAAGCTTTTCCGATTTGGGCAATCCCGAAAGGAATCTTCATCCGGCCGGTTTTTTGTACGTTGAGAAAATTCACAAAAATACCTTGTGCTGTTTCGGGACGGAGATATACTTTCATTGTTCCATCGGAAGTTGATCCCATTTCGGTGGCAAACATCAGGTTAAACTGGCGGATTTCCGTCCAATTACACGTACCGCTAACCGGACATACAATATTGCAATCGATAATGAGTTGCCGCAATTCGGTAAAATCGTTCTCGTTCATTGCTTTCTTGTATCGCTCGTGCACTTCGTCGCGATGTTTCTGATACTCGATTACACGGGGATTGGTTTCGCGGAATTTTTTCTCGTCGAAACTGTCGCCAAAACGTTTGGCTGCTTTCTTTATTTCTTTGTCTATTTTTTCATCCAGCTTTGCAAGATAATCTTCGATCAACGTGTCGGCACGATAGCGTTTTTTGCTATCCTTATTATCGATCAAAGGGTCGTTAAAGGCATCCACATGCCCTGATGCTTTCCACACAGTAGGGTGCATGAAAATTGCCGCATCGATGCCTACAATATTTTCGTGCAATAAAGTCATGCTGTCCCACCAGTATTTTTTGATGTTGTTTTTGAGCTCAACACCCATTTGTCCATAATCGTACACTGCACTCAACCCATCGTATATTTCACTTGAAGGAAATACAAAACCATATTCTTTGCAGTGCGATACAATTTTCTTGAAAACGTCTTCTTGTGCCATATTTTATATAAATATCCGGGATCTGAGAGTAACGATCCGGCTTCTATTGAATTTGTTCCTATGCATTTTTATTTGAAAGTACAAAGTAAACGGTTTTTTTCGAGATTTTAATAACCTATCAACTTAAAGATAATAAATGAAGTTGATTTTAGAGAGGAGTACTCGTTGAAATCGGGAGAATAATGTTATTTTTGCAGCTATATCCGGAAACGATTTAACAGTTGAGCATAAGGTGAAAATATGGCGGGGGGAATAAAAACATTGGCAAAAGAAACCGCAATTTATGGCATAAGCAGTATCGTGGGTAAATTCCTGAATTGGCTGCTTACGCCGCTATGGTCCTATGTACTGGTGAGTCAGGCACAGATGGGGGTGATCTCTAATTTGTATGGCTGGACGGCACTGATTATTGTGATTTTGACCTACGGCATGGAAACCGGATTGTTTCGGTTTGCCAACAAGAATGAAGAAAATCCTCATACGGTTTATTCAACAACGTTGATAAGTATCGGCACAACAACGCTTGTTTTTCTTTTGTTTGTGATTCTTTTTTTGAAACCCATTACAGGTATTACCGGTAGCCCTGACATCAAGTCTCATTATGTACTGATAATGGCTATTATTTTGTCAATGGATGCTTTCTGTTCCATCCCTTTTGCATGGCTGCGTTATCAGAAGCGTCCGTTGCGTTTTGCCTTTATTAAGGTCCTATTTGTTGTGCTGAATATAACCTTTAATTTGTTTTTCTTTGTAGTATGTCCTTGGTTGGCAAAAAGATATCCCGATTCTTTTGCTTGGTTTAATCTCGAAAACGGAGTGGATTATGTTTTGATCTCCAATTTGCTCGCGACCTTTATTCAATCGATGTTTCTTATTCCCCAACTTCGAGTAAAGTATACGTTCGATAAAGCATTATTAAAACGAATGCTCAAATATTCGCTTCCACTGCTTATCCTGGGCATTGCCGGTATATTGAATCAGACGATCGATAAAATTGTTTTTCCTTGGCTTTATCCCGACAAAGCGAATGCAATGACGCAATTGGGAATTTATTCGGCATGTTTTAAAATCGCGGTAATCATGGTTATGTTTACACAGGCTTTTCGATACGCATTCGAACCGTTTATTTTTGCAAAGAATAAAGAGGCTGCGAATAATAAAGTTGCGTATGCCGACGCTACCAAATATTTTATATTGTTTGGGTTGCTGATTTTTTTGGGGGTTATGGGGTATCTCGATGTGATCAAGTATTTGATAAAATCTACTTATCACGAAGGGTTGATTGTAGTGCCCATTGTGATGATGGGGGAACTTTTCTTCGGCATTTATTTCAACCTGTCGTTATGGTACAAACTTACCGACCAAACAAAATGGGGCGCATACCTCTCGTTAATCGGTTTGGCAGTAACGATTGGCATCAATGTCGCATTTATCCCTCGTTTTGGATATTTGGCATGTGCATGGGCTTCTTTCTTTGCCAATTTGTTAATGATGTCGATATCCTATTATTTGGGGCAGAAGAATTATCCTATCGATTATGATTTGAAAGCCATCGGTTCGTTTTTTGGATTAGCCTTAATGCTATTTGCCGTTATGACATTTAGCCGTTTTGTTATACCCGCGATAGGTCTTCGACTAATTATTAATACCCTATTAATTGGTATTTATCTATGGAGAGTAATAAAAAAGGAATTACCTTTGCGAGAAATACCGGTTATTGGGAAATATTTTCAACATAAATAAATATTGTAGATACAGTAATACTTGTTTTAATGAAAAAAACATTTTTATCGATTGCACTTTTGTTTGTAGCATTCGTCGCTTTTGCCGACGAAGGTATGTGGATTTTGAAGGAACTCAACAAACAAAGTATTGCCCGTATGCAGGAGCTTGGTTTTGTTTTTCCGATCGATCAATTGTACGATGAGGAGAATCCGTCTTTGAAAGATGCCGTGGTTATTTTTGGCGGAGGATGCAGTGGTGTAGCTGTGTCGGATCAGGGATTGATTTTTACCAATCATCATTGTGGTTATGATGCTATTCAGAAATTGAGTTCTATAGAACATGATTACCTGAAAAACGGATTCATGGCCGATTCTTATGAAAACGAACTGCAGGCAGACGGAGTAACGGTTTCTTTCCTTCGGTCAATGCAGGATGTTACCGATGAAATCTTGCCGAAAATTCCCTCGGTTTTGAACGAAGTTCAACGCGAGTTAGCTATTGATTCTATTTCCGACTTGCTGTTAAAAGAGTACGAGGAAAATCCTTTTATAGATGCACAAGTAATCCCTTTTTATGCAGGGAATAAATATTATAGGGTTGTTTATGATGTATTTCGTGATGTACGCTTGGTTATAGCACCTCCTCAGTCTATCGGGAAGTTCGGAGGAGAGACCGATAATTGGATGTGGCCTCGCCATACGGGCGATTTTTCTGTGTTTCGGGTTTATGCCGACAAGAACAATAAACCGGCTGAATACAGTAAAGACAATGTGCCTTACAGGCCCAAATATGTAGTCCCTGTTTCGTTGAAAGGAATGACAGACGGTGATTATGCCATGACGATAGGTTATCCGGGTCGTACGCAGCGTTACCTTTCATCGTGGGGAATCAAACAAATGATGGAGTCCGAAAATAAACCCCGCATCGAAGTTCGGGGTGTGAAACAGCAAATTTGGTGGGATGCTATGACAAAAAGCGATGTAACGCGTATCAAGTATGCTTCGAAATATGCGGGCAGTTCCAATTACTGGAAAAATGCCAGAGGGATGAATGAGGCTTTGGTAAAACTGGATGTGGTTTCCAAAAAGGAATCATTGGAAAGTCGGATGGAGGAATGGATTAACAGTGATATGCAAAGGAAAGAAAAATATGGTGATGTGTTGAGTATGTTGAAGGAGGCCTATACAGAAACCAACGATTTGGCCAAGTATACTACCTATTTTTTGGAAACATTTCATAATGGAATCGAAATCATACGTTTTGCAAATACTATTCTCCAATTCGATACCAATGGTTCTCAGCAGGAAAAGCAGGAATTCATTTCCGATCGTATCATTAATGCTTATAAAAATTACAATCCCGACCTCGATAAAAAAGTACTGGCCGCATTGATGAAATTGTATGCCGAACGTGTTCCGGAGCAATATCATCCGGATATTTATAAAACTATCCAAAAAAAGTTCAAAGGGGATTATGATAAATATGCCGATTGGCTGTTTAAACGTTCCAAATTTACCAATCTCGACGATTTACTCGAATTACTGAAAACGACCGATATCAAAAAATTGATTAAAGATCCGGCTATGGAATTGGCTCTTTCGGTAAAAGATATGGGATATGAATTATCTTCGCAAATGATCCCTGCTTACGAAAAAATTATGCAAGGCGAACGCAAATTCATGTCGGCATTAATGGAAATGAATCCCGATAAGGAATTTTATCCCGATGCCAATTTTACGCAACGGTTGAGCTATGGCACGGTAAGAGGGTATCAGCCGAGGGATGCGGTTTGGTATCACTATTTCAGTACGACCCAAGGGGTATTGGAAAAAGAAATACCCGATGACCCCGAATTTGAAGTTCAACCTTTTATTCTGGATATATTGAAAATGGCCGATTTCGATCGATATGCCGACAAGGATGGGAAAATGCATGCGTGTTTCTTATCGGATAACGACATTACCGGAGGAAATTCGGGGAGTCCGGTTTTTAACGGGAAGGCTGAATTGTTAGGTCTTGCATTCGACGGAAATTGGGAAGCTTTAAGTGGTGATGTTGTTTTTGAACCGGAAATGCAGCGTACGATCAGCGTGGATATTCGTTACGTGCTTTTCGTAATCGATAAAATCATGAAAGCTCCTCATATTGTGAATGAATTGAATCTGGTTCAATAACTTTTTATTTTATTTAAAAAGAAAACGCCGATTTTTTTGATCGGCGTTTTCTGCGTTATGAAGAAAAAGAAATTCAGAGATTAAATTTATCTCTGTCAAATTTTTCGTAACGGGGTGGTGTAGGAACATAGGTTTCATCATCCCACAAGGTGCTGGTAATCATCAGATCGGCACTGTACCGATTGCATGCAATCGGGACGTTGTGAACCCGACATTGACGTAACAACATCATAATATCGGCTTCGTGAGGTTGCGGATTGAGATCATCGATAAGAAAAACGGCCAAATTGATTTTTTTCTCAACCACCATAGCTGCAATTTCAACGTCACCACCCATAGGCCCCGAATTTTTACATTCTACATCAGGTTGAAATCCTTTGTTGATAAGGGCTCGTTTTACTAATGCGCCGGTGGTCCCTGTGCATACCAGGTGATGTTGCGATAAAAACTCCGCATTATAAATTACCCAATCAACCATATCGGCTTTGCGCTGATCATGGGCTACAAGTGCAATTGTTAATTTTTTCTTCATTGTTTTATGTTTAAATGTTTAACTCGTTGCGGATTGCATTAATTTTGTCGATAGCCTTTTTTTCGGCTTCGCTAATTTCTTCTCTTGAATTTGCCATTCCGTGTACTTCGATATAGTATTTTATTTTCGGTTCGGTTCCCGATGGTCGGATCGATAATTTTGTATTGTCTTCGGTAAAAAACTGAAGTACGTTTGAGGTGGTTGGCATCTCAAGTGCTATATGTTCGTTATTAATGAAGTCTATGGCTTCAAGAGCAACGAAATCTTTCATCAAAATTACGGGCGATCCTGCCAGTGTTTTGAATGGATTGCTTCGATATTCCTTCATCATTGCTTCAATTTCATCGGCTCCTTCTTTGCCCTTCTTGACGAGTGAGATGTTTACCTCTTTTGAGTATCCGTATTCGATGTATATATCCTGCAAAAGCTCATACATGGTTTTGCCGTTGTCTTTTGCCCATGCTGCAATCTCGGCAAACAAAGCACATGCCGATACGGAGTCTTTGTCGCGTACGAAATCGCCGGCCAAAAAACCATAACTTTCTTCTCCGCCGCCAATGAATTGTTTCAGTCCTTCGTTTTTGCGGATAATGCTGGCAATCCATTTGAATCCGGTATAGCAATCAAACATTTCTACACCGTAGCGTTTTGCAATGGGGCTTACCAGTTCGGTAGAAACGATGGTTTTGACCACGTAGTCTTTTCCCGTGAGTTTGTTCAGTTCTTTTCTTCGGGTAATAAGATAATAAAGAAAGATGAGCATGGCCTGATTGCCGTTTAAAAGCATGAAGTCACCTTCAGCATCACGGATAGCCGTTCCGATGCGGTCGCCATCGGGATCGGTTGCCATTACGATTTCTGCGTCGGTTTCGATGGCTTTTTTTATGGCCAGGTCTAATGCTGCCTGATCCTCAGGGTTGGGAGAAGCAACAGTGGGGAAGTCCCCACTGATCACATCTTGCTCAGGCACATGGATGACATTTGTAAAGCCGATTGCCTCCAGGGTAGGAGGAACAAGGGTAATCCCTGTTCCGTGCAGAGGGGTATAAACCATTTTCAGGTTTTTATGGCGTGCTATGGCTTCCGGTGAAAGAACGAGCTTTTTAACCTCTTCAATGAACGCCATGTCCATCTCTTTCCCTATGATTTTGATCAAATCTTTATTTCCCTCGAATTTGATTTCTTCAATTCCTTTAATCCGGTTTACTTCGGCAATAATATTTCTGTCGTGAGGGGCCAATACTTGGGCACCGTCTTCCCAGTAAACTTTATAGCCGTTATATTCTTTCGGATTATGTGATGCGGTAATCATGACCCCACTTTTGCATCCCAATTTTCGGATGGCATACGACACTTCAGGTGTTGGACGTAGGCTTTCAAAGAGATAAACTTTTATGCCGTTGGCACTAAGGATGTTGGCTGTTATTTCGGCAAATTTGCGACTATTGTTGCGGCAGTCATGCCCTACCACAACTTTAATTCCGTTTTTTCCTGCATATTCTTTCAGCAAATAATTCGAAAGTCCCTGTGTAGCTGCTCCAACCGTATAAATGTTCATGCGGTTGGTTCCTGCACCCATGATGCCGCGAAGACCGCCTGTTCCAAATTCCAGGTCTTTATAGAAAGCATCGATGAGTTGTGTTTTGTCTTCGCTATCGAGCATTTTTTGCACTTCTGCCTTTGTCTCGGCGTCATAATTGCCTTTAAGCCATTCTTCGGCTTTGGCAGTTACCAGTGATAATAATGTGTTGTCGTCCATAATTATTTCAAAATCTGTTTGACTATCTTATTTTTATTTTTGGGGAACTTTATAACGATCCCCTGTTTCTTTTATGATGCGGCGATAATGGTCTTCCGGATAACCAGGTCGGTTAGGAAATGCCGGTTTTCCATAGGAATTTCGGTTGAATACGCCGTTTTCTTCTTTCTTGATTACACCGTCCATGTATTTGACAAGTAGATATTCTCCAAGTTTTTTCCATTGAGCGACACCGTCTTTTACTACAGAATTTGTGTAATTTGTTAAATAGTTTACGGCAACGGCTTTCTTCTTTTTGTATAAATTCAGTGCTTCTTTTTCCACCTCGGGTTGGTGGTTTCTAAAACCGCTTTCGAGCGTTGTTTGAAGTTTTTGTACATCTTTAATCATGTCCTTGTAACGGCTGTACACCATATTCGAAACCCAATTATGTATCCAGAAAGCCGATGTCCATGAAAATGTAATGAAATCGCCATTGCCTGTCGCCATCTCTTCGGGTACTTGTGTATTTCCGCAATATACAGGATAGTAAACATTTTGCGCAGCATCATCTACGCCAAACCAAAGTATCCCGCCAATTTCGTTGGGCAACCAAGAACGCATTTGTGCAACAAAAGAAAATCCGGTTTGTTGTGTTGCGACAGGGCGTTCGTTGAAATATTCTACAGAATCGACTTTCCATGTTAAAGGAGACCACCGGTAAGGACAGTTGAATGGGCCTGCACCCACATCGAATCGCCAGTCGAGTTCGGTGTTTTCGTAATGGTCGCGCATGTATGCCTGCACATCTTCAATTGCTATTTTTCGATCGGGTTTAATGTAAAGAGGCATCGGGCTCGTAGTCTCTCCTTTTGCATACGTAACGTATTTGCCCATGTCTTTGTTTACATGGTTAAAAAAAGACCAAACACGGGCTTCGCAAAAACGCAGTGCCCCAAAATCAAGGGGAGCATATGCTTTTGAAAAACTGAATTCGTTGTCCTCTCCCTCGAAGTATCCTTTCTCGCGCGCAAAAGAAATGACATCGGGAGCGTAAAGGCAATTTTCGGGATCGTTTAAAGGAAATTGATGGATTCTGGCGTGATTGGCATGTGCACAAACACAATCGTCAGGGATACGTATAGCAACCCAAACGGCACCTTTGTTCCCCGTCCCCTTCCCAATCATTTCCAGGATCCATATTTCATTGGGATCGGCAATTGAGAATGATTCGCCTTCGCTATAATAGCCATATTCAAAGACTAAATCGGTCATTATTTTTATGGCTTCGCGAGCAGTTTTTGACCGTTGTAAAGCAATATATATGAGACTTCCGTAATCGATAATTCCTGTGGTGTCAACTAATTCGGTTCTTCCGCCAAAGGTAGTTTCTCCGATGGATACCTGATATTCGTTCATGTTACCGATAACGTTGAAGGTTTGAGAAGCTTGGGGTATCTTTCCAAGATATTTTCCTGTATCCCATTCGTATACTTCGAGCATTTCGCCGGGTTTATAGGTTCTGGCCGGCCAGTGATAAAGTTCTCCGTATAAACTAAAAGAATCGGCAGCATATGAAATCATGGTAGATCCATCGTTGGATGCTTTTTTTCCGACAAGAAAATTCGTACACGCAAATGTGCAATTAATCGTTAAAAAGAGAACAAGTGTGGATATAAGAATCTTTTTTGTCATGAGAAAGTAAAAATTTAGCAACAGGGTTGTAAAGATAACCTATTTTGTTGAAATTTCACCGAAAAATTCGAGAATATCTTTTTTTATTTGGGTAAAAATCGTACCAATGCTTGAAAATATTGTTATTTTTGCAAGAGAAAACAAGGGCTCGATATAATGGGGAACGAGAAAAATAAGCATAAGACCATAGCGGGATTAAATCGTTATCAACTTTTTATTGTTGTGGCGTTAATCGCTATGCTTTTTTTCTTTAGCGACAGCAGTCTCCTAAAAAGAGTGAAGTATGACAGGCAAATAAAGGATTTAAAAAAGCAGATTGAATTTTATCGGGCACAAATCGATACCAATAAAACGAAATTGAATGAACTTCAATCGAGCAAAGAAGACCTCGAAAAATTTGCCCGTGAAAATTATTTGATGAAAAAAGAAAACGAAGAAGTTTTCATTATCGAGTGATTCAAAGATATAAAAGGAGTATTTAATGAGCAAAACAAAAGACACTGTTTTTCGGATTTCCGGAGTAATCATTTTATTGGCCGCAGCGGGTTATTTTTTAATGCCGACTGTTGTTCCTTGGATAATGGCGGTTGGTGTTGTAACCTTTACTGTAATTACCATAATTACTCCTTATCCGGGCAAGAGTATTCGGGGAAAACGATTATACAATTTCCAGCTGTTATCTTGTATATTAATGGCTTTCTCGACTTATTTGATGTTTCGCCGGCGAAATGAGTGGGCACTGGTCATGCTCATTGCGATGGTTTTTTTGCTGTATTCGGCGTTGACGTTGCCCAAAGAATTCGAAAAAGAAAAAAGAGAAGAGCAGCAAAAATAAAATGACACACAATTCTCTTATTGATAGGTATAAACGGTATTTATTGCTGGAGAAAAATTTGTCGAGAAATACCATAAATGCCTATTTGACCGATCTCCGAAAGTTTAACGCTTTTGTTGAGGCACGCCAACTTACTTATCAAAACATAACCTATAATCATTTGGAAGAATTTGTTGCCGAATTGCATGATCTGAATATCGTTCCTCGATCGGTAGCACGCATCATATCAGGGGTAAAATCTTTTTTTAGGTTTCTTGTATTGAATGACTATATATCGGATGATCCGGCTGAATTGTTGGAAATTCCTAAAATCGGATTGAAATTGCCGGTGGTACTTTCTCTTGAGGAAATCGATGCCATCCTGGGTGCAATTGATGTTTCAACGGTAGAAGGTACGCGAAATTATGCCATTATTGAAACGCTTTATAGTTGCGGTTTACGTGTTTCTGAACTTACTAATTTGAAGTTTTCGGATCTTTTTTTCGATGAAGGTTTTATCCGTGTTGAAGGGAAAGGCAGCAAGCAGCGCCTAGTTCCTATTTCGGATATTGCTATTCAAAAAATCAACGACTACCTTCTTTACCGAAAACAGATGAAAGTAAAAAAAGGGAACGAGGATGTTGTTTTTTTAAGTTCAAGAGGATCGGCTATTTCACGAATAACCGTGTATCATTATATTCAGCAATATGCCGATGCTGTAAACCTGAAGAAAAAAATCGGCCCGCATGTTTTCAGGCATTCTTTTGCTACCCATCTTTTAGAAAGAGGAGCTAATATTCGCGTTATTCAGGAAATGCTTGGACATGAGAAAATTACTACTACCGAAATTTATACCCATATCGATCGAAATTTTCTCAGACAAGAGATTATAGAACATCATCCGAGAAATAAAAAATCGGGTAACCCTACTCCTACTCAAAGATAATTTTATATATTTGCTCAATTAAATTTAAAAAGTAAATCATTATAAAAATCATATTCTATGAAATTTGTAGTATCAAGTGCGGCTTTGTTCAATCCTCTGCAAGCCATAAGCAGAGTTATTAATCCCAAAAGCAATCTTCCTATATTGGAGTGTTTTTTGCTTTCTTTGGAGGGGAATAAATTGATGCTTACCGCGGCAGATAATGAAGTACGGTTGGAAACTTTTGTGGAAGTAAGTGATGCGGAAGGTAACGGGATGGTTGCTATTAATGCCAAAAATTTGCTTGATCCGTTGAGAGAATTACCCGATCAGCCGTTAACGATTGATGTTAACGATGAAACATTGGAAGTATACATTTACTATCACAACGGTAAATACAATTTCGTAGGATTAAAAGGAGATGAATATCCTCAGCCGAAGCCTCTCAGCGAATCGGCTTCTGCTCTTGTTTTGGATGCACAGGTGTTGTTCGAGGGAATTAACCGTAGCTTGTTTGCTACAGCAGATGACGATTTTCGACCTGTTATGAGCGGTATTTATGTTGACATTACTCCTGATGATCTTACTTTTGTTGCCTCTGACGGACACAAATTGGTGCGTATTATTACTAAGGAGGCAAAAGGAGCGACTCAATCCTCGTTCATTCTGCCTAAAAAACCGGCAAATCTGCTTAAATCGTTACTTCCAAGGGAATCGGGTGAAGTACAAATCAAGTTCGATGAAAATAATGCCTATATCACTACACCCAAATATACGATGGTGTGCCGATTTGTAGAAGGGCGCTATCCAAACTATAATTCCGTTATCCCTCAAAATAATCCCAATCATGTTGTTCTCGACCGACTTGCTTTTCTCAGTGCACTGAAAAGGGTATCCGTTTTTTCCGATCCATCAAGCAGTCTGGTTAAATTGCAATTTTCGCAAGATAAAATAGTGGCTTCTGCGCAAAATATCGATTATCTTACGGCAGCTGAAGAAATTATTCCTTGCAATTATGAAGGAAATGCCATGAATATTGGTTTTAAAGCGGTTTTTTTAATCGATATTCTTAATAATATTCCTTCTGCTGATGTTCGTTTGGAACTTTCAGACCCTTCCCGTGCATGCCTTATCCTTCCGGAAGAAAAAGAGGAAAATGAAGATATGTTGGTTTTGTTAATGCCGATGATGTTGAACGAATAAGTACTATGAAACCTCCATGTTTGCT
>DBPW01000029.1:0-23208 GCA_002305015.1 Bacteroidales bacterium UBA1410
TCTTATGTGAGTGCTCAAATTTACCGCTACCTATCAGGACTTGTTGCTGTGCCGGCATTCGTTGAATTTCCAGCCCCATGCCGCAGCCAAATAAAGTCAATAAAAATGATTGAAAGTACTGTCGCTTGGCGTTGTTCGTCCCGCCGGAACTGTTGCTGATGCTTGCATATAGTCGATGGCTTGTTCGTCGTCCCGCCATAGCAGCAAATCCGATTGTGCTTTTTATCTGCTGAGCGGAATCTCATTCAGTTTTTCTTCTATCAATTTTTCTATTTTGCCTTTCTCATTATTATTAAATCCGAGAATGCGGCCGGAGATTTTTTTATTTTTATCCAAAAGTAAAAATGTGGGCATTCCCATTTCCATTCTGTTTATAATTTCTACTCGTTCGGTTTCGTTTTCCTTTGAATTATATACAATTGGATAACTTATCTGTTTTGTTTTTACGTATTTGTCGAGATTAGTTTTGGAATCGTACGGATAAAATACAACTACTTGGACATCCGGGTCGGCTTTGTATTTTTCAATTAATTCCTGTATAAACGGTATCGCTGACTGGCATGGACCGCAATTTATCATGGATACGTACAAAATTGTTTTCTTTCCTGCTAATTTCCTAAATGAGAAGGATTCTCCGGACAATAAACGCAAATCCCAATCGGGAACAAAATCTCCCACAGCAAGGGGAGGGGCGTTAAGCGTTGTTCCTTGGATGGGTTGAAGCATGGATTGTGGTTTTTCAAACGAATCGAGATAAGCAAATGACGAGTAGGTAAATTCCTCAATAAACGGTTGAAATGTGCTGGTGGTTATCCTCAAAAAATAGGGCAGGTTTTGTTGTTTGTCGATCAGCAGTTCATGATTTATGGTATCAGCTTCTGGCAGGGCTTTTATATACAAATACGTTTTTCCATTTAAAAGGGTATCTTTTTTGAGTGTGGTACGAAACCCTTTTGATTGCAGTATGTTTAATAACGTGGGCAGTGCACCCCGGATAAAAGATAAATTGAAGGGTTTTAATTTTTCTTTTGGAGTTATAGTCCGCGAAACTTCTTTTAGGCTGTATACATCGAATATTAACGAATCTCCGTCGTAGAAATGGTGGATTACTGCATCTACATTAAAAACAGGATGCCGAAATGCGGATTCTAGGAACACTTGATAGCCCCCTATCTTTTCTTCTTTATCGTCTTTTTTGAAAACAAAATTTTGGGCGTTTTTTATAAATAATGTGTCTTTTTCTGTCATCCCCTGGACGGTAAGTTGATCGATATGAAAAGCTATGACAGGATGTTTGGTTAGGTTTTGAACGGTTGCTTCTATGGTGTTGTTTTGTGCATTAACGCCTGATATGGATAGGGTGAGCAGGACGATGGGTAAAAAAAATTTCGTTTTCATGTTTATTTTTAATTTCTTGTTTTACAAAGTTATCATTCCAAGGTTGTTGACTTTTAGAAAAATTTACCTCACAAACGTACATAACAATTCTAATATTTCAAAACAAGTAACAAAAATATCAATATGCTTTGTTACTCTGCCGTGTAATGGCAGAAGGGGTGTTTTATTTTATTTGTCCCTTCAAAAATTGCCGACGCAAATCTTCATCGAATTTTTCTATGGCATACCGCAGCATGGTCCTGGGCATCTCGGCGTAATGTTTCAGCAAAAAAGCCATTGCTGCTTCTTTGTCCCTTTTTCCAACTTCTCTGAGCATTCATCCCACCGCCTTATGAATCAAGTCGTGATGATGATGCAGCAATATTTCGGAAATTTTGAGCGTGTCGTCGAACTCGCCGCGACGAATAAAATACAACGTGGCAATAAGTGATGTTGTGCTTTTTCCTTACAAGCCTGTTCGTTTAATTCGGCAATTATGCGTTGAGAAAAATTGATTTTATTCATTCTTGGTCTTACCCTCGGCTGAAAAATTTCTTCTTGTTGCTTTCATAATGACCGCTAAATTAGTCATTTTTTTCAATACAATGAGTGGCGTTTTGGGGAATACTATATTCTCCTCAGGCAACCAAGACACAACTGACAAAACAACAAGTAATACCCGTCAAAGTAAACCTATAGGTTTCTTTTGTTAAACTATCATAAACTTATAGGTTTATTTTATCAAACCCATTATCTTTGTACTCACAATTGAAAAGGGAATTTATGCCTGAAGATAATATAATGGCTTTGTTCAATGAAAGACATAACTTCGGTCCAATTTATTATTCCAAACAAATTGGCAGCATTTATTTACAAGGGGGATATGGATATCAATATACTCAATATATTACTTTCAACATGGAGAAATGTAGATGATCTCTTTCAATTTTATGAAACCAACAAACGAATCATAGCCAATAGTACGATATCTTCCATTTTTTATTCTTGGGAAAATTTTTCGGAAGATATAATGCTCGACTTGGAACAATTGGAAGATTTTATAGATGATGTAGCCAATGGAAAAGTAAATTTAGACAACGCCTTTCATCCTCTTTCCAGAAAAGAAGAAAATGTAAAAATCCTCTCTCTTAGAAAACACAGATGTAAATGGTTAAGAATATATGCTATCCGAATCGACGAAAATTTATATGTAATCACGGGTGGAGCTATCAAAATAACCCAAAAAATGCAAGATCATATTGACACTCGTTATGAACTGACTCAACTCGATTATTCACGTCAATGGCTAAAAGATCAAGGGATTGAAACCGATGAAAGTTTTTATTGCTATTTTGATCTTTAAACCCAAACTCAAACTCAAACTCAAACTTAAGAAACAATGAAAACTAACAGAGAAAAATTTAATATAATAGCAACGTCTACCGACACGGAAATACTGAACGAAATTGCTTATCGCAAAGCCAACAGAGATTGGTTGCGAAAATCGAACCGCATTGCTGCAAAAGTTTTGGCTGCACTGAAGGAACAAAATATGAGTCAAAAGGACTTGGCAGATAAAATGAATGTTTCTCCTCAGTATGTCAACAAAATTGTGAAAGGGAACGAAAATCTTACCCTTGCAACCATTACCAAGCTCGAAAATCTGCTTCATATAATTATTTTGGCAGACACAGAAAAAGAGATTTATTCCGTAAGTGAGCCTTTAATTAGTTATGAAGCCGATGTTAAGGAACCTTCCTATATAACTGAATCTTATTATGGCGATGCAGTATGAGTACAAAAAAATTGCCCGTGGAATTTCGTTTAGACGAAATCAAAACAGAAGAATTTGCAATTATCGAAGAGGCTTTTGATGAACACAAAGAAAAATTAAGCTATTCTTTTACTACCAATTTTGCCATTTTAAAAGAGAGAAGGATTCTTTGTGATATTAGCTTCAAGTTTTTACAGGAGAATATTCCTTTTATCAAAATAAAGGTAGCTTGTATTTTTTATGTAAGCGAGAAATCGTGGAATAGTTGCATTGATAAGGAAAATAATCAAATTATTTTTCAAAAAAAATTTCTCGACCATTTGGTTGTTCTGACGCTTGGAACATTGCGAGGCGTGCTGCATGCTAAAACAGAAGGAACAAAATTTAACCGTTTTTTTGTCCCGACTATCAATGTTGCAGAGATAAATAAGGATATCAAAACATTTTCTTTTCAGCTTCAAAACAACACACAATAACATGATGATTTTCCCTAAAGTAGATTTTGTTTCTGCATTCACTTTCGTCGTACACATATATCTGTGACAATAAAACGAAAATACAGTCTCGCTAAGTTCAATAACGAGTCCCGATATATTCATTGAAAAGGAGTCCGCCCACGATGAGTGCAAGGCCTGTATAGGTTGTGGGATAAATGCTTTCGCCTAAAATCAAGTGAATTATAAAAAGCGACAGAAACGGAGAGAGATAGCACAGATGATTGATGAGTGCGGGATTGTTGGTTTTTTTCAATGCCATTCCAAAACAAATGAAGGGGATGGTCATCTCGAAAAGCCCCGAATACACCGCAGCTAAAACACCCTGCAACGAAGAAATTTCGATTTTCATAAACGGAGCAATCACCAACAACCCTATCGTTCCGAAAGAGAAATTGAGGAATAAACTCACGATCGGATCGGTTTCGGTATTCATTCTGTTTATAAGCCAATAAGTTGCCCACACAAAAGCACTTCCAATGCCTAAGGCGATTCCGAGTGCCGAAAGGTTGGTTCCCGTTAATTTCCCCGGTCCTATGGAAATGACGGCAACCCCGGCTAATGAAATCGCCATGCCCACAAATTTGACAGCGGGGATGCGCTGTCGTGCGAAAACGGCCAGCATTACGGAAAGCACCACCGGCCACATGTAATTGATGGGTTGTGCAATCTGAGCCGGAAGCAATTCGTAGGATTTAAACAAAACCAGATAATACAAGGTAGGGTTGAGCATTCCCGCAATGGCAAAGATCCGCCATTGTCTGCGACTGACGGAGCGAAGCAAAAACCATCGCTTACGAAAGGTGAGCATGATGGCAAATGCGATCAACGCCGTGCCGGAGGCAATCAAAAGCAGTTCGTAATACGTAAGGCTCGAAAGTGCCAGTTTAAACGCCGATGCTACAGTAGCCCAACTCAAAATGGTTATGGAAACGTAAAGAAAAGCCTTGTTATCGTCTTTCATGCGGAAAATTGAAATAGTTTACTTCGTAATTTTTCATTTTACCTTGCCGGAACAGGTTTTCATCAGTCCGAACCGGCACTTAACGATGTGGCAAAATTACGAATTTACCATCAGATTATGTGCTTTTCTATAGGCGTAACAAACTTCACATCCGGCGCGAAATAATAAATTTCGAACCAAACCGTTATGTTTCGAAATATGGCAGACTTAAAGGCAAATATTGCAGGTGATTATTTTTTTACTGCTCGTTTTTTGAGGGCTAATATACGTGCGGGAACAGGGATTGGTCACAGCATGATTCACGAGAATTATTTTTCAACCTATGTGGGCTTATTGGTGACCATTTGATTGCATGATAGGTAAAAGTTTTTCGATGCAGAATAAACAATTTACTTGTTTGCCGGACTTTCCGTTTTTTCCGTAAACCATTTATTTTTCAATCGGAGGGCTACATTTACCAAGCCGATCATCACCGGGACTTCGATCAGCGGACCGATCACGGCAACAAACGCTTCGCCCGAATGGATGCCGAAAACCGCAATGGAAACGGCGATGGCCAATTCAAAATTATTGCTGGCAGCCGTAAAGGAAAGTGTGGCCGATTGTTCATAATTGGCACCTGCTTTTTTGCTCATGAAAAAGGAGAAAAGAAACATGATCACAAAGTATAGTAGCAAGGGAATGGCAATGCGAACCACATCGAGCGGAATTTTAACGATGTATTCACCCTTCAGCGAAAACATGACAATAATAGTGAAAAGCAAAGCTATCAACGTGAGCGGCGAAATTTTAGGAAGCAGCTTGTTTTCATACCACTCGACTCCTTTGCTTCGTAAACTGATAAATCTTGTAAGAAATCCTGCCGCCATCGGAATACCCAAATAAATGAGAACACTTTTGGCGATTTGCCCCATGGAAATTTTAGAAACGGCATCGTTTACCGGCAATCCGAACCAACCCGGCAGAACAGCGATGAACATATAAGCATAAACCACATAAAGCAAAATCTGAAACAGGGAATTTAAGGCTACCAATCCCGCCGCATACTGCCGATCTCCCAGCGCCAAATCGTTCCATACAATCACCATCGCAATGCAACGAGCCAACCCAATCAGAATCAACCCGTACATATAATCCACGTTGAACCGCAAAAAAACGACGGCCAGCAGGAACATGAGGACAGGTCCTATCAGCCAGTTTTGAATCAGGGATAAAGACAATATTTTCCGATCTCTGAAAACTTTACCCAATTCTTCGTATTTA
Source organism: Bacteroidales bacterium UBA1410 (assembly GCA_002305015.1). GTDB lineage: Bacteria > Bacteroidota > Bacteroidia > Bacteroidales > Dysgonomonadaceae > Anaerorudis. The sequence goes on from DBPW01000029.1 coordinate 5,873, forward strand.
ACCTTGGCCAGAGGAGGATACATCATCAGAATGAGGCCTACGGCAATGGGAACATTGGTGGTGCCGACAGAAAATGTATTCCAAAAATCGGCGATTGGCGGATACAGCCAACCGGCCAATATCCCGATGCCCATCGCCAGGAAAATCCACACTGTCAGGTAACGATCGAGTACTGTCAGTTTCTTTTCCATACTTTTTTATTTTGCTTTCACTGCCGCAACGGTGATGCTGAAAATCCCGATTTCCTTTTGGTTAAACTGCCGGATTTCTTCTTCGTTGAGGTATCTCTGCAAAATTTCCTGTGGCAGTTGCACTTCCTTTTGCTTGTGAACGGTAACCGATTGAAATCCCGTTTCCCGAATAATATTCAGATACTCCTGCATCTCAATGGCTCCCGAAACGCAACCGGCATACATTTCGGCATCGTTTTTCAATTTTTCGGGCAAATTGCCTTTGACGACTACATCCGACACGCAAAAATGACCGCCGGGTTTCAATACCCGTTTGATTTCGGCAAACGCTTTCCGTTTGTCGGGTACCAGATTCAATACGCAATTGGAAATCACCACGTCAAACTGATTATCTTCCAACGGCATATCCTCGATGTCGCCTTTGACGAATTCCACATTTTGAAAGCCGAGTTTGGCCTTGTTTTTACGCGCTTTCTCCAGCATGGCATCGGTAAAATCAATGCCGACCACCTTACCGGTTTCCCCCACGATGGCTCGGGCAACAAAACAGTCATTACCTGCTCCGCTTCCCAAATCGAGCACACTGTCGCCCTCGTTGATGGAAGCAAATTGGGTAGGAATGCCGCATCCCAATCCCAAATCGGCATCTTCATGATAACCCTTCAGTTGGCGGTAGTTTTCACTGAATACGGCATAATCGACCGTAGAACAACATCCGCCAACGCCGCAGCAGGAAGTTTCGTTTTGTTCTTTCGATTGCCGGGCAATCACCGTGTAAGTGTCTTTAACAACGGATTTGATATTTTTTTCCATAAAAATTGAATGTTAGTATTGTATTCCTGATTTTTGAGAATATAAAGCATGATGAAATAGGCGATGACCGTCAGTGCCGAAGAGATAACCGGCGACAGCCCACGGTATAAATCACATTCATAAAAACCGATGCCATCTGACTGCGGCAACTGTTGCCGGTGCAAAGGATGAGTATTTTCATCAATGTGAAATTAATTTTCGGGATTGCAACAAACATCGTTGGGATGAATATCGGAGAAGAATTGCCGGAAAGCTTCATTGGCTTTTTCCCAATTCTCCTGATCGATGCAATATCTCACTTTGGGCGGCTCGATTTCGCCTCTGATTAATCCGGCGTTTTTCAGTTCTGTCAAGTGTTGCGATACGGTAGCTTTTGCAATGGGAAGTTCCTGGCAAATATCGCCAAAGAAACAACTGTCCATCGAAGCCAAGTATCGAAGAATGCTGATGCGGGCAGGATGTCCCATTGCTTTGGCAAAACGCGCCAACTCTTCGATGTCGATGTCGTATGTTTTATTTTTAGGGTAAGCCATCGGTCAATTGATGATTTTAATTTGTTGTTCGCAAAATTACGAATAATATTCGAATCGCAATAAACACCGAAGATGTTTTTCTAAAAATAGTCGATGTTCGAGAAAACGGGTTTTTCAAACCACTTTTATTGCTCCTCATTCGCAAGCCGTGACCCGAAATGCGCAACGTACCCGATTTTGCAGGCCTTTTATTGCACTTCCTTCGCTTCTCCTTCGCTCTTCCTTCGCTCTTCCTTCGCTTCAAGGCAGGGACAAAAACACCGGAATCGGTAGAATTATGGTAGAATAAAACTGCGTATTTGCCTCATATAAAGAGGGATACAAGGGGGAAGCCGAAGCGGACTTTGTGCGAGGATGGTACAAGGGTGATGCAAGCATGGAGCGAGGATGGTGCAGCCTTGGTACGAGGAAGGTGCGGAGATGGTGTGTCTTGTCCTGAAATACGTTTCCGGTAAATGTAAACAAAAATCAGGACGATGCAAAGTGTTGGAAGCATAGGAAATGTCGGGGGTGTAGGAACTGTAGGAAAGTGTAGGAAAGTCTGACCCGGAGCGGGTTTCAGGAGCATCCGCCGGCGTAGGAAAGTGTAGGAAAGTGTAGGAAGTCAGGGTACAGAGCGTAAGAAGTGGAAAACCGACCAGTTTGAGAAAAAGCAGGAAAGTACGATGCAAATTGAGTTTTACAACCAATTTTTCAGTAATATTGCACTTGCCGGTTAACGTTGGAGTATCAATTCATTATAAAACTGTCTATTATGCAACTTAAATCATTTGTTTACAGCATTTTATTTATTTTGATTTTTCAATCTCCGAATCTTTGGGGACAAAATGAAAGGTTCAACGGATTGAATATGAATATGGGAAATTTGTATCGGCTTTCCAATGCCGAAACACGATCGATCAGTCCCGAAAACTTTACGGGAGAAAAAGGGAAGGGGGGAATGGCCATCCCGGATCCGGATGCGCCGCGAAATACGGCCAATGCTTCGTTGGCAGCACAAGATCTCGGGCAAGGATGGAAGGTCAATCCTTTTATCGTTATTAAACCCGGCGAGACCATTACCCTGGCCGAAATTGATGGTTCGGGAGCTATTCAGCATATCTGGATGACACCTACCGGCAATTGGCGATTTTCCATTCTTCGTATTTACTGGGACGATGAAGAGACGCCTTCGGTTGAAGTACCGGTAGGTGACTTTTTCGGGATGGGGTGGGGAGAATATGCTCCTTTAAATTCCCTTGCCGTTTGTGTTAATCCCGGTAGTGCATTTAACTGTTACTGGCCGATGCCTTTTCGGAAGAAATGCCGGATTACGATGGAGAATATCAACGACCGGGACGAGATGAGGCTTTATTATCAAATAGATTACACACTTACCGAGGTGCCTGATGATGCGGCCTATTTTCATGCACAGTTTCGCAGGACAAAAGTGAACGAAACGTCGGATTACACGATTATCGACAATGTGAAAGGAGCGGGGCATTTTGTTGGGGTTTATCTGGCATGGCAGGTGAATAACAATGGCTGGTGGGGAGAAGGAGAGATCAAATTCTTCCTTGATGGCGACACCAAATTTCCGACGATTTGCGGCACAGGGACAGAAGATTATTTTTGTGGCTCCTACAATTTCGACCGGAATGGGAAATATGTCACCTTTACCACTCCTTACAGCGGACTCGTGCAGGTAATACCCCCTGACCTGACGTATAAAGCAGGACAACGGTTTGGGCTTTATCGGTGGCACATCATGGATCCTGTTCGTTTTAAAAAGGATTTGCACATCACGATTCAGGACTTGGGCTGGCGCCATGGGGGACGGTATTTACCCCAGAAGTCCGATATATCTTCGACTTGTTTTTGGTATCAAAGAGAGCCTCATGCCAAATTTCCGCAGCTTCCCGCCTGGCAATATCTTGAAGTAAATTAGTCTCAACATATGACAATGAAGAAGCCGGTTAATTCTCAATTGCTGATTTGTTGTTTTTTGTGGTCTGTTTAGCTGTCCGCATAAGGCTGAGAAAGGGATGCCGGGAAAGCAACAGATCGGTATAAAAATGCTTCCTTAAAAAGATCCATTGATCGGATAAATGAATAATATGAATGAAAAACCTGTTGTCATCGGTATCGGGGAACTGCTTTGGGATATCTTGCCTTCCGGCAAAAAAGCAGGAGGAGCTCCCATCAATTTTGTATATCATGCTTCCCAAGTTGGCGCTGAAAGTTATGCCATTACGGCCGTCGGGAATGATCCGTTAGGCGATGAAATTCTGAAGGAACTCGGTCAGGCAGGCATAAATGCCATGGCAGAACGTGTAAATTACCCTACCGGCAAAGTTCTGGTGGAACTAAAGGAAGGAATTCCTTCTTACACCATTATCGAAAATGTGGCATGGGATCATATACCGTTAACGGAACCCATGAAAGAAATTGCCAAAAAAGCCGATGCTGTGTGTTTTGGAACGCTTGCTCAGCGTTCGGAAGAATCGCGGAATACCATTCAAGCATTTCTTTCGTTGACGCCGCCACATGCGTATCGGATTCTCGATATCAATATACGTCAACATTATTATTCCGAAGAAATAATAACTTCATCACTCGAAAAAAGCAATGTTTTGAAGTTGAACGATGAAGAGTTGAAACTGTTGAAACGGCTTTTTTCTCTTGATCATTTGTCGGATGAAAATGCTTGCCGTTGGTTTATGGAGCAATTCAATTTGAAATTCCTGATATTGACCGCGGGAGAGGAGTATAGCCTTATTTTAGCTCCGGAAGATTCCTCCTTTATAAAAACCCCGAAAGTGGAAGTCGTGGATACGGTTGGAGCAGGTGATGCTTTCACCGGTGTTTTCATCACTGCCGTTCTTCACGGAAAATCCATACATGAAGCGCATCAATTAGCAGTGGACAGATCAGCTTTCGTTTGCACCCGCCCCGGTGCATGGGTAACACAATAAAATAAACATTCGCTTTCTCAACTTATTCCGGTGATGTTGGCTTTTTTCCCATGGGTTTTGTGGAATTCCGGGGAAATGGGGATACTCGGGAGTCAGAGATTTCGGTATACGAGGTGTAGGAAGCATAGGAAGTGTCGGGGAGGTGTAGGAAAGTGTAGGAAGTGTAGGAAGTGTAGGAAAGTCTGACCCGGAGCGGGTTTCAAGTGCATCCGCGAGCGTAGGAAAGTGTAGGAAAGTGTAGGATTTGGGGATGTATAGGAGATGACATGCGATTTTTTTTCCGTTTTTTGATAATAACGAATGGACAGAAGAAACGACAATTTTTGAACTTTCCGAAAAACCTAAGTGAGCATTATTGATGGGTGTGCATAATGCTTGTTTGCATTTGTATCGAAATTGTGGCAACATTGCTAAAAAATACAAAAACAACACCGTGAAATGCTTGCAAAGTTGGACTTAATTGTTTATTTTTGAGGTTGAAACAAAAAAAACTGTTGAATTAACGAAGAGAACAATATAGAGGGCAACGAATTATGCGATAGCACAATCGCCAACATCTTGAAAATATGAGCAAGAAAGTGAGCAAAAACGAGAACAAACAAGAAGAACCGTTAGAAAAACAACTCTGGAAAGCGGCCGACAAACTGAGAAAGAACATCGATGCCGCCGAATATAAACATGTGGTGTTGGGATTGATATTTCTGAAATACATCTCTGATGCTTTTGAAGAATTATATGCCCGACTGAAAGCCGAAGAAGAGCTGGGAGCCGATCCTGAAGACAGAGACGAATATAAAGCGGAGAACGTTTTCTTCGTACCGCAGGAAGCACGTTGGAGTTTTCTATTATCCAAAGCAAAACAACCCGATATTGGCAAGTATGTGGATGAGGCAATGGATGCCATAGAAAAGGAAAATCCTTCACTAAAAGGTGTTTTGCCTAAAGTATATGCGCGACAAAACCTCGATCCCACCGGTTTGGGAGAATTGATCGACTTGATTGGCAACATTGCCCTTGGAGATACGAAAGCTCGCAGTGCCGATATACTGGGGCATGTGTTTGAGTATTTTCTGGGTGAATTTGCGCTTGCAGAAGGTAAGAAAGGCGGACAATTTTACACACCTCGATGTGTTGTTGAATTGTTGGTCGAAATGTTGGAGCCCTATCACGGTCGTGTGTTTGACCCCTGTTGCGGTTCCGGCGGTATGTTTGTTCAATCGGAAAAATTTGTAACCGAACATCAGGGAAGGGCAAACGACATTTCCATTTACGGACAGGAGAGCAACCAAACTACGTGGCGGTTGTGTAAGATGAACCTGGCTATTCGCGGCATTGACAGTTCGCAGGTGAAATGGAACAACGAGGGTTCGTTTCTCAACGATGCCCATAAAGATCTGAAAGCCGATTATATTCTTGCCAACCCACCGTTTAATGTGAGCGATTGGGGCGGAGAATTACTGCGGAACGATGCCCGCTGGCAATATGGTGTACCGCCGGTTGGAAACGCCAACTTTGCTTGGTTGCAGCATTTTATTTATCACTTGGCACCAACCGGACAGGCCGGGGTAGTATTGGCCAAAGGAGCATTGACGTCAAAAACCGGCGGAGAGGGTGAAATACGAAAAGCCTTGATTGAAAACGGTTTGATTGATTGTATTGTAAATCTTCCAGCCAAGCTGTTTTTAAATACACAAATTCCGGCTGCACTTTGGTTTTTAAGTCGAAACCGCAATAACGGCAAATTTCGCGATCGTCATGACGAGATATTGTTTATCGATGCCAGAAATCTCGGGCATTTGATAAACCGCCGCACCCGCGAACTTTCTCGCGAAGATATTCAGCAAATTGCGAACACATACCATAATTGGCGAAATCCCGATGGCAATTATGAAGATGTTCCCGGTTTTTGCGCTTCCGTGTCCATAGAGAAAGTAAGAGAGCTCGATTATGTGCTTACGCCCGGTAGGTATTTTGGGTTGCCCGACAACGAAGACGATTTCGATTTCAACGAACGTTTTACCGCCTTGAAAGCCGAACTGGAAGAGCAGCTGAAAGAAGAAGCACGGTTGAACGAAATCATTCTTGAGAATTTATCAAAAATTAAATTGATGGATGAAAAGTAAAATAAAGGCAGCATTATTTTACTTTGAGTGCTAAAAGTAAAATAACGATATTTATATTTTCCTTATCGATAAAAATATGATTGAACTTGAAAAATATCAAGCCGGACATTTTGAGAAAAATTTAGGGTACAAATATTTTGTTCCTAGTGCAATTAACGACGAATGGACTTGGAAAACGCCGGCCTTGAATCTGCTATTGGAAAAAGCAGCTATTAAGTTGGGTGAATTAAATTCTTATGCACGGCTCGTTCCCAATATTGATTTGTTTATTCAATTGCATGTGACCAAAGAAGCGGTGGTTTCAAGCCATATTGAAGGCACCAAAACCAATATGGATGAAGCCCTTTTGCCGGTTGAAGAAATTCATCCCGAACGTAGAGACGACTGGCAGGAAGTAAATAATTACATTAAGGCATTAAATAATGCTATTGAAGAACTAAAATCACTGCCCATTTCTTCTCGCTTACTAAAAGAAACGCATAAAATACTGCTGCAAAGCGTAAGGGGTGAACATAAATTACCCGGAGAGTTCAGAACTAGCCAAAACTGGATTGGAGGTACTTCACTGCATGATGCAGTATTTATTCCGCCATCTCACCACTTGGTGAATGAACTTATGAGCGATTTGGAAAAGTTTCTTAATAATGATGAAATTAACGTTCCTCTGCTAATACGTATTGCTATTGCACATTATCAATTCGAAACTATTCATCCGTTTTTAGACGGGAATGGCCGTATCGGACGTCTTATGATAACTTTATTTCTTGTATCAGAAGGTATTTTAGATAAACCTTTACTCTATCCATCATTGTATTTCGAAAAAAATAAAAGCCTGTATTACGATAATTTAAGTAATGTAAGAACCAAAAACGATATGCTGCAATGGATAAAATATTTTTTAGTAGGCATTGAACAAAGTGCTGCAAAAGCGGTAGAAACACTTTCTAATATATTAAAACTTAAAGAAAGCATTGAAAAAGAGATAAATAGCAATTTCGGTCGGCGAAGCAATTCTGCTCATACGCTTGTTCATTTTCTATTTAAGGATCCGGTTATCTCTATTGATAAGGCGGCGAAAGAGTGTAATCTGAGTTTCAAAGCAGCTAATGATTTAGTAGCACTTATGCAAAAATCTAATTACCTTAAGGAATTGACCAAGCAAAGCCGCAACCGTATTTTTATTTTTGAGCCCTACTTAAAGATTTTTGACAATGACTGACGAACCGGATATATAACAAATCATTCTATAAACATGGATCAAAATCGCATTTCACAATTACAATCAGTTTTCGATGAAATTAGCCACTTTATTACAAGTGATGACGATAGAGAACAAGCGGGAGTTTGGTTTGCCCGGGAACTGATGGTGGCTTTGGGATATGCCCGTTGGGAGAATTTTCGGGTAGCAATTGGTAGAGCTGTTGAGTCATGTAAAACACAGAATATCAATGTGGATGATCATTTTCGTGAGGTCACGAAAATGGTTGAAATTGGCGAGGACATCAAAAAACTTGAACGTCGCGTGGCTGCTGAAGAAAAGCAAATTGAAAAGGCAAGTCCCAAATTGCCTAAAAACAACAACAAACAATAATCCTGTCATTCTTTTTTAAGATAAATAGTAATGAGTGAGTGGAAGGAATATAAACTGGGGGAGATTGCAGAAATAATTCCTGGTTTTGCTTTTAAAAGCAAAGAATTTGGTAAAATTGGGGAATTAGTTATAAAAATTAAAGACATTAATCCCCCTTATATTATTTTAAGCGCAATGGAAAGGGTTGACACAAGTTCATACCCAAAAGATAAATTGGGAAAATATAAGTTAGCCAAAGGAGATTTTGTTGTTGCCATGACAGGAGCGACCATTGGGAAAGTTGGTAAACTCAAGACTGATGTATTGGCATATATAAATCAACGAGTGGCAAAAATAAAAGCTAAAAATTGCGTATGCAATGATTTCATTTATTATTCTATTAGTACCGAGCAATTTCAAGCCTTTATAAGAAATAATATCGATAGTAATACCGCCCAAGAAAATATCAGCGCAATTAGTATAGGAAAATTTCCAATTTTACTTCCCCCTCTCCCCGAGCAAAAAGCCATAGCCGCTATTCTCTCCAGCCTCGATGATAAAATAGACCTGCTTCACCGTCAAAACTCCACGCTCGAAAAAATGGCCGAAACACTTTTCAGGCAGTGGTTTATTGAGGAAGCAAAAGAGAGAGAAAAAACTAAAATTGGATTGGTACTAGAAACAGTTTTAGGTGGAACACCGTCAACTAAAAAACCCGAATATTGGGATGGTACAATTCCATGGATTAACTCAGGCGAAGTAAATAATTTCAGGATTCTTAAACCGACAAAATTTATAACAGAATTAGGTTTAGCTGAATCAAATACAAAACTCTTACCCATAGGTACGACTGTTTTGGCAATTACAGGAGCAACTTTAGGTCAGATAAGTTTGCTCGAAATTAGCACTTGTGCTAATCAATCCGTAGTGGGAATTATCCCTAATGAAACCTATCCGAAAGAGTATGTTTTTCTCTGGATTAAATACATGATAGATGAAATAATTTTGAATGAAACAGGTGGTGCTCAACCTCACATTAATAAAAATGATGTCAACGAAACAGAAATCCTTGTTCCGTGCAATGATGATTTAGAATTTATTGAAAGCAAAATTAAACCTCTTTTCAAGAAAATTTCAATTAATTCATTCCAAATAAATACTCTAATTGAATTACGAGACTCACTGTTGCCAAAGTTAATGAGTGGGGAGATAACCGTAAATCAGGGCTGAATCATGGAAGAAAAAATAGCGGTTTTAAAGTATCCTGAGGTCCTTGAAAGGATTAAAAACCAGACAAACCATCTGCTAATAGGAAATGGTTTTAACTATGGACTTGGAATAAACACAAGCTATAAATCGATATTCAATAAAATGATTGAAAATGATCGAGGTGTTTATAAAGAAGCTGCGCCCATAGTGGAAAATTGTAATTATGACTTAGAACTATTTATTGGAGAGTTAGAAAAAGACATTAACTATGATAATGTTTTTCTGAAGAAATACATCAGAAATAAGATTAAGTTTGATTTCATGAAAGCAGCGCATGAAATAGTAAAAAATGGAATAAAAAATATTTATGCGGAAAAAAATGAGGGCGTTTATTTATTGCTTCAAAATTTTACCAATTTTTTCTCGTTAAACTACGATTCTTGTCTTTATTTACTTCTTTTGAAATATAAGCCGATTGACAATGAACTAAATAATGAACTAAATAATGCAATAGTGTTAAGTCCTTCAATTAAATTTATAGAGGAAGACATGAATGCACGACAAAATAATATTTATACTGAGATCAAAGAAGCAAGGCGGACCGGCAAACTTAAAATTACGATTGATAATGAAAAAGATACTTTAGAAAAACCATTAAGTCAGTTAACAAAAACACATTTCTTAACAGAAGTAAAGGCATATTCCAAGGCGAATAATAAGGGGTGGAAAAAAAAGGATATTGATAAAGTTGTAAAAATAATATTTGAAGAAGAAAAAAAGGGAAACAGTCGTTTGAATAAAGTTGATGATGGTAGCAGATACAAACAAACAAACCTCTTTGGCAATGAGAAGGGGTTGGTTTTTGATTCTAAATGTGAAACACAAAATGTATTTTTTCTTCATGGCGCTTTCCACATCTATAAAGATGGGCGTATTATAAAAAAAATAACGCAAGAATCTGATAAAGCATTATATGAAAAGTTAGAAGAAATTCTCAATAATGAGGAGCAAGATATTGTTTGTGTTTTTCAACAAGATAATAAAATCAATGCAATAAATCAAAATGAATACCTATTAAACTGTTATAATAAATTAGGTAGTTTGACCGGTAATATGGTTATTATAGGCAGTTCATTGGCGGATAACGACAATCATATCTTTGAACAAATAAATAATTCAGGTATTGAGACTGTATTCATTTCCTCCTTGCTTCGTGAAATTGAGGAGAATTATAAATTAGCAAAATTAAGATTCCATTCTAAAAAAATATATTTATTCGATGCGGAAACTATTTCCTATGAGGTATCCTGATGAATAAAACATAAAAAAATCAATGAAACGCATTACCGAAAATAGCATTGAAGAATTTGCTATCGAGTTATTGGAAAAACTTGGTTACGAATCGGTTTATGGTCCAGATATTGCCCCTGACGGCGAGATACCCGAACGGGAAAGCTACGAACAGGTTTTGCTGATCGATCGGTTGCGTAAAGCCCTAAAACGTATCAATAGAAACATGCCCGCCGATGTACTGGAAGATGCCATAAAAGAAATCCGGCGCATTCACTCACCGGAATTGTTGACGAATAACGAAACCTTTCACCGTTTTTTAACCGAAGGTATTCCTGTTTCAAAGTGGGTAGAAGGCGATGATCGGGGTGACCTGGTTTGGCTGATTGATTTTAAAAATCCGTATAACAACGATTTTTTGGTTGTCAACCAGTTTACCGTTGTGGAAAACAACCATACCAAACGACCCGATATTGTTTTGTTTGTTAACGGCATTCCGTTGGTAGTCATCGAGCTGAAAAATGCTGCCGATGAAAATGCATCCATTCGTTCGGCATTCCGACAAATAGAGACTTATAAATCGTTGATTCCGACGCTTTTTATTTACAACGGTTTTGTGGTTATTTCTGATGGGTTGGAAGCCAAAGCAGGTACTATTTCGTCGGGATTCAGCCGTTTTATGGCATGGAAATCGTCCGACGGAAAAGTTGAAGCCTCGCATTTGGTCAGTCAGTTGGAAACCCTTATTGAGGGAATGCTCAATAAGGAGACGTTGATCGACTTGATGCGTCATTTCATTGTTTTTGAAAAAACGAAAAAAGAAGATCCCGAAACGGGAATTATTACCATAAATACCGTTAAAAAGATGGCTGCCTACCATCAATACTATGCGGTGAATCGGGCTGTTGAATCGACGTTGAGGGCGGCGGGATACATACTGCCTGAGGCCCTCGATAAAACGCTTCCTGAGCTTCTCGAAGGAAGCTATGTTAACGAATCGCCCGAAAGTTATGGACTTGCGGGTGTGAAAAAACAACCTGTGGGCGACCGTAAAGGCGGCGTGGTTTGGCATACGCAAGGAAGCGGTAAATCGCTTTCGATGGTTTTCTTTACCGGCAAAATTGTGTTGGAAATGGATAATCCGACCGTTGTGGTGATTACCGATCGTAACGATTTGGATGACCAGCTTTTTGATACTTTTGCTGCTTCGAGACAGTTGTTGAGACAAGAGCCGGTGCAGGCCGAAGATAGAAATCATCTTAAAGAGCTGTTAAAAGTAGGTTCAGGTGGTGTGGTTTTTACAACTATTCAGAAGTTTCAACCCGACGAAGGTAATGTCTACGAATTGCTTTCCGATCGAGAAAACATTGTGGTTATTGCCGATGAAGCGCACAGGAGCCAATACGGATTTAAAGCCAAAACCATTGATGATAAAAACGAGAAGGGGGAGGTAATCGGTAAAAAAACGGTGTATGGTTTTGCCAAATATTTGCGTGATGCGCTGCCCAATGCAACGTATTTGGGATTTACGGGTACGCCGATTGAAAATACCGATGTAAACACGCCGGCTGTTTTTGGGAATTATGTGGACATTTACGATATAGCCCAAGCTGTTGAAGACGGGGCAACAGTTCGTATTTATTACGAAAGCCGGTTGGCCAAAGTAAATTTGAGCGAAGAAGGGAAGGCTTTGGTAGATGAACTGGACAAAGAACTCGATCAAGAGGATTTGACCGACAACCAAAAGGCCAAAGCCAAATGGACACAGTTGGAAGCGTTGGTGGGCAGTGAAAACCGAGTGAATCAGATAGCCAAAGATATTATTGAACATTTTGAACAACGACAAACTGTTTTTGAAGGCAAAGGGATGATTGTTACCATGAGCCGCCGTATTGCCGTCGATTTGTATGAAGCTATCATAAAACTCAGACCCGAATGGCATTCAAACGAACTGAACAAAGGGGTTGTTAAAGTGGTGATAACATCTGCATCGTCCGATGGTCCGAAAATTTCAGCACACCATACAACCAGAGAACAGCGACGTATGTTGGCTGACCGGATGAAAAATCCGGATGACGAGCTTAAACTCGTCATTGTTTGCGATATGTGGCTCACGGGTTTTGACGTTCCTTGTCTGCACACGCTGTACATCGATAAACCCATGAAAGGGCACAACCTGATGCAAGCTATTGCGAGGGTCAACCGGGTGTACAAGGACAAACCGGGAGGTTTAGTCGTCGATTATCTGGGTATTGCGTCCGATTTGAAAAAAGCCCTTTCGTTTTATGCAGATTCCGGAGGTAAGGGAGATCCAACTATTTTACAGGAACAGGCCGTTGAATTGATGTTGGAAAAATTGGAAGTGGTTTCCAATATGTATTATGGGTTTAATTACGAAGAGTATTTCGAAGCCGATACTTCCAAAAAACTGTCCATTATTTTGGCAGCCGAAGAACATATTTTGGGATTGGAGGATGGAAGGAAAAGATACATTAACGAAGTAACTGCCCTGTCAAAAGCTTTTGCCATAGCTGTACCTCACGAGCAGGCGATGGATGTCAAAGACGAGATTGCATTTTTTCAGGCGGTAAAAGCGCGTTTGGTGAAATTTGACAGTTCAGACACGGGCAAAACGGATGAAGAAATGGAAACGACGATCCGCCAAGTAATCGACAAGGCTTTGGTGACTGAACCGGTTATCGATGTTTTTGATGCCGCCGGATTGAAAAAACCGGATATTTCCATTCTTTCAGAAGAGTTTTTGATGGAGTTGAAGGGAATGGAACATAAGAATGTTGCGCTTGAAGTATTGAAAAAACTTTTGAACAATGAGATTAAATCGAGAGCCAAAAAGAACCTGGTGAAAAGCAAGACCTTAAGGGAAATGTTGGAAAACACTATCAAGAAATACCACAATAAAATACTTACCGCAGCCGAAGTTATTGAGGAACTGATCAGCCTGAGTAAGGAGATTGTGGAAATGGACAAGGAAGCTAAGGCAATGGGACTATCCGATTTTGAATATGCTTTTTATACGGCTGTGGCCAGTAACGACAGTGCAAGGGAACTCATGCAAAAAGACAAATTACGTGAATTGGCTGTTGCCTTGACAGAAACCATAAGACAGAACGCCACAATCGACTGGACAATTAAAGAAAGCGCTAAAGCTAAATTGAAGGTGTCGGTAAAAAGACTGTTAAGAAAATACGGTTATCCGCCCGATATGCAAATGCTCGCGACAGAAACGGTGTTGAAACAAGCCGAAATGATCGCCAATGAATTAACGATGAATAGGTAAAGGTTGTTTCCGAAGGATTTCGGTATGATTTTCCTAGCGTATGATCGGCCTTTTATTCTCTTTTTTGGATGAGGGCTACCACGGTGTCGACTATTCCGGCGAAAGGGGAGGGGGCATCGAAGATTTCCAAGATGTTGTTTTTACGGAGCAATGCGTTTACGGCGCTTTCGGCAAGATTTTCCCAAGACGATTTGGGGATAAGTAAAGCAAGAATACCGTCGCTTTTCAGCAAATCGAATCCTTTGAAAATGAGACGGGCGTAGAGTTCTTCGGCAAATTCGGGGGATTGCATCGATGGGTTCTTTTCGTCTTTCGGAACCTTTTTTGTGCTTACGCAGTGCAGGTTGCCAAAGACGATATCGAAGCCGGTGGAGATTGTTTCGGGTTCGAATGCTTGCTTATAGGGAGTGAGTGCAGAAGAGATGACCTCAAAATCGATAGAAAGGAGACCGTGCTTGAGATGGTTGTGTTGAATTTCCTCGATCACTTTCTCTACCTGCGAACTATCGGCTACCAAATCCGTGTTGTATTTTCTTGACCACCGTTTGCGGATATTCTTGCGAGAAGCGGGTGTTAATCCACCGGTTCCATCATCTGCCGTCGTTTTCTCTTGGATGCGATTGAAGGTATAGGAGGAATATCCTTTCAGGTCGTCGATTATTTTTGTAACCTCTTCTTCTTCGGCCGCCAACAGCAGATGAACATGATCCTGCAACACATTCAATGCCAACACTCTGTATTTTTTCATTCGGATTCTTTCGGCCAGGATGTCGGCTAAGAGATTTCTTTCGTCGAGGGTAAACAAAACCGCTCCCGGGTCTTTTGACGGGAAAGGTGCTTCATCATAGTGGTACCGGCTGTTGTACGTTCCCCATGTTATGTGAAACAATTTCCGGTTTTTGTGGATCGTAACGCTTTTGGTTTCTATTCCGAACACCCGGTCGGGGTCGAACCGGTCGTCCGACCGGTTGGCGTGGCAACGTTCTTCTTCTGGATGTTTGGACGATCCGATTGGTGCATTTGCGGCCAACAGATTGGTTTCGAGATGGAACAAGGAGTCGACATCGGCACGTGTATTCATATCCCGGGCTGCTTCTTGTTCTTCAAACAGGCAATTTAAAAGGTTGTGCTTGGCTGCGTTTAAAGACGAGGGGTCGATGCACATGCCGTAGAGGCAGTTTTGAAACAAGTACCGTTTTCGTGCGTCATCGGGTTTGTTTTGGCTAAAAACGGTTTCTATTTTTTTGCGAAGCTCGCTTTTTAAAGTAGGGTCGGCGATACTGTCGAGCGCCATGATTTGCTGCTGTTTCCATTTCTCGTTGTGTGGGTCGAGTTTCGAAAGCAGGAAGGTCAGTTTGTTTAAAACTTCGATGAGAAAACTTCCATCGGTGACCGTAAGATCGATGAGTTTCAGTTGGTTGATTTTTTCTACCAAGAAATGGGTTTCTTTTTCGTTAAAAGGATTTTCCATGTCGGTTTCCGAGAACAAAGAAGTGAGTTTTTCGTCGAGGTTTGCTGTCCGGAACGTATTTTCGATGTGGGTCTTGAAGTAGTATTTCAGTGATGCTGTCACCGGATAATTCCCTGTTTCGGGTGGCGTATCATCGGGGTAGAATGCCGTGTGTTCTTTTTCCTCATCCATGCGCTTTTCTGCATCCTCTTTGTGTATATACAGATTATACAAAAATAGGGAACTTACGGATGTCTTTACCTACAAAGATGGGAAAAATTTCCCTTTGGGTGTATGGAAAACGGGCGATTTTTCGGCCATTCAAAATTTATGGTGTAACTTTGTTGGCAGAAAACAGCATATAATAGTAGAGTTATGATTCAAAATAAAAATTATGCTACGGATCTTCCGTATAAAATTGCCGATATATCGCTGGCCGATTTCGGACGAAAGGAAATTGAAATAGCCGAAAAAGAGATGCCGGGGCTGATGGCGCTGCGCAGGAAATATGCGACGGAACAACCGTTGAAGGGTGCACGCATCACGGGATCGCTGCACATGACCATACAGACGGCGGTATTGATTGAGACGTTGGTGAAATTGGGTGCAGATGTGCGTTGGGCAAGCTGCAACATCTTTTCTACGCAGGATCATGCTGCTGCCGCAATTGCTGCGGCGGGTGTGCCGGTTTTTGCGTGGAAAGGCGAAACCATTGAGGAGTATTGGTGGTGTACCGATATGGCGCTTCGGTTTCCCGATGGCAAGGGGCCGAATCTGATTGTGGACGATGGGGGTGATGCTTCGTTGCTGGTGCATAAGGGGTATTATGCCGAAGAAAATGCTGAGTTGCTCAATCGCAAGGGGGAGAACAGGGAGGATCAGGCTGTTCTGGATACGCTGAAACGGATTTTACATGAGGATAATCGCCGTTGGCACAGGACGGTGGAGGGCTTGAAGGGGATTTCGGAAGAAACGACGACGGGCGTTCACCGGCTGTATCAAATGATGGAAAGAGGCGAATTGCTGGTGCCGGCCATTAATGTGAACGATTCGGTTACCAAATCGAAATTCGATAACCTGTACGGGTGTCGCGAATCGCTGGCCGATGGCATTAAGCGTGCAACGGATGTGATGATAGCCGGCAAGGTGGTGGTGGTGCTGGGTTACGGCGACGTGGGCAAGGGGTGTGCAAAATCGATGCGTTCGTATGGTGCGCGCGTCCTGGTTACGGAGATCGACCCCATTTGTGCTTTGCAGGCCGCTATGGAGGGGTTTGAGGTGACCACGATGGAGGAGGCCGTGAAGGAGGGAAATATCTTTGTGACGGCAACCGGCAATTGCGACGTGATTACCCTTGAGCATATGCAACAGATGAAAGATCAGGCCATCGTGTGCAATATCGGGCATTTCGATAACGAGATTCAGGTGGATAGGCTGGTGAACTTCCCGGGGATACGCCATACCAATATCAAACCGCAGGTGGATAAATATACTTTCCCTTCGGGAAATGCCATCTTTCTGTTGGCCGAGGGACGGCTGGTTAATCTAGGTTGTGCTACGGGGCATCCGTCTTTCGTGATGAGCAATTCGTTTACGAATCAGACGTTGGCGCAAATGGAGTTATGGAATAACGAGTACGAAGTGGGGGTGTATCGGTTGCCGAAGCATCTCGATGAAGAAGTAGCCCGCCTGCATTTGGATCGCCTTGGGGTGAAACTTACCCGACTGACGCCCAAACAGGCCGCATACCTGGGTGTGCCGGTAGATGGGCCTTACAAACCGGAACACTATCGGTATTAAGTCGTTGACAGGAAAGGGCGAAAATAATTTCAATTTTAATAAAGGAAACTTTGGTTTTTTAAAATAAAGATTTTACCTTTGCACTCGCTTTTGCAAGAAAGCAAT
>DBPW01000029.1:23213-76687 GCA_002305015.1 Bacteroidales bacterium UBA1410
TGGGGTCCTGGGTTCGAATCCCAGGCGGATCACAAAGGTTATGAAACTCTGATAATCGATCGATTATCAGAGTTTATTTTTTTTAGCGCCAAAAGGGTGTGAATCTTTGATTAATTTATGCTCAATGGTTTGAAAAACAAGGTAGTTGGGTTACTTATTCAATAAGGCTGAATTCGACATTCCGTTATAACTTTTCTAATATTTCTTTTTTTACAAATTCGTATGCTTCATTTATATCGTATGCAATTCCACTTCGAAGTAATCCATGCATATCCCCAACGAAATCCGCATCTTCAATTTTCATTTCCATATTCGCTATAAATTCCTTTTGGCTTACTCCATTACCTTCTTCATTCATATAGTGTCTGAATGCTTCAATTACTTTATCGATATTTACCTCTGCGTTATTTAAAGCATACCATAAATCAAACAAATCACGCCCTTTCTTTCGTTGGTATAATGCCCTTAGTTTAGTTGCTAATAATTCGTCCAATCCATAAGTAGTAACTATTGCCTCTCCGGTATGCCATTCTGAATCCATCTTTACCGGAATATCTTGTAAGCCATATACAGAAAAATGTTCTCTAGTATTGACTTCTATTTTTAGTTTTATAGGAACTTCATCTTCGGATTGAAGGCTATATATAATAGTATTGTTGTGTTCTTTTTGCTTGATACGAGGTTTTTTTAAAAATGAAAGTTGTTCTCGAATTTTGTCGATGATAGCTCCGAATGGTTCTGCTTTTATCTGGACAAGATCAATGTCTTCCGAGTACCTTGCTGCCGGAGCTAAGAATAATTTATGTAATGCTGTTCCTCCTCGAAATGCCAATCGTTTTCTAATGAAATCGTCATTGAATAACGCGATTAATGTCCGTTGAATAATCAAATCTTGTTCAACTTGGTAGTTTTCCTGCCAAGGAGCCTGTTTTCGCCATGCAGTAATGTAGGACTGTGGTATCATATGTCTGTTTCTATTTCAACATTAGGAACAATTTTCCATTTGTTGCCGGTTATCATATTTTCGGGTTTCTTTTTTTGAGGACGTAACAAGGTCGGGTAATAACGAATTGATTCAAGATAAGTATAAAGAGCATCACTTAAAGAATACTCTTCTAAAACATATTCCAATACATATCCCAAACGCTGAACTACCGATATTTCATCATATTGTTTCGCTGTTTCTATTAATCGATCTGCTTGCATTACTTCTTTCAATTCTTCTACTATCGTCGCCACCCGGTTAAATCCTCCTACCTCATTATAATAGTTAACCAGATCCAAAGCGGTTAATTCCGGCGACGAAATATTGATATATCCGGTTTCCACTTTTTTCTTTAAGATATCTTCTTTATTCCAGTATTTTTTGATGTAAAAATTAATGGACACCTTATCATTTTTTATCGGTCTCAAAACAATTCCCTCTGTAATGATAGAATAATTTTGAGGCTGCTGATGAGCAGCTCCATGATAGGCAGCAGCATTTAACAGTCCTACATAATAATCTCTATCCAGAAATTTCATTAAGTCATTTATATACAAACTGGTCGGAATAATTCCTTTAGCCCTGTATTCCGGAGGCACAATCACATAAAACCCCCTTCGGATCATCACTATATCTCCTTGCCTTTTAAGTCGTTGCAATGATTTCTTTAAAGCATTTTCTGAAACATCTAATTGATCATGCAGGTTTTCGGTGGTAAAGCTATATTTACCATTTGCCCTTTGTGCATCAATAAAGGAGTCTAAATATTTGTATTGTTTTGCCATTTTTAGTTGATGATTGCGATAGGGGTTAAAATGTTGCCCCTATCGCAATTGCAAACTTAATGTTTTTTCTTATAGATTCAAATAGTGGCGTAAAATTTTCTAATTTGAACTTAGCACATGAAGTTAGATTTCATTTAGTAGTTTCTTGGCTTCGTTCAATTTGTTTTGCCAATCGTCGGAGGGTTCCAGGGTGATGAAATACGCGATGGCCTCTTCTAATCGATTTAGCTTAGCCAAGGATTCGGGTGTATTTTCTTCTGCGTACTTTTTGCGCAATATGCGGATTTTTTCCGCATCCTGAATACCTTCCACCAAGCGTTCGAAGCGGATAGAGCTTCGTGCATCGGGATAGACGATATACGTATCGCCGGCCGGCCAGGTTCTGAAGCGCGAATCGGTCAACGGATTTTCGACCCACGAGTTGTAAGCCCAGCGCAGGAAACCATCGAAATCGGCGGCAACAGCGTGCCACGCAGCATAGACCGATTCTGCCGATGCGGAAAAGGTAAACATGTTGGGGAATTTGTCGGCACAACACACATAATAGGTGGTGATTAATCCTTTGGCTCTTCTTGCGGCGATTTCTTCTTTGGGTACTATATTGCCGACTCCCACGCTGATATCTTTTATCCACGGATACCGGCGGTAACTCTTGTGATTGTCTGCCAACGAGACGCCCAATTCGGGAGCGGAGCTGTTCAACACCTTCAATGCAGCCTCCATATCTTCCGGCGCGCGTTCGTCCATGGCTATATTGGTTTTCTCCAACCATCCTTTGGCGCGAAGATGCCGCGTGAAATCTTTCAAGAATGGGGTCCACAATTCCGCATATTCTTTCGATTGGGCTTTCAGCTCTACGGTTACCAATTCGCCTTTTTCCGCATCGTTGTAATGCAGTTGGTTGTTCCAAGTGAGCAACGAGTAACAATTGATCATTTTGTCGATGCCCAAGTCCATCATAAACTGCACCCATTTGTCGAAAACGGTGTAGTCGTAACTCCAGCTTCCATCCCTGTTTTTCGTCCAGATAATCATATCGGCATACGCATCGTAACATTGATGATTCCAGGGATCTTTGTTGAGTGTTGCGGTAATCACTTTCTGTCCTGCATCGGCTAGCATTTTCATCAACGGTTTCATCTTTTCGAAATGGGCATCGCTCCAGAGTTGCAAATCGTGTACTCGCGCAACGGCCGAAGGATGCTGCCACAGATCGAGGTGATATATCCATTCCGACGGTTCGGGAAGCACTTGGTCTATAACATTCAGTTCAATTTGGAAATCCTCCACAAAACGGCCGTCGGCATACAGCTTCAACTTGCCTTTATAGTTGCCGGAAACCGCGTCGGAGGGGATTTTAAAGGTAAGCCAGACCGGCCTTGCGGTTTTTGCTTCCATATCGAAGCACTCCAGGTTGTCGAGCATATCCGGCGCAAGTGAGGCCGCAAAATCTTCCGGTTTGCGGTAACCACAGCCGGGACCAAACTCATCGGTCATCACATAACGCACAAACCGCGCCTGGGCTACCGATGCCGGCAGTTTGTTTTCACCCGACTCGAAGTCGGTAAACGCCAATGTTATCTGAGGGGTATTTTCTGCCGACCATAAAAGCAGTTGAGACGACACTTTTTCTCCTTTCCAACCGGTAACCGTTGCATTTTTGATGAGTGGCACACGGGGTGCTACCGATTTAGGCAGCTTGTCGTCGATGCTTATAAATGCAGCCTGCAAACCGGAAGGTACATCCGACCAGTCGGATAGCGTGTCGTTTGTGGGGTCGGGCATTTCTGCAAAATTGGAACACGTTTTTTGGGGTTGTTTGGTTTCACACGAGATAGGGATTAAAACCGTTAATCCTAACACAATGCATACCGCCAAGCGGTTAAATGGGGTTGATACTTTCATCATCTTATTTTTCATTTTTGACAAGAGTAATAGGAATCCGGATGGATCAGTGAATGGCTTCGACAAATACTTTCCAATGGGCGTCGGTCATTCTGTCGGGGGTGAACAAACAGATGCCGGTTGCCCCGTTTTTTATGGATACGTTGATGGCTTTGCCCAGTTCTTCGGGCGTTAAACCATGATTCTCGGGATCAGGCTCAAGAGCCTTATTAGCCGGGTTGGGGCAAATGAATAAGCCGCTGTATAATTTGCTTCTTCCTTTAACTGCTTTCACTTCTTCTTTGGTGATTTTCCCGATCCAGCGGACGTCTTCAAGATAAAAATCGTTGTAATTCATGGGATAAAAAGCATCCAGATTCCATTTATCCCATTCTTGCCGCACGATTTTTTTGGCTATCGAAGGGCCCGGAAATACGGCTGCCGATATCGTTTTCCCTTCTTTGTGGACGGCATCGGCCAGTCGGTTGACGATTCGGGTGATCTGATCGTAACGAAACTGTTTCCATTCGGGAACGGCAGAAGGGTCTTTCACTTGACGGATATCGATGCCGGTTTGCGCTTTGAAATGGGCAACGCACGAATCGCAATAGCAGTAGTCGAATTGCGGATATTCGCGATCCATCACGAGGTTGTACTTTTTCCATAATCCGCGGGCGAGAATCACATCGGGGAAACGGATATAATCCAAGTGAATCCCATCGACATAGGGCACGTTGGCAACATGGACATACAATTCTTCCAGAAACCGGTAAACTTCTTCGCGTTCAGGACAAAGGAAAGTGTAATGGGAGACGTATGCCGGATGGGTGAGGGCCGATTCGCCCCGACCATTAACCGCGTACCATGAGGAGTCTACTTTGTTGGAGTAGGCTTGTACCATTGCGGGAATCCAGGCATGAAATTCAAGTCCGGCTTCGTGGGCCAATTTTCCTACACGTTCATACGTAGCGGGGTCATGTCCTCCATTGTACATCAGGGCATCGATCCCTTTGGACTTGAGATCGGCAAAATAGTCGGCAATCTCTTTATCGGTGGCTTTTCCGGGACCGCCTAACCAGGCATGCACCGGTATTTTTTTCGCTTGAATGCCAAGCGATATCGCCATGAGAGCAAAAAGGAGAATAGGTATTTTTTTCATCTTCATATGGGTTGGTTTGTGTTAATTGCTTTCGATTACTTGCCCTCCTTCGGTATAGAGGGAAATGGGTCCGTCGAGCAATACGGCTATTACCGTACCGCGCGGATCGAGTACGCTTTGGGGTACATCGATATAAACAATTCCGGGTACTTGGCTCCAGTAGAGTTTTCCAAATACTCGGTGATGTAATTTCGTGGCGTTTCCCACTACCCATATGCGGTTGATGGGATTTTTGAGTCCTTTCACAACCAACGGGCCGTTGGGTTTGCCGTTGATCAACAAATACAGGATGGTCTTGTCCTCGGAAAGCATGGAGGGACCTGCGTAGTGAAGGGTAGAGATTCCTTTTTGCCAGTTTCCGAGTAAGGGCATGTGTTTTTGTGTCCATCGGTTGTCTTCTTGCAGGTAATCGATAAACGACTGCGTTAAGGATGTTTCCTTGGTCGGAGTTTTTAATTTTAACGGTTCGGCAAAATCGACGGCCACTACTGTCATTACCGGATCTGCCGCATTTTCCGGGATTGAAACAAACAAGGTTCCTGTGGCGTTTTCTTTTTTTGTCACCGGTTTGATGTCACTACCCACGATGCGGATATTTTTTATTTCCGAATCGAGACCGTTGACAACAATAGGTGCACCGGGAAGATGGTCAACATAGAGATAAAGGGTGCGACGGTCTTTACTCAATGCGGTGGGGCCGAAAAAGTGACCTTCGGGTATGCCTTTTCGCGTTCCGTAAACGGCTTCTTGATGCTTGGACGTCCATCGGCCAAAAGCGTTGAGAATATCGATTTCTTCTTGAGGAAGTGTGCCGTCTTCCTTTGGACCGACATCCAGAAGCAGATTGCCACCTTTGCTGATGCAATCCACAAAGGTCCATATCAACTGATAGGGGGTCTTGTAGTTATGGTCGTTATGCTGATATCCCCAGCTGTCGTTCATCGTCATGCAAAGTTCCCAATACGGGCTTTCGGGTACGGCCACAGGAACCCCTTGTTCCGGAGTGTCATAATCGCCATAGCCGGCTAAACGGCTATTGATAATGGCATTCGGGTTGTGTGTCAGTATCTGTTTTCGCAACGCGGCTGCTTTCCACTCTTCGGCACTGTGTTCCCAGTCGCCGTCGAACCAAAAGAGATCGGGATTGTAGCGGGTGGATAATTCGTTCACTTGTCCGAAATAGAAGTTTACGAATTTCTCCCAGCGATGGGGGTCGTTCTGATAACGAACGCTGTTGCGGGTGAAAGCGGGGTAGTCGGGATGTGACCAATCGATGAGGGAGTAGTAAAGCCCTACTTTCATGTCGTTTTTTCGTAATGCCTCTACAAAGGGTTTGATGAGATCGCGCTTTGCAGGAGTATGATCGATTACATTAAAATGATTGAAATTGCCTTTCCACAGGGCTACTCCGTCGTGATGTTTAGTGGTAAGCACCGCATACTTTGCGCCGGCTTCTTTGAAGAGTTTCACCCAATCTTCGGCATTGTATTTCGAAGCGGTAAAACCCTTCAATTGTTTCATGTAATCGTCGTAGGTGATGTAGCCGTTGTGAAACGACCACGATTCGTCTATTCCGTTTACGGCATAGATGCCGTAGTGGACGAAGATGCCCAATTTGGCGTCTTTGAATCCTTCCATTCTTTTGTCCGACTCTTTCGGTTTTTCCTGTGAGAAAATAGAGAAGGAGAGAAGAAGCAAAAGCATAATAAGAAGATTGTTTTTTCGTTTCATTGTACGTTTTTTATGGATTAATCAAGCAACGTTGGTGTTGAATTTTCGAGAAGCGTTTCATTTCGAAAAATGAATAAATCCCCACATTTCGGGACGATGCATATCTACAACCCCCTGAGGAGACCATACCCAGTTTTCCTCCGGTAATATCTTGCCGGATATCGGATCTTTTTCTTTGACGTATTTGCCGTTTTCAATTGCGGTATGCCATTCAACACGACTGAAATTAACTCTCCATTGATCTCCGTCCGACGGTTTCCGATTACCGTTCAATTCTGCAAGCACATCGAGCGGAAAAGCAATTTCGACATACCAGGCTTTGTCTATGTCTGAAGGATCGTTGAGGGTGCCGTCGATGTACACTGCCGACCGCAGTCCTTTGGCGTCGTAGCCATTGAGTGCGGGACCTCCTTCACGATAGGGTTTGACCAGCAATAAATCCCAAATGGTATTAAGGGCATTCATTTCGAATTCGTAGTATAAATGAGTGTCGCCATCGGGGTCGATAAAAACTTCGAAATCGTTGTCATGAAAAATAACGGCATCCCGTTGGGTAATGGTGCCTTGAATGTGAGGTTCTTCCAGATAGGCGGCTACATAAAAATAGTGATCGTCCCAAAGCATTTTTACCCGTGTATCATAAGCAGGTTTTGGAAAATCTTTTCCGCGAATATCTTGAAAAGATGCTGTCCAAGGTGCTTTCTTCCAGCATTCGTCGTCTAAAACGCCGTCGATGTGTGGTGCTGTTGGTGTATGGTAACACACATAATGTAACGGGATATCGGGGGGCAAAGACCCACCGGTAAAGCTGCTGCTCAGCAGATGGAACAAGGTGATAAAAATCAACTTCATTTTTTTGGATTTGTTACGATTAGTCGCGATTGATGCGGTCTTTGTGAATTAATACGTCATCGACATAGATTTCTACAATATACCTTCCTTTTGGCAAATAACCGATATTGTATTCGAACGTGCCTGATTTGAAGTGGGTATATTCATGTATTTCAACCGGGACTTCGTCTGCGGTAAATTGTACGCGCAATTTTTGGGGACTTTTAAGGAAAGCATCCAATTCCAATTTATCTTTTGTGCGTCGCGGATAGATGAAAAATGCATGTTGCGAAACGGTGGAATCCAACTTTGCTTCGGGACTGGCTTTAAATGCCAGGAATTGCCCGTTTCCGCAATCACTGATAAAGTGGTGCAAAATATTTCCTTCTGCATCGAGAAAACGCAAGTAGCCGTATCCTTGTTGAGGTTCAGCCCAAAATTCAAGTCCATCGCCTCCCTCGTCCGTCAATTCGAATTCATACAATCCCGGTTTCAGGTGTATGGTGTCGGTATAGAGCATGTCGGGCTTACCTTGTTGCGGATTTCGTTGATATACCGTATCCTGCTTTTCGTTGATGATGAAGAGTCGGTTTTCTTCCGGCTTTTTGTTGGTTTTGTAAGCTACGACGAAATCCAACGGAAGCGTTTTGAGCGATTTGAAGGTAGAGGACATCCTATTATCGGCTGCCCATTGGTCTTTTTTGCCGTTTGGTTTTACCAATTCGACCTCAAAAATATTTTCTCCCTCGTTGAATTCGATGGGGCCGGGCAAAACAAGGGTGGTTTCTTCATAAAATCCCAAACGGCCTGTCCACTTGTACGATTTGTTTCTGAATCCTTTTGTGCCGTATCTGATTTCGACTTCTTTCAACGGTTCGCTTCCTACGTTCCTGAATCGGATTACCGGACGGAAGACGGAAGGATTACGCCTGCCGTAAAGTTGTTTGTTCGTTGGGGCCTCAATTTCTTCCATTGCCACATCGAAGCGATGATTGGGTTGTTTGTATTGGATGATATAGGCCGTTATGGCTTCTTTCCCGTCGACTTCTCCTATGGAATCTACATAGGGCATCATATCGATGTCGATGATACTTTCCTTCGGATCGGCTTTTACGTCATAACAATCGGGGTTTTGCAGATCTCCCGGACACCAATGTCCCCGGTCGTAGACCCAGGTGCCGCCTTGGGGATAGAGCGGATTGCTGCCACAATCTTTCCAAAGGTCTCTTCTGTCGATGACTTTACCGTTGAAAATTACTTCACGCCATCGGCTGCAAAATTCGCTGCAACCGTCCGGCGGTCCGAAGCCGTGCCCCGTTTGCTGAATTCGGATACGTCCGAAAGCGGCATCATCTGCAAATGTGACGGGAATCGGTTTGAGGTAATTTTCGATGGGATCGTTTTTATCTCCGTAAGGGAATTGGCCTTTATAAAGTTCGGTAATGGAAATGGGATCGGCTATGGCGGGACCGGTAAGGATTGCGAAATTTACCGTCAGCGACCAACCCAGTTTGTCGGGTTCGTAGCCGGAGTGAACATATTCGATTTCTACACTGTCGCGGAGCAACGAGGCAAAGTCGGTGACATCTACTTCCCACGTAAAACTCCAGTCTTTGGTAAAACTGCTTCCGTAGGGTGTGATTAAGCGACCCAGTTCGATGTCGCGGCTTGTGCCTGCTTTACCGCCGGTACGACGCAAATAAATAAAATCCAGGTAGTCCCAGTGAGCAATAGCTGCAGAGTCGGGGTGTGCTAAGGTGACTTGCATTTTGATTCTGCGAATATCCTCTTTGGCATCAGGGAAAACACCCCACCCGAAAAACGACTTTTTGCCTTCTTTCATGTTGGTGTTTATGAATACACGCTTGTGGGTAGTAACATTTAGAGTGTTTTGTGAAAAAATTTTACCTACAAAGAGAACCCATGCCGAAACCAAGAATAATAAAGCGGATTTTTTCATTAATGATTTGATTTTTAGTTTACTTAAATGCTTTAAATAAGGGTTGTTTATAGTATGACTTAAAAAATGTTCGGTTTTTTTAAAGATATGCAACCCTAATTTTGTACAAACTTAAAGAATTTTTTTCGTATCTCTGTCAATTTATGATTTATTCTTGAAGCTATCGGCTTATTTCGCGAATCATGATTATCTTTGCTTTCTAAAAAGAAAATTATGGAGGAAAAACAATATCTTCTCGGTATGACGCTAGCCGAAATAAAAGAAGCGGTGGAGGAACTTGGTCTGCCTAAATTTACGGCTTCGCAGATCGCCGACTGGGTGTACGTGAAGCGCGTGACAGATATCGATGAAATGAGCAATATTTCGTTGAAAAACAGGGAAATTCTGAACAGTCGGTTCAATATTGGGCGGGTAAAGCCGATAGATATACAAACTTCTACGGATGGCACAAAGAAAATGCTGTTTGGAACCCACCACAATAACAAATTTATCGAGGCCGTAACGATTCCGGAAAACGATCGGCTCACGCTTTGTGTTTCGTCGCAAATCGGGTGCAAGATGAATTGTGTTTTTTGTCTGACGGGGAGAATGGGATTTAGTGGCAATCTTTCTACAAACGAGATACTTAATCAGGTGTATGCTGTGCCGGACGCCGAAAATTTATCCAATATCGTTTTTATGGGGATGGGAGAACCCCTCGATAACTACGATAATGTAATGAAAGCCATAGAGATACTGACGGCCGATTATGCCTTGGCATGGAGCCCCAAGCGCATTACGCTTTCGACTATCGGAATATTGCCCAAGCTTAAACGTTTTCTTGAGGAAAGCAGCTGTCATCTTGCCATTAGTCTTCATAGTCCGTTGTCGGAGCAACGGCAATTGCTCATGCCGGCAGAGAAAGTTTATCCCATTGAACAAATTATCGATTTGCTTCACAACTACGATTGGACGCATCAGCGCCGCTTGTCGTTTGAATATATTATGTTTGCCGGTGTGAACGATTCGCCTGTTTATGCACGTCGGCTCGTGAGACTTCTTTCGGGGTTAAGTTGCCGGATCAACCTCATTCGTTTTCATGCTTTTCCCGAAAGTTCGTTGCAGCCTTCCGATGAAGAAACGATGATAAAATTTCGCGATTTTCTCACCTCCAAAGGATTCATTTGCACCATTCGTGCTTCGCGTGGCGAAGATATTTTTGCAGCATGCGGCATGTTATCGACCATGAAAAATCAAAAGAAGGAAAATGGCGAGAAACGCTAAACAAAATCAGGTTATGTTTGTTTTAAAGTTAGTTTAAAAATAGAAAAGAAAAATACCCTAAAAGGCAGATATTATGAAACATGTTACTTTTTTTATTTCCATTGTTGCCCTCTCGTCAGTACTTTTATCTTGCAAAAAGTCAAATCGTTTTTTAAGCGCTTCTTCTATGGCCAATGAAGTGGTTGTAGTAATGGAAGATAGTGCATGGGAAAAGGGCAAAGCAGGACGAGCCGTTTTTGATTTGTTGAATTCACCTGTACCGGCGTTACCTCAACCAGAGCCTTATTTTAAGATTTTGCATGTTTCGCCGCAGAATTTTTCTACAACTTTTAAAATGGCTCGAAACATTGTCATTCCGGAAATTTCGAATATTTATTCGACTCCCAAGGTTTCTTCCGAAATAGATAAGTATGCTTACGGACAGGTGATTCTGACAATAAAGGCACCTGACACCCTTTCGTTTGTCAATTATGTGAAAACAAACGGGCAAACCATTCTCGATTATTTGGTCGAAAAAGAATTGGAGCGAACAGCCGAATGGCTTAAAGATGCCTCGGGAACCCCGCAGAAAAACATAAGGGAAAAGTTCGGCATCAGCATTCATTACCCACCGGGATTAACGCATGTGACGGAGGATAAGGATTTTTATTGGGCAACCAACGATGCAGCCAGAGGACGTCAGGATATTGTCATTTATCAATTCCCTTATGTTACGGAAAAAGTGTTTGAAAAGGATTCGTTGATTGCCATTAGAGACCGTGTATTGGGTGAACACATTAAAGGTTCTTTCGATGCACAAATGACAACTTCCAAACAATACGATCCTATTTACAAAAGAATGGTGGTCGACAGCATTTTCCGGGCCGAAATTCGCGGGCTATGGGAGATGACTACCGATATGATGGGTGGACCTTTTGTAGCACAGGCTTTTGTAAATCCTTATACCAATAAAGTGATTGTAGTGGATGTGTTTGTTTATGCTCCGGAAGGAGATAAGCGCAATTTACTGCGCACGTTGGAAGCATCGTTTTATACCATTAAAATTCTAAATCCAAACGAACAAAGTCAAGGGGAAAATAAGCGTAAATAATAGGTATTGATTTGAAATATAATTTGAATATTACATGTCGGAAAGGATAAAAGTAGGGATTACCCACGGCGATTTGAATGGTGTGGGGTATGAGATCATTTTAAAAGCGTTTTCGGATAATCGATTGGTGGAAATTTTTACACCGGTTATTTACGGATCGGCCAAAGCAGCTTCGTATTACCGAAAAGTACTTAATTATAAACCGGTGCCTTTCAATTTTATCAACAAAGCCGAAGAGTGCAAAGAAGGGGAAATCAATTTTGTGAATTGTGTGAAGGAAGAGGTAAAGATTGATGTGGGGATGCCTACCGAAGCAGCGGGCGATGCAGCTTTTCGCGCTCTTGATTGTGCGGTTAACGATTTGGCAACAAAAAAAATCGATGTATTGGTTACCTTGCCCATTTGCAAGGATACAATACAAAGCAAAGATTTTCATTTTCCGGGGCATACCGAATTTTTGCAAGAACGTTTTTCGAAAAAAGGCGATGAGGCGCTAATGATTATGGCCTCCGAATTTTTGCGTATAGCGCTTGTAACTACGCATATGCCACTTTCTGAGGTACCTAAAAATATTTCAAAAGAATTGGTCAAGAAAAAGCTGAAAACATTGGATTATTCCTTGAAACGCGATTTTCGGATTGAGAATCCGCGAATTGCAGTATTGAGTTTGAATCCTCATGCCGGAGAAAACGGATTGCTGGGTAAGGAAGAGCAGGAAATTATTCTCCCGGCAATTGAAGAATTGCAGAAGGCAAACAATATCCTTTGTTCGGGAGCATTTGCTGCCGATGGTTTTTTTGGTTCGGGAAGATATCGGGATTTCGATGGGGTGTTGGCCATGTATCATGATCAGGGGCTTATACCGTTTAAGACGATTGCGATGGAATCAGGCGTTAATTTCACGGCAGGGTTGCCTATTGTGCGTACTTCACCCGATCACGGAACGGCTTATGATATTGCGGGAAAAGATCAGGCATCAATCGATTCGTTTCTTCATGCGATTTATATGGCAATTGACATTTTCAACAATCGCAAATGGTACGATGAAGCGCATGCGAACCCCTTGAACAAAATGTTTTTTGATCGGGGAAAAGACGATGAGAAATTGGATTTAACAAAGGAAGTAGATATTGAGTAAGGTAATTTTTCTTTTAAAATAGGTTCCCAAACTTTTTTATATTTCTAGTTGTAAAACCATCGCGGGGTAGGTTATGAAGCCTACCCCGCAATCATTTCTAAGTGTACTCTCTCTGAGGTTTAATTGTTTTCGGGTCTCAGTTTTCTCACTACTGCGCCTGTTTGCCACATTTCGCTTTCGCGAAGCGCTTTCAGTTCTTCTTCCAGTTTTTCGCGATAATCGGGTTGCGAGTTGGAATCGATAGAACGTTGAGCTTCGTTTCCACTGGCCACCTCGTTGTATAATTTTTCAAAAACGGGTTTTACGGCATCGTGGAAAGGCCCCATCCAATCTAATGCGCCGCGTTGAGCAGTAGTGGAACAGTTGGCATACATCCAATCCATCCCATTTTCGGCAACTAACGGCATGAGCGATTGGGTAAGTTCTTCAACCGTTTCGTTGAAAGCTTCGGAAGGGGTGTGCCCGTGTTCGCGAAGGGTTTCGTATTGAGCCAGGAACAAGCCTTGGATAGCCCCCATCAATGTACCCCGCTCTCCGGTGAGATCGGAATACACTTCGCGCTCGAAGGTGGTTTCAAACAAATATCCCGAACCGATACCGATACCCAAAGCAATGACTCTGTCGTATGCTTTACCGGTAGCGTCTTGAAAGATCGCATAGCTGGAATTGAGTCCTCTTCCTTCGAGGAACATTTTCCGTAAACTTGTTCCCGAGCCTTTTGGTGCAACCAAAATAACATCTACATCGGGAGGAGGAACAATTCCTGTTCGGTCTTTATAAGTGATCCCGAACCCATGTGAAAAATAGAGTGCTTTGCCCGGTGTGAGGTGTTTTTTTATTACAGGCCAAACTTCAATTTGAGCTGCGTCGGAAAGCAGATATTGAATGATCGTGCCTTTTTCTGCAGCTTCTTCGATTTCAAAGAGCGTTTTGCCGGGAACCCAGCCATCGGCAATGGCTTTGTCCCATGATTTACTGTTTTTCCGTTGTCCAACAATAACGTTGAACCCGTTGTCGCGCAAATTGAGTGATTGTCCGGGCCCTTGCACGCCATAACCAATGACGGCGATTACCTCGTCTTTCAATACTTCTTTTGCTTTACTTAAAGGAAATTCGTCGCGGGTAACTACATTTTCTTCTACCCCGCCAAAATTCATTACTGCCATATTTTAAAATTTTAGGGTTTATGAGTTTTTGCTTTTTATTTTTTCTTCTTTCTCTTTTAATTTTTCCAGCATATCGCTCAATCGTTCAACACGCGATTTGGTAATAGCGATACGTCCGGAACGGACAAACTGGAGCACACCTATACGTTGCGCCAGTTCGTCGAAAAGTGCCTGTGTATCTTCGTAGTGTCCTGTTTTTTGAATGACGGTGGAATGTTCGTTTACGTCCAGGATAAGGGCATTGTGTTTGCGAACCAGATCTTCTACCTGGCTGGTTGCCAACAGTTTTTCTGTTTCGATTTTATACAAGGCAATTTCCTGATGAACCAAATCATCGTTCGTATTATAATAAGCTTTCAGAATATCCACCCGTTTGTCGATTTGATTGACCAGTTTTTTTACGACCTCTTCGGAGTCGGCAAAAGTAGTGATGGTAAATTTATGGATACCCTTAATTGCCGAAGGCGATACGGATAGCGTTTCGATATTCAATTGCCGACGGGTAAAAATGGTTGCAATTTGATTGAGAACGCCTACTGTATTTTCAGAAAAAATGGTGATGGTATATAATATTTTTTCTTGCATGATTGTATTCATTTAGAAATTAAATTTCTGATTAATTGCCTTTTCCGTTTTTATCGCCTAACAGGATATTCGTAATATTCCCACCCGCAGGAATCATTGGATATACCATTCCTTTGGTTTCCACCTTCACTTCCAGCAGATAGGGTCCTTTATGATTTAACATTTCTGAAATGGCATCATCCAGTTCCTCTCGTTGAGTTACCTTCCTGCCTTTTATCCCATAGGCTTCGGCAATTTTAACAAAATCGGGATTTTTCATGTGGGTTTCGGAATAGCGTTCATCATAGAACAATTCCTGCCACTGACGGACCATTCCCAGGTAGTTGTTGTTTAAAAGAATGATCTTTACATCGACACCATATTCCATGATTGTGCCCAATTCCTGGATGGTCATCTGAAAACCGCCATCGCCAACGAAAACACAAACGGTTCGATCGGGAGCGCCGTATTTTGCGCCAATAGCTGCCGGCAAACCAAAGCCCATTGTTCCCAACCCTCCTGAAGTAACCAGGCTGCGTGATTGGGAAAATTTGAAATAACGCGCTCCCATCATCTGATTCTGCCCTACGTCGGTAACGCAAATGGCGTCATTGCCGGTTGCTTCGCTCACTTTGTTGATGACTTCTCCCATTTTTATTTCTCCCGATGTGGGGTACAGTTCGTCTTTGATCACTTTTTCGTATTCTTTTTCTTCGTAAGGTTTGAACTCTTCTAACCAGTCTTTATGGCTGTTTTCTTTCAGTAATTGGGTGACTTTGGGTAGCGTTTCTTTTACATCGCCAACGACTTTTACATCGACTTTGATGTTTTTGTCGATTTCGGCCGGATCAATATCGAAATGAATGATTTTGGCTTGTTTGGCGTATGTGTTTGGATTACCGGTTACGCGGTCGTCAAAGCGCATTCCGATGGCAATGAGAACGTCGCATTCGTTGGTTTTCATATTAGGACCGATGTTTCCGTGCATGCCGAGCATTCCGCAATTGAGCGGATGTGAAGAGGGCATGGCTGATAGGCCGAGAACAGTGGATGCAAAAGGAATATCGGCTTTCTCCAGAAATTCCTTTAACTCGTTTTCTGCATTTCCTAAAATGACGCCGTGTCCCACCAAGGCAAAAGGTTTTTTTGCTTGATTGATGAGTTCTGCGGCTTTTTTGATGCTCTCTTCGTCAATATCGGGTGTAGGCTGGTAACTGCGGATAAAGGTAGTTTTCTGATACGTGTAGGGTGTTTTGTTGTTTTGGGCATCTTTGGCAATATCCAGCACTACGGGTCCCGGACGTCCGCTTGCCGCGATATAAAAAGCCCGCGAAACTGCCCAAGCAATATCTTCGGCACGACGAATCTGATAAGCCCATTTGGTGATGGGTTGCGTTATGCCGATAACATCGGCTTCCTGAAAGGCATCGGTGCCCAGCAGCGAAGAAGCCACCTGACCGGTGATCACTACCAGCGGAATGCTGTCCATCATGGCGTCGGTAATGCCGGTAATGGTATTTGTAGCCCCGGGTCCTGAGGTAACCAGCACAACGCCCACTTTTTTGGAAACGCGAGCGTAACCTTCGGCTGCATGAACGGCCCCTTGTTCGTGACGTACAAGGATGTGCTTGATTTCGTTTTTATGATCATACAACGCATCGAAAATAGGGATGGCGGCGCCGCCGGGATAACCGAAAATGGTGTCTACCCCTTCGTTTATGAGCGAACGAATCAGCGCTTCGCTTCCCGTTACCATTGGTATAGTTGGTTTTTCTTCCATATAATTACAATTCGAATTACGTGTTTTTATTCTTCTATTATTCTGATTGCGCCTTTGTCGGCCGAGCTTACCAGCGATGCATAGGCTTTTAACGCTTTTGAGACTTTCCTGTCGCGTATCGGCTTAAAGGCTTCTTTTCCTTTGGCTTCTTCTGCTTTTCTTCGTTCTTCCAATTCTTCATCGGATATTTTCAGGTGGATGGTGCGGTTGGGGATGTCGATTTCGATGATATCGCCATTCTTTACCAGCCCAATGTTTCCGCCGGCTGCAGCTTCGGGGGAGATATGCCCGATGGATAATCCTGAGGTTCCTCCCGAAAATCGCCCATCGGTAATCAGCGCACATGCTTTTCCCAAATGTTTGGATTTGATATAAGAGGTAGGATACAGCATTTCCTGCATACCGGGACCTCCTTTGGGGCCTTCGTAGATGATAACCACAACGTCTCCTGCCTGAACAGTGCCGTTCAGTATGCCCTCACTGGCCTCTTCTTGCGAGTGGAACACTTTTGCCGTCCCACTGAACTTCCAAATACTTTCGTCAACCCCGGCAGTTTTTACCACGCAGCCATCTTCTGCAATGTTGCCTTTCAGAACAGCCAGACCGCCGTCTTTGGTGTAAGCGTGAGCAACATCGCGAATGCAGCCTTCTGCTCTGTCGGTATCCACCGTCTCGAATCTGTAATTTTGCGATCCCATCTCCAAATTAAACCGATTTGCCGGTGCGGAGGTATAGATATCAACGGCTTCCGGATCGGGATTTTCAACGGTGATGTCGTATTTTTTTATGGCTTCGGCAAGTGTGAGGCCATCAACTCGATGCACGGTGGTATCTACCAGCTTGCTTTTTGCAAGTTCATTCATGATTCCCAGAATGCCGCCTGCACGATTGACATCCTGGATATGGTATTTTTTTGTATTGGGTGCCACTTTGCAGATGCAGGGTATTTTGCGCGAGAGAGCATCGATATCGTCAAGGGTGAAATTGACTTGTGCTTCGTTGGCAATGGCCAGCAAATGCAGGATGGTATTGGTGGAACCTCCCATCGCGATATCCAGCGTCATGGCGTTAAGAAAAGCTTCGCGTGTGGCAATGTTTCGCGGTAAAACCCGTTCATCGCCTTCGGAATAATAACGCAGGGCATTTTCCACGATTTGTTTGGCTGCCTTTTTGAACAAGGCGATGCGGTTGACGTGGGTAGCAACCACCGTTCCGTTTCCGGGTAGGGCCAGGCCGATAGCCTCGTTGAGGCAGTTCATGGAGTTTGCCGTAAACATTCCCGAGCAGGACCCGCAGGTAGGGCATGCCAATTCTTCCAATTGGCGGATGCGCTCGTCGGAAACGGCGTCGTCTGCCGATTCAATCATGGCATCGATCAGGTCGACCTGTTCGTTGCCGATTTTACCGGCTTCCATTGGCCCTCCCGACACGAAAATGGCAGGAATGTTCAACCGCATAGCTGCCATGAGCATCCCCGGCGTTATCTTGTCGCAGTTGCTGATGCAAATCATGGCATCGGCTTTGTGTGCATTGATCATATATTCCACCGAATCGGCGATGAGATCGCGCGAAGGAAGCGAGTAGAGCATCCCGTCGTGCCCCATCGCAATGCCGTCGTCAATGGCGATGGTGTTGAACTCGGCCGCAAAACAACCTTGTTTTTCGATTTCTTGTTTGACAAGTTGTCCGATTTCGTGCAGATGCACATGACCCGGCACAAACTGTGTAAAGGAATTTACGATAGCGATAATGGGTTTGCCCATGTGTTCCGGCTTCATGCCATTGGCACGCCACAAGGCACGGGCGCCGGCCATCCG
Source organism: Bacteroidales bacterium UBA1410 (assembly GCA_002305015.1). Classification (GTDB taxonomy): domain Bacteria; phylum Bacteroidota; class Bacteroidia; order Bacteroidales; family Dysgonomonadaceae; genus Anaerorudis. The sequence goes on from DBPW01000029.1 coordinate 41,367, forward strand.
TCGGCCCGAAGTGCTGGTGAAACTTCGCAACGGTATTTTATAGTCTCCGAAAGGATGATATTTATGTTCTTTTTTGTCCATATGCGTATATTCGTTTACGTTTTCCCCTTGTAAAGTAAAAACTCAAGAGAAGAAACCATTATTTGTTGTTGATATAGTTCACGATCCAAGCGCCTACTTCCGATAGTTTATAAGCGTGGCCACCCTCTGCAATATCTTCGGTAACTACGCCGGCTTCCAGGCTTGCATTTACTGCTTCGCGAATCAAAGCACCTTCCTTCATCAGGTTGAAGCCATATTCGAACATGAGTGCAGCCGAGAGAATCATAGCCAACGGATTGGCGATATCTTTACCTGCAGCTTGAGGATATGAGCCGTGGATGGGTTCGAAAAGCGAGGTATGCAACCCGATGGATGCCGAGGGTAATAAGCCGAGTGAACCGGTAATAACCGAGGCCTCATCGGTGAGGATGTCGCCAAAAAGATTTTCCGTTACCAGCACATCAAAGCTCTTCGGCCATTGAATGATGCGCATGGCAGCGTTATCCACAAAAAGATAATCGGTTTGGATATCGGGATATTGTGGAGCAATTTCCTGTGCAATTTGTCTCCAGAGGCGCGAAGTGGCAAGTACATTGGCCTTGTCTACAACCGTAACCTTTTTCTTTCGTTGCCCTGCAAATTTATAGGCCAGATGAAGAATACGCTCGATTTCTTCGCGGGTATAAATACAGGTATCATAGGCTGTATTGCCATCTTCGCTTCGTCCTTGCGGACGACCGAAATATAGGCCTCCGGTCAGTTCGCGGATGCACATAAAATCGGCACCTTCGATGAGTTCAGAACGAAGGGGCGATTTATGAATCAGCGAGGGGAAAGTGGTTACCGGGCGGATATTGGCATAGAGTCCCAATTGTTTTCTCATTCGCAACAGTCCCTGTTCGGGGCGTACTTTGGCATTGGGGTCGTTATCGTATTTGGGAGAACCGATAGCTCCAAAGAGTACGGCATCGGACTCCAAGCAGAGTTGATGTGTTTCGTCAGGGTAGGGGTCACCCGTTTGATCGATGGCACAAGCGCCAACAATTCCTGTTTTATACGATAGTTCATGACCAAATTTGTTGCAAATTGCTTGGGTAACTGCCACTGCCTGATTCATAATTTCAGGACCTATTCCGTCGCCGGGCAATACAGCTATGTTTAGTTTCATTTGTTTTATTTTTTATTCGTATGTATTTCTTTTCTTCAATTATTTCCTAAGATGTTTACGGCAATTGCATATAATTAATTGTCGGGATGGTTTTATTTTCGATCATATTCAGCATTTTCATTGTAGCTTTAATTGCGGCGGCTGTTTGATCGACATCCAGACCTCGGGTTTTGAATACTTTTCCTTCGAATCGCCAGGTAATGATGGTTTGAACGTAAGCATTGGTTTTCCCGCCGGGGGGTATCACTACCATATAGTCGAGCAATTCGGGAATAGGCTTGTTTAAACTCCGGTAGATTTTGTACATCGCTTTTGAAAAAGCATGATACTGTCCGTCGCCTGCTGCTGTTTGTTCATACACCTCTCCTTTTATTGCTATTTTTACGGTTGCCGTCGGACGTAGTCCGTTTGTCAACGTCAGGGAATAATTCAACATTTGGATGACTTGATTTTCTGTTCCGTTTTTCAAAATATCGGAGATGATGTAGGGAAGCTCGTCGGGAGTGACGATTTCTTTTTTATCCCCCAATTCAATGATGCGTGCCGTCACCTTTTTGGTCGTTTCTTCGTCCAAATCGATTCCTAATGCTTCGAGATTTTTCATAATATTGGCTTTTCCCGAAGTTTTGCCAAGTGCGTATTCCCGAGAACGACCAAATCGTTCGGGAAGGAGATCATTAAAATAGAGGTTGTTCTTCTTGTCTCCGTCGGCATGAACACCGGCAACCTGGGTAAAGACGTTGTCGCCAATCACCGGTTTATTCGGCGGAATGCGGATCCCAGAATAACTTTCCACAATTTTGCTTACATGATAAATACTTTTTTCCCTTACATTGGTTTTCATTTTCAATTGGTCTTCGATCACGGCGATCACACTCGATAAAGGGGCGTTTCCTGCCCTTTCTCCCAAACCATTTACCGTGACATGAATTCCTTTAACACCGGCTTTAACTGCCTCGAAAACGTTGGCAACGGCCAAGTCGTAATCGTTATGGGCATGAAAATCGAAATGCAAATCGGGATAACGGTGGATCATTCTGGTGCAAAAATCAGCCGTTTCATCGGGGGTAAGGATACCTAATGTATCGGGGAGCATAAAGCGACGAATGGGCAAATCTTTCAAGTTGTCCATTATCTGATAGACGTACTCTTCGGAATGGCGCATGCCGTTTGACCAATCCTCGAGATATACGTTTATATCCAATCCTTTTTGATGAGCATAGGATATAACCTGCTTAATATCTTCCAGATGTTCTTCAGGCGTTTTCCTGAGTTGTTCGCGACAATGTCTCAGTGAGCCTTTACAAAGCAGATTTATTACGCGACAACCGGTATTGATGATCCAATCGACGGAAGCTGTACCATCGATAAATCCCAATACTTCGATTTTGTCGATATAACCCCGATTTTTTGCCCATTGGGCTACTTTCCGAATCGATTTGAATTCCCCTTCGGAAACCCGTGCGGATGCCACTTCTATTCTGTCAACTTTGAGCTCTTCGAGCAATAATCGGGCAATACTGACTTTTTCTTGGCCGGCAAACGACACACCCGATGTTTGTTCCCCATCACGCAGGGTAGTGTCCATTATTTCGATTTTTCGTTTTTCCATCGAATAAATTAAATCGGCAAAAATTAATAGTTAAAGATGCGATTTTTTTCGTAAGCTTCAATCTTGTCTTTATTGGAAAGAAGAAAATCGATATCGTCCAGGCCTTTCAGCAAACATTCTTTTTTGTACGCATTGATTTCGAACGATTCGGTTCTTCCGTTTTCGTTATTCGTAATAGTTTGTTCTTCCAGATTGACCGTGATCGTTGCTTGCGGATTTTTATTTACGCATTCAAATAAATCATTCAAAAAATCTTCGCTTACTACTATCGGTAAAATACCGTTATTTAGGGCGTTGTTTTTGAAAATATCGGCAAAAAAGCTCGATACGATTACCCTGAATCCGTATCCTGCGAGTGCCCATGCGGCATGTTCACGACTGGAACCGCTGCCAAAATTTTTCCCCGCAACCAATATTTGACCGCTATAGGTCGGATTGTTCAATACAAAATCGGGATTGGGATTGCCCGATTTGTCGTATCGCCAATCGGCAAACAAATAGTTGCCGAAACCTTCGCGGGTTGTTGCTTTTAAGAAACGCGCCGGAATGATTTGATCGGTATCCACATTCTCTATCGGAAGTGGAACATATGTCGATGTGAGTGTTTGAAATTTTTCCATTGTATAACTTTTCTCGTAGATAATTATTTGGTGGGATCGGTAATTCTTCCTGTTACGGCTGCTGCTGCTGCCACAAGCGGACCGGCCAGAATGGTACGTGCTCCCGGTCCTTGGCGTCCTTCGAAATTTCGGTTCGATGTGGAAACAGCATATTTACCTGCCGGGATTTTGTCGTCGTTCATGGCCAAACAAGCCGAACATCCGGGTTGACGCAATTCGAAACCGGCTTCTTTCAAGATCTTATCCAGTCCTTCCGCTTCAATTTGTTTGCGAACTTGCCAACTTCCGGGAACAAGCCATGCCGTAATGTTATCGGCTTTCTTTTTCCCTTTTACATAGTTTGCAAACATACGGAAATCCTCGATACGTCCGTTGGTACAGCTTCCTAAAAATACATAATCCACCGGTTTTCCTTCCAGTTTTTCCCCGGGTTTGAATCCCATGTAGTTTAACGCTTTTTCATATGAAATCCGGCTAGCGGTATCCCCGTTTTCGGGTTCGGGAATGATTCCGTCTATAGGCATAGCCATACCCGGATTGGTGCCATAGGTAATCATGGGTTTTATTTGTGAAGCATCGAATACCACTTCTTTGTCGAAAACGGCATCATCATCGCTTTTCAGCGTTCGCCAATAGGCCACGGCTTCATCCCATTTTTCGCCTTTGGGTGCAAATTCACGCCCTTTGAGATAAGCAAAGGTAGTTTCGTCCGGTGCAACCATGCCGCCGCGAGCTCCCATTTCGATGCTTAAGTTGCACAATGTCATGCGTCCTTCCATAGAAAGATTTTCCACGGCTTCACCGGTATATTCTACAAAATAGCCCGTTGCTCCACCCGTAGTCAATTGCGAAATCATATATAATGCCATATCTTTGGCTGTGACACCTTCGTTTAATTTTCCCCGGAAAGTGATCCGCATGGTTTTGGGGCGGGTTTGGAGAATACACTGCGATGCCAACACCATTTCCACTTCGCTGGTGCCGATGCCGAAGGCGATGGCACCAAAAGCGCCGTGGGTTGAGGTATGGCTGTCGCCACAAACAATGGTCATACCCGGCAGCGTGTAGCCGTTTTCCGGACCGATAACATGAACGATGCCGTTCTTTGGATGACCTAATCCGTAATAGGTGAGTCCGAATTCCTGCGCATTTTTGGCAAGGGTGTCAACCTGAAAACGCGAAACTTCATCGCGAATCGGTTTGTCTTGATCCATTGTGGGTATGTTGTGATCGGCCGTTAAAATGGTTTTTTCGGGACGAAAAACTTTCAACCCTCTTGAGCGCAACCCGGCAAAAGCTTGCGGACTGGTTACTTCGTGACAATAATGACGGTCGATATATAATTGAGTGGGACCGTCTTTTACTTCCGTTACGATATGGGCATCCCAGATTTTATCGAATAATGTTTTCATTTATTTTATTGGATTACAAATTTGTTTACTGCATCAATAAACGCTTCTACAGAAGCAGCCACAATGTCGGTGTTGGCAGCAAAACCGTAATACACCATGCCGTTGTGTTCTACTTGCATATGTACTTTTCCGGTATCGTCACTGCCACGACTTATAGCTTGAATCAAAAATTCCTTAATGGTTATTTTTCGACGGATAATATTTTTTACGGCGCGGATAGCTGCATCAACGGGTCCGTTTCCTGTGGCGGTGGCTTCGAAATGTTCACCCGAAATATTTAACCCGATGCTGGCGACATCGCGTACGCCTATTCCGCATAATACCTGCAGATAATCAATCTTTATGCGATGCAGTCGTGAGTCTTTTCCTACCAGCATCAGGATGTCGTCGTCGGTGACCGTTTTCTTTTTATCGGCAAGCTCAAGGAATTTTTGATAAACCTTATCGAGCTCTTCCGATTCGATTTTAACGCCCAGCATCGTCAGCCTGTTTTTCAGTGCTGCACGGCCACTACGTGCGGTCAATACAATGGAGTTACTGTCGATACCTACATCCTGCGGATTAATAATTTCATAGGTTTCGACGTTTTTCAATACACCATCCTGATGAATACCCGATGAATGTGCAAAAGCATTGCGACCTACAATTGCTTTGTTGGGCTGTATCGGCATGTTCATCAGATTAGATACCAAACGGCTGGTAGCATAAATCTTCTGCGTGTTGATATTGGTATAAAAACCACGTTCAGGGTGACTTTTAAGTGCCATTACCACTTCTTCAAGTGGAGTGTTTCCGGCTCGTTCACCCACACCGTTGACGGTTACTTCAATCTGACGGGCACCATTAATGATTCCTGAGATGGTATTCGCTGTGGCCATACCCAGATCCTGATGACAGTGAGTGGAGAGAATGGCATTTTTCATGTCCACATGATCGATCAGGTATTTAATTTTAGCTCCATACTCATCAGGGAAACAATATCCTGTGGTGTCAGGTATGTTGACCACGGTAGCTCCGGCATCAATAACCGCTTGTACTACGCGCGCAAGATATTCGTTCTCTGTACGACCTGCATCTTCGGCATAAAATTCGACATCATCCACAAAATTTCGTGCATATTTTACGGCTTTGACCGCCCGTTCGAGAATTTCTTCCCTGTTGGAATTGAATTTGTATTTGATGTGAGGATCCGATGTGCCGATGCCTGTATGTATCCGTTTGCGCTTAGCGTATTTTAGGGCTTCGGCGGCTACTTCGATATCCTTTTCAACTGCTCGGCTGAGTGCACATATTACAGGCCAGGTAACAGCTTTGGAAATTTCCACGACAGAGTTGAAATCTCCCGGACTCGACACCGGAAAACCGGCCTCGATGATGTCTACTCCCAATTCTTCCAATGCTCGGGCTACTTCTATCTTTTCTATGGTGTTCAATTGACAACCGGGAACTTGTTCCCCGTCACGTAATGTGGTATCAAAAACATATATTCTTTCCATGTTGTACGTTGAATTAGCGTTGTTTTTTTATAAGAAAAAACCTTTCTCACTCGGTGAGAAAGGTCGTTCGTATTTTCTTTCAATCGTATGAAGTATTCTAATACCTATCTCACCTCCCGGCAGTTGCCCACTAGAAGAATAGAAATGACTAGAATATGAATACTGCTATTGATCATACGTTGAAATGGAATCACCCTTGTTTTCGTTGTTTTCGGTTGCAAAGTAAAAGTAAAAAAATCAAACTACAAAATATTTTTCAGTTTTTGTTACGAAAAAACGATATTTTATTATTTCTCTACGTAAACCGGACAACAGAAGCAAGCTATTTTATGCACCGAAATCGTCAAACATGAGCATTTCGGGAGGAACACCCAAATCGTCGAGCATGCGTTTTACGGCATTGGCCATCGGACCCGGTCCGCACATATAATACTCAATTTCTTCGGGTTCTTCGTGGAATTTCAGGTAAGTTTCGTAAATTACCTGATGAACAAATCCCGGTGTGTATTTTACTCCTGCTGCATCGGCTTCCGGATCAGGACGGTCGAGAGCCAAATGGAAGGAAAAGTTAGGAAATTCTTTTTCCAATGCCCAGAAATCTTCCAAATAGAATGCCTCATTCAACGCCCTTGCTCCATAGAAGTACGACATTTTGCGGTCGGTTGTATGCAACGTTTTGGTCATGTGCATAATTTGAGAGCGCAACGGTGCCATACCTGCACCTCCTCCAATCCACATCATTTCGCGTTTGCTGTTGTATATCGGATGGAATTCGCCATAAGGCCCCGACATTTTTACTTTATCTCCCGGTTTCAAGGTAAAGATATAAGAAGAGGCAATACCCGGTTTCACATTCATCCATTTGCCCGTTGCTCTGTCAATGGGAGGAGTGGCAATACGGACGTTGAGCTTGATAATATCTCCTTCGGCAGGATAATTAGCCATAGAGTAGGCACGAACGGTTTCTTCTTCGTTTTTTACCGAAAGGCTCCACATATTCATTCGGTCCCATTCGGGTTTGTATTTTTCGTCGATAATCATATCCGAAAAATGAATGGTATCGTAAGGCGGTATTTTGATTTGACAGTACGATCCGGGTTCGAAATCCAATCGTTCACCCTCCGGAAGTTTTACTACAAATTCTTTAATAAAAGATGCTACGTTTCGATTGGAAACGACTTCGCACTCCCATTCTTTTATACCGAATACCGATTCGGGAATGATGATGGATAGATTTTCTTTCACTTTCAGCTGACAACTCAGTCTCCAGTGCTCCATTTGTTCTTTACGAGAGAAATGTCCTTTTTCCGTAGGAAGAATTTCACCTCCGCCTTCTATCACACGGCAACGACATTGTCCGCATGTTCCGCTTCCTCCACAAGCTGATGAAAGAAATATATTTTGCGCTTGCAGTGCATTCAGCAGTGTAACCCCCATAGGAGCCGTTATCTTTTTACTGTTGTTTATCGTGATTTCCACACTGCCGGAAGGCATCAGCTTCGCTTTGGCATACAGTATAACTATTACGAGAATAAGAATAATCAAGAGAAAGATCACCACACTCGTTATAATCGTTAATCCTCCCGCACTCAATAACACACTCATATTTATGTATTTAATTTATTTGAAAATGCTGTTTATATGTTGGTACTCTTAAATATTGATTCCGGAAAAGCTCATGAACCCGATAGCCATAAGCGAGGTAAGAATGAACGTAATGCCCAATCCTTTTAAGGGTTTTGGCACATCGGAATATTCCAGCTTTTCCCGTATTGCCGCCATACCTACAATAGCCATCATCCAACCGATACCCGATCCGAAAGCATAGGCAGTTGCCGTTCCAATATTAGGAAATTCGCGTTGTTGCATAAATAATGAACCCCCTAAAATGGCACAGTTAACGGCAATTAACGGCAAAAATATTCCCAGGGAATGGTAAAGTGACGGAGAAAACCGCTCGATTACCATTTCTACCAATTGGGTGAACGACGCGATTACGGCAATGAAAATGATCAAGCTGAAAACGCTGAGATCGATGTCGGCAAATTCTTCACCGAGCCACGAAAGCGCACCCGGTTTCAAGATATAATTTTCAAGCAAATAATTTATCGGTAATGTCAGCACAAGCACAAAAGTGACTGCGATTCCCAATCCAACTGCTGTTTTTACGTTTTTCGATACTGCCAGAAACGAACACATACCCAAAAAGTATGCGAAAATCATGTTATCGACAAATATCGACTTTACAATCAGACTAATAGCATCCATATCAATATATCGAATTTAGTTGTTAGCAATTCATTAATTTGTTGTTTCCTGCAAGTCTTTATTTTTAGCCCGATGTATCCAGATAAGGCAGGCGATGAGAAGCAACGCCATAGGCGGAAGAATCATCAGTCCGTTATTCAGGTAACCGGCATCGTAAAACGATTGGGGGATTACCTTATACCCCATCAAGGTTCCCGAACCGAGCAATTCTCTGAAAAATCCCAATACTACCAGAATCCATCCGTACCCCAGGCCGTTTCCGATTCCGTCGAGAAACGAAGCCCAAGGCCCGTTGCCCAACGCAAATGCTTCGAGACGTCCCATCAGAATGCAGTTGGTTACAATCAACCCCACGAAAACCGATAATTGTTTGTTTACATCGTAAGCATATGCTTTAAGTATCTCGCTTACAATAGTTACCAACGAAGCCACAACCACCAGTTGCACGATGATGCGGATACGGTTTGGAATGGTTTTACGCAAAAGGGAAATGATTACGTTTCCGAAAGCCGTTACGATGGTTACGGCAATAGCCATCACGATTGCCGGTTCGAGTTTGGATGTAACAGCCAACGATGAACAAATTCCCAACACTTGAACAAGAATGGGGTTGTTTTTATTTAGCGGACCCAACAGAACCGCTTTTGTTTTGCTAGATAATGCCATTTTCTTCCTGTTTTTTATTGTTCTCCGCTCTCATTTTTGTGAGCAGCATTCAACTTGAGTAAAAAGTTTTTGTATTCTCCAACGCTATTCAGAAGCATCGCGTTTACCCCTTTACTGGTGATGGTGCCTCCTGAAATGCCATCGACGTAATCTTGTCCTTCAACTGTTTGTCCGGCTTTAACCACTGCGATGGATTTAAATTCTCCGTCCTTGATCAGTTGTTTTCCCTGAAAGCGGTTTCGGAAAGGAGGTTGAGCAATTTCCGCACCTAAACCCGGGGTTTCTCCGGCGTGGCTGAAATCGGCACCGTAAACCGTACTTCCATCTTCATCGATGGCTAAATATCCCCAGATAGGTCCCCACAATCCTTTACCTGCCATCGGGATAACGTATTTTTTTGATCCGTCAATCTCGGCTTCAAAAACCGGTAATCCTTTGCTTTTATCTTTGGCAATGTCGGCAGTAAAAGCCGGATCGGTTGTTTTTGTTCCTTCGGAACCTTCTACTTTAGTTCCGTCAGGTCTGATCAGATAGGCGTTTTTGATGATTTCGTTGTATTTGTTTTCGGCCTCTTTTACATCGGCATCGATACGCAACGAACGAAGTATCTGCTGCATTTTATCGATTTCGACGTTTTTTGTTTGTTGTTTGCTCAACGATTGGTGGGTAAACGCCAATCCGATAGCAACAATAATCACCATTACTGAGGCATATAAGATGGTATATCCGTTTTTTTCCGTGTTCATATTCATCTGTTTTATTTACTTCCTTTTGTTGTTTCCGACCCTTTTTAGCCGTTGTTTAATGTTGGCGTCAATAACGTAGAAATCGATTAGCGGAGCAAAGGCATTCATCAACAATATGGCAAGCATCATTCCTTCGGGATACCCGGGGTTGAAAATGCGAATGGTTACGGCAATCAAACCGATAAGGAATCCATATATCCATTTACCTTTTTCCGTTCTTGCCGACGTTACCGGATCGGTTGCCATGAAGACGGCACCAAAAGCAAATCCGCCCAAGAGAAAATGATAGTAAGCCGGCATTTCCATTGCGGCATTCACTGCGAACAAATTGACCAGCGTAATGGTAAACAATCCGCCAAGGAATACGGAGAGCATGGTTTTCCAACTTCCCACTCCGGTGGAAATGAGCAGAATTGCACCCAACAAAATGGCAAAAGTGGAAACTTCACCTACCGATCCCGGAATGAATCCCCAGAACATATCGCTCAGGCTGAGCGGCTGTCCCGTTACGCCTGTAAACGAAAACGAAGCAAAATGAGAAGCATCGGTAGTCGCCAATTGGGTTAAAGGTGTGGCACCCGAGAAACCGTCTACGGTTTTTGCAACCCCGTCTACCATTTCGGGACGTCCCATTCCAAGTGCACTTCCGGTGCGGACAAAAACCTTATCGCCCGACATTTTGGAAGGGTAGGAGAAAAACAGAAAAGCACGTGCGATCAATGCAACGTTGAAAATGTTGTACCCCGTTCCTCCAAACACTTCTTTTGCAAAAATAACGGCAAAAGCGGTTGCCACAGCAACCATCCATAGCGGGGTGTCGATGGGGAGAATCATCGGAATAAGAATGCCGGTAACCAGAAACCCTTCGGCTATTTCTTCGCCTTTCATCTGGGCAACGGTAAACTCGATTCCCAAACCAACCACATAGGAAACAATGATCTGAGGCAAAACTGCCAACAATCCGTAAAAGAAACGGGTCCAGAAGCCCACTTCCATTCCAATGGCCATGTAATGCTGAAGCCCTACGTTGTACATGCCGAAAAGTAATGCCGGCATCAATGCAAGGACGACAATAATCATCGTACGTTTTGAATCACGGGCATCGTGAATATGTACGCCTGATTTCGAAGTCGTATTGGGAACAAAGAGAAACGATTCGAATCCTTCATAAACGGAATGTAGCCAATGGTACTTTCCGCCTTCTTCGAAATTAGGCCTTATTTTATCGAAATAATTTCTTAACGCTTTCAATGTATTTTGTTTTTTTAAATGTTACACTAATCAACTAATCATTCCATTTCTTTATAAAGCATATCCAGTCCTGTGCGGACGATTTTCTGAAGTTCCAATTTGGAGGTATCTACAAATTCGCACAGCGCAAAATCTTCGGGAGCTACTTCGTAAATACCCAAATTCTCCATTTTATCGATATTGAATGCAATGATGGCTTTGATCAACTGTTCGGGAAAAATATCCATCGGGAATACTTTATCGTATTCGTTCGACATAATGATCGCGCGTTGTCCTCCCTTAATTCGGGCATCGAGCCGGAATTTTTTATGTGGATTGGGTTTAAGATGAGGATACGTGCACCCGGCACTGTATCGGTTGGGCGACAGCGATGCCCATCCCAGCGGTTCGACTACCTCTTTCCCTTCGGGAATAACCGTAACCTGCGAATGGTATGCTCGCAGCACGCCGTTTTCGTCGATTTTTGTTCCCGTGAGCGGGTTACCACTGATATACCGTAATGTGATTCCTTCCGTAACGTTGTTTCGGAAAATAGAAGTCAGTTCCGTTCCGATGCACATTTTATAATATCCGGTTTGCTTAACTTCGGAACCGGTAAGGGCAACAATGCGGGTCAAATCTACCACTCCTTTATTAAAGAGTCTGCCGATTATTGCTACATCCAAGGCGTTCAACGTCCAAACCGTTTCTCCTCGATTGATGGGCGAAAGATGATTGATTTGTACGCCCACATTGCCTGAAGGATGGGGACCCTCAAACTCGTTGATAATTACATTTTTTGCATTACGCAGACCCTTGTTTGTTGTCTTCGGACTGATGGAAAGATATACTTTCCCTGCTGTAAGCTTAGTCAACGCATCCAGGCCGGTTTGAAGATCACCTTCTTGTCCTTCAAGAATGAAATCGTAAGAAGGAGCGAGCGGAGCCGTGTCAAAGCCCGTCACGAAAATATCGCGCGGAGCTTTGTTGGGATTAGCGATCAGATCATACGGGCGTTGCTTGATCAGGAACCAAATGCCGGCATCCAGAATCGATTTTTTTACTTCGTCCGATGATAAGGAAGTAACGTCTTTCTTTCCAAAATCTTCATACTGAATTTCTTTATCCGCTTGTACGGTAAAATGGAGAATCCTGCGTTTTTCTCCTCGTTCGATGGCAGTTACCACACCGCTTACAGGTGAAGCAAACAACATCTCGGGATGTCGTTTCTCGTAAAACAAGGCGCTCCCTGCTTTCACCCGATCATTCACTTTTACGGCTACTTTGGGGGTGATACCGTGAAAATCTTCAGGACAGACTTTTACAAATTCACTCGTGACCGTACCGCGAAACACTTCGTCGGGTTCTCCCAACAAAGGAATTTGTAAGCCTTTCTTAATTAGTATTCGATCAGCCATATATTTAAAAATAAATAACCCTGTTATTTTTTCTGATTAACCTATTACAAATCAATTAATTTATTATAGACGAAGCTTTTTTTTGCAAATAAATTTATTGATTAAAGCGCAAAGTTATACTTTTTTCTCTCGACAAAAGAAAAAATACCGAGAAATTACAGAAAAAAATCTTTATTTGTTGTGTCTCCCGTCTTTTCTTTTCATCGGAAAGTGGTTTTTTGTATCTTAGCCGACAAATTTATCCATCTTCATCTATAAAATTTATAAAAATATATGACAACACGCAGGAATTTCCTCAAAAAAAGCGGAATAGGAATTGCCGCTTTGGCTGTGAAACCGGCTTGGGCAACGTCTTCTTTATTCGAAACCGCTCAACAGCGGGTGTATACATCGAAACGACCGTCTCCCGAAAATCGTAAATTTACTTCTAAAGCAGTGGAAGAAACCATTGCAAGAGTAAAATCGAAAATCAACGATCCCAAATTGCGTTGGATGTTCGAAAACTGTTTCCCGAATACGCTGGATACTACGGTAAATTTTAGGATGAGAAACGGAAAACCGGATACATTTGTGATTACGGGCGACATCAATGCCATGTGGTTACGTGATTCTTCGGCTCAGGTTTGGCCTTATCTTCCGCTAACGAAACAGGATGCCCATCTTCGTGAGATGATTGCCGGTGTAATTAACCGGCAAACGCAGTGCATTTTGATCGACCCTTATGCGAATGCATTCAATTTCGAGCCCAAACCCGATGGCGAATGGATGAGCGATAAAACCGATATGAAACCCATGCTGCATGAACGCAAATGGGAGATCGATTCGCTTTGCTATCCCATTCGCTTGGCATATAATTACTGGAAAACGGCCGGCGATGCATCGGTTTTCGATACCGATTGGAGAAAGGCAATGGCGTTGGTTGTAAAGACTTTTAAAGAGCAACAGCGTAAAAATGGGTTGGGACCTTATCGCTTTTTGCGGGTTACCGACAGAGCGCTCGATACGGTACCCAACGACGGGTATGGCCATCCGGTAAATCCTGTAGGTCTCATATTTTCTGCTTTTCGCCCTTCCGACGATGCCACAACATTCGGATTCCTCGTTCCTTCCAATAAGTTTGCCATTGTATCATTGCGTCAATTGGCCGAAATCTCGGAAAGCGTGACCCGCGATAACCCATTTGCCGATGAATGTCGCGCGTTGGCCGATGAAGTGGAAACGGCCCTAAAAAAATATGCCATCGTAGAACATCCCCTTTATGGAAAAGTCTATGCTTTTGAGGTGGATGGTTTCGGGAATGCCTATTTTATGGACGATGCCAACGTGCCAAGCCTGTTGGCGATGCCTTATCTGAACACTATCGATAGAAACGATCCCGTTTATCAGCATACCCGCCAACTGGTATTGAGCAAGAATAATCCCTATTTTTTCAAGGGAAAAGCCGCAGAAGGAATTGGGGGACCACATATCGGATACGACATGATTTGGCCGATGAGCATCATCATGCGCGCACAAACCGGCAGCGATGACGAGGAAATCGCCTATTGTCTTAAAATGCTTCGCGATACGGATGCTGATACCGGATTCATGCACGAATCTTTTCATAAAGATGATCCTTCCAAATTCACGCGCAGCTGGTTTGCTTGGGCAAATACGTTGTTTGGCGAGTTAATCCTGAAGCTGGAAAAAGAAGGGAAAATCGATTTGTTGAATTCGCTTTAATAGAATAAGGTAATGATGAGAAAACTTCATTTTTTCTTGATATTTGTTTTGAGTGGTAGTATGGCCGGAAATGCAGTGGCTCAAAAGAAAGTCGATCCGGTAGATTTTGTGAATATTTTAGTAGGCACCCAGTCGAAATTCGAATTATCCAACGGCAACACCTATCCGGCTGTTGCTCTTCCTTGGGGCATGAATTTCTGGACACCCCAAACGGGTAAAATGGGAGACGGTTGGCAATACCGATACGATGCCGATAAAATCCGGGGTTTCAAGCAAACTCATCAACCCAGTCCGTGGATTAACGATTACGGACAGTTTTCCATTATGCCGATGACCGGAAAACCGGAATTCGATCAGGATAAACGTGCCAGTTGGTTTTCGCATAAGGCCGAGATTGCAAAACCCTATTATTATAGCGTTTATTTGGCCGACTACGATGTTACGACAGAAATAACGCCTTCCGACAGAGCGGCAATTTTTCGTTTCACCTTTCCCAAAACAGACCGTGCTTATGTGCTGATCGATGCTTTCGATAAGGGATCGGCTGTGCAAATTTTGCCCGAAAAAAATGCCGTAATAGGCTATACTACACGCAATAGCGGCGGAGTTCCCGAGAATTTTAAAAATTATTTCGTTATCGTATTTGATAAGCCGTTTGTGTATCAAAGCACGGTTAAAAACGGAGCAATTCAAGAAAATACGACAAAATGTGAGGCTGATCATGCAGCGGCTTTTATTGGCTTTTCTACCCAAAAGCGCGGCGAGAAAGTGGTGGCCCATGTGGCTTCTTCGTTTATCAGCTACGAGCAGGCTTGGCAGAATTTAAAAGAAGTATCGGGGAAAGATTTCGAAACGGTAAAGATCGAGGGAAGGAAAGCATGGAATGAGGTGTTGGGCAGAATAGAGATAGAAGGGGGTAATCTCGATCAGAAACGTACGTTTTACTCGGCCCTGTATCGTTCCACTCTTTTTCCGCGAAAACTTTATGAAAAAGATGCCTCCGGTAAAATTATCCACTATAGCCCGTATAATGGTCAGGTTCTTCCCGGGTACATGTATACCGATACGGGTTTTTGGGATACGTTTCGAGCGTTGTTCCCCTTGCTGAATCTGATCTATCCGTCGGTTAACAGGGAAATTCAGGAAGGATTGGCAAATACCTACAAAGAAAGCGGATTCCTGCCCGAATGGGCAAGTCCGGGTCATCGGGGATGCATGGTCGGAAATAACTCTGCTTCGGTGGTTGCCGATGCCTATCTGAAAGGACTTCGCGGTTACGACATCGAAACGCTTTACGAAGCGATGTTGCATGGTGCCAATAGTGTTCACCCCACGGTTTCTTCGACCGGCCGTTTGGGATACGAATTTTATAACCGATTGGGCTATGTACCGTATAATGTGGGCATCAACGAAAGTGCAGCCCGCACCCTGGAATATGCGTATGACGACTGGACGATCTATCGACTTGCCAAAGCATTGAATCGCCCTAAAAAAGAGATCGAGCTTTATGCTAAACGGTGCCAAAACTACCGCAATCTCTATTCTCCGGAATACAAGCTCATGAGGGGTAGAAATGAAGATGGCACGTTTCAATCGCCTTTTAGTCCCTTCAAGTGGGGAGATGCTTTCACCGAAGGCAACAGTTGGCATTATACGTGGTCTGTTTTTCACGATCCTCAGGGGTTGATCGATTTGATGGGAGGAGCAAAGGAGTTTGTGGCGATGCTGGATTCCGTATTTATCATGCCACCCGTATTCGATGCGAGTTATTATGGGGGTGTGATTCACGAAATTCGCGAGATGCAGGTCATGAACATGGGACAATATGCTCACGGGAATCAGCCGATTCAACACATGATTTATCTGTATAATTATGCCGGCGAGCCCTGGAAAGCTCAATATTGGGTACGAGAAGTGATGGATCGGCTTTACACGCCTGCTCCCGATGGATACTGCGGTGATGAGGATAACGGGCAAACTTCTGCATGGTATGTATTTTCTGCGATGGGATTTTATCCCGTTTGTCCGGGAAGTAACGAGTATGTCATTGGTTCTCCTTTGTTCAATGAAATAAACATTAAGCTGGAGAACGGAAATGTTATTACCATTCATGCTGCAGGTAATGAGGCGTCGAAACGCTATATAGCAGGTATCGAGCTGAACGGAAAATCGTATTCAAAAAATTATTTTACCCATGAAGATCTGACCAAGGGAGCACAGATTGAAATGACGATGTCCGATAAGCCCAACCGTGCACGAGGTATTCAACCTGCTGATTTTCCCTATTCCTTTTCGAAAGAAAAGAGGTAGTTTCTGGATAAGATAAAATATATCCGGGATAAAAAGGAGGTTGCTTCAACATAACAAATAAGCCCGTGAGAATCCAATAGTTGAATAGCTCAATAGCTCAATAGCTGAAATGGGTTTCCGATAGAAGTACAAATAAAAAAGAGGGTGTATCTCTATGTGATTTCACCCTCTTTTTTAATTAATCGAGAACGGCAGAACCGTTTATTTCAGGTTTTTCGAATACGTTGCGATCAGTTTTTTAGAAATATCGATGGCTGTTTCAGTAGGTATAAAAAGTTTCTTTATATCGAAGGGTTGAAGTGGGGGAGAAGGACTAAATTCCCATTCTTTTAATTCAATTTCCGCTATGCCTCGCCCTATGATCCCCAGTTGTTTTGCTGCAGCATAGGATAAATCGATCAACCGGCTTTTTTTATGAGGTCCCCTGTCTGTAACTTTAACGACAACCATTTTGTCGTTTTCCGGATTTTTAACCATCAATAAGGTACCAAAGGGGTAGGTACGGTGAGCACACGTTAAACTGTCGCCGTGATACGGTTCGCCACTCGAGGTTTTTCTCCCTTGCATTTTGTGTGCATAGAAGGAGGCTTTCCCTTTTTCCTGAGATAAGGAATGTAAAGAGAGCGAGCTTACCATAAACACCATGAAAAAAGAAACTATTTTTTTCATAGGCTGACGATTTATACGTTGACGGTTTATACCTTGCGTTGCAAATTAACGCAATAATTTAAAAAGATGCAACAATTTTCCATAAAAAGAACGCCAAGTTGCTTTCTGATTCCCCAAAGAGGTTCTCGGGAAAAATAATCGGCTGCATCAGTAAAAAAACAAGCCGCCGAGAATTCAATAGCTGATGGCTCATAGCTCATACCTGAATAGCTCAATAGATCAATAGCTCAATAGCTGAAATGGGCTCCGATAAAACTACAAATAAAAAGAGGGTGAAATCACGGGGTGATACATCCTCTTTTCGATAGTTGCGGAGACAAGACTCGAACTTGTGACCTTTGGGTTATGAGCCCANNCAACTGCTCCACTCCGCGATATTGTTTCTAAATGATGTTGCAAAGATAGTATATTTTATCGAACTGTCAAAATAATTCTTTTTATTTTCTTTTTATCTCGTTAAAAATTGTACTTTTGAAAGAAATTATTCCGTCTTATGTCCGACAGTATCGTAATTATTCCTACTTATAACGAAAAAGAAAATATCGAAAACATTATTCGTGCAGTCTTTGCTTTGGAAAAAGATTTCGATGTTCTTGTTGTGGATGATGCTTCACCTGATGGAACAGGCGCAATTGTTCGTCGGTTGATGGATGAATTTCCCGGCAGGCTTTTTATGGAAGAACGAGAAGGGAAGTTGGGTCTGGGTACTGCTTACATTCATGGATTTAAATGGGCATTGGCCCGTCCGTATGCCTATATATTCGAAATGGATGCCGATTTTTCCCATAATCCCCAAGATTTGCCCCGATTATACGAAGCATGCACGGTTGAAGGATATGATGTAGCCATCGGTTCAAGATACTGTACGGGAGTAAATGTAGTAAATTGGCCTATAGGGCGGGTTTTAATGTCGTATTTCGCTTCAAAATATGTGCGGATTGTTACCGGTATGGATATCCGTGATACAACTGCCGGATTTGTCTGTTACCGAAGAAAGGTATTGGAAACCATCGATTTGGATCGAATCAAATTCAAAGGGTATGCTTTCCAGATCGAAATGAAATACACCGCTTATGCCCTTGGATTCAAAATTAAAGAGGTATCGATTATTTTTGTCAATCGCCGGTTGGGCGTGTCGAAAATGAATTCCGGTATATTCGGTGAAGCATTTTTTGGCGTAATCGATTTGCGGTGGCGAAAGATGATAGGAAAAATTAAGCCGAAATTATCAATCGAAGGAGAACAAAAACAAAAATGACACTTATTCATCAAGCAACCATAATCAACGAGGGGAAAACAACAGAAGGCTCGGTTCTAATTGAAGGCGAAAAAATAGGAAAGATTTTTTATGGCAAGGTGCCGGAAGATGTGTTGGCAACGTGTAGCGATGTCATTGAAGCGCAAGGGTTATACCTGATACCCGGCGTGATCGACGATCAGGTGCATTTTCGTGAGCCGGGTTTAACCCATAAAGGCGATATCGAAACAGAAAGCCGTGCTGCGGTAGCCGGAGGGGTCACTTCGTTTATGGATATGCCGAATACCAAGCCGCAAACAATTACCATAGCAGCCTTGGAAGATAAATTCGAAAGGGCTGCACAAAAATCGATGGCCAATTATTCGTTTTACTTGGGGGCTACCAATGACAATATCGAGGAACTGAAGAAAGCCGATCCGAAAAATGTTTGCGGGGTAAAGGTTTTTATGGGAGCCTCTACGGGGAATATGTTGGTCGATAACCTTAAATCGTTGCAACGCATTTTTGCCGAAGTGGATATGCTCATTGCAACCCATTGCGAAAAAGAGGAGATCATCCGGCAGAATGTGGAAGTCTTCAAAAAACGTTTTGGAGAAGATATCCCGATAAAATATCATCCCTTGATTCGCAGTGAAGAAGCATGTTATCGATCGACGGCTCAAGCGGTGGAGCTTGCCCACAACTATGGCACGAGGTTGCATGTGCTGCATCTTTCCACAGGCAGAGAACTCAGCCTTTTCGATAATTACCCCGTTGAAGATAAAAAAATTACCGCCGAAGTGTGTGTGCATCATCTTTGGTTTTCCGACGAGGATTATGAGCGCTTAGGCAGCCGCATCAAGTGGAATCCGGCCATCAAAACAAAAAACGATCGGGAAGCCTTGCGTGCCGGACTTAAATCGGGTAAATTGGATATCGTAGCCACGGATCATGCGCCTCACCTGCCGGCCGAAAAGGAAGGAGGCTGTTTGCAAGCTGCTTCCGGAGGTCCGTTGATACAACATTCGCTGCAACTGATGCTCGAGCTTGTCAACCGGGGTGTTTATACGAATGAATTTGTTGTCGAAAAAATGTGTCATGCTCCGGCAAAACTCTTCAGCATACACCACCGGGGCTATATCCGCGAAGGATATTATGCCGATTTGGTATTGGTCAACCCCAAAAAATCGTATACGGTAACTTCGTCCAATATATTATATAAATGCGGATGGTCGCCGTTGGAAGGTGAAACGTTTTCGCATTCGATCGAAAAAACGTTTGTTAATGGTCATCTTGTTTTTGACGGGAAAACAGTGGGCTCAGAAATAACAGGCAAACCTCTCGAATTCAATCGCTGATATTCGTTTAATGTCGTAAGGTTTTGTTATTTTTGTATCCAAATCAGCTTTACATGAGATTTATTTTTACCATTCAGGGCGAGGGGAGAGGCCATTTTACACAAGCTCTCTCATTATCATCTATTTTGCGTAAACATGGTCATGAAGTGGTGGGGGTTTTGGTCGGGAAAAGCAAATGGCGACAGATTCCCGAGTTTTTCAGCGAAAAAATCGATGCGCCTCTTCATACGTTCGAGAGCCCTAACTTTACCACCTTTTACAAAAATAAGCGTCCGATTATTGTCCTTAGTGTGGTCAGTAATTTCATGCGGCTTGTTTTTTTTCGGAAGAGCATTCTCTTTGTAAAAAATAAAATCGAAGAGTATGAACCCGATATCGTGATAAATTTTTACGAACTAATTACAGGGATGACGTTTGGTATTTATCGTCTCGATAAAAAACTCGGCGTGAAATTCATATGCGTTGCTCATCAGTATGTTTTACTCAATTCCCATTACAAAACCACACCCGAACAAGATGTAAAATACGAATTATTGCGCCTGTTGTCAAAAGTGTCTTGTCAGCGCGCGACGAAGATATTGGCTTTATCGTTTCGCGATATGCCCGGCTGTGAAGAATGCCGCCTTGTAACCGTTCCTCCCTTGCTGCGACAGGAAGTATTTCAAATTCAACCTACTCCGGGCAATTATATTCATGGGTATCTTCTGAATGTCGGCTATTTCGAAGAAATTTTGGATTGGCACTCCAAAAATCCGGATGTACCCTTACGTTTTTTCTGGGATAAGAAAGATGCGGAAGAAGTGACCATAATAGACGAGAATCTTGTGATGTATCGTTTAAATGATGCACTTTTTCTCCGAAGTCTTGCCGGCTGTATGGCTTATGCTACTACCGCCGGATTCGAGTCGATTTGCGAAGCATTATATTACCGCAAACCTGCGTTGATGATCCCGGTACATATCGAACAAGAATTTAATGCCTACGATGCCGGTTTGTCGGGTGCGGGTATCAGCGATAAAAAATTCGAGTTGAATAAATTGCTTGATTTTATTCCGCATTATCGCCCCGACGACCATTTTCGGGATTGGGTGCATCAGGCAGAAGATCTATTTATCCGGGAAATTTGTGGAGAATAATTTGGAGGTAATCTGTACCCATAAACCAACAAATCGGCCGTTATCTAAAATACAGAAACCGTTATAACCAACGATACGGGGTGTTGTTTCGGAAGAAAACAGCAAAAAAGAGCGCATCTCAAAAGGACGCGCTCTTTTTTGATATTAAGTTGTACTTATTTATTTGCTTTTTACCGTCGCTTCTTTTACCTCATGCTGTTGTTTCGACATAATTCGGAAAGCAACGGGGGCAGCTACAAACAAACTGGTCACCGTTCCGGTTACGATACCGATCAACATGGCAAACACAAAACTCCGTACGGCATCACCGCCAAAGAACAGGATACAAAAGATAACCAAGATGGTACTTAGTCCTGTATTGATGGTACGTGCCAACGTAGCATTCATCGAATCGTTGAAAACGGTGAGTAGATCGCGTTTGGGATAGAGATGCCGGTATTCGCGGATACGGTCGAAGACCACTACTTTATCGTTGATCGAATACCCGACAATTGTCAATATGGCGGCCACAAAGGTTTGATCGATTTCCATCGAGAACGGCATCACTTTCCAAAACAACGAATAAATCCCGATGACTGAAAAAGCATCGATAGCCAGAGCGGCAATCGTACCGACCGAAAACGCCCAATTATTAAAACGGAACAAAATATATAATCCCATACAAATGAGGGCGATTCCTAATGCCAAAAAGGCATTCCTCATCATATCTTCGGCAATGCTCGGCCCGACTTTCTGCGAACTCTGGATATAATCGTCGATTGTTTTTCCCGGAGCAATATAATCTTTAAGCCCTTCTTCCAGCAACGATCGCAGTTCTTGTTCAACATTTTCACTATCGTCGTCAATCCTGAAGTTGGTCGATACCCGCACCTGGTTGCTTGAGCCGATGGTGATTACCCTCACAGACTCTCCAAAGTAAGGTGCCAATGCATCCTGAATTTCACCTGTTTTTACCGGTTTTTCAAAACGGATAACGTAGTTGCGTCCGCCGGTGAAATCGATTCCCGTATTTAATTTCAGGGTAAACAACGAAATAATGCTCACCACGATAAATATTCCGATAATGGCAATTATTTTTTTGCTGTTGTGGATAAAATTAAAGTGGAATTCTTTGGCCATTATGTTGGAAAAGCGCGTCTTGAACGAGAGATTTTGCCATTTTCCTTTTTCCAATTGTCCTTCGTATAAAATACGGGTAAAATATACGGCGGTCAGGAAGGAAATGATAATACCTATAATTAAGGTAATGGCGAAACCTTTAATCGCACCGGTTCCGAATATGGCCAAAATTATACCGGTAATGATGGTGGTCAAGTTCGAGTCGAAAATGGCAGAGAACGCATTCTTATACCCATCTTCCAGTGCCCTACGCAGTGTTTTACCCGCTGCAAGCTCTTCTTTGATACGTTCATTGATAAGTACGTTGGCATCTACGGCCATAGCCAGTGCCAAAATCATACCCGCGATTCCCGGCAGGGTGAGTACGGCCCGAAATGCGGCAAGTGCTCCTAACGTAAAGAAAAGGTTGGCAAGCAACGCTCCATTAATAATCATGCCGGGAATAAATCCGTAAAGCATACACGTAAAAATGAACAGTACGATCAATGCGATAATAAAGGAAATCATTCCGGCCTGAATAGCTTCTTGTCCCAAAGAAGGACCCACGATGTCTTCTTGTACAATGCGTACTCCGGCTTTCATTTTACCCGATTTCAGTACGTTTGCCAAATCCTCTGCTTCTTCGTGCGTGAAATTCCCCGTGATAGAGGATCGTCCACCTTCGATGCGGTCGTTAACGCGTGGTGCCGAATATACATAACCATCTAATACGATAGCAATGCATTTACCTTTCTCGGCACCCGTAATGGTTGCCCATCGGCTGGCACCGGCTGAATTCATGGTCATGCTTACTTCCCAACCCGTTCCTTGTTGTCCTTGGTCTGCACGGGCATTCACTACCACATCGCCTTCCAGGGCGGGACCTCTTTTTGTACCATCCCCTTTCAACGCATATAATTCGAAGTAAGTCTCGCGTTTATCCACCGGTTTAAATCCCCATCTGAATTGTGCATCGGCAGGGAAAACATCTTTATATTTGTTCAGTATGTAACTCACTGCAGCCGTATCGTTTTTGGCAACGGTTCCGACAATAGGACCCCCTGCTCCGCTCATGGCGAAATAAGGCTGATTAAAATATTCAATAAAACTTTTGGTTATGACGATAGGTTTTTCTTCTTCGTCGGTTGATGCCGATGAAAGAGTCGGAGCCGGCAGGGTATCGGTTAGCTGAAGCGAAGCCGTTGTTGCTGCCGAATCGGTTGTGGCAACCGAAAGCGAATCGGCCATCCCTTTCATGGCATTGACTAGTTCGATGGAACGTTGATTCACTTGGTTAAGAAAAGGGGTCAGTTCGCTTATGTCATACGTTTTCCAAAATTCGAGGTTTGCACGTCCTTGAAGCAGGTTGCGAACACGCTCGGGTTCCGTAATTCCCGGCAATTCGATCAAGATACGCTCTGCTCTATCCAGTTTTTGTATGTTGGGAGAAACCACACCGAAACGGTCGATACGGGTACGCAACACATTGAAAGCGTTATCGGCTGCAGCGGCAACTTCCTGACGCAGAACTGCAATAACTTCGTCATTGGTAGCCGTCGGACTGATGCGGTCGCTCATCGTTATGCTGAAAATATTGGCAAGTTTTCCGTTCGGATTAATCCTTTCGTAGTTTTGACGGAAAAGGGAAACAAAATCCAAGGAGCTTCCTTTCCGGTTTTGCTCAATCGTTTCCTTTAATGCCTGATTGAAAGCGGGATCATCCGTATTGGCAAGCGATCGCAATACTTGTGCTGCATCCACTTCAAGTATAACGGTCATACCGCCTTTCAGGTCAAGACCTAATCCGATTTCCCGCTGACGAATTTCTTTTAAGGTGTATCCGAGATAGACTTTTTCGGAGGATAATGAATCAAGATAATGATTCTTAAGGGCTAAGTTTCCATTGGCGTATTTGTCTGCTTTTTTATTGTATTGCCAACCTACTACGGTGAAGGATAGGTAGTACAAAGAAATAAGCGTGAGTAAAATACTGAAAACTTTGATGAATCCTTTGTTCGACATTTCTATTCTACTTTTTTATATTTATAATTTACTATCTTTCAGGTTGTTGTATTGTTTGTTTTTTGTGACAGAAAGATATTTGGCCGCATCTGCCTCCATTAAGGGTGCAAATATACGTTTTTTTGTCTTTTTAAGACAAAATCGCCGGATTATTTTTTCATAACCCGACGATTTTTCAGGAAATAAAAATTATTTCACAAATCCCCTGTTCTTTAACAAGTAAATGGGATTGGGCTCGGCTCCCCTGTATCGGATATAAAGTTTCATGGGCTCGTCCGATCCTCCTTTTGAAAGGATGTTTTCGCGGAACGATTGTGCCGTTTCCCGATCGAAAATACCTTTTTCGGCAAAGGGTTGGAAAGCATCGGCATCCAACACTTCAGACCACAGGTAGCTGTAATATCCGGCAGAATAACCTCCGCTGAAAATATGGGTAAAATAGGTACTGCGGTAACGGGGGATGATTTCCGGAATAAGCCCGATTTTTTTCATCGATTCCTCTTCAAATTTGCGCACATCGAAAGTTTGTTGTTGCGTTTGGGTGTGCCAGTCCATGTCGAGCAGCGCAGCGGCAACCAATTCGGTGGTCATGAATCCCTGATTGAAATAGGTTGATTTGGTGATTTTGTCTATCAAGGCATCGGGTATTGTTTCCCCGGTTTGATAGTGTTTGGCATAGAGCTTCAATACCTCGGGATGAAAAGCCCAATGTTCGTTGATTTGCGAAGGCAGCTCCACAAAATCGCGATACACATTCGTGCACGAAACCCCTTTATAGTTTACTTTAGAGAGCATGCCGTGTAAAGCATGGCCGAATTCGTGAAACATGGTTTCCACTTCATCGAGCGTAAGCAGCGACGGCAATTGTTCCGTTGGTCTGGTAAAGTTGCCTACATTGTACACCAACGGGCGGATATCCACGCCGTTTTCAACCCATTGTTCGCGGAAAGTACCCATCCATGCTCCGCCACTTTTTCCCGGACGCGGAAAATAGTCGGTGTAAAATACGGCGAGAAACGAACCGTCGGCATCGGTCACTTCATACGTTTCTACTTCCGGATTATATACCGGTATGTTGTCTATTTTCTTGAAATTCAACCCATAAAGTTTGTTCGCTACGGTAAATATGCCTTCGCGTACGTTTTCCATCTTAAAATAGGGTTTGATTTCTGCTTCGTCTAACGCGTATTTTTCTTTACGAAGTTTTTCGGCATAATACCACCAGTCCCACGATTGGAGTTTGAATTTTCCGCCTTCCTTATCGATCAAGGCCTGAAGTTCGGCCGCTTCCTTTTTTGCCTGAGGCAGCGCATAACTCCAGATGGTATTCAGCAGATCGTACACGGCTTTGGGAGTTTTGGCCATCGTTTCTTCCAGCACAAAATCGGCATACGTGTTATACCCCATCAGCTTGGCTTTTTCAATGCGCAGGTTCACAATCTTGTTGACAATCTCTTTATTATCGTATTCATTATCGTTGTCGCCCCGCATATACATGGCTTTATACAGCTTTTCGCGTAGCGCGCGATTGTCGGCATATTGCAAAAAAGGGATCCAACTCGGTTTTTGAAGCGTAAAGACCCATTTGCCCTCCAAACCTTTGGCTTTTGCCGTTTCGGCAGCCGCGGCAACAACGGCATCGGGAAGTCCGGAGAGATCTTTTTTGTCTTCAATCACGAGGGTATAATTATTGGTTTCTTTCAATACGTTATTCCCATATTGGAGGGTAAGGGCCGAGAGCTCTTTGTTGATTTCGCGCAGCCGTTGCTTTGCCGAATCGTTCAACAGAATGCCGCCTCGTACAAATCTTTTGTAATATTTGTTGAGCAACTGCGTTTGTTCGGTAGTCAGGTTCAGATTTTTTGCCTGGTCATAAAGGGTTTTGATTCTTTCGAAAAGTTGCTGATTGAGGTAAATGTTATCGTTGTGTTCCGATAATTTTGGAGAAATTTCAATCGCAATTTGTTCAATGGTGTCTGTTTTTTCTGCCCCTTCCAGTGCGAAGAATGCCGACGAAACCCTTTCGAGAATCATGCCGCTGTTGTCTAAGGCAACCAGGGTATTTTCGAAAGTGGGAGCCTCAGGGTTGTTGGCGATGGAATCGATCTCTTTAGCGTGTTGTTCCATGCCATAGGCAAAAGCGGGGCGATAATCTTCTTCCGTTATTTTATCGAATGGGGGAACACCGTACGGCGTATCGTACTCGGTATAAAAAACGCTTCCTTTTTCGGCTGTTTTGTCTGCTTTTTTGGAAGGATTACATGCAAATAAAGTCATAGCGGCAAATGAAATTAAAAATACTTTTTTCATCGGTTTATGAAATTAAACAAAGGATTGATTATTTTGACAAAGTTATCGAAGATTTGGCACTAAACAAAAAAATGCCGGTATATTTGTCCCGAAATGCCATTTTCGCTTTTTCTCATTTTTTTCTTTTGAATCCTTTATAGCCGGGCATTTTTATTTTTCGGGTTTTATAGCGTGTTGTAACGCGGGGTTCTGCCGTGGAGCCTGGAATGTATTCGTGACGGTACATATTAAAGAATAGGATGAAAAGAGAAAGCAGGAGAGGTCCGAAAATGACCCCCCAAAATCCGAACATCGGGACACCGATCAAAACACCAAAGACGGTGATAAGGGGATGGATGTCGGCCAATTTTTTTTGAAGGATAAAACGAATTACGTTATCAACCGTGCTTATGACGAAGAATCCGTAGGCAATTATACCCAGCCCGGCCATTAAATCACCGCCGATGATTGCAGCAATTCCCAGCGGAAGCCAAACAATCGTGGTGCCGACAATAGGCAGTATGGTGGCGAAAGCTGTCAGAATGGCATATAGCAGGGCATTGCTGACGCCGAAAAACAAATAACCGCCGTATGCAAAAAATCCTTGAATAATGGCCAGAAGCGGCACCCCTATTGCATTTGCCTGAATAATGGATTTGGTTTCTTCTGCCAGTATTTGTTTATTTTCTTCTTTAAAGGGAAGTATTTCTTTAATGGTATGTCCGAAAACCTGATAATTGAGCAACATGTAGTATAATACAAAAATAATAACGATTCCGTTGATTATCAGCGAATAAATACTCGATCCCAACACTTGTACGATATTGGTGCCCAGTTGGGGAAGATACGACAGATTTTCGGGGGTAAATATTTTAAAGCCGGCTTTATCTTCAACCATTTCGGCAAAGTCGGTTATTTTTTGAATAATTTCCTGCGGATTAATCGTTATCCCCGATAGGGTATCGATCACCAAAAAAGCAATGCCGGTCAAGGGGGTGAGGAAAAACAGCAGCGTTTCAAGCACAATGATGGCGGCACTGAAACCCTTCCCCAATTTCCACTTTTCACAAAGAAAGGCCATCTGTCTTTCCAACAAAACATAGAGCGTACAAGCGCCGAGAAAGCCGCTCAAATAGGGCCGGGCTTGTTTGAATACGAGAATGCCAAAAAAAAGGATCAGCGCAATCAGTATATAGCGATATTCCCGGTTTCTCCTTTGCAAAGGCGAATTTTCTATCCTCATAACCAGTTTTTTAAGGGGTTCATTCAAAATCTTCGGGTTTTGCAAATCCTCCGTCTATCAGCGCTTGTTTGGCACGTTCAAAATCTTCGGCTTTGACCTGCATTTCTATACCGCCGATGGTGTAGGCCAACCGGTTTGCCGTAAGATTTTTCATAAACGTTTCTATTCCGCACATTTCCATGTAGGATTGCACAACAGGCACCTCTCCCGGATAAGCGAATGTTTTTACGGTGACAAAATCGCGTTTCATTTTCGTACTCTTTCCTTTATTTAGGTTGTAAATATACGCTTTTTTTGCGACAGTGCATTTTTTTCGCTGTTTTCGGATGGTTTTTGAAGTACTTTACCTATTCAACCCATCGGCTGTTGAGGTGCCATGGCTGAAATTTTGTCAGCATTCGGTCGAAATTCAATTTTTCTTCTCAAGAAGAAATGCGAAAAAAAGGTTTGGCACAAAATTCGCAACTGTAATGGTGTCGATAAAAACATGGATTAAATATACTAATTCAACATTCTCTAATTATTAAAATTTTAAAGATATGAAAGTTAAACCATTAGCTGATCGAGTATTAGTAAAGCCGGCTCCAGTGGAAGAAAAAACAGCCGGGGGGATAATCATTCCCGATACTGCTAAAGAGAAACCGCTGAAAGGTGAAGTTGTGGCCGTAGGTAAAGGAACGAAAGACGAAGAAATGGTCGTTAAAGAGGGCGACAAAGTACTTTACGGCAAATATGCAGGAACCGAAATTGAAATAGACGGCGAAGCATATTTGATTATGCGTCAATCTGACATTTTAGCAATTATCGAATAACAAATTAACCCCGAAAAAACAGATTTATTATGGCAAAAGAGATTAAATTTGATATGGATGCACGCGAAGAGTTGAAAAAAGGCGTGGATCAATTGGCAAATGCAGTAAAGGTAACGTTAGGTCCTCGCGGACGCAATGTAATTATCGACAAAAAATATGGTGCACCCCAAATTACGAAAGATGGTGTAACGGTAGCCAAAGAAATCGAATTGGAATGTCCGTTTGAAAACATGGGTGCCCAATTGGTAAAAGAAGTGGCTTCAAAAACCAACGATGATGCCGGTGACGGAACAACTACCGCAATCGTGTTGGCTCAATCCATTATTGGTGTCGGACTGAAAAACGTTACGGCAGGAGCAAATCCCATGGATTTGAAACGCGGTATCGATAAAGCGGTTGCAAAAGTTGTCGAGTCCATCAAGGAACAAGCAATCGAAATCGGAGACGACTTGAAAAAAATCGAGAATGTAGCTAAAATCTCAGCCAATGGTGATGAAACAATCGGTCGTCTCATAGCCGAAGCCATGGAGAAAGTAAGCAAAGAAGGTGTCATTACCGTTGAAGAATCAAAAGGTACCGATACCTATGTTGAAGTAGTGGAAGGTATGCAGTTCGATCGTGGATATATTTCTCCTTACTTTGTAACCGATCCCGAGAACATGCAGGTGGTTTTCGAAGACCCCTATATCTTGATTCACGACAAGAAAATATCGGCAATCAAGGATTTGCTTCCCATTCTGGAAAAAGAAATCCAAACCGGCAAACCGTTATTGATTATTGCTGAAGATATCGATTCGGAAGCACTGACTACCTTGGTTGTAAACCGTCTGCGTGGTTCATTGAAGGTAGCAGCCGTTAAGGCTCCGGGATTTGGCGATCGTCGTAAGGAAATGCTCGAAGATATCGCTATTCTTACCGGCGGTACCGTGATTTCCGAAGAAAAAGGACTGACACTCGAAAATGCTACGCTCGATATGCTGGGAAGCGCCGAGAAAGTAACAATCGACAAAGACAATACCACCATCGTAAACGGTGCAGGCGACAGAAAAGCCATTGCTAACCGCATCGCGCAGATTCGTGCACAAATCGAGAAAACAACGTCCGATTACGATCGCGAAAAACTGCAAGAACGTTTGGCCAAATTGGCCGGTGGTGTGGCTGTTCTTTATGTGGGTGCTGCTTCCGAAGTTGAAATGAAGGAAAAGAAAGATCGTGTTGAAGACGCTTTGTCGGCAACTCGTGCAGCAGTAGAAGAAGGAACCGTACCGGGCGGAGGCGTTGCTTACTTGCGTGCTATCGAAAAACTGGAAGGCCTGAAAGGGGATAACGAAGACGAAACCACCGGTATCGAAATCATTAAACGCGCTATTGAAGAACCGCTGCGTCAAATTGTTTACAATAGTGGAAAAGAAGGTGCCGTTGTCGTACAGAGAGTACGTGAAGGGAAAGGCGATTTTGGTTACAATGCCCGTACCGATCGGTATGAAAATCTGTATGAAACCGGTGTGATCGATCCGGCTAAAGTAACGCGTGTTGCACTGGAAAATGCAGCATCGGTTGCCGGCATGTTCTTAACAACGGAATGTGTGATCACCGATAAGAAAGAAAAAAATCCGGCTCCGCAAATGCCAATGAATGAAGGCATGGGCATGATGTAGGATATCGGATAATTCACTATAAAAAACGTAAAACCTGATCTCAATTTCACGGTTTTACGTTTTTTTTGTTTCCCGACTTCGAGCTCCTTCCCCCAAATGTCGTTAAGCCCATAAAAGGCAATTGGGCATTTGCCCTTTGATAAACTATTTCAGCAGCTGTGTGACCATCAGATATTCACGCAAACGTTCGGTAGCCCATATTCGAAATTGTGTGCCACGAAGTGATTTTACCCTGTAACCTACTGATATAATTACATCTAAGTTGTAATGTTTAGTACGGTATTTTTTGCCGTCTGCGGCAGTTGTCAAGTATTCCTTGACAACTAAATTTTTATCTGCCCGTCATCGGATGGGTACAACAATATTTCACTATTAATTTTATGGGGTAGCATTTTATTACTGTTTAAATTCATCTAAACTCTTTTCAAAGCCTGTAAATCGATATGGTATTTGAAAAACGACGTAGACTTTATTTGTTCCCAAATCTGTAAAAGCGTTTCGGTGTCTTTCGCTGCTCCAATCGTATAGTTTCATTTCATTTGATCCTTAATTCATCTTTCAAAAATACAATTTTTTAGGTTGTTAATGATGCATTTTCTGCACTATTTGTCAACAAATGATCAATAATAGTGCTTGGACTAAAACAAACATGATGCAAACCGACATATCAGTTAGTCTCCTGCAATTGTACCGTTTTGTGTACGAGCTTTTCTTCCTAATGTTTTTATTCCTTGATAATCGAAACTTTTTCTTCAAAATTTCAAGTCCTTTTCATCTTGCAAAATTAGTGTTTTTATCACTAATCTAGTCCTGCGATTTCCTTCTTATAATCGCGTGTTTTAAAATCTCGTCCTCCAAGCAGACTCACTAAGTCTTTCATTTTTGCCCTGCCAAATTTATACATGAATGAAACACGTAAAATATCGTCGTAACTTGGATCATAGATGCCATCCCTGTCATCCTTCAGCCATTTGATTCGAGGCGCATATTTCGATTCCATGAAAACTTTGTCTTTGCTCATCTCCTGATACCACTCGGGGTGAACAGCCAAATGCGAAAAATAGTCGATTGCCTTTCGCAAAATATTGCCACCAAATTTCTCATTGGCTGCAATCTTCGACATGGCAAAATCGGCTTGATTCAGCTTTGTGATGATAGCGGTGGCATCCTTTGAGCGATATTTTGATATTCCGGTGATATCCACCCAGTGATTCCGGTGATACCCACCCACTGGCTGAACTATCAATTTGGCAAAGTTATCTTTTTTTTCTTAAACTATCTCCTTTTAATTCGATTCTATGTGAAGGAATCATTCTATCTATGAACGCATCCGCGATCGTTTCATCCGAGAACAGGTCGAACCAGCTAGCCGGCGGTAGCTGACTGGCTATGATGGTCGCTTTCCTGGCATGCCTGTCCTCGATTATTTCCATAAAATCCAGCTGCTGCTGATTGTCCATTGTACCGATACCAAAATCATCGAGTATCAATAAATCTGTCTTGGCCAGCTTTTCAAAGAATCGTATGGTGTCGCCTTCTACTCTTGCGATTTTAATTTTTGCCATCAGCTTTTGCATACTGAAGTAGTGGACGCTAAACCCCTGTTTGCATGCCTGATAACCCAATGCGGAGGCTATAAAGCTTTTCCCACATCCGGTGGCTGCGGTAATCAAAATTGATTCTCCCCTGCGAATGTAATTTCCCGTTGCCAGCGAAAGGATTTGTGATTTGTCTATTCCCCTGGATGCATCGAAACTCAATTCCTCCAGGGTAGCCTGATATCGAAACGAAGCGTTTTTTACCAAACGCGTATACCGGTTTTCCTCCCGCTGATCCCGCTCTCCCTGTATGAGCAGTCTCAGTCCGTCCGCCAAAGAGAGTTCATGGATTTTCCTGCTCTCCTCCAATGTTTTCAATGTAGCAGCCATGCCCGACAGGCGCAGGGCTACAAGTTCTTGTTTAATCTGTTCCATTGTTTTGATAATTGTTTGATGAATTTATTGTGGGATTATTACCCCGCATAATATTTTTTACCTCTAATATTGATGTGCTGTATGTTTTTATTTTTTCCGTCTTGACGTTTTTCTTCTTCCACATCATACAGATACGCTTTGTTATTGATCACTCTTTTGATGGATTGATAGCTCAGGATATCGTTGTCCAATGCATAGCGGCATACCTGCTCAAAAATTGCCGGATCTGTTTTTCGTTGAAGACTCAACAGCCCATCACATCTTTTATACTGCACCTCGGGCACCTCCGCTCTTTGAAAAATAACGGCAATCAGTTCTGCCAACAGCTCGGAGTGTTTGCCGGCTTGCCTGATATAGAACGCCGGGCTGCGATCCTGATAGAAGTTATGGCCGGAACCCATATGCTCTTTGACGGTAGTATATCCGAATCCGATAACGCGTTGGTGTGTGGCCACACATGCTCCCCGGACATAAATGCGAACCAAACTTCGGGTATAGATGACATCCGCCTTTTCCCCGATATACGGATAAGGAACTGAGTAGTAACGTTTGTCACGGGCAAGATAGATGCAGTTGTTTTGAGCTACCCTGAGCTTGGCGTAATATTTTATCTCAAAATCTTTTTCCGGAAGTTCTTTCAATAAAGGTTTTTCTTCTGCCAGAAACTTCTCTTCCCGACAATACTGCTTTTGCTGCTGACGGGTTTGATTGTGTTCACGCGTTTTATCGGCTAAAGCCCGGTTTATCTCTTCAAGAGAAAAGAAGGTATGATGGCGAAGTTTGGCATAAACGCGCCTGTAGATGATTTTTACCTCGTTTTCGACAGAGGCCTTGTCCTGAGGTTTTCTCACCCGGGCGGGCAAAACTGCGAATCCGTAATGATTGGCAAAATCATCCATCACCCTGTTCAGTTCGGGTTCATACCGGTCTGCCTTAATCACCGAAGCCTTCAGATTGTCTGTAACCACTATCTTGGGAGAACCTCCCAGATGTTTTAAGCAACAGGAAAGAGCGTAAAGAAAATCATCGGTGCTTTGCGAGGAAACGGCCATTACAAAAGCATAGTCGGAATAGGGCAGGCAGGCTACAAACACCTGGGTCTGTATTACTTCTCCACTCTCCGGGTCGATATAGGGAAAGGTATCCCCGGCAAAATCCACAAAAAGCTTTTCGCCCGGGTTGTGCTGCAATATGCTTCCCGGTTTGCGTGCATGGAGGATCTGCCCTAAATGAAAACAGAACTGGGAGTAGCCGTAACCATCCGGATGGCTTTTCCTGTATTCCTCCCAGAGAAGATAACGCGTGACATGCGGGTTTTTGAGTTCTTTCTCCCAATAAGGAATCATACCCTTAAACTCTTCGAAACGATCCTGCTTGTAAGCGGGATTGCCGGCAAAGAGCTTACTCTCCAAAACCGGTTCATCCAGAGCCAGCAGCTCTTCTATGCTGTATTCATGCTCTTTGATCTTACGCACATAGGTATTGACCGTTCCTTTATATAACCCCAAATCACGGGCTATCTTTCGGTTTGAAACGCCCTGCACGTGTAAGCGAAGTACTTGTTTTACCTTACTCATGTTAATTATTATTCCTGCCATACGATTATGCGATTAATTGAAATATCGCACAATCTTATGAAAAAGAATCAACAAGTGGGTGGGTATGCGCCAAAATTCGGATGTGGCTGATAATGGAAAGAGGCAAAACGTAGTATGCTTTTTATGAGCATGTTAAACTCGGGAAATGGGTGCATATGCTCCGGAATCGTATGAATTTTTCCACTACCTTGCAATGCTGGGTGCATATGCTCCGGAAAAGTGGGCGCAGAGCCTTTTATTCCCTCTTTTTTGCTCTCTTATTTTTACAATATATAAGCTATTTTCTTGGATATATGACAAAATGGTTGATTTTCGAAGAATTTGCTATCTTCTTAAATCACCGGATTTTGACCGGAAAGTGGGTGGACATGCTCCGGATTATCCAATATTATCAGCTTTGTTCCCTGACGGTTGATTAGGATGAATATTATTGTTATTCTATGATAAATTCTTCATTCACGACAGAAAGACAATTCTATTGCAGTATGGTGATAAAAAAAGTTTCTCCGATCTGATTTATAGAAATCGAAGGTTGTCTATTCCAATGAGCATTAATGTAGCACTTCCCAAATAAGGTTACTTGTTGAGTTGAAAAAATGACCAAAATGGTCTTAAAAAGGTGGGGGAAATACCTCATAAGCAGTGTGAACGTGAGGGTAGCTGCCATGAAGGCGACCATTTTCAGCGTTGAAAAATTATTTTGACGGAGTAGCTATCTGAAAACTTTTTGGATCAACAACAGGCAAAATGGCATTGTGAAGAAATGTGCCTCTGAATAATGCAAAAATTACCCCTCTGCATGTAGAAAGAGATATCGAATTTAGTGAAATGATGAAATCCTGAGGAAAAGAAATCTGATTTATGTCATCAACGTAATTTTTAAGTTGTTCGACTTTATAAATGCAGCTGATTTTGGCGCTCCCGACTTTAATCCCGCTTTCCTGGAGAAAAATATGGATGGCAACAATTACGAATACATGGCTATTCTCCAGATTGAACCGATGTTCAATATTTATATCGAATTTGAAAATGGTTTGAGGTTCAATTGTTTTATCTGGGGCAATGATAGCATATTCAAGCAATTCAATACCATCAATCCGAAATGATATGTTTTGTTCCATAAAAAGATTAATTCCGGGTTAATAATATTTCTTTGTGATAACAGTACCCTTTCTGAATTTCATTAACCAAATTATTTTGGGGAAAATTTGCAGGCTGATTTTCGATTTCTATATGAAAAACGATAGGTTTAGGCGAAGTTGTTTCCAAATTTAAAAAATCTGTATCCAAAGCTAATCCTATCTCAGTGAGCAAATCGACTGTAAAATTATGCGTTCCGCTAAGCCAACGCGTAACTTCCGATGGATTTTTTTTGCCCATTGCATTCATCAAATCTTTTTTCTTCCAGCCTTTTGCTTTCATTGCATCGTCTATTTTGGCAGCCAACAGCATTTTGTTTTCTATTTTTTTTGCTTCGTTGGGTAAAATTGAGCCAAGAATTTCTGAAATAATATTGTT
>DBPW01000029.1:76714-83787 GCA_002305015.1 Bacteroidales bacterium UBA1410
ACCTCCGCCAAGAATTAATAATTGTGTCCCAAATCTTATACAGTAAATATTAAACCATTAAAACAGTAAAAAATATTACCTTTTCCTTTGGATTAAGCTTATCAATAACTCTAAATCTAATGGAACGCATCATTACTATTTCATTGGTTTTGCAATTTGATGCTCTGAAAGTATCAAAAATCAGTTCTGCTAATTCTCTTTCATTTCTCATGTATTCTCAGTTTTTCATTATCAATAAAGGTCGTCTTTTTTACAATGAGGCATAACGGTGGCGGTATGAAAAGTTGCCGATTGCGGGTGATTTACTGTCAAGCTACACAAAAGTTGAAGCGGGCTACAACCCTTGAATAACCTACTGAAACGGCAATTTTTTATACCGCGTGTTATGGTGCGTATTTTTTCATTATTTTCATTGTCGAATTCTTAATATCTTCTTGTGTATATTTCCTACCTATTTTTTTTTCGTCAGATGTCAGTTCTGCTAAAATCTCTGCCTTTATTTCAGATGGCATTTTATTTCCAGTTCCCCCAGCAGCTACATGAATATTATCAAAGAATTCATATAATCCTTCTAAATATACATCTTTTGCTTTTTCTACAATAATTGAAGCCATTTGTTTATATGTAACATTATCAAATGGTTTAATTATTTCTCTGGAATCAGCTTTATTAATTGGAGCTTGTTTTATCTTTTCGTTAATACCTAAACAATCCTTATTTTCAATATCTTCAAAGTTATCATCAAAACAAAAGCACAGAACATATTCGTCTATCAGCAAGCATAAAGGATTATAAAATTCAGGATGAAAAATGAGCCATTTTGCATCATCATCTTTACAATCAATACATCTCAGGAGTTTATATGATATTGATTTAATTAAACCATTTTCCTTTATCCCTTTTTCATCTATTTCTTCAAGTTTTGAAGGAAGAAAACAATCAAGAATTTGTCTTAACTTTTCA
Organism: Bacteroidales bacterium UBA1410; assembly: GCA_002305015.1. Classification (GTDB taxonomy): domain Bacteria; phylum Bacteroidota; class Bacteroidia; order Bacteroidales; family Dysgonomonadaceae; genus Anaerorudis. Next base: position 77,678 of record DBPW01000029.1, read on the forward strand.
TTCTGTTCAGGAGTTAATTTTACGCCACTTTCCCCATTTATTGATATTCTCCATATTACACTTGCCCAAAATAATATTCCAACATTAGAACTAACCCCAGATTCGTAATCACTTGTGTCTTTCTTCTCAATAGTCTTTGCATATTCAGACTCAATTAATGCAAATCTGTTTTCACAATCCTTACAAAAAAAATTGTCAACTATCAAAGGATGTTTATTTTTTTCAATGTCTTCGTCTGAAATTTCTCCAAAAGTTTCTTCAAGTTCTTCTGGTTGTACTGACCTGCCAAAATGAGGTTTTGAATTCAATTTCTCAATTGTAAAACCTAGTTCGTAGTCACGCTCAGTTTTTCCTTCAATATTTTCAATTCTTTTCAAAAGAAAATGAGGAACAATATGAGAGCCTTTCTTATCAGCATTTTTCGTATTACAAAGCTTGCATTTTATCATTTTATATCCCTTTTCAATCCAGATGGTTCATGGTCTTTTAATATGCCCCCTAACGGTGGCGGTATGGCCAGTAGGGATTCGGGGCAATTTCCTATCAAGTTACACGAAAAGTTAAAGCAGGCCACAAACCTTCGCATACCTCTGAAACCCTTATTGGCTATACCGCGTGTTGTGGGTATGTGCATTTTTTACTCAGTTAATAATCTTTCTTCAATTAATACATTGTTTGTAAATGTAATAAAAGGGTCAGTCAAATAATAAAGTTTTAAAATCTCAAAGAGACGATGCCCTCTCATATAAATTGAATGATTCTTTCCTTTATTATCTACAGGAAACCTGAAAAACATTGAATTCGTATCTAATTGGTGAATTGTACTATTCAGACTTTCATACTGTTGTTTGTAATTTTCCAATTGTTCTTTTGTCTTTATATCCATCTTCTCAATATCTAGCTTATTAATGTATCCATTAGAACCACCAAAAAGATTATATAAGGTTTCAAGAGAATGAATTTTTTCAATTTTTCTATCCGATACAATCGTGGTTAGTTTTCTTGCTTCCAGAATATTAAATTTAAGTGCAATCTCAAGTGAATGCCTTACTAAAAATAGCAGTGGAAGATATACTTTATTGATATCATAGTTTTCAAACAATACGCCTTCAACCAAAAATTCAATGACTTCATCATATTGAGTACGAATGTGACCAAGTCCACAACATTCTCCCATATGAAAGGTCAAATCCCATTTTTTCCTCCTATTATCATAATCGAATGATTCGCAAATTTGCTCAATTTTAAAGCTTTCTGAACTTTCAAGTCTATTATAATCCTTAATCAATTCTGAAATTTCAATTCGGTCTCCATAATCAAAAAAGGGTTTACCAGTCCTATTATTTATGTAGTATCTAAAGCAAGCACCATCAGAATCATAATTAAATCTTAATGCTATGTTTTTAAAATCAAAAGGAACTAATTCTTGGTTATCAAAACTATCTATGAGTTCTTTTAAATCATGCGTGTTGGGAATGGAATATTCGTTTAAAGCAAGATTCCTTTTTAAACAAATCTCAAAATAGTGTATTATCAAAAACAAAATTCCTCTGGCCCGACAATTAAAAGCATAATTTCTATTTAATCCCTTGTTAAATACCTTTTGTAAGGTATAGCTATAGCAATTGCAATAATGCTCCCAAGTTGATAAATGTATCTCTTTATCAAATATGAATTTATCTCGTGATTCTTTATCTGTAAAATCGAACTTCCTTAGTAGCATTGTCTTTTTTTTGCATTACACACAACTCGTTTATATATGTGATAAAACCACATGATACTATTCATTTTGGGTGTATATAGGTAGTTGGTATGGCCTATATGCAACAAAAATATATTTTTACCGATCATCAAAGGTCGATTTTATTTTCTGCAAACTTTTTTGACTCACATGGGTATAAATCTCAGTAGTTTTCCTGCTTTTATGGCCAAGAAGTTTCCGGATAAATCTCGGATCGGTTCCCGACTCCAATAAATGGGTAGCATACGAATGTTTCAACCGGTGCAACGTTACAGGTTTGTTGATGTCGGCTTTAGCCATTGCTTGTTTTAATGCATTTTGTAAACTTTCTGCACGATAGGCTTCACCTTTGTTTTGCCCTTCCTTCCATCCCTTCGCATTTCGAATGAGTAACAGATGTCGTTACAAACTTATATAAAAATTTCAATAATTCAAAACAAATAAAAAAATCATGTTTATCTACCGAACCAAAAGTCTTTTTTCAGCAGCTCTAACCGGCTCCATAGCCGCAAAAGCCGCAAAACGATTGCCTTTTCTTGCGGATAAAAAGCTCCTTATCAGACCTTGAAAAAAGAGGTAAAAAAATTCTGAAATTTGGCGAAAAAAATTTTGTGAATCCAAAGATAAAATTTTAATTTTAAAGTCTATGACAAATTTAAATTCCATAAATAATCATGGGAAAGTTGTTGACAACTATGAAAGCAAAAAAGAAATTGAAGACAATACTGCTTCTCTTTTTTCTATTTATTTTTTTATCCTGTAACAGTGTAGTTGCTCAATCATCAACTAATTTTCATTGGGTGAGTATTTATTTCGAAGTGAATCAATTGTTGGAGGAGGTCACTGCGAAGATTAAAGAGGTTGAGAAATCGATAGAAAAGGGCAAACAAATTAGCGATCAGACGAACAAAATCATCCGCCTGGCCCAACAAGGCGATCCCGAAGCAAAAAAAAATGAATCGAGAGCTTTGGCTCTTCAACAGGAAATCCTCGAAACAACAAGGAAAAATGAAGAATTATTGAAACAGCTTCAATTAAAAAGGGATAGAGCTCAACGAATGATGGCTTATCTGCAAAATATGGCTAAAGGGGGCTTTGTTGTTAACGTAAAAGGCATGGTTTCCGATTTCCGGGGTACTGTTCAAATTTTTAAAAACAATGGACAGTATTTTAATCCTGACGATTATACCTTTGGTTTGCTTGAAGAAGGGGATAAAATTGTTACCTATGGAAACAGTTATGCAAGGGTGAAGTTTCTCGAAGGCAGAGCCGAAGCAATAGCCGATGAGTTTTCGGAACTAACGATGGAAAAAGAAACAGATGAGGAAGAAATTCTTACCCTTAACAAAGGGAAAATCTATATGGAATTGGAAAAAAAGGATGTTTTTATCGACAAAACAAAAAAAGAATATGAAAAGTATAAAAGCACGGTTCCTTACGATATTTCTTCTTTTGAAGAAGAAATGCGAAAGGTAATAAACAAAGTTTTATACCTGAAATTGAAAAATCGTTCCGGAAATCCTACTTGGGTAATCGGCGCAAGAGGAACCCGCTTTTTGGCAGAAAACAACGCGGAAGGAGAAAGTGTTTTATCGGTGCTTGAAGATACGGTAGAAGTATTTTTGCCGAAGAATGAAACCCTGGCTGTTCCGGCCGGTTACAAAGTTATTTTTATGCGGGATAGTGTATCACAACTTCAAAAAATAGAATCAATCGATGAATGGTGGGAAAAAAAGAGGCAATAAGGGAAAAAAGATGTTGATAGGCATTGGTATGTTGATTTTTCCTTATTACATTTCAGCACAATGGTGCATCGATCAGTCGAGGTACAACGAGTGGCTATGCAATCATGTTCCCGGGGCAAAAAGTGCTTGTTCTGCCCCCAAGACAATTGGAAATTTTCCTAATGAGGAGAGTTGCAACCGAGCAAGGAAAAATGCCCTTCCTAACGATTTTCGCTGGCAAGAATATACCCGATGCATTCCATGCGGGAATACTTCAACACCTGACGAAAATTATTATTTACCCTCTCAATCTCAACAAAATGAGGAAGAAAAATTGATTGAAACCATCCGTGCTCAAGCCTCGAAAATAGAGGAAGAACGCCGGCAATATGTGCTTTCGTTGAAAAATCAGAAAGAGAAGGATCAAAAAGAAATCGGCGAAACGGCATCAGAGCTTATCAATCAAATGAAAGTGTCGACTGCCCCTCCATCGCGTATGCAACTTCAGCTGGCGTTGGAGCAGGCTTTTTGTGCGGCCTATTATTCGGTTGAGTCGGCAAAAAAAGTTTCTTTGGAAAAAATTAGCGGCGATTTGGATGCAGAAGCCGAAAGCATGAGAAACGAAGCATCTATAGGTTTCGATAAAGAAGGTGCACCTTGCCCTCCACTTCCTTTTTCTGTGCCGGAGGTAAATGATCCATCGTTTGAAAAGTTTTCCGAAGCCATAACGCAGTTTAATTTAATCGAAAATGAGTCGAAGGCCGTATTGCAAAAAATAACGGAGCAAAAAGAAAACCTGAAAAAAATAACGCGTAAACAGGAAGATCTGGAAAAAAAAGTGAAAAACCTAAATTCCGAAGAGATTCCTGTACAACAACATGAAACAGAAAAGGATATTGCAAAGCAGCTCGAAGAATTGACCAGGGAAGCAGAAGAGCAAAAAAAAGTAACAGAACTCCTGGAGAAGGAAGTGAATGATCTGGCTACTCGATTCGATGCTGTAGTTCAACGTTTAAAAGAATAGAAATTTTTTTAACCCAACCGTGCGATGGCAATCAAAAAACAATTTTTATTACGCAGCATTTTTATTTTTGTCACGTCCATTTATTTTTCTGTCGGCGTTTGTGCACAAAATAATGCAGAGACAAAAAGGTATGTACTTTTAATTACGGAGGTTTTGCCCGGTTATCCTGCCGAGATTGCCGGTTTTGCTGTTCATGATATTCTTATTTCTTTGGGGAATAGATCATTTTATGATAGTTCGTCTCCTTCGTTGGGGAATGAATTTATGACCTATCAGTCCTCATTGCCACCCGGAAAATATAAAGCGGAAGTTCTGCGGCAGGGAGAAAAAGTAGCACTTCTCATCAACTTTTCTTCTTCTTCTCTTTCTCCGAATTTAGGCGTAACAGTGGAAACATTGGAAAATAATCCTCAATATTATTTTGAACAAGCACTGGAGGTTTTAAAGGGGGCTCAAACAAGGGTGGATTTAAACAAGGCTGCAGATTTTTTCGAGAAAGCCAAAGCATTGGCTCCAAAATGGGATGATGTATATTACAATTTGGGTCTTTTATATGAAAAATTGGATTACTATCCTTTGGCTGTCGATAATTTGGTTGTTTCGTTAAGATCATGCCTTTCTTCTAACGAACATTATGAGGAGGATTGTGAAAAAATAGCCGTTCAATTGGGGGCTGTTCAGCAGAAGGGAGAAAGGCTGGAAAAAGCAAAATCACTTATGGCCAACGGAAAATGGAATTTAATCCGAAAAATTCCCGATGATGCTTTAGTAAAAACAAGCGCTTTTTATCCGGATTTTTCTTTTGACAAGGAAGGGAAAATGTGGATGACGAACAGTCTGATTTCTTTTCTGAAAAATTTTAAACCGACGAGTGGGGATGATCAACTTACCTATTTGATTAAAGAAAATATCAAAAGACATCCGCGTTTTGCGGTTAATTTCGATGGGAGATATTTCGAGATAAGAGAATTTTATATTTGGGAACAAACCGATATGGGCGAAAATACCCGGAAAGAAAGCGAGTTTTTTTATCCTGAATGCACCCTTTATAAAGGAGAAATCGATTTTTCTTCTCCGCAAATTCTAATTAAAATAAGAGAATATGTTCGGCATCTCCGGGATAATCCTTATCTTTATCCTTCCTATGACAGAGCAGATGAGGAAATTTTTAAAATTCTTCCTTCAATCGAGTTCGATGAGTTAAAAGATTTTCAAGTAGAGAGCCAATGGAAAATCGAGTGACGATTGAGTAGGAAGTTATAAAAAATTTGTTTCAAAAAGCAAAAATGGGGTTATCGAAATTGAGGTGATGCCCTATAAAAGATAAGGGTAAACAGTTGAAAATAAACTATTTACCCGTGCTTATTGCTGTCCCACCTGGATTCGAACCAAGACAAACAGATCCAGAATCTGTTGTGCTACCATTACACCATGGGACAATTTTTTCGAAGTGCAAAGGTAAAAAATTTCGTATTTTAAAACAAATATTTTCAGGAATGATTTTTACGTGTAGCATCAACCGGCAAGTGCAAAACGCATCGCACTACTCGACAGACTTCTCGCTATAAATGTGAAGTTGTCAAACTGTCCGGCGCCGGTTACCGGATGGAAAACAGAAAAA
>DBPW01000032.1 GCA_002305015.1 Bacteroidales bacterium UBA1410
CTTGTTCCCATTTTTACTGTATTCCTGTTCCCGATTTTACTGCATTGTGATTCCCAAAAACATTGTATTTGTTGTTCCCGGTTACAACCTTACGTACAGTGGTGTGAGAGGTGCTCCGGTGAGCTCAACGGCTCACCGGCTGTCTACTCGATTAGCGGGTAGTTGTTCTTTCTTCGTTTAAAAAATTCAAAATAGTTTGATTGTATTCGTTGGGTTTATCCCACCAAATAATATGTCCCGCATTCTCAATGAAAACATATTTGCCCCTCAGCAAATCTGCATATTCATAAACCGACGAATACTCGCCTTGATCATATTGCCCCTGCATAACAAGAGCAGGAATATTCAGCTGTTTTAATTTAGTTCTGACATCGGCAAGATTTCCGTAGATATTGCTAAATCCGTGAGAGTACCCGCCTGCGCCTCCCTCTTCGGGTTTTACGTTCTTCGGGTCTGCAACCATTCCTTTGGTAAATTTTGACGCCATCGTGTTGGTGTAATCGTCAAATTCTTTATCGCTTGCCCATTTGAAATTAAACGCTAATGCACATAGCATAGACATCACAATTCTCGGTTGTAAAAAATCTTTTTCGGTTTGCTCAAAAACTTCAATCGGTTTTTTAAAGATATATTGTTTCGGTATGGGATACAATTTAACCATATCCGTCATTGTTCCGTCATCGTCAGTTCTATAAGGTTGTAAATCACCGGGCGATGAAAGTATCAGCTTCGAAATTTTCTCGGGGTGGTTGGCGGTATAATGTGTAGCCAAAATTCCACCGAATGAATGTCCTATTAAAATAATATTTTCAGCCTTGATTTGTGTATTAATTATTTCATTTAGGTCTCTCAGATGTTTTTCAAAAGAATAGTCTTTGGGTTTAGGTAGTCGGTCAGATAAACCGGAGCCTATTTGGTCATACAGATAAACATCATAACCATTTTGAGCTACTTCTTTCATTTGATTTATAATAGACGAATGAACATAACCACCGGGCCCGCCGTGTAAAAATATTACAGTCGGGTTTCTGTTTGTTGTGTTACCAATTATTTTTGTGTATGAGATTTTATACCCGTCTTGCATAATCCAATATTGTGTATCTGCCCTTGGCTGAATCGGATTTATAGTTTGTTTAATGGGTATCAAACTCCATATTGTCCATATTGCCAAGAGTACGCCAATTGCACGAAAAATATGCTTTGAAATTCGTCTAAAAAGAGATTGTCTTTTCATAAATATTCAGATTAAATTTTATTCTTTTTCCTTTACATACTCTAAAATATCTCCCGGTTGGCAGTCTAACGCTTTACAAATTGCCTCCAAGGTGCTAAAACGTACTGCTTTCGCTTTTCCGGTCTTTAAAATAGAAAGGTTAGAGAGTGTAAGTTCTACCTTTTCCGACAGCTCATTTAGCGACATTTTGCGTTTCGCCATCATCACATCTAAATTTACAATGATTGGCATGGCTTACACAGTTAAATCGTTTTCGTTTTGAATTTCTACCCCTTTTTTGAAAATAGTGGCAATGATGTAAATAACAGCACCCATCAGAATAAACGCTTGGCTGTCTGCCCAAAATTGGTTTAAATTATGCGTGTAAAATCCATAATGTGTCAGGTTTTTTGCAAGCTGCCTGCCAATAAAACTCAATAATCCGATGGAAAGAGTAAAATAACTAATCCGTAATATTTGTTTGGAAACAAAGCTGTTAAACGGTTTTTGCAAATCCATTTTGTGCATTAACCTAATGACACCGTAAAATAAGCCGGCTTTTAGAATTGCAACGATTAGAATAAAACTGTAAATACCTAAAAAAGCTAATCTACTCTCGTTGTACATTTGAGTTAAGTCCAGCTTTTGATAAAGATTTGGTACAAATTCAGGCTTAAATAAGCTGAANNTAAACCGATAAAAATAAGCCAGGCAATAACATATAATGCCCAGTACACGAAGTTGTTTGTTTTTGACATAATGATTAAAATTTTAAATTATGCTGCAAAGATAATATATATTTATCGAATATCAATAAATATTTATCTTATTTTAATCAAAATTTATTTTTTTTAGTTCAATGTTAATTCAGGTAGAAATTTTGATAAAGGAAAGTATAATTATTAGTGGCTATTTATAAAACGATTAAATTCAGCCTTTGCAGTTGGGCTTTCAAACAGAGCTCCGTGACTACCGTCCGGAATTTCAACAAACTGCCTGTTTCTACAATTTGTACAATTCAGAACATCTTGTTTGAAAGTTGTCCAAGAATGCAGTTGAATGGGCGAATCATTTAACCCTTGCACAAACAAAATATCTGACTTAAATCCGCCGGTAAAATTTAGCAACGACCTTTCGGAGTAGGCATTGGGGTTGTTCGTTGTTGTTCCGTACACATTTTTAAGTTTGGTGCAGACGGCACTTGATTGCACTTGTCCGTTTTCTTCCAACTGGCATCTATAAACAAGGTTTAATGGACCGGGAGCATTGGCAATTACTCCATCGGTTTGGTGCATTGTATTTAGTCTTGTTACCACATAACCGCCCTGTGAGTGCCCGCCTAAGAATATCTTTTTCACGGTTATTCCCAATTCTTGGCTTGCTTTATTTTTTAGCCATAGCAAGGCAGCTTCACATTGAACAATATTATCGCCCAACAGTACATTTTCTTGCGGATATGCCACACTGACAATCATCATATCTTTCTTGTCCAAAATTGCTTTAAACTTATCCAATGTGTTGTTGGCGGCAGTAAGAATTTCACGGTCATACCTAACTGTTCCGTGAAACACAAGTAAAACGTCCAAGTCGTTTTTTGCAGGCTTATCTATGACAACGTCCACGCTCACCGAGTTGTATGAAATGGTTTTTGTCTGCCGATAGGCTTGTGCAACAGAACCAACGTCTTTGTTACAGGAACAGAGTAAAACGGAAAGTAAAATCAATAGTCGCATATTGCTTGGTTTTTCGGTTAGACTTGGTATAGGTAAGTTTAGTCGCACCCCAAGTATTTCGCTTCACAACCAACTATCAAATGATTGTCTTTGTGAGCTTTGTTAAGCGTGGAGATTGGAGATGTGATTACGCAAAAAAAAATCACTTCTTTGTCGGATAATATGCTTTCACAGTCAAAAAAATTCCGACAAGTATTAATATTATTTCAACAACCAGAATTGAATTATTGTTTTCAAATTTTTCTTGTTGAACTTGTGGAAAAAACATTCTTAACAGTCCAAGAATAATTCCTGCATACCCAACTATTGTCAAGATTGTTTTCCAGCCGAAAGTCCAAATATTATGGTTCTTGACAATGGATAATCCGGCAACAAAAAGTAAAATGCCATTCAGGTAAATGACAGGCACAATTTGTGTGTCGTACAGGGTTGGATTCCATATTCTCATTTCTGAAAGAACCATTACGGTGAGTGTAGGTCCAACAATTTTTGCTATTGATTTAGATTTATCCATTTTTTGTGTGTATTTATTGGTGTTTTACAGTAATTGCTAACGGTTTGCGGTTAAAAACAAGCGACCATTTCGAAACACTAAACTGTCTGCCAGCACTGAAACCGCTTTTTTGCCAAACGCCTGTTAGCTGTTCGTTGTTTTTCTGTCGTATAAAAGTCAGTCATTGTTAATAATATTTGTCAATACCACCAAACCCTGAAATAAGTTTGTTGTTCCGAGTTTTTTCTATAAAATTAGTCAGTCGTTTGGTAAATTCTTCCGGTCGTTTTCTTGCACTTTCAATATATGCAATTCGTATTCGTTTGTATGGTTCTGAAAATTCTATATAGTTATTCCAAACTGCTTTATCCTTTTTTATTTCATCTAATATGTCATTGGGGAAAACATATTCCTTTGAAATAATTTCTTGAACTGTTTTAACTAATGAACTATGAATTAGATTATTTTCTGATAGCCATTTCAGTCGTTCTATATTTGGTTGTGAATAACTGCTCTTAGGTTTTCTTGGCGTAAATCGCTGAATTGTGTGGTCTTTGTCAAGAGTTTTATTTGTACTGTCTATCCAACCAAAACATAAGGCTTCTTCAACTGCATCATTATATTGAATGCGTTGTTCGCCTGTTGATTTTTTAGCATAAACCAACCAAACTTCTTTCTCAATGTTGAAATTTTCTGTAAGCCAACTTCTCCATTCACTTCTTGTTTTGATGTTAAGTATGTTTTCTGTTTTCATTTTATTTTTTTTAAGTTCTTCGGTCAAAGCCAAAGATGTCGGATATTCTATAACTATTTTTTCGGTGTCTTGTTCTATTATGAAAGTAGCCACTTGCCCTAAGGCGGTTTTGCCGCCTTTCATCATTGTTTGATTAACAAAAAGTCGGTGCATTGCATTTTTTACAGGCATTAATGTTTTTGTAAAGTTAAATCCGTTCATTTGTCTCGTTCCAATAGTAACTATCGGGGTAAATGCGTTGTCCAAAAATGGCTGTGCCAACTCTCACTATGGTTGCACCTTCTTCAATGGCGACTTCCAAGTCGCTGCTCATCCCCATAGATAGTTCGGTCATTTCTACATTTGGAATGTTCTCTGCGATGATTTTTTGTTGGATTTCCTTTAAAAGTTTAAAACATTTTCGCACTTTTTCGGTCTCGGCACTGAATAAACCAATAGTCATCAAACCTTTGATTTTCAGCCTATCGAAAGCAGCAATTTGTTTAGTGAATGCCACGGCATTTTCGGGTTCTACACCAAATTTACTATCTTCATAAGAGGTATTTACTTGTATGAAAATTTCAATATTTTTTTGTTCAAATTCCAAGCGTTGTTGCAGTTTTTTGGCAGCATCCAAGCGGTCTAAACTTTGAATACAAGTAACGCCGTATTTCAAAATGTCCTTGATTTTGTTGGTTTGGAGGTGTCCGATAAAATGTTTCAGGTGCGGAATGTCTTTCAGTTCTTCAAATTTTTCTTTCAGTTCTTGCACCTTGTTCTCACCCATCAAGGTTTGTCCTGCTCGAAAGGCTACTTTTATTTTTTCGGCAGGAACGGTTTTGGTTGCCAAAAGCAACTTTACTTCATCAGGGTTTCTGTTGCATTTACGACAGGCGTTCTCAATGCGTTTTAAGGTATACAACAGGTTTTGTATAATACTCCCTGAAATTTA
>DBPW01000012.1 GCA_002305015.1 Bacteroidales bacterium UBA1410
AGAAAAAACAGGCATAAGAAGAAAAAGTAAACCCGTTACTTTTTCTATGGATTACAAGGACAAACTTAAAACTTTTTCGCCTTAAGTTTGTTCTTTGTATGTATTTAAATAGGTTCTGGCGAGAACCGAATTCTTCTGAGATAGAAGTTTATAAAAAGAACATTTTAAAATAATAAAATTGTGGTAAGCGAACTTGTTGTGGATGTTCANNACCATTGCTGTTCTTGAAGATAAGAAATTGGTAGAATTACAAAAAGAAAGGCAAGATGAGTCTTATTCGGTTGGCAACATCTATCTGGGGCGGGTCAAAAAGTTGATGCCCGCTCTAAATGCTGCATTTGTGGATGTAGGACACAAAAAGGACGCTNNTTCTTCACTATTTGGATTTAGGGGCGGAATTTAACTCGGTTTTATCTTTTCAGAAGTTAGTCGAAAATAAGAAAAAAATACCGCAGGTTCAGAAAATGAAACTGCAGCCCGATATCGAAAAAAACGGCAGTATAACTGATGTTTTGAAAGTAGGTCAGGAAGTCCTTGTGCAAATTGCTAAGGAACCTATTTCAACCAAAGGCCCACGGTTGACCGCTGAAATTTCTTTTGCCGGACGTTTTATGGTGCTGATACCCTTTATTGATAGAGTTTCAGTATCACAAAAAATTAAATCACGCGAAGAGCGTGCCCGTTTACGACAACTTGTCCAAAGTATAAAACCCAAAAATTTTGGTGTGATTATTCGTACCAGTGCTGAGGGAAAACGTGTTGCTGAACTCGATGCGGAGCTCAAATTATTAATTCAGAAGTGGGAAAATATGTGTGAAAAGTTGCCAAAGGCAAAAGCACCCTCACTTCTTTATGAAGAAACCGCACGTCCGGTTGCTCTGCTTCGCGATATTTTTAATCCCTCTTTTGAACACATTTATGTCAATGATAAAGACGTAGCTAAACAAATTGCTGAGTATGTCGGCGTCATTGCACCTGAGAAGAAAGATATTGTTAAACTTTATACAGGTGCTTTGCCTATCATGGACAATTTTGGCGTTACGAAACAAATCAAACAGCTTTTTGGGAAAACGGTTACATTCAAAAATGGTGCTTATCTGATTATTGAGCACACCGAAGCGCTTCATGTTATTGATGTAAACAGCGGTAACAGAAACAAATCTTCGCTCGGACAAGAGGATAATGCATTCGAAGTAAACGTATCAGCAGCCGAAGAAATTGCGCGTCAATTGCGATTGCGTGATATGGGTGGAATTATCGTGATCGATTTTATCGATATGACCAAAAGCGAGCATCGAAACAATTTGCTGGCCAAGATGCAAGATTTTATGGCTCATGACAGAGCCAAACACAACATATTGCCCCTAAGTAAATTCGGATTAATGCAGATCACCCGTCAACGTGTGCGTCCCGAAATGGAAGTTGCTACCAGTGAAGTTTGCCCTACCTGTTTCGGTAAAGGAAAAATCAAATCATCCCTTTTGTTTACCGACACACTGGAAGGGAAAATCGATTATTTGGCCAATAAACTCAAAGTGAAGAAATTCAGTCTGCACATTCATCCCTATGTGGCAGCGTATATTGAAAGAGGGCTATTTTCGTTAAAGTATCAATGGAAAAAGAAATACAATGTTAACTTAAAAATAATCCCGGATCAAAGTCTCGGATTTTTAGAATATGTATTTTACGATAAAGACGGAAACGAAATAGACCTCAAAGAAGAAATTGAAATGAAATAATGCTCCGATAAAAGGAGAAAATGCATAAAAAACCGGATTACTGATGGTAATTCCGGTTTTTTTTATGCATTCCGAACGTTATACCGGATCCACATCGTAGTTGAGTACCACATACCTAAATTCGGGTTGTTCTCGCAGACGTTGTTCTGTTTGGCGGATGCATTCTCTTACGAACTTAGTTGATAATTTATTTTCCGGTTTGAGCAGAATTTCTCGGATATAATGCGATCGGATTCTGCTTATAACCGGTTTATTGGGCCCCAGTACACTCTCTTTAAGAGAGCGGCGTAACATATCGGCAAAATAGAGGGAAGCGGCATCGGCTCTTTGTTCGTTTTTGTCTTTCAATTCAATAGAAATCAACCGGTAGAAAGGAGGGTATTTAAAAATTTTTCGTTCTGCTAACTGCATTCGAAAAAAACCTTCATAGTTATTTTCGACAATAAAGTGGTAAATAGGCAGCTCTGGCTGTGAGGTTTGTATAATGACTGTTCCTTGCTTATTTCGTCGGCCTGCTCGTCCACTTGCCTGCATCATAAGTTGAAATCCGCGTTCATGCGAGCGGAAATCGGGATAATTTAACAGACTATCCGCCGCTATAATACCTACTACGCTGACATTATCGAAATCCAACCCTTTTGAAACCATTTGGGTACCTACCAATATCCGGATCTTTTTATTTTGAAAATCGGAGATGATCCGTTCATAGGCATATTTTCCGTGAGTAGTATCGGTGTCCATGCGGGCCACAGTTGTCCCCGGAAATAGACGGGAAATTTCTTCTTCCACTTGTTCGGTACCTTGGCCTATAAATTTTAAACTTTTTTCGTGACACACTGGGCATTCATCGGGGATAGAGTATGCAGTATTACAGTAGTGACATACCAACTCGTTACGGTATTTGTGATACGTGAGAGTTACATCGCAATGTTTGCATTTGGGTGTCCATCCACAAAGTTTGCATTCTATTCTGGGAGCAAATCCTCGTCGGTTGCGAAAGAGAATAACTTGTTCTTCATTATCCAGCGCTTGGCGAATGTAATTAATGAGGGTAGGAGAGAAGATGGATTTCATTTTCTTTTTTCGTCGCAGTTCTTTGGTGTTTTCGATAATAATTTTCGGCATGAGCACTTCTTCGAAGCGTTTTGTGAGGGTGACAAGGCCGTATTTTCCTCTTTTTGTGTTATAAAACGATTCTATGGATGGTGTGGCAGACCCCAAGAGTACGTTGGCTCCCGAAATTTGTGCAAGCACAATAGCTGTATCACGAGCGTGATAACGGGGTGCAACTTGCTGTTGTTTGTAGCTGTTTTCATGCTCTTCATCCACAATGATCAATCCTAATTGTCGAAAAGGCAGAAATAACGAAGAACGTACGCCGATAACGATTTCGTACGGATTGTCCGATAGCATTTTATGCCAGATTTCAGTGCGTTCATTATCGTTTATTTTCGAGTGATAAATGCCCAATTTATCTCCAAATACGACTTTCAGTCGTTGAGTGAGCTGGGTAGTAAGGGCAATTTCGGGTACGAGATAGAGGGTTTGTTTTTTTTCCCGGAGCATTTTTTCGATAAGATGGATATAGATCTCAGTTTTCCCGCTCGATGTAACGCCGTATAATAAACAGGTGTTTTTATTGCGGAAACAAGTGCATATCTCGTCAAATGCTTGTTGTTGACGTTCGCTTAATGGGAATGGCTTTCGGGTAGCGTTTACTTCCGACGCAATGCGGCTTACTTCTTTGCTAAATTGGCGTAAAATATTTTTTTTTATTAATCCGTCGAGAACAGAAGCTGTTGTTTTTGTTTCTTTGAGTATCTCTTCACGACTTATGCATGAGGCATTTTTTTCCGAAAGCAGTGTAATTATTTGCTCGAAAAGCACGTGTTGTTTTTTTGCTTTGCCGATTAGATCAGGAATATCGGTGCGGGGTATTTCAGGATTAAGAGAAATAAATTTTTCGGTTTTGGGTTTGAATTTGAGTTCTATGCTTTCGTAAGTCGATATAATTCCCTTTTCCGTCAGGGCATAAATAGGGAAAAAAATATTTTTTATTTTCAGGTTTTTTCCAATTTCCGATATTTTTGCTGCTCCTTTGTTTTGCAAATAGGTTATAATATTCTTCTCTGCCGGAGTAAGAGGGAAATCTTCATCTTCTGTTTTTTTCAACTCCACGTAAGTTTCACTTTCCATTCTGAGTTTTGAGGGGGTTGCCGCTTTATATATATCGCCAAGCGACGACAGATAATAAAAAGAAATCCATTCCCATAATTTCAGCTGATATTCGTTTACGATGGGATGGCAATCGATGAGGGAGCAAATTTCTTTTGTTTCTACATGTTTTGGCTCATTTTCATGAAGTGCGACAACAATAGCCGTGTAATATTTTCGTTTTCCGAAAGGTACGATTACCCGATATCCCTTCCCAATCTTATCGCTCAGCTCTTCAGGAACGGCATAAGTAAAAGTATTGGAAAGGGGAAGAGGAAGAATTACATTAGCAAACATGTGATTTTAGAAATATATCGAGCCGCAAATCGACCAGCACGTTGTCTTTCCATTTAGCGGATCGTCCCAATTGGGTTTATCGGTTGCATAATTATCGGTAAGTTTGATGCCACAATTCACTCCCACCTGAAGTATTCTCAGTAGCTCAAACCCCAAGCCGATATTGGTTCCTGCTTCAAAAGATTTGGCTTTAATATTTTCGGCTGTTTCGTCGAGCTTGATTTTATCTCCCGAAATCAGGTAGGCTGCATAAGGACCGGCAGATGCATACATTTTTATCAGGTGCAACCCGATGCCGAATTTAACTTTCAGATTCAACGGAAGTTTAATATATTGATTTGTAATTTTTTTCGAGTCATTTTCATTCCCTATTGTTGAGACTGTCATTCGGTTATTTGTATACAAAAGTGAAGCATCTATCCCTACATCAGCAACAAACAAAGGGAACATGGCTTCGAGAGAGGGACCGATACTGTAATTCGTCATATTCTCAACTTTCAATGCGTCGCTGCTTAAAGTAGGATTATTAAGTCCCACCTCTCCTCTTACTCCAAATCTGATTTGTGAAAAGGCCGGCAGAGCAACCAGAGACAAAATAATAATCGTTGTGTTGCGTACTATTTTTTTCATACGTAAATTGTTTA
>DBPW01000018.1 GCA_002305015.1 Bacteroidales bacterium UBA1410
AAGCAAACATGGAGGTTTCATATGCATTCAATTTATTTGATAAGACATCCTTTTATGGGACCGGTTTCATAAAGTGAATCGAAATCAATGGGTACTTATATAACAAAATAGAAGAGCAAAAGGATGTTAATAGAAACTATTGTTTATTATAAAAAAAGCATTTCGCTCCTTTTAGAAGAAACAAAATGCTTTGATGAGGTATATGATCGGTTTTAATCTTGGAATTTTGCCTTCAAAAATTCACGGTTGAGGCGGGCAATATTGGTGATGGAAATATTTTTAGGGCATTCAATTTCGCACGCGCCGGTATTGGTACAATTTCCGAATCCCAATTCGTCCATTTTGGCTACCATAGCTTTAGCTCGTTTAGCGGCCTCAATTCGTCCCTGAGGCAGTAGTGCCAGATGGCTTACTTTTGCAGCAACAAACAACATCGCCGATCCGTTTTTACATGCAGCTACACAAGCTCCACATCCTATGCAGGCGGCTGCATCCATAGCTGCGTCAGCTTTATCTTTCGGAATGGGGATGGTGTTGGCATCGGGGGCACCACCTGTATTAACGGAAACATATCCTCCGGCCTGAATGATTTTATCGAAAGCAGAACGATCGACCATAAGGTCTTTGATAATGGGGAATCCTGCAGACCGCCAAGGTTCAACAGTAATGGTATCCCCATCATTAAATTTGCGCATATGCAATTGGCAGGTGGTTACATCTTCATCCGGCCCATGAGGATGACCATTTATATAAAGACTGCACATCCCGCAAATTCCTTCTCGACAATCGTGATCGAAAGCTATCGGTTCTTTGCCTTCGCAGATAAGTTTGTTATTGAGTATATCGAGCATTTCCAAAAAAGAGCTCCCCTGATAAACATTTTCCAATTCATAGGTTTCAAAAGCACCTTTTTCTTTCGGTCCTTTTTGACGCCAAATTCTCAGTTTGATATTTATATTTTTATCCATAGGACAATCGTTTTTGTTTTATGACTTATAATTACGTTGTTGAGGAACCACGAATTGATAATTTAGAGGTTCTTTGTGAAGAATAGGCTCTTTGTCTTCGCCCTGATATTCCCAGCAGGAAACGAAGGCGAATTTTTCGTCATTCCGAAGCGCTTCACCATCCGGCGTCTGATATTCTGTACGGAAATGTCCGCCACACGATTCTTCACGCGAAAGAGCATCAAGAGCTATAAGCTCCCCGATTTCAAAGAAATCGGCGAGGCGTAGGGCTTTCTCCAGTTCGGGATTCACCGTTTCATCTGTGCCGGGAATGCGAACATCTGTCCAAAATTCTTTTTTCAACGCTTTAATTTCTTTAAGTGCAAATTTCAATCCTTCAGCATTGCGAGACATGCCCACGTATTCCCACATGATGTGACCTAATTTTTTGTGAAAATAGTCAACAGGATATTTCCCTCTGATATTCATGAGTTTGGAAATACGTTCCTCCACACCTTTTTCTGCCTCCTCAAATTCGGAACGATTGGTATCAAATCGCGGTACCTGAATCTGATCGGCAAGATAGTTCTGAATGGTATAAGGAAGGATAAAATATCCGTCAGCCAATCCCTGCATCAGCGCCGAAGCCCCTAAACGATTTGCTCCATGATCCGAAAAATTGGCTTCGCCGATAGCAAAAAGACCCGGTATGGTTGTCATAAGTTCGTAATCTACCCAGATTCCTCCCATCGTATAATGAATGGCCGGATAAATCATCATCGGAGTTTCGTATGGATTTTCATCTACAATCTTTTGATACATCTGAAATAGATTACCGTATTTTTCCTCAATAACACTTTTCCCCAACCGTTTAATTGCATCCGAAAAATCCAGATAAACCGCATACCCTGTGGGTCCTACACCATAACCTGCATCGCAACGTTCTTTGGCTGCACGTGAGGCAACATCGCGAGGTACAAGGTTCCCGAAAGCCGGATAACGCCGTTCCAAATAGTAGTCGCGATCTTCTTCTTTAATGTCGGTCGGTTTGAGTTTACCGGCACGGATAGCTTCGGCATCTTCTTTTTTCTTTGGCACCCAAATGCGTCCATCGTTTCTGAGCGATTCCGACATGAGGGTCAGTTTCGATTGAAATTCTCCGTGAACGGGGATACATGTGGGATGGATTTGCGTCATGCAAGGATTAGCAAAGTAGGCGCCTTTCTTGTAGCATTGCCATGCTGCTGATCCATTAGAATTCATGGCGTTTGTGGAGAGGAAAAAGGTATTTCCGTAACCTCCGGTTGCAATAACTACGGCATGAGCTGCGTAACGTTCTACTTTGCCGGTAATAAGATTACGCACGATAATGCCACGAGCACGGCCGTCAATTACAACCAAATCGAGCATTTCACGGCGGGTGTACAGTTTTACCTGACCTTTATGAATGGCACGGCTCAATGCCGAATAAGCACCAACCAACAATTGTTGCCCTGTTTGACCGCGCGCATAAAAGGTACGTGAAACCTGAGCACCTCCAAACGAGCGATTGTCAAGCAACCCTCCGTATTCGCGAGCAAACGGTACTCCTTGGGCGACGCACTGATCGATGATGTTGTTTGAAACTTCGGCCAACCGGTAAACATTGGCTTCACGAGCACGATAGTCCCCTCCTTTTATGGTATCGTAAAATAAACGATAAACGGAGTCGCCATCATTTTGATAATTTTTTGCTGCATTTATTCCTCCTTGCGCAGCAATAGAGTGTGCACGACGAGGAGAATCTTGAATGCAGAAATTGAGAACATTAAATCCAAGTTCGCCTAGCGATGCGGCTGCCGAAGCGCCTGCTAAACCTGTACCTACGACAATGATATCGAGACGTCTTTTGTTGGCAGGATTCACTAGTTTTTGGTGGTCTTTATAATTTGCCCATTTCTCGGCAAGAGGCCCTTCAGGGATTTTTGAGTTTATTTGATTCATATCTGAAAATTTTCGTTATTGACTTATTGTAATAATCACAGGGGAAATAACCACTTAATAAGCGAAATGGAGGTAAAGGGGGATAATGGAGAACCCGATCAAGATGAGAGTTGCAAAAATATTCCCGATTACTTTTATGCGTTTCAACCACACCTTGTTGCTCCAACCGAGGGTGTGGAGTGCACTCCAAAAACCATGAGTTAAGTGAAACCATAATAGCACGAAAGCGGCAAGATAGACAAGTACTACCCAACTATGTTGAAAAAGGCCAACTACCAGCTCCGATCCTTTGCTTACAGCGGTAGGGTCACCAATCAATTCCTTAAACTGCATATTGTACCACAATTGATACAAGTGAAGAATTAAAAAAAGCAAGATGCTCAGCCCCAGTATAAACATGTTTTTGGAAGACCATTGGGTAGGGGTTTTGCTTGAGGATTCATAGCGTTCTTTGCCACGAGCTTTTCTGTTCTGTAAAGTAAGCATAATGGCATAAATGATATGCACGGCAAATCCTGCTGCTAAAACAAGTGTTCCGATAATAGCATACCAATTTGCTCCTAATAGTTCACAAATTTTGTCATAGGCATCCAAGGAAAATACCAAAGCCAAGTTCATTGACATGTGGAAAAGCAAAAAAAGAATCATAAATAAGCCGGAAATGCTCATGATGAATTTGCGGCCAATGGAAGATTTTATTAACCAACTCATAAAGTTTTATAATTAAGTATTTGTACGTATTTATTTTATTTTACTCTTTACAGATTTCAATCGTCGTGCAAAAGTAAACATTTTTAAGTATCATAAAAAGGATTATTTGCAGAAATTTTTCTTTAACTTCATCGCGGTCGGCTAAGTGCAAATTAGAAATGCAATTTTCCCGGTAAGTTTTATAACCGTATCGTCCGGATTTTTGTTTACATTTTCTGTTAACGTTCGGGACCTTCCTCGCACCAAGGCCGTACNNTCGCTCCATGCTTGCATCAGGCTTTCACCAACTTTGCAAAAAGTTCGCTCTGTCTTTTCTCCTGTATCCCGCTCAGCATGCGGCAAAGGTGTAGGTTTGTTGCACACCGGTTTCACGGAATCCGATGTTGTCGTTCCTGCTTTGAAGCGAAGGAAGAGCGAAGGAAGAGCGAAGGAGAAGCGATAAAAGGTCGGTAAAACCTGTCTATCGAACTAAAATTTGTTGGGTCAACATATCCCTTACCCCAAAACGGAGAGTATGAAAAAAATCCGGTTCGTTATTTTTGGCGGTCTTTGTGTAAATTGGAAATTATCATGTAACTTTGCATGGTGAAATTAAAAACAGATCTTTCTTTGGTCGAAATATGAGATTATGGATATAGTAGTAAGCGGCATTCGCTCCACGGGGAATTTACATTTAGGAAACTATTTTGGTGCGCTGCGCAATTTTATTCGGATGCAGGACGAAAACAAATGTTTTTTCTTTATTGCCGATATTCATTCCCTTACAACGCATCCCGACCCCAAATCGTTACATGCAAATGTAAAAAATGTATTGGTCGATTATCTGGCTGCAGGTATCGATCCCGAAAAGTCGATTATTTACTTACAAAGCGATATCCCCGAAATAGCCGAGTTGTATCTTTATCTTAACATGCATGCCTATTTGGGTGAGTTAGCCAAAACGACTTCTTTTAAAGAGAAAGCCCGCAAGCAACCCGATAATATTAATGCCGGTTTACTGACGTATCCTACCTTGATGGCTGCCGATATTATTATTCATCATGCCGATAAAGTTCCGGTAGGAAAGGATCAGGAACAGCATCTGGAGATGACGCGTCGTTTTGCACGCAGGTTCAACAATTTTTACGGTGTTGAATATTTTAAAGAACCCGTTGCTTATAATTTCGGGCAAGAATTAATTAAAATTCCCGGCTTGGATGGTAGTGGGAAAATGGGGAAGTCCGAAGGAAATGCCATTTATCTTTCCGATGAACCCAAGGTGATCGAAAAAAAGGTAAAACAAGCACTTACCGATGCGGGACCCAAAGAATTCAATTCACCTAAGCCCGATTATATCGAAAATCTTTTCACCATAATGAGTGTGGTTTCGGAGCCCGAAGTAGTGCAACATTATGAAGAGCTTTGGAATACATGTAAGATTCGTTACAGCGACATGAAAAAGCAACTTGCTGAGGATATCATCAAAGTGACTTCTCCTATTCGTGAGCGCATTTTGGAAATAGAGAAAGACGATGCTTATTTACACAAAGTAACTACAGAAGGAGCGGAAAAAGCACGAGAGAGTGCATCCAAAACACTGAAAGAAGTACGGCAAATTATGGGGTTCCAACCTTTTTAAATACGCAATACTTATTATTTTAAGGAACGCAGTCGGAAAGAAAAATTTCATGTCCGATTGCTTTTTTATTGTACAAACATATCAAAAATTTTTCAATATGTTATCATTTAAAAAAGTGGAACTTAGCGATAAGCCACTTATTAAACCTTTTTTGGATCAACAAAATTATCGGGCTTCCGAATTTTGTTTTACTAATTTATGTTGTTGGGAAATAAAGTATCAAACCGAATTTACCATAGATAACGATTGGTTATTGATTCGTTTTAAAGACGATGATAACACCACATCTTATCTTAAACCTCTTGGAAAGGGTGATTTGAAGGAAGCCATAACAACCTTGATAGATGATTCTTCTCAATTTGATACCCCTTTTCAGTTAAGAAGTGTCACCCCGCAAATGTGGAACGAAATTGAAACGGCAATGCCGGGAGCATTCCATAAAACATCCGATCGAAAATTATTCGATTATATCTACACATCAGAAAAACTTATCCATTTGAAAGGCAGAAAGTTGCAGAGTAAACGAAATTACGTTAACCGGTTCAAAAAAAACCATGATTGGTCGTATAAATCGTTGACGGGGAGACCCGATTTGGTGAAGGAATGCAAGCAAATGTTGGAAAAATGGATGGAAGAGAAAGGTGAAGATAAGGATTTGTCGTTGAGGTTTGATCATTATGCAACACGAATGATGCTCGATAATTTTGAATATTTGGAATTGCGTGGTGGTGTGATTTGCATTGAAGGGCAAATGATCGCTTTCTCGCTTGGTTCAAAACTTACCGAAGATACGTTTGATGTGCATGTAGAGAAGGCGATGAGTGACGATGTGCCTGAGGCATATGCTGTTATCAATCAGCAATTCGTGGAACATGAGGCAAGCGAGTTTATTTATATCAATCGAGAGGAAGATATGGGGCTTAAATCGTTACGTAAAGCGAAACTTTCTTATCGACCGGATATTTTGTTGGAAAAATACACCTTAAGATTAAAAGGCAAATAATTTTTCTAGGGCGAATATCCGTATTTATTTTCGAATAACCACCCCATAGCCAATTTAGTTACAAATGATAAAATATGCCGATAATACTATAGCACCTCAGGTACGACACATGTGGAAAACTGTTTTTGGCGATCCTGATGCGTATATGGATATCTATTTCCGTGATAAATATCGTAACGAAAATACCTTGGTGTATGTAGAAGACGGCAAACCTGTAGCATCGCTGCAAATGTTGCCGTACATGTTCTCCTTCTGTGGAAGAGAAATTCCCATCGCTTATATTTCGGGAGCGTGTACGTTGCCCGAATACCGTAGAAAAGGATATATGTCGGCTCTCTTGGAGCAGTCTTTTCATGAAATGAGAAAAAGAAATATTCCTCTTACCCTATTGGTTCCTCAAGAAGCGAAACTGGTGGAATTTTATGCCCGATTTGGTTTTGCTCAGGCATTTGATGCGGGCACGGAAGAATTGCCTTCGTTGAAGGAATTGCTTGCTCGTCACCCCGACGATTTATATGGAGCTTATCGCGAGTTTGATGAATGGTTCAGAGAAAAGGATGTGACGGTGCAGAAATCGTTCGACGATTTTCGGTCGATTGTTGAGGAGGCTGCTCTTTTTGGATTTCCTCCTAAACGAAACCTTATGGGAATGGCTCGGATAATCGACGCAGAGACCTTGTTGCGTTTTTTTGCGCAACAATACCGTGACAAAAATTTCTCGCTTTCGGTGAAAGATTCTATATTGCCCGAAAATGCCGATACTTTTGTTGTTCAAAGAGGAGAATGCAAAAGAGAAGGTAAAGAATGTGCCCTTCATTTCCATGTGGCAGTCGGGGAACTGGTTCAACTCTTATTGGGTTATCATACTTCGCAAAAAGGCGAACCTTTGCGATCGTTGTTTCCTGAAAAGAAGCCCCAAATGAATTTTATGCTGGAATGAATGGCTTTACAGCCATTTTTTTCTTTTGAAGAAAAGGAGAATAAAAACGGCAGATAAGGCCATAATGATAATGGAGAAAGGATATCCCCATTTTTTGTCGAGTTCGGGCATATAACGAAAATTCATGCCATAAATAGAGGCAATGAGTGTGGGTGGCATGAAAACAACAGAAACGATGGTAAATATTTTGATGATTTTGTTTTGTTGCACATTTACATAACCCAAAAAAGTATCTTGCAGATAGTCAAGACGATCAAAACTAAATTTTATGTGTTCGATGAGTGAATTGATATCTTTAATGATCATATTGAGTTTGGGTTGGTGAGCGGGCGGAATGAATTCGCTGCGAATCATACTCGAAACCGTTCGTTGCTTATCGATAATGTTTTCGCGCAACATCATGGTTTTTTCTTGAAGGTTTTTGATTTCGGATAGGAGCTCTTCATCCGCTTCTTGCAAGCTGATGCTATTACTAAGCTGGGTGATCTTTTGGGTCATATCTTCAATCATATCGGCGTCGAATTCGACCCGAGTTTCAAAAAGAGCCACCAGTACGTCGGCTCCGGTCGTGTAGCTTTTGGGGTTGGCCGATATCTTTTTTATGGTTTCATGAAACGAAATGAGTTCCTGGCTGTGAACGGTTACCAATATATTGTTTTTAAGGATGAAAGAAACAGGATCACTTTCGAAATTCGATAGCAGGAAGTTGGAATTTACCACCAACGTATCGTTAGTTTCGATGTAACGAGACGACATTTCGATCTCGATCATCTCTTCTTCTTCCTGGATATATATTTTAAGAAAGTCTTCAAGTTCGTTTTCTATTTCTTCATCCACGTCAATAAGGTCGATCCACAAAAAATTCTGAATGGGAGTCGATTTTAAAAAATCGAGGCTGCGGCTTACTCGGATAACACCGTCTTTATGATAGAAAAGTTTAATTTCGGCCATTTTTAATTGGGTTTTAATCGGTGAATAAATCCATTTTCTTCTTCAGAAGAAATGTTTTTTGCCAGTGGCTCCAATAAGTTGGTAAGTTCTTCAAACTGTGCAATGGATAATTGCTCAGGACGTTGATTAAGTAAAGGGTCATCGGGCATGCGACTCTCATCGGGCAGTAGCGATTTTAGGGAATTTCGCAGCATTTTGCGTCGCTGGTTGAAGCCTGTTTTCACTACCGATTTGAACAATTTTTCGTTGCAATCGAGCTTCTCGCGCTTGTTGCGGGTAAGTCGCACAACTGCCGACTTGACTTTAGGCGGAGGGATGAATGCTTGTTCGCCCACCATGAAAAGATACTCGATATTGTACCATGTTTGCAGCAAAACACTGAGGATACCATATGTTTTGTTTCCCGGAGGAGCAATTATGCGTTCAGCCACGTCTTTTTGTATCATACCTGCGCAACAGGGAATGATGTTTTTATTGTCGAGTACTTTGAAGAAAATCTGTGACGAAATATTGTATGGATAATTTCCGATTAAACAAAATGCACTGTTATTATAGAGTTTACCGAGATCTAATTTCAAAAAATCGTTCTCGATAATCTTGTTTTTTAATTCCGGGAAGTGTTCACGCAAGTAGGCGGTGGATTGTCGATCAATCTCAACGACCGTCAGATTGCGTCCTTTTTCAATGAGATAGCGTGTAAGCATGCCGGTTCCGGGCCCTACTTCCAGCACAGGTAGCAAAGGGAATCCGTCGAGCGTTTCAGCTATATGTTTTGCAATTTCCGTGTCTTTCAGAAAATGCTGCCCGAGATTTTTCTTCGGCTTTACCGGCAACATGCGTTATTCAATTAAAATCCTTATCTTTGTTGGCGCAAAGGTAAGGATTTTATTAAAAAAACAGGTATAAACCATGTGTTTAAATAACATGAAGATGGTTTGTTTTATGTCAAAGACTGTTATACTTTTACGACCAATTTCTTCGAGAGATATATAATGAAAATAAAAGTCAAATTTGAAACGATATGAATTCGAAATCCCTGAAAGATATTCTAAAAACAGTTCTTTCGCTTGCTATGGGGCTCCTTATCGTTTGGCTTTTGTATCGGAATACCGATGTAAATACGCTTTGGGGAATTGTGAAAAATGCACATCTTGAACTTATTCTCATTTCACTTATATTCGGACTTATCGGAAACATTATTCGTGGATTGCGATGGGAGGTATTTATTAATTCGTTGGGATATCGCCCCAAACGACTAAGCGTTATTTATGCTACGCTCGGCAATTATGCCGTGAATTTTTTGTTGCCACGTGCAGGTGATGTTTGGAGATGTGCAGCACTTACACGCTATGAGGGTGTTCCATTTGCCAAAGCATTTGAAACCTATCTGGTGGATAAGGTTTTCGATCTGCTTGCGTCTGTTTTACTTGTTATCTTGAGTATGATTCTTTATCTTGACTTTTTTATTTCTTATTTTCGGAATAATCCCGATTATGGCGAAAGCATTGTACGTCTTTTTAGTTCGGTTTGGTTTTATGGTATTTTGATTGGCGCGATTATTATTTTTTTTGTGGTGTTCAAGGTATTCAAAAACGCTTCACCTGTAAAGAAAATGAGTAATTTTTTTAAAGGTGTGGTCCGCGATTTAAAAATGGTAGCTCACATGAAAGAGAAAAAACGGATTGTTTTTTATACTATACTCGTGTGGTTTTCATTTTATTTGTATTTTTATATCTGCTTTTATGCTTTTGATTTTACGAAAGGGTTGGGTCCCCTTGCGGGGTTGATTGTTTTTACCATGAGTAATGTAGGAGTTGCCGTACCTGTGCAAGGCGGAGTAGGTGCATGGCATTTTATGGTAATTTCTTCGTTGGTTATTTTGGGTGTAGGTTACCAAGAAGCGGGGGCTTTTGCAGGAGCTGTGTTTACAATTCAATCCGTATGGATTATATTATGCGGGGTAGTTGGTATTATGGCTTTGCCTTATGTGAAAAGGGCGGTCCCACACCCAACGGTTGAAGTAGGATTAAAAAAATAGAAGAGCAGAATTGCGAGAGAACGAATTAAATACTTTTTTTATGGCTGAAAATGAAATATCGAATCTGAAACCACAAAACGTGTGGCATCATTTTTATGAACTGACGCAAATTCCACGACCTACAGGACATATGAAAGAGGTGACCAAATTCTTGATGAATTTCGGTAAATCACTCGATTTAGAGACTTTTCAAGATAGGGCAGGGAATGTGCTTATCCGGAAACCGGCCTCAAAAGGTTTTGAAGGAAAACAGACTGTAATCTTGCAGGCTCATTTAGACATGGTTCCTCAAAAAAATTCGGATACCATTCATGATTTTATAAAAGATCCCATTGACGCTTACATCGATGGCGACAAAGTACGAGCTCGTTCTACAACATTGGGAGCAGATAACGGCATCGGTGTTGCCATGATTATGGCGGTTCTTGAAGATAAATTGTTGCAGCACCCACCTATTGAGGCTCTCTTCACCGTCGATGAAGAAGGGGGTATGAATGGTGCTCTTTCCTTAAAAAAAGGTTTGTTTCGTGGGACGCTCATGCTTAATCTCGATTCCGAGCAAGAAGGCGAATTATGTGTAGGGTGTGCAGGTGGAGCCGATGTGAATGCTACGATTCAATATAAAGACGATACGGAAATAGCAACAGGCGATGTGGCTTTCAGAGTCAACCTTAAGGGGTTGAAAGGAGGACATTCGGGAGTTCAAATTCATTTAGGCAGGGCTAATGCCATTAAATTAATAAATCGTTTTCTTAAGGATGCGGTAAGAAACTACGAAGCTCGTTTGTCAAGCATACAGGGGGGATCGTTGCGAAATGCCATTCCGCGAGAAGCATTTGCCGTGATCACTATTCCCGAACAACTATCGGAAGATTTGATCGATTTGGTGAAAGAATACGAAGATCTTTTCAATGAAGAATATCGAGGAATTGAAGATGGGATTATTTTCGAGGCAGAAAAAGTGAAATTACCCAAAAGCCTTATACCTGTTGAAATTCAGGATGATATTATCAATGCTATAGAAGGATGTCCCCATGGAGTAATGAGCATGTTGGCCGATTTTCCCGGTGTGGTGGAGAGTTCTGTCAATTTGGCGGCCGTGACCTCTGCAAAAGGTAAAATTGAAGTTAAATTAATGGTTCGCAGTTCCTCCGAAAGTCGAAAAGAATGGGTTTGTTCGTCGGTTGAGAGTGTATTTTTATTGGCCGGGGCCAAAGTGGAAATCAACGGTGATTATCCCGGTTGGCAACCGGATATCGATTCGGAACTGTTGCATACGATGGAAAAAGTTTATTTCGAAAAATATGAACGGCGTCCGATCGTATCTGTTATTCACGCCGGGTTGGAATGCGGAATCATTCAATCGAATATCGGGCATAAGGTAGATATTGTTTCCTTTGGACCCACCATAACAGGAGCGCATTCTCCGGATGAATCGGTTGAAATAGAGTCGGTAGGAAAAACGTATGACTATTTGATTTCCGCTTTGGAGCAAATCGGTTAATTTGCGAGTTGTTTAAAAAGAGGGGGAATCATAAAATTCGATGGCGGTGAAAAATAAAGTAAAGTCTTATGTATTATTGCCTGTAATACTGATTGTTTATACGGTTGCAATGGCGATTATTAGTTTACCTCGTTATCGACGTACCGGCAATTGGGGTGAATATGCCCTGATCATTGGGATATCTCTCCTTGCTTCTGTTATTCTCTATTTCGTTTTAAAAAAGAAACAAAAGATTCGGGATAATTTTAAGTAACTTGTCTTTCGAATTAGGAGTAAATTATGACGCGTACGCTTATATCTTTTTTATTTTTTATTTATGCTGCTTTTTTGTTTGGGCAATCTTCTTTCGAATACATGTTTCGTGTTTATCTTACCGATAAAGGGGACCACTCTTTTTCGGTTTTCCAACCCGAAAAATTTCTATCAAAGCGATCATTAGAGCGGAAATCCCGTCAAAACGTAGCCGTAGACTCATTGGATTTTCCGGTTTCAAACGAATACCTCGGCAGCATAGAAAAAGAGGGTGGAAAAATTGTATCGAAAAGCAGATGGTTTAATACCTGCGTGGTTCAACTCGGCGATAGTGCATCTATCGACCGGATAATATCGTTGCCATTTGTCGATTCTGTGAAATATGTGTGGAGAGGTCAGGTGACGCATCATTCTAATTTCATGCGCCCTCGTCTTGGAAGAATTCGTTGTGAGGATGAACCCGATTTTCATAATTATTTTGGTTTCACCGAAGAACAATTCAGTGTACATAATGCCGAGGAAATGATAAAAGCCGGATTCCGGGGAAAGGGAATGCATGTTGGGGTAATTGATGCAGGTTTCACCAATTGTGATGTGATTCCTTATTTTGATGGTGTTAACATTTTCGGATACCGCGATTTTGTTCCTACAGGTAATATTTTTTCGGCTAATGATCATGGCACAAAAGTGCTTTCCACAATGGCTGTTGATCAACCTAACCTGATGATGGGGTCTGCTCCTAAGGCAAATTATTGGCTGTTTCGTTCAGAAGACAGTAAGACCGAATTTCCTGTGGAAGAAGATTTCTGGGTTGCGGCTATTGAATATGCCGACAGTGTGGGTGTGGATTTGATAAATACTTCTCTCGGATATAACGATTTCGACGATAAAACGTTAAGTTATTCTCATCTTCAGCTCGACGGGAAAACATCGCTTATGACATCGGCTGCCAATAAAGCCTTTGATAAAGGCATGTTGGTGATTGCGAGTGCTGGTAATGAGGGAAAAAAACCTTGGGGAAAAATTACCGTCCCGGCTGATGCTAAAAATATATTGGCCATCGGTGCCATAAGAACAGATAGTGTAATTGCTCCGTTCAGTTCGGTTGGGCCCACTGCAGACGGACGAATCAAACCCGATTTGGTTTCTGTGGGATCCGGGACCATTACCATAGGCAGTGACGGCACAATCGGAATGACCAACGGGACCTCTCTCTCTTCGCCTTTTCTTGCAGGGCTTATTGCATCGTTATGGTCTATCAATCCTCTGTTGAACAGGAATGAGTTGGTGGATATTGTGAAACGTTCATCAAGCCGATACGCACTTCCCGATACGATTTACGGTTATGGCATTCTCGATTTCGGAAAAGCTATGAAAGAAGTATTGAAAACAGTAAATGTTTTCGATAAAAAAGGAATAAATGCGTATTTTGCTGTTGGACCGGATCAAGGGGGTAAAAATTATATGCTGACGCTTTTAGATCCGCAGTTCAGAAACGATTCATACCGAGTGAATATGCTTGATGAAGATGGAATTAAAATTTCAGGTTTACCGGTTGATGAAAATTATTCGGTAATGTTTTATTTGCCCGAGAAAGTTCGCAAAGAGAACAAGTTTATCCATTTTGTCATCGATACTCCATTAGAGCAATATGTTGTTCGTATAAAATTATGATTTATATGCAAAAATCATCATTGTCTTTGTCTGAGCTCAACCGTTCTGTTCGTGAAACTATTCGTGAAAATTTTCCCGATACTTATTGGGTACGGGCAGAAACGAGTGATGTAAGGCGAAACCAGAATGGGCATTGTTATCTCGAATTCATCGAAAAAGATCCGGTAACGCAGGTAATTCTTGCTCGTGCCAGAGGAATGATTTGGGCAAATACTTTCCAAATGTTGTCAACTTATTTCGAAGGAGAAACAGGGCAACCGTTTACCTCGGGATTAAAAGTGTTGGTACGCGTGAGTGTAGAGTTTCATGAAATTTATGGCTTCTCGCTGAATGTGGTGGATATCGACCCTGCATTTACTGTGGGCGAAATGGCAAAAAATCGTTTGCTGGTGTTGAAGCGATTGGAAGAGGAAGGAGTGCTGACGTTGAACAAGGAGTTGACTCTTCCTGAATTATGCAATCGTATTGCCGTTATTTCTTCCCCCACTGCGGCAGGTTATGAGGATTTCTGTGATCAGTTGGCAAAAAATCCGTACGGACTGGTTTTCTATACCAAACTTTTTCCTGCTATTATGCAAGGAGAAAAGAGCGAAGCTTCTATTATTGCTGCATTGGAAAAGATATATGCATACCGGCATTTATTCGATGCCGTGGCTATAATACGTGGTGGAGGAGCTACTTCCGAATTAAATTGTTTCGATTCCTATTTGCTGGCAACTCATTGTGCTCAGTTTCCTTTACCTATAGTTTCAGGTATTGGACATGAGCGTGATGTCACTGTGCTGGATATTGTGTCGCATACCCGTGCGAAAACTCCGACTGCCGTTGCTGAGTTTTTTCTGGGTCATGTTGCCAAATCCTTGGCAGAATTGATCGATTTGAAAAAACGACTGGTAGCAGTAAGTAGGGAATTTTTGCAGCGTGAAAAATTTAGTTTGTCTGTATTGTCGAAAGAAATTTATCATTTTTCCACTGCATTCATGCGCGATCAATTGGCTTTAATCGGACAGACGGCTTTTCGACTGAGACATTTTGTTAATCGAATGGTCCAATCGTTGCAACAACAAGAACAACAGCGTAATCTGCGATTTCGACATGCCTTGGAACAACGATTACAAAACGAAAAGCAAACTCTTTTGGTTAGCGAACAGTATATTCGGATGGTTTCCCCTGAAAATATTTTGAAGCGGGGTTATACAATTACTATCAAAGCCGGAAAGATTATAACCTCAGCTGAAAAATTACAGATCGATGATCTGATCGAAACGTTGTTTTGGAATGGAAAAATAGTATCACAAGTAAAAAATTTGAAGGAATAATGGAGAAATTAACGTATACAGAAGCTAAGAAAGAACTCGAAGCTATAGTAGCGGCTATCGAATCGGGTGAATTGGATGTGGATGCATTGACTGAAAAGGTTAAGCGTGCATCGGAACTTATTGCTTTTTGTAAAGAAAAACTGACAAAAACCGACGAGGAGTTGCAGAAATTATTGGATGATATTGATTAACAGCACTAAAAATGACATTCGAAAAATATAGTGCAATCATCGTTGCCGGCGGTAAAGGGTTACGTGTGGGGGGGGAGGTGCCTAAACAGTTTCAGCTTATCGGGGATAAACCCATGCTGATGCATACTATTGAGGTTTTTTATGCATGCAATCGTCAAATGAAAATTGTGGTTGTGCTTCCTCGCGATTATTATTCACTTTGGGACAACCTATGCAAAAAATATCATTTTACCATTCCGGTAGTCACTGTGGAAGGAGGGGAAACCCGTTTTCATTCGGTAAGAAACGGTTTATCGATTGTTTCTGATGATGAAATTGTCGCCATTCACGACGCTGCAAGGCCGTTTGTTTTACCTGAGGTTATCGACCGTTGTTTTCGAGAATCTTCTCTTTTTGAGTGCGGTGTCATTCCGGTGATAGATGAAAAAAACAGTGTTCGAATTGTTGCTCCGGACGGGAGTAGTAAACCTATTGATCGTAGTTCGATAAAATTGGTTCAGACGCCTCAAGTTTTTCCGGCGCATCTATTGAAGAAAGCCTATAATGTCGATTATCGGTCTCATTTTACAGACGATGCCTCTGTTGCAGAAGAATACGGCATAGAAATACATTTGGTAGAGGGGAATGAAGAAAATATAAAAATAACCACCGCTTTTGATATGAAATGGGCTTCTTTCTTTTTGGAAAGAGGCCGATGATTTTTGTTTTTTGTTTTCAAATTCCCTTAAATCGTCGTTTTTTCATATACAAAATCGATTTTTCTTGAAAATATATTTTCAAAATGTCAATCTCTGAAAGAAATTTATTATTTTTGAAAGTTATTCATGGTAAAAATTTATTCCTATGGGGAAAATCGATAAATTAGATAAACAGATTTTAGAAATTATTTCTCAAAATGCCCGCATCCCTTTCCGCGATGTAGCCGAACAGTGTGGCGTTTCACGCGCAGCTATCCATCAGCGTGTTCAACGGATGATTGAAAACGATGTGATTACTGGATCAGGATACAATGTAAATCCTAAGGTTCTGGGCTACGCCACAAGTGCATATATCGGGGTTAAACTCGAAAAAGGTTCCATGTATAAAAACGTCATACCCGAGTTTGAAAAAATTCCGGAAGTGACGGAATGCCATTTTACTACCGGACCCTATACATTACTTATCAAGCTTTATGCTCGCGATAATGAGCATTTGATGGATTTGCTCAATAACCGTATTCAGGAAATACCCGGCGTTGTTGCAACAGAAACGATGATTTCGTTAAGTCAGAGTATTAAAAGAGAAGTACCCATTATAAAGGAAACGTAAATAAATCGGTAAAATATTCAAATTGAAATAAAAAAGCGAAAGTCAATCCTGCTTTCGCTTTTTGTCGGGATGAGGTGACTCGAACACCCGGCCTCCACGTCCCGAACGTGGCGCGCTAACCAACTGTGCTACATCCCGATCTTTTGAGTATGCAAAGATAATTATTTTTTGAAGAAAAAACGATAAAAACTATGCGGAAGTTATCCATTGAATAATAAAATCTGTTATATTTGCACCATGAAATGCGGCAATAGCTCAGTCGGTAGAGCATTAGCTTCCCAAGCTAAGGGTCGCGAGTTCGAGTCTCGTTTGCCGCTCAATACTTTTTTCCGCTTTACGGGTTTATCTCCTGTTAAGCGGCTTTTTTATTTTAGTTTCAGCTAACCATCTTTTTCATGTTTTTTTTTAATCCTGACAACGATCTTGCCCTAGCTAATTTCAGTCCTTTTTACACATCACCGGCTTCTGCCATGAAAATGGCAAACGATTTGGCCATTTTATCCTTGTGGTATGCCGGGGATGGATCAACTATTATTGCTGATGGCCGCAATAATAGTGATTTTTTAGATCGAATAAAAGATGTGTTACCTCTCGATGTTTCCATAATTTCTTTTTCCGACCTTTCATCGTTCTCCCGTGAAAAAATAATTCCATGGGGTTGGAATCCTTCTTTGCGAAAGAAGTTGATCGATGCGGGTATGGATGCTGCATCTTTACCTTCATTGGATGAGTTGGAACGAATTCGAGAATATTCGAGTCGTCGAAATGCTGTTCGATTGTTAGCGGATTTAGAAGCAGAAAATTCATTCTTTTGTGGGGAATCTCATTATTTTACCGAAATAAACGATGTCTTGAAATTTCTTTCTTCTGATAAAGGGGATAAAGTACTGAAAATGCCTTTCTCCGGAAGTGGTAAAGGTCTCGTATGGATTAAAGGAGGTATCACTGCTAAGCAACAAGATTGGTGCAAACGTGTGATAAAAAATCAGGGAGGAGTTGTTGCGGAACCCGTTTTTGATAAGGTGCAAGATTTTGCAATGGAATTTCGCATCGTTGGCGGGAGAGTTCAATTTATAAGTTACTCTCTTTTTCACTCTACCTCTTCGGGTATGTATGCAGGTAACCGCCTTCTGTCTGATTTCTCCATCGAACAACACCTTTCAAGTTATATTCCTATAGGGTATTTACGCGATTTAATTATCAGTCTCGAACACAAACTCATGACTTATTTTCCTACTTATAACGGTTTTTTGGGAGTTGATATGATGATATGTCGAAACAAAGGACATGATTATTGCATTCATCCTTGTGTAGAAATTAACGTGCGGATGAATATGGGATTGGTCGCACGTGCTTTTTACGACCGCTTTGTGCATGAAACTTCCGAAGGAATATTCAAAATCGTTTTTTTTAAACAACATGGTGAAGCATTGCAGTATAAAACAAAAATGCTGACTGATTATCCCCTTATTATCAAGGATAATCGTATCGTTTCGGGATTTTTGCCATTGAATCCTGTAAGTGAAGAAACTAAATATATGTCATTTGCTCTCATCGGTTCGGCGTAATCTTATCAACTTCGAATAAGAATATAAATTTTTTCTATTTTGTGGGTTTTTGCTTGTAATTCACTTGTAATTATGTAACTTTACATCGTTTTTCAAGGAAAGCTGCCGGAGTGGTCGATCGGGCTTGACTCGAAATCAAGTGTACGGGTTACCGTACCGGGGGTTCGAATCCCTCGCTTTCCGCTAAATCGCACTGCTTTATCGTTACGAACGTGAACAAATTTTTCTACCTTAAAATGTTGTTTACATCACGGATACGTATTTTATTTATCGGGTTTTCATTCTTTTCTCTATTTCATCATCACTTATCACCGAGATGATGATATTTCCATCCGGAGTATAGTTAGGCAAGTGGCAGGCAAAAAGCTGATTGATGAGATGTGTCATTTCTTCCGACGATAAGGTTTTCCCATAAGGAATAGCGGTTAGACGAGCAAGCGAAAGTGCGAGTGATTCCTGAATTTCCGATTTTACATCGAGTGCGGTTTCCGTCTTTTTTTCAATTATAGATCGAATCAGCGGGATCGGATTAGAAGTTCCTATTTCAGAAGGAATCCCTTGAATGGCAAACGTGTGATTACCTAAATTGTTTAATTCGAATCCAACCGCTTGAAGGTCTTCCATAATGGAAGATAAAGTAGCTGCTTCAGAAGGGGTTAGTTCAATAATTTCGGGGAAAAGAACGCGCTGGGAAACGCCTTTTTTATTTTTAATTTGTTCCAAAAAAGTATCGAAAAGAATGCGAATATGTGCCCGATGCTGATCAATAATCATTAGCCCCGATTTAACCGAAGTAAGAATATATTTTTGTTTGTATTGGTAATGTCCGGGTAAATTATCGGAGCGAGCATTTTCTTTGTTGGAGGGAAAGAATAGATCCGAATTGGTTTGCAATGTTGGCTTGGTTTCGTCCGCCGCCGGTTTATCTTTTTCGAATCTGCGAAAAAGGGTTTCCCAGTCGAAACGAGGTGGAGAATTATGATACGAATTCCGTTGTGTAGTGTAAAAAGGGTTATAATTAGGATCGATATTTACCTTCGGCATTGTTGGATTTTTCGATTTATCGTAAATGGGAATTTCCACTGCATCTTCCTTGTCGAAATCGATAGGAGGAAGGGCATTGAATTTTCCCAAGGCTTCTTTTATTGTCACCATTAGGATTTGCCATAGTGCCTGTTCGTTTTCGAATTTCACTTCGGTTTTTGTCGGATGGATGTTAACATCGAGTGATGCCGGATCTACTTCAAAATAGATAAAATATGACGGATTTTCATTTGGTGGCAATAGTGGCTCAAATGCTGTCATCACCGCCCTGTGAAAATAGGGATGACGAATAAAACGTCGGTTGACAAAGAAAAATTGGCTTGCGCGGCTTTTTTTTGCATTTTCAGGCTTAGTAACATAACCGTAAATTTTCCCCAACGTGGTTTCTTCGTTAATTTCGATCAATTGTTGATTGATGTTTTTACCTTCCAGTTGTACAATTCGCTTGCGCAGCACTGATGGAGGCAGTTGCAGTGTCTGAATTTCGTTTTCGAAGAGCAAAAATTCGATCTCGGGATGTGCCAGCACTACGCGCTCTACTTCCATGAGAATATTTCTTCGTTCCGATTCGTTGGATTTGAGAAACTTGCGGCGAGCCGGGACGTTGAAGAAAATGTTTCTAACCGAAATAATCGTCCCTTTTGCGCATGAAACAGCTTCCTGTTTTTCAACTTTCGATCCGGAAATGGATAGGAGCGTGCCTACTTCATCTTCTTCTCTACGAGTTTTAACTTCAACCTGCGAAATAGCAGCAATAGATGGCAACGCTTCCCCGCGAAACCCCATCGTGGTGAGCGAAAAAAGATCATCAACTTTCTGAATTTTAGAAGTCGCATGCCGTTCAAATGCCATTCGGGCATCGGTAGCCGACATGCCTTTGCCGTTATCGATCACTTGAATAAGTGTTCGACCTGCGTCTTTTATTATAATTTGAATTTGGGTGGCTCCTGCATCAATAGAATTTTCAATAAGTTCTTTAACGACTGATGCCGGTCGTTGAATAACTTCCCCTGCCGCAATCTGATTAGCTATAGAATCGGGTAGGAGATGAATGATATCGGGCATAATTTAAAAATAATCTACAGTTTTTTAGCTCAAAATCCAAAAAAATAAAATAGCCAACAAAAATAGGAGTATAACAATGAGTAATCCGTTATTGGCGAGAAACGAATTTTTTCCTGCTTCTTCGCGTTCTTTACGGCGTTTCAGGTGTTTGGTCTGAGCTAGAAATTCTCCTCTGATTTCTTCTGCTTTATTGAGATCTTCTTCGGGAGTTAAAGCGTTCATCTCTTTTTTAATCTCGTGAATGCGTCGATTCAGTTTTTCCACTCGTTCCTCTTCAACGGGATCGTAAAGGATCGGTTTATAGTTATATTGACGAGGTTTTCGGTTATTATAAAAAAAGAACGTTCCCATAATCTGTGTTTGTTTTGTATTTGTGTGAATTTATAAAAATAAACATTATAGCGGCTATCATTCGCCGTTTATCAAAGATTTTCTTCTCTCACGAATCGACGTGGAGGTTGGACGATTTCAGAAACTTTTCGTTCGGTTTTTCTGAATATATCGTCTTTATTTATAGGTCGCAGGTAGTCCATCCAAACAAATCCTTTTAGGGCTTTATCTTCAGGAGCAGCTTGGCTTAGCGGAATAGTTACCCCTTTTGTGGCTGACCATAATTTTAGTTTTTCGAGTTTATTGTCTACGATATCCATTGACAAGAAGGGACTTTCCGTTTTGTTGACACCGATAATGGTACTGTCTTTTTCCATTAAGTAATATAACGATTCGGCACTCCCTTCTACTAATACGTGACGTATTTCACCGTCGAGGAACGAAACGGTCATATTGCGTCCTTTTAACTGATTATACTGATCTTCTATTGGCCTTTTTTGAATAGTGAAAGCATAATATCTGACAAAAGCTTTTTCGATGGTGCTGTCATTTAAAAGTATATCGATGCGATCGCCCAGTATCTGATTATCTTCGTTCCAGATTACCGGATCTTTTTTCAGGTATATCGTCGAATCTTTCGAAACATAATGCATAGTATCGCAAATTCCCTGTAAATCAATCCGGTAGAATCGTGCATTTGGATATGCTTTCATTTCTTTTCCCAGCGAATCGGTAATCATTTTCAGTGTATCGGCATGGATATAAAGGCTGTCTTTTTGTGAATATTCTATAGCATATGCGGAGTCGGTTGCCAATGCAAATTCCGTTTTTTCGTTATAATATCCGTAATTGCCCTTGAGGATAACTTTTTTAACCGTATCCTGAAGAAACATATGCCCATAAACTTTTCCGATGCCGGTATTTCTATTATAATAAATGGTATCTCCAATAAGGATCTGGGTACTGTCTTTGCTGATCACCTGAGAACGATTTAGCAGTTGGCAATCATCAGTCGCTGTGTTATACCAACCTCGTGTAGTATAAATATATCCACTATCCGAAACAAGCGTTGAGGGTCCCAAGATATCAACAATTTTAGTTTCCGTATTATATTTGAGTGTATCCGCATACAAGGTATACTTTTCATTTACCAGCTTCACGTTCTCGCTAAACAATGCCTCTTTGCTTGTGGGATTGTACTGTCCCCACGTTGATGTCAATTCGTTTTCGTCGTCAACAAGCATTCCGCCGTCAAAATAATAGCCGAGATTTTTCAAACGATCGTAATCCAGGCTATCG
Source organism: Bacteroidales bacterium UBA1410 (assembly GCA_002305015.1). Classification (GTDB taxonomy): domain Bacteria; phylum Bacteroidota; class Bacteroidia; order Bacteroidales; family Dysgonomonadaceae; genus Anaerorudis. Next base: position 21,746 of record DBPW01000018.1, read on the forward strand.
GTAAAAAGGGTTGCACGCTGGTCCTCCATCCGTACGTTATAACGCAGGCGAGCCAGTTTTCGGTTTCCATCATAATGAAGATAATCCCCATAGACAAAGATAGTATCGCCTTGCTCCATCCGGACATTGCTGAATGCTTCAAAAATATTATCCCGCTCATACCAATAGGCACTGTCGCAATACATATAGGCACCTTCGTGGTACAGTATAACGCTGTCTTTAAGAATTTGTGCATTGAAATTTTGCCTTTTGTACAATAGGTCTGCTTGTTTGAGTTCAATGATTTTTATATTTTTATCGGCTAACGATACTGGGGGAGGCTGTTGGGCATATATACCTACAACAAGGGCAAAAAGTACACCTATTGCTGCAAAAAATATATTCCCGGAATAGTTATTTGAATCTTTTTTTTGTTGTTTCATTATTAATGAAAGAGCTGAAACCTTATTATTTTATCCATCCGGGATATTTGAACTCACAATTTTTCCACGCGGGGTCAATCCTTACATAGGTATTTTTTATTTTTTCGCGCAGCCATTGGTCTATCATTTCTTGTCTACGGGCATTTTCAGCCATTGTTTTTATGATCTGATAGTCGTTGTTGAGATTGGCTTTATGTCCTTCGATACGGTTAGTTATTTTTACCATTGCTGCAACTTGTTTTCCGTTTTTATCGAGCATGATAAAGGGTTCTGATATTTCACCAACCTTCATATTGCCAATTACATTAGCAATATCTTGATTGAGCTCATTTAATTGAAACCGGGGAGTACCGTAATAACTGCTCTGACGGTTGGAATTTACCATAATACCCTTGTTGTTTCGGGTGTCTTTATCCGCCGACAAAAATGTAGCAGCTTCTTCAAATGTGAATTTCTTTTCTTCAATTGCCGTTTTAACCGAGTCGAGCCGAGTAAGTGCTTTATCTAATTCTTCTTTTGGAACTTTAGGTTTTAACAAAATATGCCTAAAATTGGCTCTATCTCCTCTTCTTTCAATAAGTTGAATAATATGAAATCCGTATTCTGTTTCCACAATGTTTGAAACTTTATTCGGATCATTTAAGGCGAATGCCACATTTGCAAATTCAGGAACAAACGATGTTCGATCCGAAAAGCCTAATTCACCACCTCGTACAGCTGATGTAGGGTCTTCGGAGTAAAGCAGTGCCAAGGTCGAAAAACTGGCTTTTCCACTGGTTATTTGTTCGGTGAAATCGCGGAGCCGGGCTTTCACTGCATCAATTTCACTCAGCGGGATCGTCGGATTTGCCGTAATAATCTGCACTTCTACAGTAGTGGGAATGAAGGGAATACTATCTTGTGGAAGTTTATTGTAGAATTTCCTTATTTCCGACGGAGTTAGTGTGATTTGGCCAAATCGCTTTTGCTGAACACCTTGTATGAGTTGCCCCTCTCGCACCATTCTTCTTGTATCCTCGCGAAGGGTACTCATGTCTTTCTGAAAATATTCTTCAACCTTCTCTGCTGAACCAATATTAGCTATGTACTCATTTATATAAAGCTCGGCTATCCGATTTACTTCTCCCTCTTCCACTTTAATGCTGTCTAATTTGGCTTGATCGAGGAACAATTTGTTTACAGCTAATTGTTCCGGAATAAAACAATACGGATCGCCTTCGATTCGTTGATTTTGCATCAACATTTCTTTGCGATATTCTTCAACTTCCGATTTTAGGATAGCCTCGTCACCTACTACCCATACAATTTCGTCGATAATGTTATTTTGTGAAATGATAGGGTGGGTATTTAATAATGTAATAAATAAAAAAAGTATCTGTATCCATTTTTTCATAGAAATTTCTCCCTTTAAAATCAATGTAAAAATAGAGATAAAATCATTAATAACCAAATCGTTCTATGGTTAAAGTAATTTATAAAGTAATGCAAAGTCTAAAAAATTTTTATGATTCGATTGGGTCTGGCAATTTTTTATTTTTAATAAGGAATATAATCATGAGTATAGCTGCCAGGGACGAAGATAGCCGGCTATTATGCCGGCCGGTGGTAACATAATGCCCAAGACACTGAGATAAAGGCCAAAACCTGTTCCTTTCATTTCTATTGAAACAAGATCGGAAACCAATGCTTTCTGACAGGTATCGGTAAGGGCGCTATAAAAATACGAACGTCATTAAAAAAGCCAAACATAAAGTATATCAGTGAATAAACCTTGAAACCAAGTGTAATGAGTTTCCCTCTTTCGATACGGTCTGATCATTTACCAATGGGTATTGCAAGAAAAACCGAAACCGTATTGAATATCCTATAAATGAGTGGGATAAAGGAGGAATTGATGTCGGTTTCAGGTGATAAATTCATTTCCGGGGCTGACATGTAACGGGCTATTCTTCCTCAATGGCGGCTTGTGCTGCTGCTAATCGGGCTATGGGTACACGATAAGGTGAACAGGAAACATAATCTAATCCCACTTTGTGGCAAAATTTAACAGAGGAAGGTTCCCCCCCGTGTTCGCCGCAAATACCGCATTTGAGGTCAGGACGTACTTCCCGTCCACGTTTAACCGCTATTTCTATGAGTTGGCCTACACCAATCTGATCGAGTGAGACAAAAGGATCTTGTTTCAGTATACCTTTATCGAGGTACATGGGCAGAAACTTACCTGCATCGTCGCGACTATACCCGAAAGTCATTTGAGTGAGGTCATTAGTTCCGAAAGAGAAAAATTCGGCACTTCTCGCTATTTTGAATGCAGTGAGAGCTGCGCGAGGCACTTCGATCATGGTACCTACTTTGTAACCGACAGATTCACCTTTTTCTTCAAAGATTTTTTTTGCAGTACGATCGATAACTTCTTTTTGAGCTTCAAATTCACTTACGATACTGGTGAGCGGGACCATGATTTCAGGGATTACCTCAATACCTTTTTTCTTTACTTCCAAGGCAGCTTCCAGAATGGCGCGTGTTTGCATTTCGGTTATTTCGGGATAAAGACTGCCAAGGCGGCAGCCGCGCAAGCCCAACATTGGATTTGTTTCTATGAGGCTATTAACCCGTTCGCGCACTTCTTCGTAGGAAAGATTCATCACATCGGCCATTTCACGTTGTCCCACTTCATCGTGGGGAACGAATTCGTGCAATGGGGGATCTAGCAGACGAATAGTAACCGGAAATCCGTCCATAACTTCAAAAATTCCAATGAAATCATTGCGTTGAATCGGCAACAGTTTAGACAGTGCTTTGCGCCTTCCGAATTCGTTTTTCGCCAGAATCATTTCGCGCATGTTTTTGATTTTTTCACCTTCAAAAAACATGTGTTCTGTACGGCAAAGTCCGATACCTTGTGCACCAAAACGGCGTCCGATAGCTGCGTCGCGTGGGGTGTCGGCATTTTGACGAACTTTTAGTCGAGCATATTTATCGGTAAGATCCATCAGTTCGGCAAAATATCCACTGATTTCGGCTTCCTGTGTTTGTATTTTCCCTATATACACATATCCTGTAGAGCCATCTAGCGAAATCCAGTCTCCTTCTTTTAACGTATGACCTTTTACCGTAAGCGTTTTCTTCTTGTAGTCGATCACCAAATCGTTGGCTGCCGAAATGCAACATTTTCCCATTCCTCGGGCAACAACCGCTGCATGTGAAGTCATACCGCCTCGTGCGGTAAGAATTCCTTCTGCAATATTCATGCCACGAAGGTCTTCAGGTGATGTTTCTATGCGACAAAGAATCACTTTTTTCCCTTCTTTGTGCCATGCTTCTGCTTCGTCGGCATGGAAAACAATTTGCCCGGTTGCAGCGCCGGGTGAGGCAGGCAAACCACGAGTGAGCACGGTCGCTTTTTTTAGTGCTTCTTTATCGAAGACCGGATGAAGCAATTCATCGAGCTTTTCGGGTTGACAACGTTTGAGCACCGTTTTTTCATCAATGTATCCCTGATGATGCATATCGATGGCAATTCTCACCATAGCGGTACCTGTTCGTTTTCCCGATCGGGTTTGTAATAACCATAATTTACCTTCCTGAATGGTAAATTCAATATCTTGCATGTCTTTGAAATATTCTTCAAGTTTCTGTTGTATCTCGAAGAGTTCTTTGGCGCATTTCGGCATTGTTTCTTCAAGAGAGGGATATTTTAATGCTCGTTCTTCTTCTGAAATTCCTTGTAATTTTGCCCATCGGCGCGAACCTTCGAGAGTAATCTGTAACGGTGTGCGGATACCGGCTACCACATCTTCCCCTTGAGCATTGATCAAATATTCTCCATTGAAGATATCTTCTCCGGTAGCTGCGTCGCGGGTAAAAGCTACACCTGTGGCTGATGTGTTCCCCATGTTTCCAAAGACCATAGCTTGCACATTTACTGCTGTACCCCAGTCGTCGGGTATTTTGTTTATTTTTCGGTAGATAATGGCACGTTCGTTGTTCCAACTGTCAAAAACAGCAATAATAGCCCCCCAGAGCTGTTCCCACGGATCTTCCGGAAAATCCTTTCCGGTATTCTTTTTTACCGCTTCCTTAAATTGAGTGACTAGTGTTTTCAGATCTTCTACTGTTAAGTCTGCATCTTGCCTAATTCCTTTTGAAGTTTTAAGTTTTTCTATAATCTCTTCAAAAGGATCCATGTCTTCTTTATTTTGTGGTTTCATGCCGAGTACCACGTCGCCGTACATTTGCACAAAACGGCGGTATGAATCCCATGCGAAACGTTCGTTGTTCCATTTTTTTACGATACCTTCTACAACTTCATCGTTTATCCCCAAATTTAATACGGTATCCATCATTCCCGGCATAGAAATACGGGCGCCTGAACGTACCGAGACCAAACACGGATTTATTTTGTCGCCAAACGTTGTCCCCATGATGGATTCAATATGTTTTATGCCTTTTTCAACTTCCGGTTTCAAGAGTTCAATGACGCGCTCTTTCCCCAATTCGTTATATTCGGCACATACTTCTGTGGTAATGGTGAAACCGGGAGGAACGGGGAGTCCGATTAGATTCATTTCGGCTAAATTAGCGCCTTTTCCTCCGAGCAGGTCCTTCATATCGGCACGACCTTCAGCAGCTCCGTTGCCAAAGGTGTAAATTCTCTTTTTTGTCGGAATATGAGTATTTAACATATTGGTCGATTTTATTTATAATGTATTAATCTTTCGGCAAAAATAATAAAAAAAGATGCAAAACTATCATTTGTTTGGATCCGGTTTCAGGTGTTGTTTTTTATTAGCTTCCTTGAGGGTTGACGTTTGATTCGTTGGTTCAAAATTTTGTCTTTTACTTAATGATATGTTATAAATCTGTATAGTATGGTTAAGATTCATTCTATCTTGTAAATGGATAAATCCGGACAGTTTCTGTAACGTATCATTGGGTATATATTTTGATGCGCTAATCGAATAGGATTGGTTTGAGGTCACCTGCTTATTTTTATATATGATGGTGTCGCGATATTCAAGAATAAGCATGGATGTAAGCTTTGGTGCGATTTGTTGCGATAGTCCGATGACGTCGAAACGAAAATCAAAATCATTTTGATCTATTTGTTTTGAAATCTCTGTTTCATTCAGGGCGAAAGAGAAACCGCTTTTAGATCCCATCAGAGCGAAATTGTATATGGGTGGAATATAGGATGGGGATTGATTTTTTCTTTGCTTTTCCTGATCGCGGGAATACTGTTGCGTTATTTGCTGTTCAATATTTTTTTGTTCGCGCAAAATGCGAGCTTTTATCGAATCGTTAATTTTAAGATAAATATCAATATGGTCGGCATACCAAGAGAGGGATGTATCCCATTGTGCTTCGGTAACGCCATGCTTGCGAAAAACCTGTTGCATGAATGCCTCTTTTTTTTCGGGAGTATCGAAGGTTGCATAGTCGTTCTCAATCATGGCTTCAGCAATATAGATATCATACATCAGCTTTTCCATCTCTTTTTTGCTCAGCACTTCTTTTGGCCGGTTGCAAGAAAAAACGAGTATCCCTGATATAGCAATGAATAGGACGTATGCAATAACCTTATATTTCATTGTTCAGACCTTTTTCTTTGGCAAGTTTCTTTTGGGTAAGGATTTCTCTTTCTTTTTTCGATAAAAGAGAGTAAGATAATGTTTTACGGTAAAACAACAACAATAGAATCACGCCAATTGTAATCGAAGCATCGGCGATGTTAAAAATAAAACGAAAAAACAACACCTCTTTTCCTCCTATCACAGGTACCCAGTTGGGTATTGTGGTTTCGATAATTGGAAAGTAAAGCATATCTACTACTTTTCCATGCAACAATGGTGCATACCCTTCTCCAAAAGGAACAAATGATGCGACATGCCCGGGATAGCTGGCTTCGAAAATAGTGCCGTAGAATACACTGTCGATAATGTTTCCTGAAGCACCTGCCAATATAAGAGATATACAAACGATAAATCCTGTTTTATAGTTTTGTTTTATCAGTTTGTTCAAATAAACAATGATGGCAATGACAGCAATAATCCGAAAGGCTGAAAGGAATAATTTCCCCACAGCTTCTATTCCGAAAGCCATACCGTTATTTTCCACAAAGTAAATCTTGAACCCCGGGGCTATATCGATAGATTCATAAAGCCCCATGTGTGTCTTTACCCATATTTTTGTTAGCTGGTCGATCAGAAGAACCAGAAAAACAACCAGTATGGCTATAAGGCTTTTGGGTATATTTTTTTTCATATAAAAACCTTTATCTTATAGCTCCATCCCTTTTGCGGAAAGGAAAAATAATTTCTTTTCCACCCCTATTACCGGGATCGGCATACAAGATGCACATTATTTTTTGTTGGCTGCTTTTTTTGCTTCAATGCTCAGTGTAGCGTGAGGTACGGCACGTAGACGTTCTTTGGGAATAAGTTTGCCTGTTTCACGGCAAATCCCGTACGTACCGTTCTCAATGCGTATAAGAGCTGCCTGAAGATTTTGGATGAATTTTAATTGGCGTTGGGCCAATCTGCCTGCCTCTTCTTTCGACAATGTGGATGCCCCTTCTTCCAGAATTTTAAATGTCGGAGAAGTGTCGATGGTATCGTTGCCGTCAGCATTCATAACTGCTGCTCGCAGTATTTCGTATTCATGTTTTGCCTGTTCGAGTTTTTCGTTTATCAGAATCCGGAATTCTTCCAGTTCCTCTTCTGAATATCTTGTTTTTTCACTCATATCTTCTCGTTTTTACTGTTTTTCTTTCTTTTTTGTTCCAAATATACAAATAAACTATCAATTTTTCAATTGATTTTTTTGATACTAATAGTTAACGGTTGATCGTCGATTTCGATTTCGTCTTCTAATTTTTTTGATGATAATATAATGTTGTTTGCCAATACTTGCGATTTAATATATTCTGCGTTTTCACGAATGGCTTCTTCAAACATAGGATTTGCCGATATTTCGAGCAATATTCTGTCTGTGATCTCGAAATTCTTTGCTTTACGAAGATTTTGAACCCGATTTATTAATTCGCGCGCAATCCCTTCTTTTCGTAATTCATCGGTAATGGTAATATCCAATCCAACAGTGATTTTGTCTGCATTACCAACCAGCCAACCGGGAATGTCTTCCGAAATGATCTCAACGTCATCCCGTTGAATTTCAACTTCCTGACCATTTATATTAAAAATCAGTTTGCCGTCCTTTTCAAGTGTATCGATCTCTTCTTGGGATATTTCTTGCAGAAGAGGGACAAGTTGTTTCATGATTTTCCCGTAGCGGGGTCCGAGTTTTTTGAAATCGGGTTTTACTCTTTTTACCAACATAGCATTGGCAGAGTTTGCAAAATTCAGTTCTTTTACGTTTACTTCATTCAAGATGAGCGATTTTATGGTGCTGATGTTATGTTTTTGGGTTTCATCTGCTGTAGAAATCATGATTTGAGACAAGGGCTGTCTTACCTTGATGTTTACTTTTCGACGCAAGGAAAGAACGATTGAGGAAGTTGTTTTTGCCAAATACATTTGTTCTTCGAGCTGTTTATCGATGTTGCTCTCGTCGGCTTTGGGGAAGTCGGCCAAATGAACCGATTCAAACTTTTCACTTTCTGTTACCGATGTCAAATCAAGATAGAGCTTATCGGCATAAAAAGGCGCTATAGGGGCCATGAGTTTAGCCACGGTAATCAAACATTCATAGAGTGTTTGATAGGCCGAAAGTTTATCGTTGGTCATTTTTCCGCCCCAAAAACGTTTCCGGTTGAGGCGAACATACCAATTGCTGAGGTTGTCGATTACGAAATCGGTAATTGCACGACCGGCTTTCGTCGGTTCGTATGATGAAAAATCTTCATCAACTTCTTTGATGAGCGTATTCAGCTCGGAAATGATCCATCGGTCAATTTCAGGACGTTCTTTAATGTTAATTTGTGGATATTGGTTATAAAAATCGTCCACATTGGCATATAAGGCAAAAAATGAATAGGTATTATAGAGAGTTCCAAAGAATTTGCGACGTGCTTCTTCAACCCCTTCAATATCGAATTTCAGATTTTCCCAAGGAGATGCATTGGTGATCATATACCACCGCAATGGGTCGGAGCCGTATTTCTCTATCGTTTCGAACGGATCTACGGCATTACCCAGTCGTTTCGACATTTTGTTGCCATTTTTGTCGAGCACCAGTCCGTTGGAAATTACATTTCGAAACGCAACGCTGTCTTTTACCATTGTGGAAATGGCATGTAACGTAAAAAACCACCCCCGTGTTTGATCGACTCCTTCGGCAATGAAATCGGCCGGATAAACCTTTCGAAATTCTTCTTCCGAAATATGAGGATAGAACACTTGTCCAAACGGCATTGCTCCCGAATCGAACCACACATCGATGAGATCGGTTTCGCGCTTCATCGGTTTTCCGCTGTCGGAAACCAGTATCACATTATCTACGTACGGACGATGTAGGTCTATTTTTTCATAAGGGATCTCGTGGTTATTCAGATCGATATCTTTCCATGGAATTTCTTTCATCACGCCGGCATTCAATGCTTTTTGCATTTCGTTAAACAATTCCTCCACCGATCCGATGCATTTTTCTTCTTTTCCGTCTTCTGTGCGCCAAATAGGTAAAGGAGTACCCCAATAACGACTGCGACTTAAATTCCAATCCTGCAGATTCTCGAGCCACTTGCCAAAACGTCCCGTACCGGTAGAAGCCGGCTTCCAATTGATGGTTTGGTTAAGCGCTATCATTCGCTCTTTGCAAGTCGTGGTGCGAATAAACCAACTATCCAACGGATAATACAAAACGGGTTTATCGGTACGCCAGCAGTGTGGATAGGTGTGTACTTGTTTCTCGATTCGAAATGCTTTGTTTTGCTGTTTCAGCATTACACAAAGGTCAATATCAAGGGTAGAATCGTCCTCTGTAAGTGTTTCGTCGTATTCGTTTTTCACATAACGACCGGCATATTCGGCATATAAATCGACATTCACGTTTTCTTTTACAAAATCAGGATCGAGATCTTCCAATCTGAAATATTTTCCTGTTAAATCGACCATAGGTCGAAAGTTACCGTCTTTATCTTTCAGCATTAACCCCGGCACATTATACTCTTTTCCTATTTTGGCATCGTCAGCTCCAAAAGTGGGGGCAATATGTACGATGCCTGTACCTTCTTCGGTTGTAACGAAATCAGCCGTAACCACCCGAAAAGCATTATCGGAAGCTTTTACCCAAGGTATAAGCTGTTCGTAATGCATTCCTGCCAACTCTGTTCCCTTCCATGTTCTGTCCAATACTTTGAAAGGGATATTTTTATCGCCGGGTTTGTAATCTTCGAGTGATAAATTTTTGTTTTTCTCGGGGAAATATACAGGTATCCGATCCTTTGCGAGTATGGCAGTCATGGGGTTTCCTGTATAGGGATTATAGGTTTGAACCGCTGCATACTCTATATCGGGGTTGACAGCCAGTAATACGTTCGAGGGCAGCGTCCATGGTGTGGTGGTCCATGCCAAGAAAAAAGCCTCGCCAAATTGTTGCATTTCCGGCAAGGGATCTTTGATCTTGAATTGTGCCGTACAGGTCGTATCTTTTACGTCACGATAGCAGCCGGGTTGATTCAGCTCATGGGTGCTCAATCCGGTTCCGGCAGCGGGAGAATAGGGTTGAATAGTATACCCTTTGTAGAGATACCCTTTTTTGTATAGATCGTTGAGTAAGTACCACAGGGTTTCGATATAACGGTTATCGTACGTGATGTACGGATTTTTCATGTCTACCCAGTAACCCATTTTTCGGGTTAGATCTTCCCATTCTTTCGTGTATTTCATTACTTCCCTTTTGCAGGTAGCATTGAATTCTTCTACAGAAATTTTCTTTCCGATATCTTCTTTGGTAATACCCAACATTTTTTCTACTCCGAGTTCCACAGGCAGACCATGAGTATCCCATCCGGCTTTTCGGTTTACGAGGAATCCTTTCATGGTTTTATAGCGGCAAAAGATGTCTTTAATGGAACGGGCTATTACGTGGTGAATGCCCGGCATTCCGTTTGCTGAAGGAGGGCCTTCATAAAACACAAATGCAGGGTGTCCTTGGCGAATTTCCAGACTTTTTTGGAATATTTCCTTTTCATCCCATTCCTTCAATATCTCTTTGTTAACCTCTGAAAGATCCAATTGATTGTATTCCGAAAATTTCTTTTTCATATTAAAATTACACCTCGTATAAAATTTAAGTTGCAAAGGTAGTGATAAATTGAAAATTAGCAATCGAAAATTGTCAATTAGTGAGAAAATTCAGTAGCTTTGTAAAACGTAAAAAAACAAGTAGGGAATGAAAAAAACGATGACTTTTTTGTTTTGTTTTGCTTTAGCTGCTATATTGACAACGGCTTTTACCCAAGAGAATAAAATGTGTACCTTAAAGGTGGCAACGTTTAATTTGCGTATGGATACACCAAGCGATGGCGAAAATGCATGGACTTACAGAAAAGAAAAGGTGAAGGGATTGATCCGTTTTCACGATTTCGATATCTGTGGTACACAAGAGGGTTTTAAACATCAATTAGACGATATACTGGAGTTGGAAAATTATGCTTATGTGGGTGTAGGGCGCGATGATGGCAAGGACGCCGGGGAGCATTCGGCAATTCTGTATAAGAAAGATCGTTTCGATGTGCTCGAAAAAGGCAATTTCTGGTATTCCGAAACACCCGATGTTCCCGGGAAAGGGTGGGATGCAAGGTGTTGCAACCGCATCTGTTCTTGGGCAAAATTTAAAGATAAAAAAACGGGGAAAGAGTTTTGTGTTTTTAATTCGCATTACGATCATGAAGGAAGGATTGCACGCAGGAATTCATCGTTGCTGCTATTAAAAAGGATAAATGAAATTGCAGGTAACCTGCCGGTATTTTGTACGGGCGATTTCAATGCGACTCCCGATGATGAACCCATTCAGCTTATTTACAACGACGGTAAACTCATGGATTCCTTCCGGATTACCCAACAACCGCCTTACGGAACGGAGGGCACCTTTAATTCTTTTAATCTGAACTCGCCCATGAAAGACAGGATCGACTATATTTGGGTAACAAAAAACATAACGGTTATTAAATACGGCACACTCAATGAACAACAATACGGGAGATTCCCTTCGGATCATTTTCCGGTGTTAATCAATGCTGTGTTTTAAAAAATGGCATATCATTGACACATAGAGAGTATTTAACTTGGTTTTGGGAAATATAAAAAAATAGGAGGAAAAATAAAATCCAGTTTCCTCCTATTCGATAGATTAATCTGATAAGAATATTTTATGCTAATTTTTCCAATGCTTTCTTTATGAGTGCGATTGCTTTAGTGATATTTTCATCGGATGTTGCATAGGATAATCGGATGCATTGGGGTGCACCAAATGCTGCACCACCTACACACGCTACATGCCCTTCTTCCAGTAAATACATGGCCAGATCGGAAGCATTTTCAATGGTTCGTCCGTTGTATGATTTTCCGAAATAATGATCACATTGCGGGAAAATATAAAAAGCGCCCATCGGATCGTTAACCTTCAAACCCGGAATTTTATTGAGAAGGTTCACGATAAGATTTTTTCTTCTTTCAAAAGCTTGGCGCATGATTTCAACGCACGTTTGATCACCGGTATACGCGCTTAAGGCCGCTTTTTGGGAAATAGATGACGGTCCCGACGTATATTGCCCCTGCAATGTACTGCAAGCAGATGCCAGCCATTTGGGAGCGGCAATCCATCCGATGCGCCACCCTGTCATGGCGTAAGCCTTCGATACGCCGTTTGCTATGATTACACGTTGGCGAATGTTCTCAAATTGTGCGATGCTTTCGTGTTTTCCAACATAATTGATGTGCTCGTAGATCTCGTCCGAGATTACGAATACCCGGGGATGAGCAGCTAGAACATCGGCCAATTTCTCGAGTTCTTTTTTAGTGTAAACACTGCCTGTCGGATTTGAAGGAGAACAAAGGATAAACGCTTTTGTCTTGGGGGTAATGGCTTTTTCCAGTTGTTCCGCCGTAATTTTAAAGTTTTGTTCGATGTCGGCTGGAATAAAAACCGATTTTCCTTCCGCCAGTTTAACCATTTCGGGATAACTCACCCAATAAGGTGCGGGAATGATTACCTCATCATCTTTGTCTATCAATGCCAGGATGACATTGCAAATGGATTGTTTTGCTCCATTGGAGCAGACAATTTGGTCGGGTGTGAAGTCCAGCTGATTTTCTTTTTTCAGCTTTTCGCATATTGCTTTTCGCAAATCGAGGTAGCCCGGTACAGGCGAATAAAAAGTGAAATTATCGACGATGGCTTTTTTGGCAGCTTCTTTAATGTGTTCAGGAGTATTGAAATCGGGTTCCCCGACACTTAGATTGATCACATCAATTCCCTGAGCTTTCAGTTCATTACTTTTTTGCGACATGGCAAATGTTTCCGACGGGGAAAGCATTGTTATTCGAGCAGATAAAGGATCATTCATAAACTGTATTTTTTACTTTTTGAACAATAATCTGCGCAAATATAATGAAAATTCATTTTCTATGTGTTTTTTAGCGGAATTTTGTAAGAAAAAAAGGATTGTCGATATCATTAAAAAAAAGACCGCTCAAAAAAAGCGGTTTTTGCGGAAGCTGGGGGATTCGAACCCCCGGTACGATTACTCGTACGGCAGTTTAGCAAACTGCTGGTTTCAGCCACTCACCCAAACTTCCGGATGATATGTTTGCAAAATCGCTTGCAAATATACGAGTTTGTTTTCAGCTTATCAAAGAATATTCAATTTTTTCATGAAAATATTCCTACATTTGCAATCCTTTTTATGGTAAAATCGGCAGAATGAAAAAGAAATCAAAACGAAAGCGGTACAAAAAATCGTGGTGGATTTTTTCTTTCGCTGTACTGTTGATGCTTGGCGCTATTTTTTATTTAAGAAATACCATTCTTAAACCTTTTACACCGGCTACACCTGTTTACATCTATATTGATGAAAGAAAAGATTTCGAAGACATCGTTCATCAATTGAAGGAAAAAGCCAATCTACCGTCGGAAAAAATTTTCAGAATATTGGCCAAGCGGATGAAGTATTCGTCCAACATCAAAACCGGTTGTTATGCCGTTAAAAATGGCATGACCATGATGGAGTTAATCCGTATTTTGCGCTCAGGAAGGCAAACCCCGGTAAACGTTACTTTCAATAATATACGCACCAAAGCCGATCTTGCTTCTCGCCTTTCGCAACAACTCATGGTAGATAGCATTTCTTTGATAACTGCTTTGAATGATCCCGAAAAAGTTGAGAAGCTGGGATTCGATACCGGTACGGTTGTATGTATGTTCATTCCCAATACGTATGAAGTATATTGGGATATTGGCGTCGATAAGCTGCTTTCGCGAATGAAACGCGAATACGACCTTTTCTGGAATGAGGAACGGAAGGCTAAAGCTAAAAAAATCGGCTTGACGCCGGTAGAAGTTTCCATCTTGGCATCCATTGTTGAGGAAGAAGCAATCTATCCTGATGAATATCCTGTTATTGCGGGGCTTTATTTGAATCGTTTGAACAGAGGAATGAAACTGGAGGCCGATCCAACGGTGAAATTTGCCGTTGGAGATTTTTCATTGAGGCGTATTCTGTTTAAGCATTTAGAGGTCGATTCGCCTTATAATACCTATAAATATGCCGGATTGCCGCCCGGACCTATACGCATACCTTCTATTCAAGCCATTGATGCTGTTCTTTCACCTCAACAGCATGGTTATCTGTTTATGTGTGCCAAAGAGGATCTTTCCGGGAGGCATAATTTTGCATCTACGCATACTGAGCATATACGTAATGCGTTACGCTATCAGCGAGCGCTCAATGAACGAAAAATCTATTAAAAAGTAATTTCGTCGGGATGAGATCCCACCCGTTGATCTTTATTTAACGAATTAATCCGTTTCATATCCTCTTCTGATAGTTCAAAATCAAAAATATCGAGGTTTTCTTTTTGGCGTAATAAATTTGATGATTTGGGGATCACTACGATCCCGCGTTGGATATCCCATCGCAGCACAACTTGTGCCGGTGTTTTACCGTATTTTTCGGCTATTTTTTTGAGAATGGGTTCTTCAAGCAAATTATTTTTCTTGGCGCAGAAAGGACTCCAAGCTTCGGGAACGATATTTTTTTTGCGTAGGTAGTTTACCAATTTCTCCTGATTCAGATAAGGGTGAAGCTCTATTTGATCTACGGCCGGAACAACCGATGCGGTTTCAAGCAGTTCTTCCAAATGATGTTCAAGATAATTGCTGACTCCTATAGCCCTCGCTTTCCCACCGGCATAAATTTTTTCCATTTCTTTCCAAACCGCTACATATTTTCCTTTCACCGGCCAATGCACCAGATATAAGTCCACATATTCTGTCCCAAGACGTTGCAGACTGCTTTCAAAAGCACCTTCCACATTGTTTTTCCGGATATCGTCGTTCCATAGTTTGGTGGTCAAAAAAATTTCTTCGCGTGGTACGCCACTATCTCTGATAGCTCTACCCACAGCTTCCTCGTTTTCGTATATCATTGCTGTATCGATATGTCGGTATCCCACATCGAGAGCCATTCGTACTGTTTCGTATGCAATTTTATCATCGTTTAGTCGAAAAACACCTAATCCTATGTAAGGAATTTTAATCCCGTTGTTTAATGTTGCGTATTCCATAATTTCCTTTTTTAGTCGTTTAGTCTTTCCATTACCGTAATTTTGTCGCGTCTTATTTGTTCCACTAGAGATTTTATGTTCTCAAACTTCAGATCGGGACGAATAAAATCGATAAATTCTACCGTCAACGATCGATTGTACAGATCTCCTTCGAAGTCGAAGATATTTACTTCCATGCTGATCTCGTTATCGTTTTGTAAGGTGGGGCGCGTACCGATGTATAACATTCCTTTGTAAATTTCGTTTTCGAGTCGGACAAAAACGGCATAAACACCTAATGCCGGGATCACCTTATATTTTTCCCATGCCTGAATATTGGCTGTAGGGAAGCCGATGGTGCGCCCTACCTTATACCCTTCTATAATTTTTCCTGAAAATTTGTAATTGTACGACAGTAATTTATTAGCCAATTTGATTTTTCCTTCGGCTAGTAAACGACGGATCTGAGATGAGCTTACATGATGGCCTTCAAAAAGTAGTTCGGTTGCCAGCATAACATCAATTCCCAATTCGCTGCCATATTGCACATACTCGGGAAATCCTTCTTCTCTGTTATGGCCAAAACGATGATCGTGACCCACAATCAAGGTGTGCACATTGATTTTTTCTTTCAGTGTCTTCTCCATAAATTCTTTTGCTGTCAACGCTGATAGTTCAACAGTGAAAGGCATACTTACACAATAATCGATTCCTGTGGTTTCCAGTTGTTCCAGTTTTTCCTCGTATCCACACAAAAGTTTCGGTTGGTAGTCTTGTTGTAAAACTTTGCGTGGATGTTCGGGAAAAGTAATTACTGCTGCCGGCAAATTCAATTGCTTTGCCTTCGCTTTTACCTGATTGATTAAATGTCGATGCCCTATGTGTACTCCGTCGAAGAACCCGAGAGTGGCAACCAATGGCTTGTGTTCGATGTGTTCTGTTTTTGATAAATCGATAAGTTCCAAAACAAGTGATCTTTTTGTTTATTACCAATAAACGCATGAACCCCCTTTTTGGTTTAAAGATGAAGAGAAAAACCTTTTTGAGTATTTTTATCGGGAATATAAATGATCAATCCAATATTTCATTATCTTTGCAAAACATGAAATGAATTGACCCCTATTTAATAAATAATATAAAAAAGAAGGAATCATGAAAACAAAAATTTTATTTGTGTCTGCAGTAATGGCGGGAATATTTTTTGTTTCTTGCCAAAAAGGAGAAAAAAATAATGTATTGACTAAAGCAGAAGAAGCCGAAGGATGGAAATTGTTGTTCGATGGCAAAACATTGAATGGTTGGCGCGATTACAATGGCGATTCGTTAACCGCGCCATGGACAGTTGAAGACGGAACGATTCGCGCATTAGGTGAAGGAAGTGATGCAAGTGGGTATATTGTAACCAATGATATTTATGAAAATTTCGAGTTAGTGTGGGATTGGAAAATTTCCCAAGGCGGGAACAGTGGTATGTTGTATCACGTTGTGGAACATCCAAAATTTAAGGTACCTTACATCACAGGTCCCGAATATCAGTTGATTGATGATGAAAATTTTCCTCAACCTCTTGAAGAGTGGCAAAAAACAGCGGCCGATTATGCCATGCATATCCCTGATCCGGCAAAGAAAAATTTGAAACCTGCAGGGGAATGGAATACTTCTAAAATCGTGTTCGATAATGGACATGTAGAACATTGGCTCAATGGCGAAAAAGTACTGGAATTCGAAGCATGGACAGACGAGTGGTTTGAACTGAAAAACAGTGGCAAATGGAAAGATGCTCCGGAATACGGATTAGCCCACAAAGGAGTAATTTGTCTTCAAGATCACGGTTCGTCAGCATGGTTTCGCAATCTCAAAATTAAAGAATTGCCTCGAAAAACAAAGGAGGTAGTGCTTTTTAATGGCGTCGATTTACACGGTTGGGAGGTATATGGAACCGAGAAATGGTATGTTGAAGATAGTGTTTTGGTATGCGAAAGCGGCCCCGACAAAAAATACGGTTACCTTGCAACGCGCGAATATTACGATGATTTTGATCTTACACTCGATTTTAAGCAAGAAGCCAATGGGAATTCGGGCGTATTTTTTCGCTCTTTCATCGAACCCGGGGAGATTATAAACGGCTGGCAAGTAGAAGTAGCACCCAAAGGGAACGATACAGGTGGCATTTATGAATCGTATGGGAGAGGATGGCTCGTTCAGATTCCCGACGAAAAAGAAAATATCTTGAAAGAAGGGGAATGGAATACATTGCGCATTCGCGTCCAAGGCGACAATGTAAAAACATGGTTGAATGGAGAAGAAATGGTAGATCTGAGTGACGAAAAGATTGGTAAGGCGCAAGGTCGCATAGCCTTACAAATACATGATGGAGGCGGTATTAAAGTCCGCTGGAAAAACTTGAAATTGAAAACCCTATAACAACAACTTGCATTTGACAGACCCGTTGAACTAATCTGAAAATGTTCAGCGGGTTTTTTTTGGCATCTTTTTTGTTGCACAAAAATAAAACGATGAAGGTTATTTTTTTAGAGGATAGTTTTTTACGAAAAAACAACCTATCTTTGTCTTATTAACTTACTAAAACAGCGAATGAAAGAAAAAAACAGGTTATTAGAAAGCATAATAGAAGGGATTCAGGAAAAGAAGGGAAAAAACATTACCACGATAGAATTGAAAGGAATAGCGGGTTCTATCTGCGATTATTTTGTTATTTGTGAAGGAAATACTCCGACGCAAGTTTCAGCTGTTGCCGAATCAATAGAAGAAATTGTAAGAAAGAATACAAAAGAAAAGCCGCTCAGAATTCATGGACAACAACGGGCCGAATGGATCGGCATGGATTATGGCACAATTATAGTGCATATTTTTTTGCCTGAGCTGCGTTCTTTCTACAATATCGATCACTTGTGGGCTGATGCTTTTCTCGAAAATATTCCCGGTTTAGAATAAAAACTTATTTCTTTTAAAATTGTTACATTCGTACACTATTAATTTTTTGGGAATTTTTAAATGGATAACAGCAATAAAAATTTAAACAGACAATCACCATCGAACCCCAATAAAGGTAATAAACCTCCAAAATCATCTTTTAATGCTTATTGGATTTATACCCTTGTTTTTGTGGCATTGTTGGCTTTGTATTTTTTTGGGGGCAATGCTACAGTAAAAGAAGTATCATGGTCCGATTTTCAGCAGTATGTAAATGAAAATCGCATTGAAAGCATTGTCATTTACAGCAATAAAGAAATGGCGGAAGCTACGGTCAGAAAAGAATCTGTAAACTATATTTTTGGAGATAAAGCCAACGCCGCTAGCGGGAATCCGGTGATTACCGTCCGCATTCCATCAGCAGAAGCTGCTTCTGAATTTGTCGATAAAGTGAAATCGGAAAAAGGATATAATATTGAGGTACGTTTTGATACGACGTCCGAAATATGGGGGATTCTGCTTACGGCTTTACCCTTTATTCTATTGATCGTTTTTTGGATTTGGATGATGCGCAGAATGCAAAGCGGTGGAGGTGGCGGAAGCGGGAATA
This sequence comes from Bacteroidales bacterium UBA1410, assembly GCA_002305015.1. Classification (GTDB taxonomy): domain Bacteria; phylum Bacteroidota; class Bacteroidia; order Bacteroidales; family Dysgonomonadaceae; genus Anaerorudis. Next base: position 40,435 of record DBPW01000018.1, read on the forward strand.
TTTTCAGCGTTGGAAAATCCAAAGCACAGCTTTTTGATAAAGATTCGGGAGTAAAAGTCACGTTTAAAGATGTTGCCGGACTTTCGGAAGCCAAGGAAGAGGTTCAGGAAATAGTGGAATTTCTAAAACATCCCGACAATTACACCAATTTAGGAGGGAAAATCCCTAAAGGAGCCTTGCTGATAGGGCCTCCGGGAACAGGTAAAACCTTGTTGGCAAAAGCTGTTGCCGGTGAAGCTAATGTGCCGTTTTTCTCTATATCGGGGTCCGATTTTGTTGAAATGTTTGTTGGAGTNNTGCATTGTTTTTATTGACGAGATTGATGCCGTAGGACGTGCTCGGGGTAAGAATGTCAATTTCGGAGCAAATGACGAACGTGAAAATACGTTGAATCAACTGCTAACCGAGATGGATGGATTTAGTTCGAATAGCGGAGTTATCATTCTTGCAGCGACCAATCGTGCCGATATCCTGGATAAAGCTTTGTTGCGTGCCGGTCGTTTCGATCGCCAGATCTATGTTGAATTACCCGATTTAAATGACCGTAAGGAAATATTTAATGTTCATCTTCGTCCGATTAAAATTGATGAAACGGTAGATGTTGATTTTTTGGCTCGTCAAACTCCAGGCTTTTCGGGAGCCGATATAGCCAATGTATGTAACGAAGCAGCCTTGATTGCTGCACGAAGGAAAAAAAAGTTTGTGCAGAAAGACGATTTTTTGAGCGCGATAGATCGCATTATCGGTGGATTGGAAAAGAAAAATAAAATTATTACGCAGGATGAAAAACGCTCCATCGCACTTCACGAAGCCGGTCATGCAACCCTTAGCTGGTTTTTAAAGTATGCTAATCCCTTAGTCAAAGTCACCATTGTTCCGCGAGGGAAAGCATTGGGCGCAGCTTGGTATTTGCCTGAAGAGCGGCAAATTACCACTAAAGAACAAATGCTCGACGAGATGTGTGCGTTATTGGGTGGTCGTGCTGCTGAAGAATTATTCACGGGAACCATTTCATCGGGGGCAATGAATGATCTGGAGAGGGTCACCAAACAAGCATATGCCATGATTATGTATTTGGGTATGAGTGAAAAATTGGCCAACTTGTGCTATTATGATTCCACCGGCCAGGAGTATTCTTTTTCTAAACCCTACAGTGAAGAAACGGCGAAATTGATCGATAGCGAAGTAAAAGCCATGATATCGGAGCAATATGAGCGTGCCAAAGCCATTCTTTTGCAGCATAAGGAAGGCCACGGCAAACTGGCTGCAATTCTTTTGGAAAGAGAGATTATTTATGCAGAAGATTTGGAAGCGATTTTTGGCAAACGTCCGTGGATATCGCGCTCGCAAGAGATTTTGGAAAGCAATAAGAATATGAAAACAGATGATCGCACCATTCGATCGAAACCTCAGGAATTAAACCCTGTTAGTGAAACGAGCGATGATGCTTCAAATGGATCTTCTTTTAAAGAAGACGAAACAAAAGGACAGGGGATATCTGATGACAAAAAGGAAGTCCCTATACCCAATGATGAAAATTAATCTCTTTAAATTTTATAACGAGGGCACCTACTATTACATGGGGTGCCTTCGTTGTTTTATGACATTCTTTTCTTTTTATTGATTTTAGATTTTATTAATAAGAATCAATCTAAATTAGTTCGAACAAAATGCCTCTCTTTTTCGTTATACCTTTGAAAGTGATTAACGACAAATAAAATGAAGAAATTATATGCTTATTTTATAGGATTAGTAGCGATGAGCATGCTTATATGCAACAATTCAAATGCTAAAAGTATTGATAATATTAACTCTAAAAACAGTAAAAGTATGAAATTCGAAAAAGTACCGCTTCCTTATGCTCCCGATGCTCTTGAGCCGATCATCAGCAAAACAACAATTGAATTCCATTACGGTAAACATCATCAGGCCTATGTGGATAATTTAAATAAGCTTATCGTAGGAACAGAGTTTGAGAATGCCGATTTGGAAACTATCGTAAAAAAGAGCGAAGGAGCTATATTCAATAATGCAGGTCAAGTTCTGAATCATAATCTTTATTTCACTTCATTTTCTCCTAATGGGGGAGGTAAGCCAAAAGGCAAATTGGCTGAAGCGATAGATGAGCAATTTGGTTCATTCGAGAAATTTCAGGGATTATTCAATGATGCCGGAGTTTCATTGTTCGGTTCGGGTTGGGTTTGGCTGGCTAAAGACGAGAATGGCAAACTTTCTATCGAAAAGGAAAGTAATGCCGGTAATCCGATAAGAAAAGGATTAACTCCCATCTTGGGATTCGATGTGTGGGAGCATGCTTATTATCTCGACTATCAGAATCGCCGGGCAGATCACCTGAAAGAATTATGGAAGATTATAAACTGGGACGTTGTCAGTCAGCGTTATTAATTGAAGGCAGTTTATATCCGGTAGAATGGACATGTTTGACTGGGGATAGAGACGTCGAAATAACCGGCGTCTCTATTTTTTAGTTGCATCCCTTTATTTAAAAATCTTCTTCTTCGTAATTGATTGTGTTTTCTAAATTGTAGTTACTCCTATCAGTTTCATTGGTTGTGGTATTATCTTCCGTTTCGTCGAGAGGAGTGGATGTTATATCCAAATTCCGGTGAACCAATGTGTCTTTTAACAAAACATGAGGATCAAAATCTTCGAAGTCGAGCGTTTCCCAAAGAACATCTTTTAGTTTATCGATGCCAAAACCCGTAATGGAGGAAATAAATACATAAGGAATATCGGGTAAATCTTGTGCTATCTTTTTCATTTTCTCCTCATCCACTATATCCGATTTAGAGATAGCCAAAACGCGACGCTTATTCAGCAATTGGGGGTTGTATTGGATCAGTTCGTTTACCAGCGTATCATATTCTTTGCGGATATCTTCAGAGTCGGCAGGGATAACAAAGAGCAGCAAGGCATTGCGTTCAATGTGTCTCAAAAAGCGCAAACCAAGACCTTTCCCTTTACTTGCTCCTTCGATGATCCCGGGGATATCTGCCATTACAAACGATTTTCCATCCCGATATTCCACCATTCCCAAATTGGGTTCTAATGTGGTGAAAGGGTAGTCGGCAATTTTGGGTTTTGCAGCAGAAACTACCGACAGCAAAGTCGATTTTCCGGCATTTGGAAAACCCACCAGACCTACATCGGCCAGAAGCTTCAATTCCATGATCACCCATCGTTCCTCTGAAGGTTCTCCGGGTTGTGCATAACGCGGAGTTTGATTGGTTGCCGATTTGAATCTGGCATTCCCTTGTCCTCCCCTGCCCCCCTTTAATAAAATAACTTCTTGGCCATGTTCCGATATATCACATAAAAATTCACCTGTATCGGCATCATATACTACCGTTCCGCAAGGCACTTCAATGATTTTGCTTTCTCCTTTTTTACCCGATGATTGGTTACGTGATCCGCTGTGGCCGTTTTCGGCAAAAAAATGGCGTTGATAGCGTAAATGCAACAGGGTGCGACAATTGCGGTTTCCGCGCAGGATAATATTTCCACCATCCCCGCCGTCACCCCCGTCAGGACCACCTTTTGGCAGGTACTTTGCCCTATGGAAATGGACAGACCCACTGCCGCCTTTTCCTGAGCGACAAAATATTTTTACATAATCAACAAAATTGGATTCCGTCATTCTTTTTTCTCTGCAATAACGTTGTCAACTGCTTGTGCTATGGAAGCAAAAATCTCTTCGATTGAGCCTTTCCCTTTAATCTCTACCAGCTTTCCTTGTTTAGCGTAGAATTCCTTTAAAGGAGCAGTTTGGTTATAATAAACTTTTAATCGCGATTCAATGGTTTCGCGGTTATCGTCGGAACGTCCCATTAGTTCTCCTCGTTTGAGAAGCCGGTTAATGAGCTCTTCATCGTCAACCTCAAGGCTGATGACAATGGATATTTCTTGTCCGAATTTTTTCAGTATTTTATCAAGAGCCTCTCCCTGAGCCAGTGTTCGAGGAAATCCGTCAAAAATAAACCCTTTCGCATTCGGATTTTTTTTGATAGTCTCTTCCAGCATGCCAATGACTACTTCGTCAGGAACTAATTGGCCTTTGGCGATGTAATTTTCGGCCATTTTTCCTAGTTCGCTCTTTTGTGCTATCTCAGCTCTTAATAAATCTCCTGTTGAGATGTGTTCCAGTCCGTATTTTTCTTTCAAATAATTGCTTTGTGTACCTTTTCCCGAACCGGGGGCTCCAAAAATAACAATGTTCAACATAGTTTGCTTTTTAATTATTCCGTATATATTTTTCATTGCAAAGATAGCCATTTGTTTCTTTTTTGGTGAATAATGGTTGAAACAATAACAAAGGAGGTTCTGAAGTTTGAAAAATAAAACGGCACAAAAGTGCCGTTTTATCTTGTTCGAGAGGTACCTGGCGGATTCGAACCGCCGTAAACGGTTTTGCAGACCGCTACCTAGCCACTCGGTCAAGGTACCGAGTAAAGTGGCCACAAAGATAATACATTTTCCCGATTTTAAAAACAACAGGCATTATTTTCTAGCAAATAGACGATTGAAAGCTTCTTCAACTTTTCGTACCGATTCAATCTTAATTGCTGTTTTTGCGGTAAACCCTTTCAGATTATGTGCCGGGATAAGGATGGAGGAAAAACCGAGTTTCTCTGCTTCAAGGATGCGTTGTTCTATACGGTTAACCGGCCGAATTTCTCCCGATAGTCCCACTTCGCCGGTCAAACAAATGTTTTTGTCTATCGAGATATCGAGACTTGACGATAAAATAGCGCTAATTATCGATAAATCCAATCCCGGGTCGCTTACACGTAGACCGCCCGCTATATTGAGAAAAACATCTTTTTGCGAAAGTTTGAAGCCCGCTCTCTTTTCCAATACCGCCAGCAACATGTTCATTCTTCGGATATCGAAACCGGTGGATGAACGTTGGGGTGTACCATAGGCTGCCGTGCTTACCAGAGCCTGAGTTTCGATCAAAAAGGGGCGGATACCTTCGATTGCGGCGGCGATGCTTACGCCACTCAATCCTTCATGGTTTTGGGTGAGCAGCAACTCTGAAGGATTGATTACTTCACGCAACCCCGACGAATTCATTTCGTATATGCCGACTTCGGATGTGCTGCCGAAGCGGTTTTTTATGCTTCGTAGAATGCGATACATGTAATGTTGGTCACCTTCGAACTGCAAAACCGTATCCACAATATGTTCTAGAATTTTAGGTCCCGCAATGTTGCCTTCTTTGGTGATATGCCCAATAAGTATCACGGGTATGCCCGATTGTTTTGCAAACTTTAAAATCGAAACAGCGCATTCGCGCACCTGGGAAATGCTTCCGGGTGACGATTCCAGCGCCTCGCTGTAAACCGTTTGTATGGAATCGATGACTACCAATCCGGGTAACGTGTTTTTAATATGGGTAAATATCTGATCGAGATTGGTTTCGCAAACAACCAGGCAGTTATCGTTTTGTATGCCGATTCTGTCGGCACGGAGTTTTATTTGTCTCGCACTTTCTTCTCCCGACACATAGAGCGATCGAATGTGTTGCAGTTTCAGTAGAGTTTGCAGCACGAGGGTAGATTTTCCGATGCCCGGTTCCCCTCCGATCAACACCACCGAGGCAGGAACAAGTCCTCCGCCCAGCACACGGTTCAATTCGGCGTCGATAAGGTTGATCCTTGGTTCTTCATCGGCTTTTATTTCGTTAAGAGGCAATGGCTGACTTTTTATACCGGAAAAAGAACGCATATCTTCTTCTTTGGCGAGGTCGTTTTTGCCAACGAGTTCTTCTACGAATGTTCCCCATTCGCCGCATGCCGGGCAACGTCCCATCCATTTGGGTGATTCATTGCCGCAATTGCTGCAAAAATATACCGATTTGAGTTTTGCCATTGTTCTTTCTTCGCAAAGTTAGCGAATATTTGCAAGTCGAACGGTTAAAATGAAACCGTATTCTTCTATTTTACCCTAAAAACCTAAAAATTATCAGGGAATAATTTTAATTCGAAATCGATAGAGGATTCCTTTTGTCTCTATTCATTTGTAATCATTTGTAACTAGAACAATAAAAAGAATCCGGCAGCTCTTGCAGTTTACGGCCTATTTTTCTATTTGTTCGCAATTTAGAAGAATAAAAGTGAATGGTGTAGTATTGTTTAGAATTCGATTTTCAATTGTTTTTCTAATAGTGTAAAACTTTTGCGGTGGTGTGGGGTGATGCCATATTTTTTGATTGCCTCACGATGCAACTGGGTAGGGTATCCTTTGTTTTGTTCCCAACCGTAATCCGGGAATTCGTTGTGAAGATTTTTCATGTATTCGTCTCGATAAGTTTTTGCCAAAATGGATGCAGCCGCTATCGACATGTATTTTCCGTCACCTTTTACAATACACGTATGAGGAATCTCTTCGTAGGGATGAAAACGGTTTCCGTCAACCAGAATATGTTGCGGTCGTACAGAGAGCTTGTCCAATGCTTTGTGCATGGCTTTTATAGATGACCTAAGAATATTTATTTCGTCGATTTCCTGGACTGAGCATGAAGCCACGCCAAAACACAAGGCATGTTTTTCGATAAGAATTCGCAGTTCGTTGCGATCTTTTTCCGAGAGTTGTTTAGAATCGTTCAGCTTGGCATGTTCAAAGCCGGGAGGGAGAATTACAGCGGCGGCAAAGACCGGCCCTGCAAGACATCCACGTCCTGCTTCGTCGCAACCTGCTTCCATGCAATTGCTATGCATGCAACATTCCAAATGCGGAAACGGTTTTGGTTTCATAAGGCAAGCTCCACCTTGTTGTCGGCAGGCGGATAATCCAATCGAAATGTTGCCGGATCGAAATTTTCCTGCCCCATTACTTTACTGAAAATTTTTAGTGCCTGTACCATTTCTTCTGTAAGTTGTTCATCGCCGCAAACATGCAACAGGTTCATCTGAACAATAACATTAGCTAGTGCCTGTTGGATTTCTTTGGGTAACGGTATGTTGAGGTTGTTGATTTTTGATAAAGCCGAAGCTTCTGTTTGTTGACGGAGTTTCTCTTTGTATTCTTCTGCCAGTTGTGGCTTTGAAGGGATCGAATTTACAGTATGAGAGGTTATTTTCAAGGTATCATTTTCAAGGAGAATCACGCGGTAAGGAAATGGGTATTGAGCCAGACTTCCAGTTTCCACGTCGGTGATCGTATTTCCGGAGGCCGAGGTGTAAGAAGTGATATCATTGGCATGAAAGTGTCCCGTAAAAACAATTTTTAATCCGCTGTCTGCAAGAATTTCCGCATTTTTTTTCCAGTCATTAATCAGATATTCCGGGAAAAAGGCGCTTTGATAAGGCATATGTTCCACTAAACCGTGGTGCATCATGCCGATCACGTTGATTTTTTTTTCTTTTGCTTGGTTGAGAATTTCCAATGCCCATTGGAGAGTTTGAGGAAGAATTCTTCCGGATGAAAGGGAGGAGGTATGGTATTCGTTATATCGATTGGTATCGAAACACAGCAGCCATAGAGAATCGTTCACAGAAGCGAGGTAACTCAGCGAGGCTGTATCGGACTTTAAAGCTTTTCCGTAGCCGAAATCGGCATAGATTGCCGCAAATTCTTCGGCTGTAACGTTCTCTGCCGGTTCGGTTTTGTCTCCCATGTATTTTTTTGCCGTAGGGACATTGATATCATGATTACCCGGCGCAACAAAGATTTGCGTTCCATTTTTTGTTAACGGCAGCAGTTTTTCCTTAAAATCCAGATGACTCTGCTTTTCCCCGTCTTTGCTTATATCGCCGGGGATGAGTAAGATATCGGGAGATTCATCGAGCAAATCGGTTACCACTTTATCCAGTACCGCATGAAGGTCTTCCGTATTCCTTCCCGCCGTTGTTTCGTATTTTTCTAATGCAGTGCCTTTCCCTGCGAGCCGGGACGAGAGATAATGCACATCGCTGATGATTGCTATTTTTATTGGTTTTGCTGCCCAAAGCGATAGCTCTGAGGTTAGGAAAAACAGGATATATAAAAGTCGTTTCATTACTGGGAATTCTAAATAGAATTGCTTAATCGGTGAAAGAGATAGAAAATGTGCCAATAGGAGTACGTAAGGCTAATGGCACCATCGGTCGATATTTTTATGAATTAAGTAATCGTTCAATTTCTTCGATATTGGCACGAAATCCTTTATCGACTTCTACAAGATCTTTGACGGCGTTGCAGGCATGAAGAACAGTGGAATGATTTCTGTTGCCTACTTGTGCACCAATTTGAGAAAGTGAAAGTTCGGTGTGTTTTTTAGTAAAATACATGATTACCTGGCGAGCTTGAACGATTTCTCTTTTTCGCGATGCAGAGTGAACAAGTTCTTTCTTGATGTTGAAAAAATTGCAAACGGTATCTTGAATTTTTTGTACGGTAATGCGTTTTTTCTCAACTTTGATGGTTTGTTCCATTACGCGGCGGGCAAGGTTCATGTCGATATCTCGGTCGTTGATTATGGAATGTGCCATCAGCGAAACAATAACACCTTCGAGGTCGCGCACGTTATCGGTTACATTTTCAGCAATGTAGTCGATAACTTCGTTTGAGATGGACAACCCGTCGGAAAGTACTTTATGTTTCAATATTTTCTTGCGCAGTTCTTTGTCGGGACGTTCCAGACTTGTGGTCAAACCCCAGCGGAAACGAGTCAACAATCGCTCTTCCATTCCCGCCATATCCATGGGAGCACAATCGGAAGTCATTACCAGCTGTTTATTGTTTTGATGCAAGTGATTGAAAATGTGGAAGAAGGTATTTTGTGTCTTTTCCAATCCCGATAGTTCTTGAATATCGTCGATAATCAATACATCAATTCCTTGATAGAAATTAATAAAGTCGTTTATGGTATTGAAACGTCGTGCATCTGTAAATTGAACCTTAAAAAGATGTGCAGAGATATAAAGCACTTTCTTTTCCGGATATCGATCCAGGATTCTCGAGCCTATGGCGTGGCAAAGATGGGTTTTTCCTACTCCTGAATTGCCATAGACGAATAATGGATTAAAAGCTGTTTTTGCTGGATTTTCGGCCACTGCTTCTGCAGCGGTGCGAGCTAATCGGTTGCTCTCGCCTTCAAAAAAATTATTAAAGGTATATTTGGAGTTTATTTGAGAATCGAATTCGGGCGTTTCAACGCGTTCAAAAGGGTTGGGAACTTTGATAGCTACTTTTTTTGCAAAATTTTTGTCTCCTGATTGCGTCTTGGTTTCTCCACGAAGCTCTACCGCCGTGTTGGTTTCGGTTTCAATCAATACGCGGTAATTTAAGATCGTTCCCTCTCCAATTTCGCGATAAAGGGTCTGTTGAATAAGATCAATGTATTTTTCTTCAAGATATTCATAAAAAAACTGGCTCGGCACCTGCACTGTTAGCACGTTGTCTTTATAGTTTAAAGGCACGATTGGTGCAAACCAGGTGTTAAACGCAGCTTCGGGAATATTATCGCGAATGACATTTAGACAGTTATTCCATAAAATCTTGAAATCTCCTTTCATTAGTTTATTTGAACTTGTTTTCTTATCGTTTCTCGAGTACAAATTTTGGAAATATATTTTATAAAAAAAAATGGGTCTCTTTTTTGAAAAAAGACAACAAAACACAGGATTAATAATCAATCCGATAATAATAAATAATTAAATATCAATTACATATGAATACGCTCTTTTGGGAAACCATTGTGAATCAGTATTTTTATTAAGTGTAAAAAAGTCATTGAAAATGAGAAAATCGCTTCATTTTTGTCCCTTAAATGCAATAATACAAATACTTTTCTGATTTTTATCGGCAATACATCTATTTAGAGCAATTCTATTTAAATATTTTTCGGCAAAAAGCACAAATAGGCTTCAATACTAGAATAGGCGCAATTTCACACTTAAATATTTCTTTGGATTTTTTCTAACATCTTCCAGTAATTTTGTTGCAGTGTTGATGGTAACAATTAAACTGTCGTGGAGTTCTGAACCATTTGTAAGTTTTCCCAACGAATTGTCGGGTGTGTTTAATTTTTGAGAGAGTAAATTCAAATTTGTAATTGTTTCGTCAAGCGTCACTAATGTATGGTTGAGATCGGCAGCGTATAATTCATCGCTAACGTTTTTCAGATTATCTATTACTACATTCAAATTTTGTGTAATTTCAGGAATCTCTTTTCCTATACTAAGAATAATGTTGTTGATATTATGAGCAGAAGCTTGTAATTCATTTACAGTTCTATTTATACCACTGATGGATTGCTGCCAGGCGGGATTGGTGATCAATTGGTTCAATGCTATAACGGTGGAATCGATGTGTAATAGGAGAGAATCGGCTTTTGGGGCAATTTTTTCGGCACTATCCATCATCCCTGCTGCTCGCCCTCCGAGCAAAGTATCACCGGGATTTAAATAACGGGTGGCTTTGTCATTGATTTTTAGTTTAACCGGCGATCCGCCCAGCAGGTCTGTGCCAAACTCAAGCGTACTTCCTTCTTTTATTTTAAAGTTGTCATTCAATCTTATTTCTACTGCAAACTTCAGGGGATCAGTATTGATTATTCTAATCGAACTAACTAATCCGATCTGATAACCGTTTACCAATACGGGAGATGAGATATTTAGTCCGGAAACATCGTCAAAAACAGCAATATAATTATTCTGTTTTTGAAAAATATTTATTCCTTTCAAAAAATTAATACCAAAGAAAATTATGGCAAGACTGACAAGGAATGATAATCCGATACTTGCGTTTTTGCTTAATTTCAATTTCATAAATAATATGTTAGTTAATTATTCGATTCGAACGCCATTTAGAAATTTGACGATGAAGGCATCTTTAAATTTTGGTTGTACTTCGTGTAAAATTTTTATGATTTCTGTTAGATCGGTAGCACTGCCGTAAGTATATTTATAGACAGTTCCGTCTTTATAAAAATTTACAGGAGATAATCCTTTAAAAACAGGAGAACCGGCTTCGTATTTTTTTGACGACGTCAGAAATTGAATCCGATATTCGATTGCAGTTTCCGCTGAATTTGCCTTTTGGGGTTGATTAGCAGTTTCATTCGAAAAAATCCGGTTTTTTTTATCATAATCTCTCTTGTATTCATTGAATGCCATGTAAATTGAATTTGCCATGGAATTTTGTCCGGAGGCACTTTTTAAGTATTTCTCATCGTTTGGATTGCTGATATATCCCAATTCGACGAGGATGCTCGGCATAGCAACTTCGCGCAGCACAAGGAAACCGGCTTGTCTGACATCTCGGTTTATTCTGTTGGAATTATGCACTAATTGGTGTTGAACCAATGAGGCAAGATGAAGGCTTTGTTTGAGATATTGATCGGACATGAATTCAAAGATAATGTACGATTCCGGTTCTTGAGGATTAAAACCTTCGTACTTTTGTGAATAATCTTCTTCGAGTAAAATAACGGAGTTTTCTTTTTTGGCAACCTCCAGATTGTCTTTGCTCCTATGTAATCCCAAAATAAAGGTTTCTACACCTTGAGGCGATTTTTGTCGTTTGGATAATGCATTGCAGTGAATGGAGATAAAAAGATCGGCCTTCGCGCTATTGGCAATGGCAGCTCTTTGATCCAACGCAACAAAACTGTCATCTTTGCGTGTATAAACTACTTTTACATCGCTGTGATTTTTTTCAATCAATGCGCCCAACTTTTTTACTACCGAAAGTGTGATATCTTTTTCGCACGAGGAAGATCCAAGTGCTCCCGGATCCCTGCCACCATGACCTGCATCAATCACTACCGTAAATTCCTTTGTTTGACTTGCAACAGGGAATACGGAAAAAAGCAATCCTCCGAAAATAAGTAATAATAATACTTCAACATATCGAGACATGCCTTTTCTTTTTGCAAAAATAGTGATAAAAATCGGATTAAATAGCTTTCGAATATTCATTTTACTGACTGAATAGGGGATATTAAGGTTTAATGACTTTTCTCATTTCGAAATTTTCACTACCTTTGAAAAATTAATTAAACGCTTATGAATCATCATTTAATAGCTCCTTCTATTCTCTCTGCTAACTTTTTGGATCTTCGTAAAGATGTGGAAATGTTGAACAACAGCGAAGCGGATTGGATACATTTAGATATTATGGATGGAGTTTTTGTTCCAAATATCTCTTTCGGCTTTCCGGTGATTAATTCGCTTCAATACATAACCGATAAACCCCTGGATGTTCATTTAATGATTGTTCAGCCCGAAAAATTTGTTTCAGAAGTAGCCCACGCGGGTGCTTATATGATGAATGTGCATTATGAAGCATGTGTTCATCTGCATAGAGTTATTCAAGAAATCAAAAAAGAGGGAATGAAGGCTGCAGTTACATTAAATCCGCATACACCGATATCTTTGCTTGAAGATATTTTGCATGAGTTGGATATGGTTTTGTTGATGTCGGTAAATCCCGGATTTGGAGGTCAGAACTTTATCGATCATTCCGTAAAGAAAGTTTCGGCTTTAAAGGAAATGATTGTAAAAAAAAATCTTTCTACCCTCATTGAGGTTGATGGCGGCATTAATTTGGAAACAGGCAAACGGCTGGTTGATGCCGGCGCTGATGTACTTGTTGCCGGGAATTTTGTTTTTTCTTCTGAAAATCCCATAGAAACTATTCATCGATTAAAAAGTTTATAACAGTCTTTTTTATCAAGTTTTTTGCCAAGACGAACTTTTTGCGTTAGCAATGAGAATGTGATGACTCATATAATAGGGAAAACACCTTTTCTGCGTTTGCTCATTCCTGTTGTGACAGGGATTATTGCCAATGAATTTATTCACCCCTTCCCTTCGGCTCTTTTTTTCGGTTTTGCAGGGTTTTTTATCCTGTTGCTTTCCTTTTTTATTCCGGAAAACAAGGAGTTTCCATATCGATGGGTATTTGGTGTCGGATTGTTTTTGTTCGTTTTTTCTCTGATTACGTTGCAATACCGGCAGAAGGTTGCAGACACTTCATTAGGCTCTTTAAACGAAAATATCCCTTGTAAAGGGATTGTTCTTGATATTCCGCAGCAAAAACATCGTTCTGTTCAAGGCAATATCAAATTGATAGGACCGGAACAGAAAAAAGTGATCCTTTATTTTGAAAAAGAGGGAAAGAGTATTGACCTTCGGCCGGGTGATGAAATTGTCTTTCATGCCAAAATAGAGCCTTTCAAAAATTTTGGCAATCCGGATGATTTCAACTATGTCCGATTTATGAAAATAAAGGGTTTTGCAGGATCGGCATATGTTTCCTCTCAACAATGGAGTAAAACGGGGAAAAACATTCAATCGGTTTATACATTATCGCAGAATGTAAGGGCTAAAGCACTTTGTTTTTATAAATCTTTCGGATTAAATCCCGATGAATATGCTTTTGTAGCAGCACTTACCTTAGGATACAAGAACAATCTTTCCAACGATCTGCAAGATGCTTTTCGTGCCTCGGGTACAGCACATGTGTTGGCTGTAAGTGGATTGCATGTCGGAGTTGTTTATCTTATTCTTAGCGTGCTTTTTTCTTTTCTTGGCAATTGCGGGAAAAAATTTGTTCTGAAACAGTTCTTGATTATCCTTTTTCTTTGGGGTTATGTTTTCCTTACGGGATTATCTGTTTCCGTTATTCGTGCGGCAATTATGCTTTCGATTTTTTGCTTGGGTAAGGTTTTTAACAGAGAGGGATTTTCTTATAATACTCTTGCGGCAGCGGCTTTTTTTATTCTTGTTTTCAACCCGTTGAGTTTTTTCGAAGTGGGCTTTCAAATGAGTTTTTTGTCGGTCTTTGCTATTTTGTTTTTCAAACCAAAGCTCGATAAGTTATACACACCTTCTTATCGATCTTTTCTGAAAATTCGGGATCTTTTTACTCTTTCCTTATCGGCACAGTTTGGAGTTTTTCCTCTTGTCTTGTACTATTTTGGAACATTTCCAACCTATTTTTTTGTTACGAATTTAATGGTCGTTCCCCTTATTAGTATGGTTATCTATACGGTATTGCCGGTTATCCTTTTTTCGGGATTGAGTCAATTGGGTTTCCCTGTCTTTCATTCCTTATTTCAAGCAATGAGTTGGTTGCTCAATACGTTGATCGGGTTGGTTATTCATATAGTTTATGTGTTCGAATCGTTGCCTTATGCTCGGATTTCCGATCATTATCTTTCCTTTTTTCAGATGATGCTCCTTTTTATAGTTTTGTTTGCTTTCTGTGGATATATGACGAAAAAGCGGTTTAACTATCTTGTTGTCGTATTGGGATCCATTCTCCTATTTTTGTTTACAGATACCTATACGGTTATTAACAGAACTTCGCCTAGGTTTATTGTTTATAACCGACCGGGAGTGAGCGAGCTGGGAATTATTGTAAATAATAGAACAACGCCTATACTAAGAGAAGGGAATGGCATAGTGCCTTATTCTGACAAGAGAATTGTTAAATTATCGGAGAACATTTACCGGTCGAAAAGGGTTGAAAAAACGTTTCCTGTCGATTTTTTAATCCTATCGACAGATAATTCTTTCTCCATGTATTCATTGAATAGTTATTTTTTACCTGAAACGGTCATTCTTGATAGTTCTCTATCGAAATACACGATTAAGCGTATAACGGAGGAATGCCGGCAATTACATATAAAAGTGTACGATGTGTCGCAAATGGGCGCATTTTCTATAAATTTGTAGTATATTTGCAGCAAAGAAGATGCACATCCGATAGCTTAAAAGATTGAATGAGAGCAGCCACAATTACAGATATCATCCCCAAAGAACAAATCGACAAAATTCGTTCTTTCATTCATAATTACCATAAAATTGTCATCACTACTCACCTTTCTCCTGATGGCGATGCTTTAGGGGCTTCTTTGGCATTGTATCATTATCTTTTTCATAAGGAGAAAGATGTGAAACTTATTGTTCCGAATTCGTTTCCCTATTTTTTGAAATGGATGAAGGGTACGGAAAATGTATTGGTTTATGAGTATAATCCCGAAGTTGGACAACATATTATAACGAATGCAGAATTAATTTTTTGCATTGATTTCAATGTTCCTAAACGGATTGGTAAAATGGCTCCTTTTGTAACGGCTTCTACTGCAAAAAAAATATTGATAGACCATCATCCTTATCCTGAAAACTCCTGTGACGTAGTGATTTCTTATCCTGAAATTTCATCCACCAGTGAGTTGATTTTTCGTTTGCTTTATCAAGCGGGTGAGTATGAGTATATAGATAAAGATATCGCAGAATGTATTTATTGTGGTATGATGACGGATACCGGAGGGTTTACTTACAATTCCAATGATCCTGAAATATTCGAGATTATCAGTTTGCTGCTGAGAAAACAAATCAATAAAGATGCGATTTATTCGCATGTTTATCACAATTATACGGAAGAACGTTTTCGGTTATTGGGATTTACTTTGTTGAAGCGGATGAAAATTTACCATGACATTCATTCTGCCTTGATTTATCTGTCGAAAGAAGATCAACAAAGGTATAAGTCAACAAAGGGAGATACTGAAGGTTTTGTAAATTATCCACTTAGTATACGAGGTATCGTTTTTTCCGCTTTTATTTACGAGGACGATAATTACGTCAAATTATCTTTTCGTTCACAAGGTAATTTTGCCTGTAACGAATTCGCTGCCGAATTTTTTCAAGGTGGAGGGCATTTGAATGCTGCGGGAGGTGAATTTTATGGAACACTGGAAGAAGCTATAGTTTTATTTGAAACAGGACTCAAAAAGTATGAATTGAAGTTGAAAAATGCATCTTGCTGAATTTATCTGACGAATGTTTTTAGGTCAGAAGAATCGTTTATTTTTCATAAATAAATTATTTTTTGAAGTTGAATTATTTANNATTTACTTTTGTATCAAATTCGAATTTTATTGCTAAGAATGAGAAAAATAAGTTTTGTAATAGTAGCGATTGTCGTTTTTTTGTTTATAGGAAATTCCTGCGACAATCAGAAAACATATGCGGAGTATTTGAAAGATGAATCCAAGGGTATTAACCAATTCATTTCCGAAAACGGAATCGTCGTTCTCAACGAATATCCTGAAGATCATGTATTTAAACCGAACGAGTTTTATCGAGATCCGGCCACAGGGGTATATTATAATGTGATTGATTCGGGGGGGCGAAAAGCTATTTTTGGTGAGGAAGTTTACATTCGTTTTAAAGGGTTGACATACTTTTTGGAAGGTGATACCACACAATACTCTAATATTCTTAGTCCCGATCCTGAAATTTTGGTCTACGGAAACCCCACAACCTATGCATGTAATGCCTGGGTAGTGCCGTTGATTCATGTAGGACATTTGGGTAGAGTAAAATTGATAGTTCCGTTTAATCATGGACTTGCTTATGATAAATCATATTATCGTACAGCCTACTATGGAAATCTACAGTATCGTATAGAAGATCCTAATCCGATAAACTGAAATCAATAAAAATATGACACTTATTAAATCTATTTCGGGAATTCGTGGTACAATAGGGGGAAAGGCAGGAGATAACCTGACGCCACTTGATGTCGTAAAATTTACGGCGGCATACGCTACGTTTATCGAAAAAAATCTGCATGGGAAAGAAAAAAAAATTGTTGTTGGACGTGATGCACGCCTTTCGGGTGAGATGATTCACCGACTTGTTGTAGGAACGCTCAACGGAATGGGTTTTAATGTGGTGGATATTGGTATGGCAACAACTCCCACTACCGAAATTGCCGTAGTTGAAGAAAATGCTGCAGGTGGCATTATTCTCACTGCAAGTCATAACCCCAAGCATTGGAATGCCTTGAAATTGCTGAATTTCAATGGAGAATTTCTCAATGCAGAAGAAGGGCAACAAATTTTGGATATTGCCGGAGCCGAAGATTTTGTTTTTTCACCCGTGGAGGGATTAGGTAAAACCATAAGTAAATCTTATCTTCAGCAGCATATTCAACATATACTGTCGCTTGATTTGGTGGATGTTGAAGCGATAAAATCGGCTAAGTTGAGAGTGGCGGTTGATGCCGTAAACTCGATAGGTGGAATAGCTGTTCCTGAATTGCTTTATGCATTGGGAATAAAAGAAGTATTCAAATTGCATTGTTCACCGCACGGCAATTTTTCGCACAATCCCGAGCCCCTGCCACAACATTTGACCGAACTTGCTTCTTTGATGAAAAGTTCACATGCCGATATTGGCTTTGCTGTTGATCCCGATGTGGACAGACTGGTCATTTATTGCGAAAACGGAGAACCGTTTGGCGAAGAATATACCCTTGTTGCTGTGGCTGACTATGTATTGCAGCATAAACCCGGAAATACGGTGTCGAATTTGAGTTCAAGTCGTGCTTTGCGTGATATTACCGAAGCTCGGGGTGGAAAATATTATGCTGCTGCCGTAGGTGAAGTTAATGTTGTTGCCAAAATGAAAGAAGTAAATGCTGTGATTGGAGGTGAAGGAAACGGTGGCGTTATTTATCCTGCATCGCATTATGGACGTGATGCTTTGGTAGGAATCGGGTTGTTTTTGACTTTTCTGGCAAAATCAGGAAAAAAGGTTTCCGATTTGCGTGCTTCTTATCCGGCCTATTATATGGCAAAACAAAAAATAGAACTGACGCTCGATATAGACATAAATGCGGTTTTTGATGCTATCAAGGAAGAATTTAAAGATCAGAAAATTACCGATATCGATGGGGTAAAAATCGATTTTCCCGATAAATGGGTACATTTAAGAAAATCGAACACCGAACCTATCATTCGGATTTATTCTGAAGCACGATCTTACGAGGAAGCCGAAAATATCGGGAAACAGATTATAGAAATGATAAATAAATTCAAATGATCAGTTCTAATTTCAGAGGTTTTTAATATTGCCTTACAAGGATCCGGGCAATATTTTTTAAGACGAGGATAACCGTATTATACAATGAAAGATAAGTTAATCAGCTATGATGATATAAGAAAAATTCATCCGATTTTCAGAGGAAAACATGGGGATAAATTCATCAACTTGATAATGAAGGTGTCGGGATTGAATCACGTCAATGAAATCTACGATAGATCAAAACACCTTACAGGTCCTGCATTTTGTAAGGATGTGTTGGATAAACTGGAAATAATACGTATCTGGAAGAATATTGAAGTCTTGGATAAATATAAAGACAAACCCTTCATTACTGTGTCTAACCATGCCTATGGGCACATAGACGGCATTGCTGCAATCGAATTGGTGGGAAGTCGCGTAAATGATTATAAAATGATGGTTAACTTTGTGTTGGGAATGATTGATACCATGTCTGAAAATTTTATTGTAGTCAATCCTTTTAAATCGGATAAAAATCGCGATGTTACTTTAAACGGCATAAAAGAATGCATTGATCATATTCGTCAGGGGCATCATCTCGGTTTTTTCCCTGCCGGTGCTATTTCGGATTTTACAAGAAAAGGGCTTAAAATAACGATTGCCGACAGGAAATGGCAGCCTTCTGTTGTGAAATTGATTAAAAAAGCCCGAGTTCCGGTGATTCCCATGCATTTTTCGGGTGGAAATTCACCGCGTTTTTATGCTTTACGCCTTTTTGGATGGCAAATACGTACATTAGGGCTATGTCATGAATTAAAAAATAAGAAAGGGAAAGAATTGGTAATTACCATTGGGGACCCCATTATGCCCGCAGAAATATCGAAATATAGGGACATGGAAGAACTTGGAGAATTTTTAAAATCGAGGACATATGCTTTAGGGAATGTCAAATAAATTTAGTATTTTTGATATTCTATCCTGTTATGGATTTTATTTTTGCAGTTTTAGAGACTCATTTATGGCAAAACAAAATATTCAACAAGTTAAACAACGATTCGGTATTATAGGCACTTCAGCCGAATTGGATCGTGCTATCGATATCGCTTTACAAGTAGCTCCCACAGATTTGTCTGTTCTCATCACCGGTGAAAGCGGAGTGGGTAAAGAAATTTTTCCTCAAATAATACATCAGTACAGTGGAAGGAAACACGGTCCTTATTTTGCAGTAAATTGTGGATCGATTCCCGAAGGGACAATTGATTCTGAGCTTTTCGGACACGAAAAAGGGTCGTTTACGGGCGCAACCGCAACCCGTAAAGGCTATTTTGAAGTGGCAGATGGAGGGACTCTTTTCCTTGACGAAGTGGCTGAATTGCCTCTTCCCACTCAGGCGAGGTTGTTAAGGGTACTCGAAACGGGAGAATTTATCAAAGTGGGTTCGTCGAAAGTAGAAAAAAGCGATGTGCGGGTGGTTGCTGCTACCAACATGAATATGGTGCAGGCGGTGGAAAAAGGGAGATTTAGAGAAGATTTATATTATCGATTAAATTCGGTTCCTATCCGCATTCCTCCGCTTCGCCAGCGGAAAGAAGATATTCCTTTGCTTTTTCATAAATTTGCCACTGATTTTGCAGAAAAATATATGATACCACCTATAAGTTTAACCAATGCTGCTAAAGAAATGCTCATGGATTATCGGTGGCCGGGCAATATACGGCAATTGAAAAATATAACGGAACAGATTTCTATCATCGAACAAGAACGGATCATAACACCCGAAATATTGAAACGGTACTTGCCGACCGAAGAAGTAGGCATGGTGCCTGTACGTTTATTCGACTTGAAAGAGAACGAGCAAAAAACGTTTGCAAGTGAACGTGAAATTTTATATCAGGTTTTGTTCGATATGAAAAAGGATATTATGGATTTGAAACAAGTAGTTGCCACTATTTTAACTGCTTCAGGTGACAAAATGAAATCCGCATTCACGGCCGAACAAGCTCAGAGCGATCCTTCTCTTGTTTCACAGGACCCTGCTACGTTGAATTTGCCATTTAAATATGACAGAGTGGTTTCTGATGCTCCTTTTAAGGAAGATGAATCAAAGCGGGAGGAAGAAATTCAGGAAGCTACGGAATATGAAGAACGATCGCTCTCGTTGGAAGATGTAGAGAAAGATATGATTGTGAAAGCATTGGAACGTCATAACGGCAAACGAAAACCGGCTGCTAATGATTTGAAAATATCTGAACGAACCTTATATCGAAAAATTAAAGAATATAAGCTGGAAAATTTATGAAACGTATCCCTTTTTTTGTTCTTGCAGGGATTAGTGTTTTATTGGCTTCCTGTTCCATTTCTTATCGATTTAATGGAGCGTCAGTCGATTATAATACAACGAAGACGTTATATTTAGCTAACTTTCCTAATCAAGCAGCTTTAATATATCCTCCTCTTGAACAGCGATTTAACGAAGAACTAAAAGATGTATTTATCAGAAATACTCAGCTTCAACTTGTCAATCAAAACGGAGATTTGGAAATTGAGGGAGAAATTGTTGGGTACGACCTTACTCCAATGGCTGTTCAAGAAGATGCATTTGCTTCGGAAACCCGTTTAACGATGACGGTGAAAATGCGTTATCGTAATAATAAAGTTGAAGGTCAGGATAAAGAGGAAACTCTTTCTGCTTACCGAAATTTTCCTAGCGATCGCTTGTTAACCGATGTGCAAGATCAATTGATTGAGGAACTTTGTAAAGATATTATTGATCAGATATTCAATGCCACGATGTCAAATTGGTAAGTTGTATTTTTTCTGATGATGAGTTCTGAATTATATAGTTGGATTGAAAATCCCGAAGTATTGAATGATGTCACACTTGGCAAATTAGAGGAAACTTTGGATGAATATCCTTATTTTCAAACCCTTCTTTTGCTTTATCAAAAGAACCTTCAAAGGGTACAACATCCTCTTTATTCGACCACATTGGCGAAAACTGCTCTTTTTTGTGTCGATAGGAAAAAATTATTTTATTTGATTAACAGAGAAAACTATGCTGTATTTATTAAAGATGACGAGGAAGAAAAAAGCGCTCAATGTGATCGGACGCAAGCACTGATTGATTCTTTTTTTAATACCATGGGAGAAGAAATGAAGTCGGGTGATGTTGTTTTTACCAATTCGGGGATTGATATGATTTCATCCGATTATTTATTGTATCTGGAATCAATTGGACAAAAAAACTCGGAAACAACAGAGGAAAGTTCGGAAAAGAATCTGTTGAAACATCACGATATTATTGATCAATTTATTGAAAAAGCCGATTCGAATGCTTCCTTATCATTATCTGATAATGAGTTGTCTATCAATAATGAACAAAATGCTTATATCTCCGATAATGATATCGATGATGATAAATTTTTAACCGAAACCCTGGCAAAAATTTATATTAGGCAAAAAAAATACGAACAAGCGCTTACAATTATTAAGCGTTTAAGTTTGAATTTTCCAAAAAAAAATGCTTACTTTGCCGACCAAATTCATTTTTTGGAATATTTGATTATAAACGAAAAAAATAAAAAATAATCTCGATATGTATATTTTCCTTACCATTCTTATTTTAATTGCAGCTATTTTGTTGATTCTTATTGTATTGGTACAAAAATCTAAAGGAGGAGGATTAGCTGCAGGATTTTCATCATCCAATCAAATTATGGGTGTACGCAAGACTACGGATTTTTTGGAAAAAACTACGTGGACTCTTGCTGCCGTTATCATTGTTTTAAGCATTTTTACTGCAAAATATACGGCATCGCATTCTCAGGGACCTCAATCTCAAGTTGAAGTGCAGCAGCCCGCTCCTCTTAGTCCTAGTGCAGCCCCTGATGTGACACCTACCATGCCCATGCCTTCGCAAACGCTACCCAATCAGGGAACTCAGCCACAGGATCAAAGTCAAACAAATACGCAGTCAACAGAAAAAGCGAAATAATACCTTTTCGTTTTCTCGGAAATAGAGAAGGCAATTTATCTGAGTACAATATCGTACACAATAGGCATTCCTGCAGCCTCATTGAGTTTCTCGATGAGGCTTTCTTTATTCATTTGCAATTCTGCCCTTAGTACCGATGATGATAGCTGGACATAAAGGGTGTTTCGTTTTAAATAAACATTTTTTGTGTACTTGTTTACCCCTGTTCCGAGCAATTCACGCCAGGCAGCAACTGCCCGGTGTTCGGCTATTTTGGTTCTAAGAAAAGTGTTTTCTTTGAAATATTCCGACAAAACGTCGCCAATGGATTTAGATTCGTGTTTAAGCATAAAAAAGGACTTTAATCGGTTATTTGGTTAATGTAGCCATTTTTCACCGAATAGAGGTGATAATCGGTATACGCTGTTTTTTCCAGCATTTTGTCGAGTGATTTACGATTTGTATCGGAAATAAATATTTGTCCAAATTCGTTTTCTAAAACAAGTTTGATGATTTCCTCCACCCGTGAACTATCCAAGCGGTCAAAAATATCGTCCAGCAATAAAAGGGGTTTGTTTTTTGTTGTTTCGAGTAAAAAATGAAATTGAGCTAATTTCATCGACACAAAAAAAGTTTTATTCTGACCTTGTGACCCTGTCTTCTTAATAGGAAAATCGTTCAGCAGCATTTCCAGATCGTCTTTGTGAATGCCAATTGTAGTATACCCCAGCATCATGTCCTTCTTTCTGTTTTTTTTTAACAGGAGATTAAGATCACTCTCTTTGAGTTGAGAAATGTAATTAAGTGAAACTGTTTCATTTGATCGGCTAATCAAGGTATAGAAACGATTGAAAATAGGAATAAATTGGTCGATGAAAGCTTGACGTTTTTTAAAGATAAACATTCCTTCATCTGTTATTTGTTCTTCCCATATTTCGAGTAAGCTGAGATCGATATTTTCCTCTTCATTTTTTAATATGATATTTCGTTGTTGCAAAGCTCTGTTGTAGCGAATCAGGGAATGCATGTAATTTTTGTCGTATTGGGAAATAACCATATCCATGAATCTACGTCGTTCATCGCTCCCTCCAATAATCAGTTCATTATCGGCGGGAGAGATCATAACTAAGGGAATAAATCCAATATGATCCGATAGTCGTTCATACTCTTTTTTGTTGCGCTTGAATTGCTTTTTTTGTCGTCGCCGTATAGCGCAAAACACTTCTTCTATTGAGTGGTCGGAGAATTCGTATTTCCCTTGGAGCATGCAAAAATCGGAATTATGACGGATAATTTGGGAATCAACCGGATTGGTATGACTTTTACAAAAAGACAAGTAGTAAATGGCATCCAACAGATTTGTTTTCCCCATCCCGTTGTTTCCAATGAAACAGTTGAGTTTGGGAGAGAGATCGAGTTCTATCTGTGACAGATTTTTGTAATTTATAATGGATAATTGTCGTAAAAACATCAAAAATCGCTTTTATTCTTCAATTAACAGCTGCTGCAATTCTTCAGGTGTAACGTTCAATTTAAGTCTTCCTTTCCATGCGTACGAAATTTTACCTCTTTCTTCCGAAACAATAATTGCTTTAGCATCGGTTTCTTGTGAAATTCCAAGTCCTGCACGATGTCTCAATCCCAGATATTTAGGAATATTTGGGTTTTGTGACAGGGGTAAAATGCAGCCGGCAGCTCTGATTTTTTTCCCTACAATAATCATGGCTCCATCGTGCAGAGGACTGTTTTTAAAAAAGATGCTTTCAATAAGTCGTGATGAAATATCGGCATTGATAATTTCCCCTGTTTGTTCATATAACCCTAACTGAATATCACCCTGAATGACGATGAGTGCTCCGGTGTTGGATCTTGCCATATTCATGCAAGCCAGTACCACAGCAGTGAGATGTGAATTGTCTTTCTTTTGTTTATTATTTGGAAAGAAAAGCTTCGATATGAATTTCCATCCTTTTTTTGATCCCAACGACATAAGAAATCGTCGGATTTCATCTTGGAATAGAATTACCAGCAGGAATAAGCCTACGCTTACAAACTGATCTAGAATGGCTCCTAATAAAACCATGTTGAATACTTGAGAAACCAGCACCCAAATGATTAGGAAAACCAGTATTCCCATGAACAAAGGACGGATACCGGATATCTTAACGACGTTATAGAGATAGTAGAGCAGAAGAGCTACAAGAAAGATATCGATAAAATCTTTTATGCCGAAATGTTCAAACATGGTCAACTTACTTTGTTTTGTTGAGTTAATGGGATTTCGAATTTTTTGAGTTCCGATATAATCCGTACGCATTCAACCGCTTCTTTCACATCGTGTACCCGTAGAATGTCAGCACCATAAATTAATGCATAGGTATTTAAAATGGTGCTTCCGTTCAGACATTGTGATGGATCGGAATCGAGTAGCCGGTAAATCATCGATTTCCTTGAAATGCCCACTAAAAGAGGTAAGTCAAAGATATCGAAGTACCTGAGATAAGCCATCAGTTGGTAGTTCTGTGATAATGTTTTGCTGAACCCGAAACCGGGATCTATAATAATATCATTTACTCCTGATAGATTGAGTTGGGCTGTTTTTTCAGAAAAATAGTAGAGAATATCTTGAATAAAGTTATCGTAATTTGTCAATTGCTGCATAGTTTGAGGAGTGCCGCGCATATGCATAAGAATATAGGGAACGTTTAGCTGAGCTACTGTTGGAAACATGTTTTTATCGATTTGCCCGCCTGAAATGTCATTTATAATATTTATTCCATACTTCTCGACAGCACATTTGGCTACTTCAGCATAAAAGGTATCCACTGATAAAATGGCATTTGGAAATTCTTTTCTAATAATTTTAAGAGCAGGTTCCAACCGATTGAGTTCCTCTTTCTCTGAAAGTAAAATGGATGATGGAGAGGTGGATTGTCCTCCGATATCGATGATGGTTCCCCCTTCTTCCAAAATTTGGTTTGCTCTTTCGAGAATTTCTTCTTCCGAGTTTTTTCGGCTTCCGGAGAAAAAAGAATCGGGCGTAATATTAATAATACCCATTACTAATGGAGTTGAGAGATCCATTAGTGATCCTTTTATGTTGAGAAATTTTTTCATTTCTTATAATGTGGAATTTGGCAACTGATAGGGATAATCTATATTGTAATGCAATCCGCGACTTTCTTTTCGTGCCATTGCCTGTTTGATTACCAAGTATCCCACTTTTATGATATTGCGTAACTCACAAATTTCACGAGAAACTATCGAGCGTTGAAATAAGCTTTCCGTTTCGCGAAATAAAATATTCAATCTTGCCATTGCACGTTGTAAGCGAAGATTGGAACGGACAATGCCGACATACGACGACATGATTTCGTTTACCTCTTTATAGCTTTGGGTTATCAATACCATTTCTTCGGGTAAAGTAGTGCCTTCGGCATTCCAAGGGGGGATATTCTCCTGAAAAGAGTAATCTTTTAATCGGGGAACGGAATGTTTGGCGGCTGCATCGGCAAAAACAACGGCTTCGATAAGTGAATTAGAGGCCAATCGGTTTGCTCCGTGCAAACCGGTACAAGCACATTCACCATTCGCATACAATCGTTTAATGCTGGTTTCTCCATTAATGTTTACCCGTATGCCACCACACAAATAGTGGGCAGCAGGAGCTACGGGAATGTAATCTTTGGTTATGTCGATGCCATATGACTTACATTTTTCGTAAATGGTGGGGAAATGTTTTTTTGTTTCTTCCGGATCTTTGTGCGTTACATCCAAATATACATAATCGTCACCACGATTTTTCATTTCCGTATCGATGGCTCTTGCAACAATATCACGCGGCGCCAAGGATTCTCTTCTGTCGTATTTATTCATGAATTCTTTACCGTCTTTTGTCCTCAGGATCGCTCCATATCCTCGTACTGCTTCACTAATCAGGAATGAAGGTCGGTCGCCGGGATGATACAGAGCCGTAGGATGAAATTGAACAAATTCCATTCCTTTAATTTCGCCTTTTGCCCGGGATACCATAGCGATACCGTCGCCGGTTGCGATTAACGGATTGGTGGTCGTTTGATAGATACAGCCGATTCCCCCTGTAGCCATCATGGTTATTCGGGATAGAAACGTATCGATTTGGTTCGTTCTCTGATCCAGGATGTAAGCACCATAGCATTCGATCCCCTTGGTTTCCGATGTAATTACTTGCCCTAGATGGTGTTGAGTAAGAATTTCAATTGCAAAATGGTTATCGAATACATCAATATTGGGATGGTTTTTAATTGCATTAATCAATCTGAGTTGGATTTCGGCTCCCGTATTGTCTTTGTGATGAAGAATGCGAAATTCGGAATGACCACCCTCTTTGTGAAGATCGAAATTTCCTTGTTCATCTTTATCGAAATCGACACCCCAACTAATCAGTTCTTTGATTTGTGCAGGAGCTTCGCGCACTACTTTTTCCACCACCGCTACATCGCATAATCCTGCACCTGCATCCAAGGTGTCTGCAATGTGCTTCTCGAAATTATCCCAAGGATTGGTTACAGAAGCTATTCCTCCTTGGGCATAGTAGGTATTGGCATCTTCCAATGAATTTTTTGCAATGATAGCTACCTTACCATAATTGGCAACTTTTAATGCAAAACTCATCCCTGCTATGCCTGAACCTATTACTAAAAAATCATATTTATATGTCATATCGGTTATTGTTGTTCCTTCTATCATACAAATTTATAAATTAAACTTTAATCATGGTCATTTTAAATTTAAAATACTCTATTCGCGGAGAATATCTTTTTCAATTTATTGTTTATTTTATCAGATAAACAATGAGTTACGCTTTGTTTTAGAATGTTGAATTTATTTCGTTAAATAGTCCCGTTATTTTTTAGTAAAATATCGGAATTCTATTGCAATATTCGCAATAAAATATTTTCTTTGTTATACCATATTGCTCATTACGGCATTTATTTTTAATTTGTTATATACCTATATGAAAACATTTTCATTAACCTTATTATTTTTATTATGTGCAACGGTTACAATCCTAAACGCTGCCGCTTTACAGCAAAGCAATGATTCAACTTATTACTTGTTGCGAGGAAGGGTATTGGGAGAAGATACGCGTGACCCCTTGGTTTATGCAGTTGTTTCTGTGAGAAATTCAAATGTTTCCACCATTACCAACCAGGATGGATATTTTTCACTCAAGGTTCCTGAATCAGCCAAAAATTCACAGCTCATTATTCGACATTTAGGATATCGGAATAAAGTTATTCCCATTATAACGTTGATTGATAAACCAAACGATTATATCATGATGCAACCCTCTTCTATTATGCTGGAAGAAGTTGAAGTAGTATCGGGAGATGGAGGGCCATTGATACGCGAAGCATTGCTTCGCATTCCGGATAATTACCCTAATATTCCGAACATGATGGTCGCTTTTTATCGGGAATCGATCAAAAAAAGGAATACTTATATATCCCTTGTTGAAGCCGTGGTAGATATTTACAAGGCATCATATCGCTCTTTCGAAAACGATCAGGCGCGCATTTACATGGGACGCAAGGCAACCGATATCAGTCCCCGAGATACGATTTTGCTTAAATTTCAGGGAGGACTCACAGATGCTCTATTGCTTGATATTGCTAAGAATCCGGAAGTTGTTTTTGGGAAAGAAGGTGAAGAATATCTTTTCACTATCGAAAATATCGTTAGTTTTAACGATAAACCCAATTATGTAATCTCTTTTTTACCGCGGCCCGGTATTGAAGATATTCTTTTCCGAGGGAAAATCTATTTGGATGCAAAAAGTTTGGCTTTCACCCGAATGGAATTTAATATGAATGTTGAAAATCGAAAAGATGCATCGAACATTTTTATTAAAAAGAAACCACTCAAAATGAAAGTGGATATGAATTATGCAAAATATGTGGTGGATTATATCGAGAAAGACGATAAATGGTATTTCAATCATAGCAGGACGGATGTTGCTTTTAAAGTAAATTGGTCAAACCGATTCTTCGGCCTTTTTGCCCCTATCTATACGATCAGTTCTGAAATTGCTATTACCGACCGATATACAGATGATGTGGTCAAATTTCCAAGAAGTGAACGGATTCGTTCAACCGATGTTATTGCCGAAAAAGTGGAAGATTTTCAAAATTCCGATTTTTGGGGCGAGTATAATGTTATTGAGCCCGATGAAGAAATATCTACCGCAATTAAAAAGCTTAGTGGTAAACTTCGTCGTCGTCAGCAGCAATAATAATTATAAAATGCTTGGCGATTAAAAAAATAACCCTTACCTTTGCAGCCCTAAGTTATTTAATTAGTAAGTATATGTATTTAGACGCAGAGAAAAAGAAGGAAATCTTTGCTCAATACGGAAAGTCTAACACTGATACCGGCTCTCCGGAAGCGCAGATAGCATTGTTTTCATACCGTATTGCGCATTTGACTGAACATTTAAAGTCAAATAAAAAAGATTATAACACCGAAAGAGCTTTGAAAATTTTAGTAGGTAAACGTCGTCGTTTACTTGATTACCTGATCGAAACCGATATCGAAAGATATAGAGCAATTATCAAAGAATTGGGTATAAGAAAATAAATTTTCAAGAAAAAGTCAAAAAACGAGTAAATAAATAATTATTATTTACTCGTTTTTGTTTGTGTGCCGTGCATGGTAAATAACTTGATTTTTAAATAAGTAACATATATAGATTACTCTACATGCTTAAAAACATATTGTAAAAGTATGTTTTATAATATGTTTTTTTATTTGCTTTTTTTATAAGACTCATATAAATTTGTAACCGATAACCTAAAACAATCTTTTTACCTTAATTACTAGTCCATATAAACCGTGACAAAAGAGACCATCTTAAGCAAGGTGGTCTCTTTTTAGTAGTAAGAGAGTTGAAATCAGGAAGAATATGCGAATTTTTTGAATCGTCATGAGAATAGAGAATTCCGGGTATGGTTTTTTATCTGTGTGTGGAAATTAAAAATTAACCCGTACATTTGTAAATAATAATTGGAGATATTTATATGAATCCACCGTTGGCAGAACGGATGCGTCCTCAGAATCTGGACGAATTTATCGGGCAAAAACATTTGGTCGGCAAAGGGGCTGTTTTGCGAAAAATGATTGATTCGGGAAGAGTGCCTTCACTTATTTTTTGGGGACCTCCCGGAGTGGGAAAAACCACGTTGGCCAATATTATTGCGAATACCCTTCATGCCCCTTTTTACAAGTTGAGTGCGATTAATTCTGGAGTAAAAGATGTGCGTGATGTAATTGAAAAAGCGAAAAGCGAACGTTTTTTTGATGCGATAAGTCCTATTTTGTTTATCGATGAGATTCATCGATTCAGTAAATCGCAGCAAGATTCGCTGTTGAATGCAGTCGAAACGGGAGCAATCACGCTCATTGGCGCAACAACTGAGAATCCTTCATTTGAGGTAATTCGTCCCTTATTGTCTCGCTGTCAAGTCTATGTATTGAAGCCGCTGGAAAATGAAGATCTTGAAATTTTGCTTCATCGTGCTTTGGAGCAAGATGTTTTTTTGAAGGATAAACAGATTGAAGTTAAAGAAACGAATGCTTTGTTTCGTTTTGCAGGTGGCGATGCACGTAAGCTGTTGAATATTCTAGAACTGGTTGTTACCGCTGAAAATAGCGACAAAATTGTGATTACCGATAAAAGTGTTACCGAACGATTGCAAGAGAATCTGGCAGCATATGATAAAGGAGGGGAGATTCACTATGATATCATCTCGGCGTTTATTAAATCCATTCGCGGAAGCGATCCTGATGCTGCCATTTATTGGTTAGCTCGCATGGTTGCAGGAGGAGAAGATCCGGCTTTTATTGCACGTCGGTTGGTTATTTCGGCAGCCGAAGACATTGGGTTAGCTAATCCCAATGCACTATTGTTGGCAAATGCTTGCTTCGATACTTTACAGAAAATCGGTTGGCCCGAAGGGCGTATTGTGTTGGCCGAAACAACGATCTATTTAGCCGCATCCCCCAAGAGCAATTCGGCTTACCTGGCTATTGATAAAGCACTGGGTGAAGTTGGGCAAAGTGGCGATCTTCCTGTTCCTCTTCATTTGCGCAATGCACCAACAGCGTTGATGAAAGAACTCGATTATGGCAAAGATTACAAATATGCTCACGATTTTGAAAATCATTTTGTGGAACAGGATTATTTGCCTTCTGAAATTAAGAATCATCGTTTTTGGGAACCACAGAACAATCCTTCTGAAACAAAATTGAGCGAATGGATGAAAAAATTATGGGGAAACAAAAAATAAACAATTTTTAATCTTTTAATACCACTTCAATGAATCGTATGGCGAACTGTGTTGCTGATATTTTAGATCTTGCAATAAAGAGGAGTTGGCACGGATAATGAAGTTATATGATCGATAGGGGCCTACAGGAATAAAACTAGCCGACATGCTCCAGCAGTGCAAGTTGCGTGTCAACGTACAATTCATATAAGAAAAGCGTTTGGTCTCAAAATTATAGTCGGTATTGAAAGTGAAATTCCAGTTTTTAGTAGGCTGAAGCGAACCGCTCAATCCAAAATTGTGCGTCAATTTTCCTTTATAATCCATTTTGTTTTTATCGAATTCCCCATATCCATAGCGCAGAGAATAATTAAAAGAGAGATTCCAGTTGATTTTGTTTTTTAAATACCCGTCACTATCATATTCCCCCATACCTTGATCTGAAGTTTCCAGTAAACTTTTTTGTTTTGCGTTATCACCCTGATTTTCCCCTGAGGTTTCGTCGTTAGCGAGATTGCCTGTGTCTTGTTTCGTACTTTCGTTTTCACTTGTTTGCTTATCTTTTTTCTCAAACCATTTCTTAAACGTATCTTGATTGAAAGAATAAGAAAAGGATGTACCTGTACTCATAAGTTTTCCTATACCTTTCCCGTTGAAAGCACGAAGTTTATCGACATGAACCGGCCTTCCGTTGGAATCCAATTCATATAAGTAAGGATCCCATGTTGCGCTTAAACTTAATGTGTAGGATTTGCTGAGTTTGAGTCGCATACTGGTGTTGATATTGCTCCATTTCAAGGAATCGGCCATCATGTTGTAACTAAATCCGATATCCAGATCATCAATGAGGCTGATTTTTTGATAACCGGTAGAATCGTTCTCGTTGCGAATCTTCATTTCGAGATTGTTTTTAAAACTAAAGCCAATGCTTCCGTTTTCTCCACGAGGGGCTGTTCCGAACATCATTCGGGAATAGGGTGAATAAATGTAATCAACGTCATTGCCATACTCATCTTTATAGGTATATCTTTCATAAAAATTATAGCGAGATGCACTAAAATCCGGGGAATAGCTTAAACTGATGGATGGCGTAAAAACATGGCGAATGGCCTGTATTTTATTCCCGAAAATCTTCCATGGGGTATACATTCCGTAAAGTTTGGTATTGAAACTGATGGAGGTACTATAGTCATACACACGATTGAATCCGTATACCGTATCTGCTATCACATTCCTTTTTTGAATGGGATCCCATGCTTCTATGTAGCGCGAAGTGTACCATCTTTCGTTATAATTAATTGAAGGGGATATCTGAATGTAATCGAAGACTGTAAATGTGGCACTTATCGGGATACTATGACGCATGCCATTTGTCCAATCCTTGATGATATTTGATTTAAGAAATTTATCTTCTTTGGTCGTGATGGAGTTCCTGAATTCTCCCGAGTAGCTCATCGATATTTTTTCGTACCACCGTTCGGCTCCCACAGCTTTTTTGCGTTTAAGCGGATAGATACGGCTCATGTTTACCGAAAAGTTGGGTAAAGTTACCGAAACTGTAGAATCTCGCGATATTTGATTGATATTCATTGAAGCCGACAAGCTCCATGGTGAATTGGGAAATCGTTGTGTGAGGTTTACACTTGAACTTTTGGTGTTGGTTGTCGATTCCCGTGAATATAATTGAGTCATATCGTTTTTTTCGTACTTGCTGGTAGAAAAATTTACGCTTGCCGACAACGTGCGATACATATTTGCTTTTGGATCTTGTGAATGCGTCCAACTAATGCGAAAGTCTTTGGAAACCGAATAATCGGGTAACCCTTTGTCTCCCAGAACCGTATTAAGATAGTAGGCATTGAAATTTCCGGAGAATTTGTATCGTTTCCGGTAATTCGATTGGGCTCCGATTCCCCAGGTTCCTTTGGTATATATTTCTCCGGTGACAGCCAAATCGACATAATCGTTTATGGCAAAATAATACCCACCATTGTGAAGATAAAATCCTCTCTCCATTTCATCTCCATAGGAGGGCATGATTACGCCGGAAGAATAGGTTTTGGTGAAAGGGAAAAAGGCGAAAGGTAAGACGACCGGAAACAAAGGTACATCTGCCACAACCAGCCATGCCGGCCCGGTAACAACGTCTTTTTCAGGACGTACTTTTGCTTTCGACAGATTCAAATAGAAATGCGGATGTTCGTGCATATCACAGGTTGTATATTTTGCGTTCCGCATGTAAAACGAGTTGTCCGGATTTTTTTTTGCCTCATTAGCTACGATATATCCTTCTCCTTGTTGTGTTACCACATGATTTATGAAGGCTTTTCCGGTTTTAAAGTTGTAGCTGACTTTTTTCATTTCGTACTGAGTACCATTTTCTTCAAAAACTGGATAACCAAATTCTTTGCCAACAGAATCTATACCAAACGTCGAAGAGATAATACTGTTATTTAAATCCATGCTAATGTATTCACCTTTGATGCTGATATTACCGTATTTTACGTCGGCATTACCATATAAGTGAACCATGTTATCTTTCGTAAAAACCAGTGAATCGGTAGCTGTATAATTAACAGGAGCTTCAAGGGTTTCTTTTTTTACTTTTGTTGTATCTGTTCTTACTGTATCTATCGGTGTTCTTACTGTATCTATCGGTGTGGTTGAGATGGAGTCGTTTTGGGATAACAAATTATTGCTCTCCTTTTTTATTTGTGCAAAAGGAGATTGAGAAAAAAAAGTGAATACTAAGAAAAAAAATACGCTTATTTCGAGATGTTTCATTCAAAAATAGCCCGACAGCATGAATAATTAGTCCATTAATATGGAACAAAAGTATAAAAATAAAATTTAAGTGAGATTGAATAAGGTTTTTTTAAATGCATTATAATCATTCGAAAGTTGGACAGCTTGTTTTTTGCGTTGCATAAAAGCTGATAATCTCTCGGGAACCTCGACATTTTGACCTATGCATTCTTCTACGGTTTCTTTAAATTTTGCCGGATGTGCAGTAGCAAGGAAAATACCGCTTTCGTCGGGTTTTTTCTCATCTTTTAAAGCCTGATATGCACAAGCTCCATGAGGATCTAGTAGATATCCGGTTTTCTCGTAAACGGTACGGATCGTATTTTTGATTTCTTCATCGGAGTATGTCTTTCCTGAAATATCGTGTTGGATAGCTTTGTGTGATTGATTGTAAAGATCGAGAATGCGTTCAAAATTGCTGGGATTTCCAACATCCATTGCATTGGCAATGGTTTGAATCGAAGCTCGTGGATGGTAGTTGCCGCTATTGAGATATTCATAAAAAACATCGTTCCGATTGTTGGCAGCAATAAATCGTTTGACGGGTAGTCCCATTCTTTTCGCAAATAAACCGGCAGCCAGATTTCCCAAATTGCCACTCGGTACAGCGACGACTACATTATCTTCAAGCTGTTGTTTCGCCAATTGGGCATAGGCATAAAAATAGTAAATGGATTGAGGCAAAAAGCGGGCAATATTAATGGAATTGGCTGAGGTAAGGTACATTTTTTTGTTGAGTTCTTCATCCACGAAAGCCGATTTTACCAATGCCTGGCAATCATCGAATGTTCCGGCGATTTCTAATGCAACAATATTCTGTCCCAGGGTGGTGAACTGCGCTTCTTGAATCTCGCTAACTTTACCTGAGGGATACAAAACAAACACCTGGATGCCTTCTACGCCTAAAAAACCATTGGCAACAGCACTTCCTGTGTCTCCTGACGTTGCAACCAATACTTTCACGCTGTCGTGATGTTGTTCTTTCACAAAATAGGATAACATGCGAGACATGAAACGCGCTCCAACGTCTTTAAAAGCAAATGTTGGTCCGTGAAAGAGTTCCAGAACATAAATGCCTTCTTCCACTTTTTTGAGCGGAATGTCGAAATTGAGTGCTTCAATTGCGATAGCGTCCAATTTTTCTTTATCAATATCTTCACCGAAGAATTTTTCGGAAACTATCTTTGCAATATCTGTTAAGCTGAGATTCCCGATTTTATCGAAAAAATCAGGAGACAACTTATTTATTTTTTCAGGCATATATAATCCCCTATCCGGTGCAAGTCCTTTTATTACGGCTTCTTGTAAAGAAGCATTGGGGGCAATATGTCTTGTACTGTAGTATTTCATTTTATGATTGTTCTGAAAATAATGTTTTTATAAATTCGTCGCCATGCAATAGGCCGTAGCTTCCCTTTCGAGCCGCAAATTCGTCATACGTCATCACATCATCCGGTTTTATGTTTCGGTGATAGATTACAAAGGGAACAGCTCCTCGAGTGTGAGTGCGGATAGCGCAAGGAGTTGGATGATCAGGCAAAACGGCAATGGTAACCGGCTCGTTCATTTTCTCAATTTCTTCATAAATGGGTTTTACAATTCGTGAATCCAGGTTTTCAATGGTTTTTATTTTTAGCGGCACGTTACCTTCATGCCCTGCTTCATCACTGGCTTCAATATGAAGGTAAACAAAATCTTTTTCTTTTAGTGCTTTTATGGCAGCTTGAGCTTTGCCTTCATAATTCGTATCATATAATCCTGTGGCACCTTCTACCATTATCACTTCCAATCCGGCATAAACGCCGATTCCGCGAATCAAATCTACAGCTGAGATAACTGCTCCGCTTTTTATCGGGAACATATCTTTCAAAGGTTTCATTGCGGGTCTGTAGCCGGGAGACCACGGCCAGATACTATTGGCCGGATCTTTCCCTTCGGCTTTGCGTTTACGGTTAATGGGATGGTTTTCCAATAAACGCTGAGAAGCAAAAATGAGATCGTTAAGTTGATCAGCAGTTGCTTTTGAAGGTTCATCCATCGGCGTTATTAGCGAGGGCCGGAACGGTTTTTCAGGGATGTCGTGGGGAGGTGTGCATAGGATGTTTTTGTTGCCTCCTTTCATCTTCAATAAATGTCGATACGAGACGCCTGGATAAAAACTGATGGTTTCATCTCCCAGTTTCTCGTTAAGAAAAGCAATGAGCTCCTTTGCTTCAGCAGTTGAAATGTGTCCCGCGGAATGGTTTTTTAAAAGATCTCCTTCTATACATACCAGGTTACAGCGCATAGCCATTTCTCCCGGCAGAATGTCGACTCCCATGCTGGCAGCTTCCAAAACGCCACGTCCTTCGTAAACATGAGGGATATCATATCCCAATACGGATAAATTTGCGATCTCGCTACCGGGGGGGAATCCATCGGGAACCGTATCAAGCAGTCCGTTGCGGCCTTTGGCAGCCAATAAATCCATATAAGGGGTGTGGGCAGCTTGTAATGGCGTTTTATTTCCCAGGTTTTCAATGGGCTCATCTGCCATGCCGTCGCCAAGTATAATGATATATTTCATAATAAAAATAATTATCGGATGTTTGCAATGGAAATGATATCCGAAAAAACGCCTGCTGCCGTAACGTTGGCACCTGCGCCATATCCTTTTATTACCATGGGGTATTCGTTGTAACGTTCTGTTGTGATCATGATGATATTGTTGCTCCCTTCCAAATCGAAAAAAGGATGTCCTTGCCCTACTTCACGGAGCCCTACTTCACATTGTCCATTTTCGTAAATAGCTACGAAACGAAGTTTTTTGCCTTCCTCTTCGAGCTTTTTTCTCCGAATTTCGAATACTTCATCCATTTCGGGTAGGGTTTCCCAGAATTCATCCAAGGATCCTTCAAAATATTTTTTAGGAATAAATAATTCCTTTTTTACATCACTTTGTTCAACCTTGGCACCTGCTTCGCGAGAGAGGATTACCAATTTGCGAATTACATCGAGTCCGCTCAAATCAATCCGAGGATCGGGTTCGGCATAATGGGCATCAACAGCCATACGGACGGCTTTACTAAAAGGAATATCTTCGCTTAGCGTGTTGAAGATGAAATTCAATGTGCCTGAAAGCACAGCTTCCAGTTTTATGATTTTATCGCCCGAATTGATGAGCGAATTCATTGTATTAATTATGGGAAGTCCGGCTCCCACATTGGTCTCGAAAAGAAATTTTACACCCGACTTTCGGGCAGTTTCTTTTAAACGGCGATACGTTTCGTATGAGGATGAAGTGGCAATTTTGTTTGCTGTGACTACAGATATATTTTTCGACATTAATTCTTCATACAGATCAGATATTTCTTTGCTCGCCGTACAATCCACAAAAACGGCATTAAAGATGTTCATTTTTAGTATTTCGTCCCGAATAATAGCAGGCGAACTTTTTATGCCGCTTGCAGCCAGTTCTTTTTGATAATTGTCGAGAGATATACCTTCCCTGTTAAACAAGGCTTTACGGCTATTAGCTATACCCACAATATTGATGCGTAATTTGTTCTGCTCTTCAAGGGTATGTTTTTGTTGGCGTATTTGGGAGAGTAGGTTATTCCCTACCGTACCGGTTCCGACGACAAACAGATTCAGCTCCTGAAAAGGGGAGAGAAAGAATGAGTCGTGTATCACATTCAATGCTTTTTTTAAGTCATTCTTCGAAATTACACATGAAATATTGGTTTCCGAGGCTCCTTGAGCGAGTGCTACCACACTGATACCGCTTCGGCCTAATGTGCCGAAAAATTTTCCTGCGATTCCCGGAACATGTTTCATGTTTTGTCCTACTATAGCTATAGTTGAAAGATCATATTCAACCGTAATTTCATTGATACTTCCCCTTGCGATTTCTTGGGCAAATTCTTTGTTTAGTACTTTTTGAGCAAGTGCGGCATCTTGTGTTCTGACGCCAATTGAGGTGCTGCTTTCCGATGATGCTTGTGAAACAAGAAAAACACTTATCCCGCTGTTTGCCAGTGCTGTAAAAATGCGTTTATTTACTCCGATCACGCCTACCATGCCTAATCCTTGTATAGTTATCAATGCTGTATCTTTAATAGACGAAATACCTTTGATAATTTTTCCATTGCGTTTAGGCTCTATATTGCGAATGAGGGTTCCTCCCGATTGAGGATTAAATGTATTTTTTATACGGATGGGAATATTTTTGTGATACACGGGAAAAATTGTGGGAGGATAAATCACTTTTGCTCCAAAATTCGATAATTCGATTGCTTCGATAAACGAGAGTTCATCGATCACATAAGCCGACTTAATGATTTTGGGATCGGCAGTCATAAAACCATCGACATCTGTCCATATTTCAAGGGCTGAAGCATCCATTGCTGCCGCTATAAGTGCTGCTGTATAATCCGATCCGCCACGACCAAGATTGGTAATGTCGTTTTCTTCGCTACTCGATGAAATAAATCCGGGTACCAGCATTACCTTTGGAAGGGGAGATTCTGAAAATGTTTTCTTAATCAGTTCGTAACAAAGGGGAATATTGGGAATATGGCTGTTGAACTGGCTTGAAGTTTTAATGAACTGCGTTGGATCATAAAGCTTGGCTCCATCGATTACTTTACTGATAATAAGCGAAGATAATCGTTCGCCGTAGCTCACAATTTTATCGGATGTTTTTTGCGACAAATCGCCGATGAGAAATACACCACGTAAAATGTTTCGTAAATCATCATACAAGATCTGTATTTTTTGTTTTACTTCTTCTTTTTCTTGGCTTGAGATTATCATTTTTTCTATCATTTCTTCGTGCATAAGAATGACTTCTTCCAAAATGGTTTTGTAACCGGCATTCGACTTTACTGCAAAATCGGCTGCAAGTAAAAGTCTGTCGGTAACCCCGCCAAATGCCGAAACAACGACAATTACCGGCTCTATTTCTGATTCGATAATTTTTTTTACGATCTGCAAACCCTCGGGAGTTCCTACCGAAGTCCCGCCAAATTTCATAACTTTCATGTTGATTATGAATGATTAACCCGTTTTGGTTTTAACGGCAATTGAATATTAAAGAATAAAGGAATGTTTTTGAAAATGAGAACCGAACGGTTCGTGAAAACAAGAAATTGTTTGCGGAAAAATAAAATATCAGATAACCCCCCAAGGGGTCATTGTCATTGAGGAAAGGGTTTGAACGTATGTTGAATAAAAATTATTCATTGGCGACGTTTTATTTGTTGCAAAGATAGGCTTTTATCGGATAAAATGAAATAAAAAATGAAAAAAATTTTAGCTATAATCTATAACACTATTTTTATTTATGGATAAGAGCAGGTTAAAAAACAAAAACCATCTTTCTGATGAAAGACGGTTTTTGTTTTTATAATCGAAAATGAATTATGCATTTAGAGAAACACGTTTAAAATCAACAACCTCCAAATCTTTATCGTGTTGTTTTAGAAATTCGCCAACAGTTAATTTATTATCTTTTATGTATTCTTGCTGCAACAAAGTAACTTCTTTGTAAAATTTCTGCAAGGCACCTTCGGCAATTCTGTCCAACAAATTATCGGGTTTACCTGCTTCCCGAGCTTTTTCCCGTGCAATTTCCAATTCTTTTTCCTTAACTTCGGCAGGTATACCTTCCGGAGTTATGGATATGGGATTCATAGCTGCAATTTGCATGGCTATATCTTTTGCAACCTGCTCATCCACATTGGGTTTGTTGAAACCCACTATAGTTGCCAGCTTATTTCCCATATGCACATATGCGGTAACGTAAGGTGCTGAAATATGTTCGTAGTATCCCAGCTCAATTTTTTCGCCTGTTGCTCCAATTTTATCGGTAATGAGATCTGCAATTGTTCCTTTAGGGAGTTGAATTGCAAGCAATTCATCCAACGTTTCGGGCTTGTTCTCCATCGCTGCATCCAGTATTTGCTGCGTAAGAGCAACAAATTCGGCATTCTTTGCTACAAAATCGGTTTCGCACTGTAATGCTACGATTGCAGCAAAATTGTTTTCAGCTTTGGCAAGAACGCATCCTTCGGATGCTTCGCGATCTTCGCGTTTTGCTGCGACTGCCTGCCCTTTTTTCCGGATGATTTCCATCGCTTTATCAAAATCTCCGTTTGCTTCGGTCAATGCATTTTTGCAATCCATCATCCCCGCCCCTGTCATTTTGCGAAGATGCTGGATCTCTGCCATTGTAATTGCCATAATATATTATCCTTTTTTGTTATTATTTATTCTTCTTCTTCGTCTTTTGCATATTTGCTAACCATAGCTGCATTCATGGCTTCTTTGTCTTCTTTCTTTACCCGTTCTTTCTTTGCAGCTTTTGCTTTTCGTTCTCTACGGGGTACATTTTCATCTTCCTGTTCTTCGGCTGCAGCAGCATCTGCTCTTTCGGCTTTTCGTTCTTCCAATCCTTCTTTTATAGCTTCACAGATATATCCAACAATCAGTTCGATGGCTTTTGTCGAATCATCGTTTGCCGGGATCACGAAATCAACGTTCGTTGGATCGGAATTTGTATCCACAATGGCAAAAACCGGGATGCCTAACCGATTGGCTTCTTTCACGGCAATGTGTTCTTTCATTACATCTACCACAAAAAGTGCTGCAGGAAGTCGGGTGAGATCTTGAATGGAACCGAGCATCTTTTCGAGTTTTGCGCGTTGACGTGTAATTTGCAGTTTCTCGCGTTTCGATAATGTGTCAAATGTTCCGTCTTTTATCATTTTGTCGATATTGCTCATCTTTTTCACCGCCTTGCGTATGGTGGGGAAATTAGTGAGCATTCCTCCCGGCCAACGTTCTACCACATAAGGCATGTTAATGCTTTTTGCTTTTTCGGAAACGATGTCTTTTGCTTGTTTTTTGGTTGCAACGAAAAGAATCTTTTTACCCGATTTTGCAATTTGTTTCAATGCGGCAGCCGCTTCCTCGGTTTTGGCAATTGTTTTGTGAAGATCTATAATGTGAATGCCGTTGCGTTCCATGAAGATGTATGGAGCCATTGCCGGATTCCATTTTCTTTTTAAGTGTCCGAAATGAGCTCCGGCTTCAAGAAGTTGGTCAAATTCTAATTTTACCATGTTTGTTTTATTTTTTATTCGTTTACTTTCTTTTTCTTAATCGAATCAGAAGGTAAATTATCGGGTTTCATTTTTCTCCGATAATGTCCTTATGATTTAGATACTAAACGTTTGTTTGCGTGGCTCACTGTTAATTCTTCATGTAGTAAATACATAGTATAGAATATAACAATTGCCGTTTTCCTAAACCGTTTACCCAAAAGATTAACGTTTTGAAAATTGAAATTTCTTTCGAGCTTTGGGTTGTCCCGGTTTTTTGCGTTCAACAACTCGAGGATCACGAGTCATGAATCCTTCAGCTTTCAAAAGAGGCTTGTCTTCGGGATTAATTTTTACCAATGCACGGGCAATGGCTAATCTTGCAGCTTCTGATTGGCCTTTATGTCCGCCACCGTTCAGATTGATTTTGATATCGTATTTTTCGGCCGCATTGAGCTTATTCAGCGGTTGTTTGACAACATATTGCAGAAGAGGTGACGGAAAATAGTTTTCGAGTTCACGTTTATTGATAATGATTTTTCCGTTCCCTTCGCTCACATATACTCTGGCTACTGCGGCTTTACGTCTTCCTATTGCATTTACTACTTCCATTTTTATCTGAGTGTATTAATGTCTATTTTTTTTGGTTTTTGAGCTTGATGCGGATGTTCACTTCCTGCATATACGTACAGGTTGTTAAGGATGGCATTGGCGAGTTTGTTTTTCGGCAACATGCCCTTAACAACTTTCCTAAAGAGTTTATCGGGATTTTTCTTTATCAACTCTGCAGGAGTGGATGTTTTTTGTCCTCCGGGGTAACCCGAATAACGATAATATACGCGATCAGTCCATTTATTCCCAGTTAATTCAACTTTCTCGGCATTCACGATAATGACATTATCGCCGCAATCTACATGAGGAGTATAGCTCGGTTTGTATTTTCCTCTTAATAACTTTGCCACTTTAGAACACAAACGTCCCAAATGCTGGCCAGTTGCGTCAATTTCAACCCATTCTTTTTGAGCTGTTTCTTTATTTACAGAAATGGTTTTATAACTTAATGTATCCACTTTCCTTGTTTTTAATTTGTTAAAAATAAGTCTATTCGTATTGCTTCTTGTTTGGTCTTGCTAAGGGTGAATAGACAAACAAAAAAGCTCAAAATCAGACTTTAAGCAACTTGTTTATAATAATCGGACTGCAAAGTTACAATATTTCAGAGAATTAACAAAGAATCTTTTGTGAATTTATTGGCGACGATTCATTTTTTTATTTTGGTGTGTAGCAGCAGCATGTGCATGTGAAAATCGGGTTTCGTAAATCTCGGCGAATAACAAAAAAATTTCGCGGGCAGTGCATAGAAAAAGAAAAAGCGCCCTTAAAGCGCTTCTCTTTGTGACTCCGACAGGATTCAAACCTGTAACCNNTGCTCTATTCAGTTAAGCTACGGAGCCTTTTCTTTTGTTTTGTGATTGCAAAGGTACTACATTTTAGAATATCTACAAAAAATAATTTCAACCAAAATGGATCGATTATTTAAATAATGACCTAATTATCAAATTTTACTACTGAAAGTGTATCGTCTTTTAATGATAAAGTGCCTTCGTCAACCAAGAAACGGATAACTGTTATGGTTTTTTCGTTTTCAAAGGAAGAGACTCGATTTACTAGATCTGTCAAACGGAGAGGCGTTTGTGCCAATTCCAGCATAAGAACCGATTTGATCTGATTAAATTCAAAATTGGATAAACCCGTTTTGTTTTTATTCAGACATACATCGCAATGGCCGCAGTCTTTGTGATGTATTTCGTCGAAGTAAGTAAGCAATACTCTACTGCGGCACACACGATCGTTTGTTACATAATCAATCATGCCTTTTATGCGGCTTTCGAATCGTCGCTTCCGATCTTCATAAACCGTCTTTGGAATACTTACGAATTGATTTTCTTCACGGGCGGTGGTAAATACGATAAATGGCGTTTTTTTCTGCGGAATATAGCGTATATAGCGTAATCGAGCTAATTGCAAAAGCATTTGGTAGATTTCTTCACGTGATTTTTTCATGCGGGTTGCAAGCAGCGATTCATCGATATATACCTCGTCTGAAAATACGCCGGTATAATTTCGTAAAAGAATATGGATCAATTCATCGTAGTTTTCGTCGAGATTCAACGAGTTTAATTCGTTGCGAGAAATCAGAAATTGCAAGCGCGAAAGGGTATCGATTTCTTCGGTGTATTCGATATAACCTGAAAGTTCCAGAATTTTCAGCGCATGATGGGTCTGTAAAAAAGAAAAATGGAATCGTTCGCAAAAATCGTGAAGGTCGAAATCGTATACAGTATTATATCCCGAACCTACAGCTATCTGATAATAGTTGCCCAGAGCTTCGTATACACGAACAATAAAATCTTTTGCAGGGAAAGTATCGGCAATTCGTTTTTTTAATTTTACGGAGTCGGCATTTTCATACAAAACCACCGCATAAGAACGTTTCCCGTCGCGACCGGCTCTCCCTGCTTCCTGGTAATATTCTTCCAAGGAATTTGGAAGATCGTAGTGCACTACAACACGTACATCAGGTTTATCGATTCCCATGCCGAAGGCGTTTGTTGCAACAATTACCCGACACTGATCCAGTTTCCACGCATCTTGTTTGTATATTTTTTCTTCGTGCGACAGTGCTGCATGAAAATAATCGGCAGAGATGCCGGCTTTCTGAAGCGCTTTTGCAATTTGCTTTGTTTCCTTTCGGCTGCGGACGTATACGATTGCGGTTCCGGGAACAGATTGAAGGATGTGAACGAGTTCGGCTATCTTATTTTCGGTATTGCGAACCACATAGGAGAGATTATTTCGTTCGAAACTTCTTCGGAAAACATTTTTTTCTTTGAAAAGCAGCTTTTCCTGAATATCGTTAACGACTTCCTTGGTTGCAGTGGCGGTAAGAGCCAGCACAGGAACATCGGGCAGAAGCTTGCGAATTTCGGCAATTTCGAGATACGAAGGTCGGAAGTCGTAACCCCATTGCGAAATGCAGTGCGACTCGTCCACGACCATCAAATTTACGTTCATGGCTTGCAGTTTCGCCCTGAAAATGTCGCTCGAAAGTCGCTCCGGTGAAACATAAAGAAATTTAAAGTCGCCAAAAATGCAGTTTTCAAGATTCGTAATGATTTCTTCGCGCGACATTCCCGAATACACAGCAGTAGCTTTTATTCCCCGTTCACGTAAATGATCAACTTGGTCTTTCATAAGGGCAATAAGCGGAGTAATCACCAGGCAAATCCCTTCCATAGCCATTGCAGGAACTTGGAAAGTGAGCGATTTTCCACCCCCTGTCGGCATCAATCCCAATGTATCTTTTCGTTCCCACACCGATTGAATGATCTCTTCCTGTAAGGGTCGGAAAACATCGTATCCCCAGTATTCTTTGAGTATTCCGTGGAATAATTTCGGTTGCATCGCTGAAACAACTATTTATTGCTTTTTCTTATGCTCTTTACCATCAGTTGGGTGTATGTATTATTGCCATGCGCGTTCTCTTCTATGGTATAACAAATATCGACCGGTTGGTTCTCTTTTAATAGCGAGAATGAACTGTGTTGGCTAAAAGCAATAGCCTGAATAGGCTGGGTTATGGTTGGGTCTACAATTTCCATTTTTATATGTTGGAGGTTTCTGCCTACCAGTTTGCTGCCACCTGCATCAGTTACATTGCGGGTCAAGAAAATAGGATTTTCATTTTCGGGCCCAAAAGGTTGAAAAAGTGCCAAATCATTGATGAATTTTGGTGTGATTTTATCAAAAGTAATTTCACTTGCAATTCTGATTTTAGGCTGCATCATGCGTGCTTCAATTTCGTCAAACGAAATAATGCTGAAGCGACGTTTGAATTCTTCCAAATTTTCTTCTCTCAGCGTCAATCCGGCGGCGTAGGTGTGACCTCCGAAGTTTTCCAAAATATCTTTGCAAGATTCAATGGCTTTATAAACATCAAAACCCGGCACCGATCGGGCTGAACCCGAAATCAGGTTGTTCGATTTTGTTAGCACGATAGTAGGACGAAAATAGCGTTCTGCAAGTCGTGATGCAACGATTCCTACAATTCCTTTATGCCATGTTTCGTTATAAAGGATAATGCTTTTTTGTTCATTGATATTGAGTTGATTGTCAATAAACTCTATTGCCTCATCGGTAATTCTTTTATCGAGTTCGCGGCGATCTTCGTTGTATTTGTCGATGTTTTTACTCTTGATTCTTGCCGAAGCTATATCAGTTGCCAATAATAAATCCACCGCTTCTTTTCCATTCATTATTCTTCC
The DNA here is from genome assembly GCA_002305015.1 of Bacteroidales bacterium UBA1410. Taxonomy (GTDB): domain Bacteria; phylum Bacteroidota; class Bacteroidia; order Bacteroidales; family Dysgonomonadaceae; genus Anaerorudis. Next base: position 84,733 of record DBPW01000018.1, read on the forward strand.
CGATGCATTTATTCGCGGGCCGATTTTAAAAACGATATCGCTGACATTGATGGTTTTCCGGGTTAATCCGCAAACCTCGATGATACCTCTTAATCCGAAGCTTGGATTGGAATTGAGTTGTTTAAGGCCGTGATGCATCAATATGCGGTTTTCGCCCGTTATGGGAACAATATCTGAGGCTATGCTGACAGCCACCAAATCGAGTAGGGGCTCAATTTCCGAAAAGGGAAGATCGTTTCTGGCCGAAAAAGCCTGCACCAGCTTAAACCCAACTCCGCAACCCGACAATTCTTTATATGGATAAATCGAATCATGTCGTTTGGCATCGACAACCGCTACCGCCTCGGGAAGCAGATCGTCGGGCATATGATGATCGCAAATGATAAAATCGATGCCTTTTTCTTTAGCATACGCTATCTTTTTTATGGATTTGATGCCACAATCGAGCGAAATAATAAGTTTTACACCTGTGGCAACAGCATAATCGATTCCTTGAAACGATATGCCATACCCTTCATCGTACCTGTCCGGAATATAATAATCAATATTATTTGTTATTCTGCGCAAGAACTTGTAAACCAACGAAACGGCTGTTGTGCCATCCACATCGTAATCTCCGTAAATCAAAATTCTCTCCTTATTTCCGATGGCTCTTTCAATGCGTTCGACCGCTATTCCCATGTCGGGCAGCAAAAATGGATCATGTAAATCGTCCAATGAAGGATGAAGAAACGCGATAGCTTCTTCTTTTGTTGATATTCCTCTCTGCAAAAGTAACGCTGAGAAAACCGGATCGATGTTTAGTTCTTGTGCGAGTTCATTTTTCTTATTTTTTTGGTCGTGTGTAAGGGTTAAAAAATTCCATTTGTAAGTCATTTATATTGTTATATTGTTTTTTCTTTCTCTCGAAAAGCCGAAAAAGTATATTTCTCGGCTGACAAAACAACCCATCGCTCTTGTTTATCGACAACAACGACATTGTTTTAAGCAATGTTTTTATATATTTTATGTTGTAAAGATAATATAATTTTCCGGATAATGGATATTTTTTGCTCTTTACTTCAATTAGGGGTTGACAAGTTGTCACTTTGCGGATCCCTTATTTTTCTCTATCTCCTAATATTTGCTTGATTTCGTCATAATTGATCACTTCTTTTTCCAAAAGGACGGATGCCATTTTTTCCAAAAGGTCTTTTTTCCGGTTTAGCAGTTCTTTTGCTTCCTCATAACACGAATTGATGATTTCGGTCATTTCCTCATCAATCATTTTTTCGATATGTTCTGAGCGCCGTTCTATCCCGGGCGAGAATCCCAAAAATCCGGGATCCGATCTATTAACCAATGAGATATTGGGTATTTTTTTACTCATCCCGTAAACCACAATCATATTCCGAGCCAATTGTGCGGCTCTTTCCAAATCGTTTGAAGCCCCGGTTGATATTTCTCCAAATACGATTTCCTCTGCTGCGCGGCCTCCCAACAGGCCTTTAATTTTTCCTCTTAACTCGCTTTCGGTCATTAAGTACCGATCTTCCAACGGCATTTGCATCGTGTATCCCAATGCTCCGATTCCTCGGGGAACGATAGATACTTTTTGCACTTCGTCGGCTCCGGGAGTAAAGTAACCCACGATAGCATGTCCACTCTCGTGATACGCTACTATCTTGCGTTCTTTTTCGTTAATCAGTTTGTTCTTTTTTTCCAGACCTGCAATTACCCTTTCAATAGCTTCTTCAAAGTCTTCCATCGTAACTGCATCCTTGTTTTTTCTCACAGCCAAAATAGCTGCTTCGTTGCACACATTGGCAATTTCGGCACCTGCAAAGCCCGGGGTTTGAGCGGCCAATCGTTTCAGATCGACATCAGGCGCCAATTTGATTTTTTGGGTATGTACTTTAAAGATATCTTCGCGCCCTTTCATGTCGGGCTTATCAACAACAATTTGCCGGTCAAAACGACCCGGTCTTAAGAGTGCCGGATCGAGGACGTCGGGGCGATTGGTTGCTCCCATGATGATTACTCCCACGCTCGAATCAAAGCCATCCATTTCGACAAGGAGTTGATTCAGGGTATTTTCCCTTTCATCATATCCTCCGCCATAAACACCGGCAGCCCGGCTTTTCCCAATGGCATCAATCTCATCGATAAAAATAATGCAGGGTGCATGAGCTTTAGCTTCATTAAATAGATCGCGAACCCTTGCAGCACCGACACCCACAAACATTTCTACGAAATCGGATCCGCTTATGCTGAAAAATGGTACGCCGGCCTCGCCTGCAACGGCTTTGGCAAGCAATGTTTTTCCGGTTCCGGGAGGGCCTACCAGTAAGACTCCTTTGGGTAGTTTACCTCCTAAACGGGTATATTTTGACGGATTTTTCAGAAAATCGACCAGCTCCTTCACTTCTTCCACTGCTTCATCTATTCCGGCCACGTCTTTAAAAGTGATGGGATTTTCGGGCTTTTCGGCAATGATGCGGGCTTTATTTTTTCCGATTTCCAACATCGGATTCTTGGTCCCCATTCTTCTGAATACATATCCCCATACCCCTAAAAGGAAGATGAATGGCAGAATCCAATTCAAAAAGAAGTTTTCTAATGTTTTATCTTCAAAGTGACCCTTGAAATCAACCCTATTTTCCCGGAGTTGCGATATGAGGTACTCTTCGTTCATATTGGGTATACGGTTGACTACAAATTGTTTTTGCACTTGTTGTTCCACACTGGAGACGCGTATTCTCCAAGGGGCAGTAGGAGCTTGGGTAATATGTTGCGGAACTGTATTTTCACTATCAAAAAAACCGATTATTTTTTCGGGTAAAAAAACGATTTTTTGAACTTTACCCGCCTCAACAGAATCAAGAAATTCGCTATAGGTAAGTTCCTTCGGCCCCTGTGTATTGGGGAATAGCATCCATTGTAATCCTATGAATAGCAGCAAAACGCAGAGCCAATAGATCCATGAATATTTTTCACGCTTTGTCATGTCGGGTTGATGTTTTTAATCAGCAATGAAATCGATCCCTTAAGTAGGAGGCCGATCGATTTTCAAAATTAATCAAAATTCGTGATTATCGATAATAAATTTCGATGTATTCTTACGATACGGAATTTTTTTATTTTTTGACAAGGTAAGTGCAAGGTTATAAAATGAAGATTAAATTGAGGAAACGATAGGGGTGCAATTTTATAAACAAAAAATGCAACACATTATTTTGCAATGCATTGCATTTTATTTTAAGTAGCCCGGCCGGGAATCGAACCCGGATCAAAAGTTTAGGAAACTTCTATTCTATCCATTGAACTACCGCGCCTTAATGTAGCGCAAAAGTAATCTTTTTTTGGTTATTTTCAAAAGAATCGACTTCATTTTGGCTTTCGTTCTGTTGTAGCTGTAAACAATTTCTTATTTAAACCGTTTATAAATAGTGTAATTTAAAAACGCTAAAAAATCAATTATAAAATGAACAAAATAGCAATATTATATGGTTCCTCAGGTGGAAATACCGAATCGGTAGCCAAGAAAATTCAAAAACTTTTTGATGGGGGTGCCGATCTTTATAATGTGGCAAGCGTTAAGCTTGAAGAAATTAAACCTTATCCGTATTTGATTCTTGGTACTTCAACAACAGGTGTTGGCGAATTGCAAGATGATTGGGCGAGTTTTCTTCCTACTTTTGCGAAAGCCGATTTTTCCGGGAAAAAAGTAGCAATTTTTGCTTTAGGCGATAGTGTATCGTTTTCGAATACCTTTGCCGAATCGATGCGCGTAATTTATGACGCAATAAAAGACAAGGTAGAAATTGTAGGTCAGGTTCCCGATGAAGGGTATACCTACGAAGAATCTGATGCCGTTATCGATGGTAAATGGGTAGGATTGCCGTTAGACGAAGATAATGAATATGATTTGACGGATCAACGTCTCTCTAAGTGGGTTGACGAACTGAAGAAAGAATTTGTGTAGGTTTTGTTAAAGTTTCCCGCCCTTGGCGAAAAGATTCGTAAAAGCCGGTAATAGTAAAGAAAGCGAATTTTCCGACGGTCGTTAAAATTTCATTAACTTCCGTCGGAAATCTTTTAGTGTGGCTTAGAGTAATGCGTTGATTTTGTCGACAAAAAGGCGTTTATCGGCTGCCCCTATGATTTTATCCACTACTTGTCCGTTTTTAATGAAAAGGACAGTAGGAATGTTTCGGATGCCGAATTTTTCTGTTGCTTCATTGTTTTCATCGACATCAATTTTCCCGATGACCACTTTATCTTTGTACTCTTCTGCCAATTGTTCAATAATGGGACTAACCATTCTGCAAGGGCCACACCATTCTGCCCAAAAGTCGATCATCACAAGTTTATCTGTTTTCAACACCTCGTCGAGTGTTGCGTCTGTAATTTGAATAGCCATATTAATTTTCTTGTTTGAATGATTAATTGATTTTGAAATCGATGGATAAATTACTTTTTAAATAATCGATGACATGTTTGTTAACTGCGATGCGCAAGGGACGTGAAAAAAGTTCCACATTCATACTTGCGTCTTCGTTGATTATTTGGAAATATAACAATGCATTTCCTGAATTGTTTTTTAGGAGTGCCGATAATTCGGTTACCGTTGTATCGTTTATTTCGGAAAGGGGAATTTGAAGCGTAATTTTTGATATCAATTTGTCTTTGACATCCGGAAGTAAACTCATCGAACTGATTTTTATTTCGAGTTCTTCCGGACGATACCGTTTGGGCTGTACTTTTGCAGTAACATAAACGGCCAGACCCACTCTTGCAAAACGGCCGTAGTTCACACTGTCTTCGCCGAAGAGTGCGATCTCGATGCTACCCGCATAATCTTCCAATTTGAATATCGTATAAGGTGATCCTTTGCGGGTTTGCCCCTCACGCACATTAGTGATGATACCCCCAAAAGATATCTCTTTGCCGTTCAATTGCTGCAAGTCGTTTAATTTGGCGGTATCGACCGTACAAACGTAGTCTAGAATACATGCGTAATCGTCCAGCGGATGGGCTGATAGGTAGATGCCGATGAGATCACGCTCTTTGTTGAGGCGCTCCAAGTCGGTCCACTTTTCAACTTTGGGTATTTCGGGATGAGCAATTTGGAATGAGCTGTCGTCCCCAAATAGCGAATTCATGGATACTTGCTTGTCCAGCTGGTACTTGTTTCCATATCGTACCAGCGAATCGAGAAATTCTTCACCTTTGCTGTTAACACCTAAAAACTGCTCCCGTGTTATGCCGGGCAACGAGTCGAATGCACCGGCAAGTGCAAGGGCTTCGATGGTTTTTTTGTTGCACGAACTCAGGTTGACGCGTTCAACAAAATCGAAGATATCTTTAAACAGTCCGTTTTGCATCCGTTCATCAATAATATTTTGTGCGGCACTTTGCCCTACGCTTTTTATGGCTGCCAATCCAAAGCGGATATCCCCGTTTTTATTCACCGAGAATTTAAGGAGCGACTCGTTCACATCAGGGCTTAATACATTAATTCCCATCGCCTTGCATTCGTCCATGAATTTGGTAATTTCCGACAGGTTGTTGAGGTTGTTAGACAATACCGACGCCATGTATTCCGAAGGATAGTTGGCTTTCAGCCATGCCGTCTGATAGGCAATCAGCGAGTAGCATACGGCATGCGACTTGTTGAAGGCATACGATGCAAATCTTTCCCAATCGGACCAAATTTTGTTCAGTATTTTTTCGTCATGACCATTTTTCCTGCCTCCTTCGATGAATTTTTCTTTCAATGCCACCATTTTATCGATGAGTTTCTTTCCCATTGCTTTGCGTAATTCGTCCGATTGACCACGGGTGAATCCTGCCAACAGTCGCGACAAGAGCATCACCTGCTCTTGATAAACGGTAATGCCGTAGGTTTCGCTCAAGTATTTTTCCATGACCGGAATGTCGTAGGTGATTTCTTCACGGCCATGTTTGCGGGCGATGAACGAAGGGATATAATCCATAGGACCGGGCCTATAGAGGGCATTCATGGCAATGAGGTCTTCGAATTTGGTGGGATGCAATTCTTTCAGGTATTTTTGCATACCTGCCGACTCGAACTGAAAGGTTCCCGTGGTTCTGCCTTCACTATACAGTTGGTAGGTTTTGGGGTCGTTCATGTCGATGGCATTGATATCGATTTTTATACCTTCCGTAAATTCGATATTGGCAAGCGCATCTTTTATAATAGAGAGGGTTGTCAAACCCAGGAAGTCCATTTTGATGAGACCGGTTTCCTCAATCACGGAGCCTTCGTACTGGGTAACCAGCAATTTTTCTTTTGAGTCTTTATCGTCGGCCGTGCATATAGGCACAATGTCGGAGATATCGGTTTGCCCGATGATTATGCCGCAGGCATGTACACCTGTGCTGCGCACATTACCCTCGAGCATTTCGGCATACCGCAGGGTGTCTCTTACAAGCGGATCGGTGCTGTTGGCTGCCTCTTGAAGTTCGGGCACGTAGTTGATAGCTTCGCGCAAGCTGACTTTCTTTACATTGGGAATTCGGTCGGGAACGAGTTTTGCCAGCCGGTCGGCTTCCGACAGGGGCAGTTTGTGTACACGGGCTACGTCACGAATGGACATTTTGGTGGCCATTGTACCATAGGTGATAATGTGGGCTACTCTTTCGGCACCATATTTTTCGGTAACCCATCGCAATACCTTGCTGCGGCCTTCATCGTCGAAATCGATGTCGATATCGGGCATGGAGATTCGGTCGGGATTGAGAAAACGTTCAAACAGCAAGTCGTATCTTAAGGGATCGATATTGGTAATTCCCAAGCAATAAGCAACGGCAGAACCTGCTGCCGAACCTCGCCCCGGACCCACGGCTACATCCATTTGCCTGGCTGCATTGATAAAATCTTGTACGATCAGAAAGTAGCCGGGAAATCCCATGCTCTTTATCGTTTCCAATTCATACTTCAGTCGCTCTTTTATTTCTTTCGAAAGCGGTTCGCCGTATCGTTTCTGCGCTCCGATTTTCGTTAGGTATGTCAAATAATCGGATTCGAGCTTGATGCGGATTACTTTGTCGTATCCGCCCAGCCGTTCGAATGCTTTTTTCCCGAATTCTTCTCTCAACACTTCCGGTGAATACCGCGATTTGTAGATATCCTCGTTTCCGAATGCCGGGTCGATGGGATAAAAGGGCATGAGGGGTTCATGATCGATGGAGTAGAATTCCACTTTTTCGACAATTTCGAGGGTGTTTGCCAAAGCAAAAGGGACATCCGAAAAAAGGAGGTTCATTTCTGCCGTGGTTTTCAGCCATTCTTGTTTGGTATAGCGCAAGCGGGTGGGATCGTCAAAATCCTTTCCCGTACTCAGGCAGATTAATCGGTCGTGTGCATCGGCATCTTCTTCATTTACAAAATGAACATCATTGGTAGCAACAACTTTTATGTTGTATTTCGTGGCTATGCGAAGTAATTCTTTGTTGACTCTTTCCTGTTTGGGGTAAGTCGTCTGATCGGCATCGACGCGGTCGGTTTTATGGCGTTGCAGCTCCAGATAAAAATCATCGCCAAAGATATTTTTATACCAGCGAACGGCTTCTTCGGCTTCTTCAATTTGATTTTCATCGATTTTTCTTGGAATTTCACCTCCAAGACACGCCGATAAAACAATTAATCCTTCGTGATATTGTTCCAGCAATTCTTTATCGATGCGGGGGCGATAATAAAATCCCTCAGTCCAGCTTTTGGATACCATCTTAATGAGGTGTTTATATCCCGTAAAATTTTTTGCCAAGACAATGAGGTGCCATCCGCTCGAATCGGTTTTGTCGTTTTGAGAATAACGATCGCGTCGCGCAACGTAACATTCGCACCCGATGATGGGCTTGAACAATTTATTTTTGATTTCTGCAAGTCGATTTTGCAGTTTGTTTTCTTTTTCGATGTGGTTTTGTTTTTGTGCCTCTTCCCGCTCTTTCTCAAGCTTCTTTATTTCGGCATTCAACGGAGCATTTTTTTTGGCTACGTAGTTCACGAACTCTTTTATCCCGTACATCACGCCGTGATCGGTAAGAGCCATACCTTTCATTCCGTCATCGATGGCTTTATCCACCAGACGCTGAATGGCGGCTTGCCCGTCGAGAAGGGAATATTGAGAGTGAACGTGTAAATGTACAAATGGTTGCATTTCAAACATGTGATATTTTTTCGATAGGAATTCTGACAAATATACTCAAAAATACAGAGACTTTTGTCGAGAAAATGGAGGAAGTTTGTGGCTGTTTTTGTATCTCTCGGAAATTGAGATACTTGATAAGATGCCTGTTATCGGGCATCCCCGGTTGCTTTTTCGAGCTTTTTCATTACAGAGAAGATGAAAATTCCCGAGATTACACAGCAAATGATGAGTATACTCCAGAAGCCCACCAACGGGAGTTTTTCCCAGAAGGTGCCGATGACACCCACAAGCAGATTACCTATGGCGGTTGCTGCCAGCCAGCCTCCCTGCATAAGTCCGCTATATTGAGGAGGTGCCACTTTGGATACGAAGGATAATCCCATGGGACTGAGGAATAATTCGGCTATGGTTAAAACGAAATAGGTGCTTATCAACCATGCCGGAGATACCAATTTATCGGATACTCCGGATATCTCCGCCGGTGCCGGCAAGCCGATGGATCCGATCAGCATAATGGCAAATCCGACGGCTGCCAAAAACATGCCGATGCCGATCTTACGCGGTGCCGAAGGCTCTTTCCCTTTCTTTGCCAAATAGCCGAACAATGCAACGGTAAGGGGGGTTAAGATGATGATAAACATCGGATTGAATTGCTGGAATATCTGAGGGGTGATTTTGGTCATTTCTTCTATACCCTGTATGCTCTTGAAATAATATCCGGCCAATCCTGCAATGCCGGCTACCGTGAGAAAAAGGCCTAATTTTTTATTGGGTTTACTTCCCAATAATCCGATTGTCGACAGGTATATACCATACAAAAACACAATCAGCGACAACAACGGGAACAGATTGAACAGTAGGGTCCATTTTGCAGGAATGGTACTTTGTGTATAATCCCGAGCAAAGAAAGTCAGTGTTAGTCCGTTCTGATGAAACGACATCCAAAAGAAGATGACTACAAAAAATACGAGGAGCAAAGCTATCATCCGTTCTTTTACCTCTTCTTTCGGCATCACTTTAATTTCTTTTCCCAGTGCTTTCGATTCTTCCATTTCCTGTTTCACCGTTTTATCGGCTTGTTTCCATGTTCCTCGGAAAAGCATGAATATAAGTACAGAGATAATCAGGCTGATGCAGGCTACCCCAAAAGCCAGGTTATAAGAAATCGACAGCGATTCGGTTACGTAACGTTTTCCGAAATTACGTGCAAAATCGTCGGGATGAGGACCTCCTCCCAGTTGCGGATCGGTGATATGGATGGCTTTTATTTTGGCGATGATGGCTGCTTTTTCTTCGGCATCTGCCGGATCGCGGCTTTGCAGTATTTCATACTCATGATTGTTGACCATCAGGGAAGGATCGGTAATTTTCCCTGCCCGGGTGTATTGGTTTAATCCGGCTGCTTTCAACCGGAAAAGGGCATTCTCAATGTCTTCTTTAAATACGACTTTGTGTTCTTTTTTTGCTCTATTGAGCACGGTTTCCAATTCTTTCCCCGTTAACTTTTGTTCTTCCGGAGAGAGGTATTGCATGATGAATGTGTTTTTGTCGACGGCTTGTTTTTCATCATTCAGCGTAACATAATTTTTTGGTATTGAAGCATCATAAGTAAAATTGGATGATCGCAAAACGGCATTGTTGATATAATTGGCTGCGCTTGGGGCAAAAAATGCGCCGATATTGATAAACATGTAAAAAATGGAAAAGGCGATGTCTCTGTTTTTTCCGTAGCGCGGATCGTCATACAGCTTACCTACCAAGGCTTGCAGATTGCCCTTGAAAAAACCGGTACCCAGTGCAATCAGGATCAACGAAAAAAACATCATAGCTAATCCTATAGTATTGTTTTCTAGGGGGATGGCTAACAAGATATACCCGAAGAACATTACTAGAATGCCCAGCAAAATGGTTTTTCCGTACCCCAGCACTTTATCTGCCAAAACTCCCCCGAAGATGGGTAAAAAGTAAACAAGAGCGAGAAAAGAACCGTAAATCATGCTGGTTGAAGCCGATGTCAGTCCGAATTTTGCCTGCATATACAACGTAAGTATAGCCAGCATGGTGTAGTATCCGAACCTTTCCCCCATATTGGTGAGGGCTAATACCAATAATCCTTTTGGATGGTCTTTAAACATGTTGTATCAATTTATAGGGTTTATGATTTATCTTTATTGGGTTCATGGGAATTCTTGGTTTGCAAACTTAGAAAAAAAAGACGAGATTTTATAAACACGCCGATAAAAATGTATCGTCCACCTTCCTCGCACCAAGGCCGTACCTTCCTCGCTCCATCCTTGCATCAAGGTTGCATCACCCTTACCTCATTCTCGCATAAAGTCTGCACCCGCTTGCCCTCTGTATCCCGCACTACATGCGGCAAATGGGTGGGTTTGTTTTTTGACGGTTTCACCCAATCCGGTATTGTCGTCCCTGCCTTGAAGCGAAGGAAGAGCGAAGGAAGAGCGAAGAAGAAGCGAGAAATGACCGGTAAAACCCATCTATTGCTGATTCCAACTTTATTTTTTTGGCTTTTCGGCGGAATATGGCCATAATTTAACAATATGTTTCAGCAGCTGGATTATAAAATTTTTCAAGAAAATGAGGTAACGTACAGGGTTTGTATTTTTCGATAAAATTAAATGCATTTTTTTCTTGCGGAAATCTTTTTTTATTGAAAAAAGTATTACATTTGCACTCACAATTCATAAGAAAAACAGAAAAGATGAAATATATCCATTTTGCATATCCTTTTTACTTTTACTTTTATTTTAAGAAGTAAAACGGGATTTTATGTGCAAAAATGGATAACAAAAAGACATACATTGAAGTAGGTAAAATCCCGTCAGTAGTGATGGGATTTTTTTTTGAATAGAAACGAATTTTTTGACGAATATGAAAAGAGTAGCCATTCAGGGAGTGCAGGGTGCTTATCACGAAATAGCAGCACGGAAATATTTCGATGGAGAAGAGTTGGAAATTGTTCCGTGTTTGACGTTTAGGGATATTTTTATCGAAGCAAAAAAAGATCCTTCGCTTATCGGCGTCATGGCAATCGAAAATACCATTGCGGGTAGTTTGTTGCCTAATCACGATTTGTTGAAAATGAGTGATATGCAGATAGCCGGCGAATGTAAATTGCGCATTTCGCACGCATTGGCGGCGCTGCCCGGACAATCGATAGCGGATATAAAAGAGGTGATGTCGCATCCCATTGCATTGATGCAGTGTCAGGACTATTTGGATACATTGCCCCATGTAAAAATAGTGGAGAACGACGATACGGCGTTGGCAGCTAAAGAAATCCATGATGGAAGATTAAAAGGATGTGCCGCCATTTGCAGTACATTGGCAGCAGAGATGTATGGTCTTGAGGTATTGGCGTCGGGAATAGAGACGAATAAACGAAATTTTACCCGATTTCTTATTTTGGCCCACAAAGAGATGTTGCCCGAAGTGCAAAAAGACAATCATATCAATAAATCGTCCCTTGTATTTGTACTCCCGCATACCGAAGGAAGTTTGTCGAGGGTATTGACCATATTGTCTTTCTATGGCATCAATCTCACCCGCATTCAATCACTGCCTATCATTGGTTGCGAGTGGGAATATCAGTTTTACGTCGATCTTACTTTCTCCGATTATGAACGTTACAGACAATCCATCGATGCCATCTTGCCCTTGATCGGCAATCTGAAAATATTGGGAGAGTATCGCGAGGATAAACAGAATATGAACAATAACACCGCATATGAAAAAGTTGAAACAGATAGAGCCTGCTGAGCACGTAAAAAATATTTCGGAATATTATTTCTCGGTAAAACTGGCCGAGGTTGCTCAAATGAATGCACAGGGTAAGGATGTGATTAATTTGGCGGTAGGAAGTCCCGATCAGCCGCCATCCGAAGCAACCATCGACGCGCTGTGCGAGAGTGCCCGTCAGCCTGATGTGCACGGTTACCAGCCTTATACAGGGATTCCTGAGTTACGGCAGGCATTTGCCGATTGGTACAAAAGGTATTACGGTGTGGAGCTTTCTCCGGAAGAGATATTGCCGCTGATCGGTTCCAAGGAGGGCATTTTGCATATTTCACTCACTTTCCTTAATGTGGGTGATGGTGTGCTTGTTCCCAATCCCGGCTACCCTACCTATACCTCGGTTTCGGCGTTGATGCGTGCCAACATTATTCCTTATGATTTGCGGGAAGACGATCATTGGCAGCCCGATTTCGATGCGCTGGAAAAGATGGATTTGTCGGGTGTGAAACTTATGTGGGTGAATTATCCCAACATGCCTACAGGGGCTAATGCTTCGCGTGAACTCTTCGAAAAATTAGTTGCTTTCGGTAAAAAACATCAGATCATTATTTGTCACGATAATCCTTACAGTTTTATCCTCAACGATCGTCCCCTGAGCATTCTCTCTGTGGAAGGGGCAAAGGATATTTGCATCGAACTCAATTCGATGAGTAAGGCTCACAATATGCCCGGCTGGCGCATGGGAATGCTGGCTTCCAACACACAGTTTGTGAAATGGATACTCAGGGAAAAAAGCAATATCGACAGCGGGCAGTTCAAACCCATGCAGATTGCTACGGTTGCGGCCCTCTCGAATCCCCCCGAATGGTATGCACGGATGAACAAAATTTATGCCGAGCGACGAGTGATAGCCGAAAAGATTATGGATTTGCTCAACTGTACGTATGATAAAGATCAAACCGGTCTGTTTCTTTGGGCAAAGATAGACGACGGTGAAACCGGCAGCGAAGAGCTTATCAACGATATTCTTTATCATGCGAATGTATTTATTACGCCCGGCTTTATTTTTGGGAGTAATGGCGAGCGTTATATTCGCATTTCGTTGGGCGTTGCAACGGAAAGAATGCAGGAGGCTTACAGACGTATTGAAAATTATAGGAAGAACAACGAACAATAAAATATTTCATCGGATATGGAATTCTCATCGATTTTATTTCCCGGAATGGACAATAAACGTCCACTTGTAATTGCAGGTCCGTGTAGTGCAGAGACTGAAGAGCAGGTGATGACCACGGCACGGCAACTTGCTGCCATCGGCATAAAAATATTCCGGGCGGGAATATGGAAACCCCGTACCAAACCGGGTGGTTTTGAAGGGGTGGGCAGTCCCGGGCTAAAATGGCTGCAACGTGTGAAGAAAGAAACCGGAATGTATACCGCAACCGAAGTGGCTAACGAAAAGCATGTGTACGAAGCGTTGAAATATGGTGTAGACATACTGTGGGTTGGGGCGCGCACTACGGCAAATCCTTTTGCTGTGCAAGAGATAGCCGATACCTTGATAGGAGTGGATATTCCTGTGCTGATTAAAAATCCGGTCAATCCCGATGTGGAATTATGGGTAGGAGCAATCGAGCGTTTGTATAACGCAGGGATCACCCGTTTGGCTGCCATTCACAGGGGATTTAGCTCGGCCGATAAAAATGTGTATCGGAATATGCCGCAGTGGCACATCCCTATTGAACTGAAAAGGCGCTTCCCGGATCTTCCCATCCTTTGTGATCCCAGCCATATGGGCGGCAAACGCAGCTTGATTGAGTCGCTGAGCCAACAGGCAATGGATTTGAATTACAATGGACTGATCATCGAGTCGCACTGTTCGCCCGATGAGGCATGGAGTGATAAGGATCAGCAGGTAACACCTGAAGAGTTGGATCGTATTTTACATTCACTCGTGATTCGTGATACGATTCAGACTACGGAAGATCTTTCAACACTACGCCGTCAAATTGACGAAATCGATAATCAATTACTGGATTTGTTGTCGAAACGCATGCGGGTATCGCGTGAAATCGGGCACTACAAACTCGAACACGATATGCCGGTGTTGCAAACTATGCGTTATGACGAGATATTGCGTGATCGTGCCGAACAGGCTGAACGGATGGACATGTCGGGAGATTTTATTCGAAAAGTGCTCGAAAGCATCCACGAAGAATCGGTTCGTCAGCAATTGGTAATTATGGAAAATGCTAGAAAGGAAGATCAATCAAACTAATCCAAAAAACATATTATAAGCGGTATATGAGAATATTGATATTAGGAGCGGGAAAAATGGGATCGTTTTTTGCCGATGTGCTGAGTTTCGATCACGAGGTGGCTATGTTTGATACCGATCCCAAACGTTTGCGTTTTACTTATAATACGCTGCGCATGATCGATCCGAAAGAGATAGAGGACTTTGCACCCGAAATGGTAATCAATGCCTCTACGTTGAAATACACCATCGATGCATTTAACAATGTGATGCCTTATCTACCTGAAACCTGCATTTTGAGCGATATCGCATCAGTGAAAACCGGTCTGAAAGAATATTACCAAGAAACGGGACATCCCTTTGTTTCTACTCACCCGATGTTTGGCCCCACCTTTGCCAGCCTGAGCGACTTAAGTAAAGAGAATGCGATCATTATCTCTGAATCGGGAGAAGAAGGGAAAGCATTTTTTCGTCGTTTGTATCATCATCTCCGTCTGAATGTTTTTGAATATACGTTTGAACAGCATGATGAAACCATTGCTTATTCGCTTTCAATTCCTTTTGCTTCTACCTTGGTATTTGCTTCGGTGATGAAACATCAGGACGCACCGGGGACTACTTTTAAAAAACATATGGCTATAGCTCAGGGACTTTTATCGGAAGACGATTTTTTGCTTACCGAAATTCTCTTCAATCCTTATACTCCAAAGCAAGTGGAAAGAATCAGAGAGAAACTCAAGGAATTGCTTTCTATCATTGAAGAAAAAGACAGTGAAAGCATGAAAAAGTTTCTTACAGAGGTAAAAAAAAATATCGAGTAACAGTTTATTGGTTAATTTTTAGGGTTTTGTCGTTTCTTCGTCACCGCATTTTCGGCTTAGTTTGACGGTTAATAAGGCTTGGCTTACTTCTTTGTTGATGTTGTAAATAAGAGTTTGATAGGGCCTTGCACCTTTTAGATATGCCAAGGCATTGATAATTTCAACCAACCTGGAAAATGCTTTTTGCATGTTTTCACGTGCTTCTTTGGCTTTCCCTGCTGCAATGGCTTCTTCAACCCGGTTACGGTCGTTATAGACTTCCTCTAACGCATCGTTATACGCTGCAAGTTTTTCTATGCGTGGCATTGCCGAAACTAATGCCACATACGCAGCGTTTTGTGGCGAAGAGAAATCTTCCAAGATGTTTTTGATGATGGATGTTTCTTCGCGTAAAGGTTTTCGCTCGATATTTTTACCGTAGCTGTGTATTATGTTGATCAGGCGTTCGGCTGCTTCGGCTATCTGAGGATCGGGATGCATTTTTTGTGCTTTCAGGTAACTGCGTAAAGCTTTAAATTCTTTATCGCGATCCTCATCGAGTAGTAAGATTTTCTCGGTCAATCCGCTTTTATATAGCGGGCTTATTGTTTCGGAAAAAGCAGTAAAGGCAGGCAAAAAGTCTGTTTCGTATGCTTTTTTCAGCTTTAAAGTTTCCAAATCTTCTTTTTTCAGGTGGTTATTGATGTTTTTCATCACTTGAAAAAAATCCATCATGTGCATATTGCGCAAATTCGATCTTTTTACCATTTTATTTTATTTTTGGTAGTTGATAATTATGTGTTCCTTAGAAAGCTGAACCGATTCGATGGTTTACACAAAACTAACAAATAACCTTTTGCTTTTGTTCAAATAGTAGGGGGTTATCCGATTTTATGTTTGATTTAAGGTTTTACATATGCCTTGATAATCCTTGCCTCTTTTTTGGGTCGTTCGTTGGCATCAGTAGGAAGAGCTGCAATTCGGTCGATTACTTCCAATCCTTCGATCACCTCCCCATATACCGTGTATTCTCCGTCTAAATGGTGTACACCGCCTAGGGTGGAATAGTCGGTTTTTTGTTCGGGGGAAAAGAAAAATTTACCGGGAGCAACTGCGTATAACGAATCCACGATGTGGAGCACGGAATCGAGTTTGGCATTGAAGGCACGAGGATCGGTGGCTTTCAATTGAGCCAGTTCTTCTTTGTGGGGCGAGTAATGGCTACGAATGATTTTATTTTTTATGGGCACATTTACAGCCATTTCCAGTGTATCGAGTCTTCCCGGCGTGTATAGGGTTCCTTGAACGATATAAAATTGCGACATATCCGATTTTTTCTGCGGATTTTCTTTGTCTTCCCTTCGCGGAGCAGCCAGTGCTCCTTTTTTGTGATAATGGTTCGGCCGGATTTCGGGCATAATCTCCATATCGGTACGTCCCGATCCGATGGCGATACCTGCAGGTGCATTGCGTGAGTCTTGAGCACCTCCCTGTATCATGAAATCTTTGATAACACGATGGAATAAGGTTCCATCGAAATATCCTTGTTTTACCAATTTCAGAAAATATTCGCTGTGATGAGGAGTATCGTCATACAGTATCACTTTCATATCGCCATAATTGGTCGATATAATTACGGCCGGATATTTTGTTTGTGCGCTTAAGATAGTCGCACCTGCAAATAGAACGAATAAAAGAAAGATGTATTTTCTCATTTTTTATTAGTTTGGTGCCCTGCGATACAGGAAAAAGGCAATGGCTGTAAATAAAAGGTTGGGTATCCATGCAGCGATAAAAGGACTCATCGTGCCCGATACGGCGAATGACGAACTGATAGTCATAAACAGAATATAGGCCATGCTCAATATTAAGCCGATGCCGATGTTTAAACCCATGCCGCCTTTTACTTTTCGTGCCGATAATGATGCGCCGATAATGGTTAGGATAAAAGCAGAAAGAATGGAAGCAATTCGCGAATGATATTCAATCTGAAAAGGCTGGATGTTTCCCATACCTCTTTTTTTCTGACTGCTGATATATTGTCGGAGTTCCGTCAATGTCATCATTTGCTGATCGGTTTTGGCGATAATAAAATCATTGGGAACAATTTGCAAGGTGGTATCGATGCTTGTTCCCGAAGTGATTTTTTCGCGTAAATTATCGAAGGTTCGTATCTGATAATCGTATATGGTCCAATGATAGGCGGAATCGTATTGGATAGATTGTGCGGTAAGACGGGATGTTAATTGGAGGCTATCGAATTTATCGAGTGAGAAATTATACCCTTTATTGGTGGAGAGATCAAAATTACCAAAATAGGCGATAGTGCCCGGAGCAACCATAAATTGAATGTCGCGGTCGCCAACTTTACGCTTTTTAGGGTCAATATATTTGGCTTCGAAGGCGATGCGGGTTTTGTTGGCAGGCGGAATAATGTATCCTCCAAAAACGAAGGAAAAAAGAGCAATAATTAGGGCAGCGATCATATAAGGACGCATCATTCGCTTAAAGCTGATGCCGTTGGTAAGGATGGCGATAATTTCAGAATTATTGGCCATTTTTGATGTAAAAAAGATAACGGCCAGGAAAACGAACAAGGGGCTGAACAGGTTGGCGTAGTAAGGTATAAAGTTGAGGTAATAGTCAAAAACGATTTCTTTCAGGGGGGCACTATTGGTCATGAATTTATCGATTTTTTCGTTGATATCGAAAACCACTGCTATAGAAAGAATAAGAGTGATCATGAAGATAAATGTCCCCAGAAACTTTTTAATGATATATCGGTCTATCAGCTTTAGTCGAAAATGGTTGTTCATTTTGTTCCTTTCCATCTATAATCGTCTCATCACATTTTCTATCGTGTCATTTTTCCATATCGAGAAATCGCCTGCAATGATATGTTCTCTTGCTTCACGCATAAGTTGAAGATAAAAAGCAAGATTATGAATGGATGCAATTTGCAGTCCCAAAATTTCTTTTGTGTTGAAAAGATGACGCAGATAGGCTTTGCTGTATAAGGAATCGACAAACGAGGTACCGTTTTCGTCGAGAGGCGAAAAATCGTTTTTCCAACGTTCGTTGCGCATGTTCATGATGCCGTTTTTTGTAAATACTTGTCCGTTTCGGCCATTATGGGTGGGTATGATGCAGTCAAACATGTCGACTCCGCGTTCAATGGCTTCGAGTATGTTGGCGGGAGTTCCTACACCCATCAGGTAGCGGGGTTTGTCTTTAGGAAGAATTTCGTTTACCAATTCAATCATTTCGTACATTTTTTCGGTAGGTTCACCCACAGCGAGTCCGCCGATAGCATTTCCTTCAGCCTCTTTTGCTGCAACATTTTCGGCAGCACGGCGACGCAAATCGGGATATACACACCCTTGAACGATAGGGAACAGCGTTTGCGAATAACCATAGGGACATTCGGTTTCGCGAAAACGGGTAACGCATCTATCGAGCCAGCGCTCGGTTAGTTCCAATGATTTTTTGGCGTAAGTATAATCAGCCGTACCGGGTGTACATTCATCAAACGCCATGATGATGTCTGCACCGATAATGCGTTGAATGTCTATAACATTCTCGGGTGTGAAAAAATGTCTCGATCCGTCGATATGGGATTGAAACAGGGCGCCTTCTTCGGTAAGTTTGCGGTTTTCGGCCAGCGAAAATACCTGAAACCCTCCGCTGTCGGTCAGTAAGGGTTTATCCCAACTAGTAAATTTATGCATCCCCCCGGCTTGTCGCAAAATTTCTAACCCCGGTCGAAGATACAGATGGTAAGTATTGCCCAAAATAATTTGGGCTTTGATATCGTTCTTTAGTTCGGTGATATGAACTGCTTTTACACTTCCCGCTGTACCTACAGGCATAAATATCGGCGTTTCCACTTGTCCGTGGTCGGTGGTAATTAATCCTGCTCTTGCGTTCGATTTCGGATCGGTATGTTGAAGTTGAAAATCCAATATGTTTATTCTCTGTAATTTTAACGACAAAGATAGTAAATCTGTCATCATAAACTGAATAGAAGAAATTTAAAAATAGTTATGTAGATTACGAATAGTTGTCTTTGAAAGTATTATGGATCTCGCTTAAATATTTTTAACGGCAAAAGCAAGGGAAACCGCTTTAACATTTCTATTTTTGTAGCTAATAACAATCTCCTGTTATTTAATAATCCCATAATATGAGTCAAGTAGTTGATATAAAAGAACTAAATGAAAAGATTGAAAGGGAAAGTGCTTTTGTTAGGACAATCATGAACGGAATGGACAAAGTGATTGTCGGACAGAAACATCTTGTAGAATCGCTTCTGATAGGGTTGTTGTCTGATGGACATATTTTGCTGGAAGGAGTGCCGGGTCTAGCGAAGACGTTGGCAATCAAATCTCTGGCTCAGTTGATTGATGCCAAATACAATCGTATTCAGTTTACCCCCGACCTGTTGCCTGCTGACCTCATCGGTACAATGATATACAGTCAGCGTACAGAAGAGTTTATCGTAAAACATGGGCCTGTTTTTGCTAATTTTGTTTTGGCCGATGAAATAAATCGTGCTCCGGCCAAAGTGCAAAGTGCATTGCTCGAAGCCATGCAGGAACGACAGGTAACCATTGGCGAAAAAACGTACAAATTGCCACATCCTTTTTTGGTGATGGCTACACAGAACCCTATCGAACAAGAGGGGACTTACCCACTTCCCGAAGCTCAGGTTGACCGTTTCATGTTGAAGGTAGTGATTGGTTATCCCGATAAAGAAGAAGAGAAAAAAATTATACGACAGAATATTTATGAACCGGTAAGCATCGATCGCCCTGTAATTACAGCTGACGATGTGCTGAATGCACGTGAGGTGGTTCGCGAAGTGTATATCGATGAAAAAATCGAACACTATATAGTAGATATTGTTTTTGCAACTCGTTATCCCGATTTGTACGGACTGGCTAACCTTAAAGAAATGATCGGATTCGGTGCTTCTCCTCGTGGTTCTATCAATTTGGCATTAGCTGCTCGTGCTTATGCTTTCATCAAACATCGCGGATATGTGATACCCGAAGATATTCGTGCTGTTTGTCATGACGTGCTTCGTCATCGCATAGGTCTTACTTATGAGGCTGAAGCCAATAATATGACCTCAGAAGAAATTATTAGCGAAATTCTGAACAAGGTTGAGGTTCCTTAATGCATGTGGATATAACTGACAGGTTGAATTAATGGAAACATCCGAACTGTTAAAGAAAGTACGCCATATTGAAATAAAAGCACGGGGTTTGTCGCAAAATATTTTTGCAGGGCAGTATCATTCGGCTTTTAAAGGGAGAGGTATGCTCTTTTCGGAAGTCCGTGAATACCAGTATGGAGATGATTTGCGCGATATCGACTGGAAGGTGACGGCACGATACAATCGTCCCTATGTGAAGATATACGAAGAAGAGCGTGAACTAACGGTGATGCTGGTCATTGATGTGTCAGGAAGCCTTACCTTTGGTTCTTCCGTTATGATAAAGCGTGATATGGTTGCAGAAATTGCTGCTACTCTAGCTTTCTCGGCTATTCAAAATAATGACAAAATCGGGGTTATTTTTTTCTCGGATGAAGTTGAAAAATTTATCCCTCCTCGAAAAGGGAAGAAGCATATTCTTTATATCATTAGGGAGATTTTAAGCTTCGAGCCGAAAAATCAGGGGACGGAGATTAGTGTAGCTTTGCGATATCTCACAAATGCAATCAAAAAACGGTGCACGGCGTTTCTTATTTCCGACTTTATCGATCCCGATGATTATAAACAATCGTTGCGAATTGCAAATCGAAAGCATGATATCGTTGCCGTTCAGGTATACGATAAACTCAGCACTAACCTCAAACCTGTGGGATTAATGAAAGTAAAAGATCCGGAGACAGAAGAGGAAACGTGGATAGATACTTCATCGACAAAAGTAAGGAACGAATACAGTACCTGGTGGAACAAACGACAGTTTGAAATGCATAATGCTTTTCGGCAAAGCAGCGTTGACTATGTTTCGGTTTCAACCGATGACGATTATGTAAAATCGTTGTTGCAATTGTTTCAGCAAAGAAGATAAAGGAAAGTATTAAGTGAAAAGTTCGAGCGTTAGATATTGGCTTAAGATAATAGGGCTCTTTGCTTTGGCGATTGCTCTATTTTCGGAATATTCGTTTGCTCAAGGAGTGTCGGTAAGGGCTACTGTACAGCCTCCCCAAATTATGATCGGGCAACAAGCTTTGATTGATTTGCAAGTTATTGCTCCCAAAGACAAAAACATTCAATTTCCGGTTTATGAAAAGGAGATTGTTCCCGGAGTAGAGGTAGTTGCTATGCTGAAACCCGATACGGTGATCGAAAATAATGTGATGACGATTAATTTCAAATATGTTGTCACCTCTTTCGATTCCACCTTATACCATATACCCGGCATTCCTATATTCGACGGAAAAGATACCCTACTTTCCAATTCTATTGGGATAAAAGTAGTTTCTCCTGTTTTAAAGGATTCCACCCTTGCTTATCTTGAAAAATTGAAATCGGGTGAAACGGATTCCATCGATTTTAATCAGCTTGGACTAAACGATATAAAGCCAATACAAAAACCTCCTTTTGTATGGACAGATTATCTGGGTATTTTATGGATTGTTTTGGGTATATTGCTTCTCTTTGCTCTTATCGCAGCGATTATTTATTTTATACTCCACAAGAAAAAGAAAGGGTATTTCTTTACGCCTACGCCGGTGTTGCCTGCTCATGTTCGAGCCCTTAATGAATTGGATAAGCTGAAAGCCGATAAAATATGGCAGCAAGGTAGAGAAAAAGAATTCTATACCCGACTTACCGATATTCTCAGGCAATATCTCTATGAACGCTATGGGATGAAGGCAAGAGAAATGACTTCAGGAGAAATTTTGAATGAGATGCGTAAATATACCGAAGCTGAGTCGGTTTATGAAAATTTGAAGCAAGTATTATCTACAGCCGATTTGGTGAAATTTGCAAAGTATAAGCCTTATCCCGATGAAAATGACTTGAGCATAATGAATGCTTACTTTGTTGTGAATCAAACCCGTGAACCGGATCCTCTTCCCGATAAGAACGAAAATGAGGATGATGAGAGTAAAAGAAAAGAGCAGTTATGACGTTTGCACATTCAGAATATTTATATTTGCTGTTGATCCTTATACCCCTTATTGTGTGGTATATCGTCCGTTTATCGAAGATGCAGGCTTCCTTTAAATTAGCCTCTACTCAAGCGTTTAAAGGGATGAAAAAAAACCTGAGGGTATATATGCGTCATTTGCCGTTTGTTTTGCGTGTGATCGCTATTGCGCTCATTATTATTGTAATTGCTCGTCCACAATCGGTTAGCAGCTGGAATGAAACAAAAACACAGGGAATAGATATTGTACTGGCTTTAGATGTTTCGGGATCGATGCTGGCTCAGGATTTGAAACCCAATCGGTTGGAAGCTGCCAAAAAAGTAGCTGCCGAATTTATAAATACGCGAAAAAATGACAAGATAGGTTTAGTGATTTTTGCCGGAGAAAGTTTTACTCAATGTCCATTAACAACCGATCATAAGGTATTGTTGAATTTGCTGAAAGAAGTCGATTTCGGATTAATTGAAGACGGAACTGCCATTGGGTTGGGTTTAGCAAACGCTGTGAATAGGTTGAAAGATAGTGAGTCGTCATCGAAAGTAATTATCCTGCTCACCGACGGAACAAATAACAGGGGGCAAATTGCTCCTCTCACAGCGGCTGATTTAGCGCGTTCGTACGGCATAAGAGTATATACCATAGGTGTGGGCTCTAAGGGAATGGCTCCGACACCTGTTCAAACACCATTTGGAATGCGATTGCAAAATATGCCGGTAGACATTGATGAAAAAACGCTAACCGAAATTGCTTCCATGACAGGTGGAAAATATTTTCGTGCCGAAGACACCGAGGGATTGCGTCATATTTATAATGAAATCGATCAAATGGAGAAATATCTCATCAGTGTTCAAAATGTAAGTCGTAAAGAGGAATTGTTCGTACCTTTTGGTTTGGTAGCTCTTGCATTGGTTCTCATTGAGCTCATTCTGCGGCGAACATGGTTGAGAACAATCCCATAAAATATTGAACTGTAATAGCTATGTTTCGATTTGAAAATCCTGAGTTTCTGTATTTGTTTCTTGCGATGCCCTTCTTGGTGGCATTCTATATATGGTCGAATATAAAAAAAAGGAAAGACGTGGAGAAATTGGGCACGCTTTCGTTGCTCAAACAAATGATGCCCGATCTTTCGCTTAAACGTTCGTATTTAAAATTCTGGTTGATTTTCGGTGCCTTGTGTTCAGGAATTTTTATGGTGGCACGTCCACAATTCGGAACCAAGGTGGAAACAGTCGAAAAAAAAGGAATCGAATTGGTGGTAGCAATTGATGTTTCGAATTCTATGTTAGCTCGCGATGTTTCACCTGACAGGCTTACTCGCGCGAAACAAATTCTTACCCGTATCATTGATGAGAGAAAAGAAGATCAGGTTGCTTTGATTGTATTTGCCGGTGAAGCTTTTGTTCAGATGCCCCTTACTTCCGATACACAATCGGCTAAATTGTTTTTAAATTCCATCGATCCGGGTCTTGTTCCTGTTCAGGGAACAGCAATTGCCGATGCTATTCAATTGGGAATAAATTCTTTTTCGAGTGAAAAAAATGTGGGTAAAGCCATGATAATTATCACCGATGGAGAAGATCACGAAGGAAATGCCATGGAAATGGCCAAAAAAGCCGCCGAACAGGGAATTATGGTTAACGTTTTGGGAATAGGAACACCGGAGGGAGTTCCTGTTCCCGAATCGGAATACAGTAATGATTTCAAAACCGATAGCGAAGGAAAAGTGGTTGTTTCGCGTTTAAACGAACAAATGTGTAAAGAAATTGCTCAGAACGGTAAAGGTTTGTATGTCAGGGTTGATAATACGAATTCAGCTCTTCGTGCTCTGCAGGCAGAATTAGAGAAGCTTCAGAAGAAAGATTCGACAAGTATTGCTTATTCCGAGTACGACGAAAAATATGCTGTTTTTGCATGGATTTTGCTTGGTTTATTGATTATTGAGATACTGATTTACGATAAAAAGAACCCATTGTTTAAAAATGTTCATATTTTCAAATGAAGTTGCGAATTCCTACATATGGTCTGATTGCGTTGTTGCTACTGATTTCGTTTTCTCTTTCGGCACAAAAAGAAGTACGTCAAAACGTGAGAAAAGGGAACAAAGCATATAGCGAACAAAAATATAGTGAAGCAGTCCGTTTTTATCAGCAAGCGATTAAAATAAATCCTCAGTCAAAGGAAGCTAATTTTAATCTTTCAAATGCATTTTACAGGCAAAATGAATGGGATAAATCGATTGAACAAATGAATCGTTATCTGATGATTGAAAAGGAAGATCCCATTAAAATGGCGTCAGCATGGCATAATATAGGCAACGCTTTGCTGCATAAGAAAGAGGTAGAGAAAGCCATCGAAGCTTATAAAAATGCTTTACGGATAAATCCGGATGATGAGGAAACCCGATACAATCTTGCTGTTGCACAAAAAATGCTGAAAGATCAACAGGATAAGAGAGATAACCAAGATCAAAATAATCAACAACAGCAACAACAGCAACAACAACAGAATCAGGATCAACAGCAGCAACAGCAACCTCCTCAGGATAAGAAGGAGAAACGTCCTGAAGAACAGAATGCTCCGGAACAAATGTCTCGCGATAATGCTCGACAATTGCTTCAGGCCATAGAACAAGATGAAAAAGAAACACAGGAAAAAGTGCAGCAAATAAAAGCACAAGAGCGTGAGAAACAAGCACAGGAAAATAGAAGGCAAAATAAAGATTGGTAACATACGAGGACAATATACATATGAAATACGTAAGAATAAGGAAGATAATATATGTGTTCACGGCGTTGATTGTGACTATGGCGATGAGTGTAAATGCACAGGTAACTTTTCGCGCATCTGCTCCTGCCAACGTAGTAAAAGGTGAACAATTTCGACTTACCTACACGCTGAATAAGGAAGGAAAGGATCTGCGATTGCCTTCCGATATGGACGGATTTGAAATACTTTTCGGACCTTCTGTTTCTCAGAGTTACAGTCAGCGTACGGTGAATGGAAAAACAACTTCCGAAAGTTCGGTTTCGTATACTTATATTCTGGTTGCTCAAAAAGAAGGAACATTTACTATTGGCCCTGCAACCATCAACGTTGACGGAAGTACGTATCGATCCAATGCCGTTCAAATAAAAGTAATTTCACCCGATCAGATCCCTAAGAGCCAGGCGCAGCAAGAAGCCGGTAAATCAGGTTCGTCGTCCCCAACCATAAAATCTACAGATGCTTTTATTCGGGCGATTGTTTCGAAGAACACGATGTATGAACAAGAGGGTTTCACCGTTACTTTCCGACTCTACACTACACTTAATGTTGTGGATTTTGGTAAGATTGAATTTCCTGAATTTGAAGGATTTATGGTGGAAGAGATCGAACTTCCCATGAATCAGCAATTGAAAATCGAACAATATAACGGTAAAAGCTATTATACGGCCGATTTAAGAAAAACATTGCTCTTCCCCCAACGGTCGGGGAAAATTACCATTCCTTCGGGACGCATAGAAATGGTCTTTTCGGTTCCTTCAGGAAAACGGATTTCTACTTTTTTTGGCTCTCAGGAAGTGGCTGTTGATGTGAAAAAAACATTGGTTACTAATCCGGTATCGGTCAATGTTACTCCGCTTCCTCCTGACAAACCCAAAAGCTTTACGGGAGCTGTCGGCTCTTTTACTTTTCGATCAAAAATCAGTTCGCAACAAGTAAAAGCCAACGAGCCTGTGACCCTTACTCTTGAAATATCAGGAACCGGTAATTTGAAACTTATCCAAAATCCTCATGTTGAATTTCCTTCCAACTTTGAAGTTTATGATCCGACTGTTAAGAATGAACTGGAAATAACAACAAACGGATTGACCGGTACCCGAAAAATTGAATACCTTGCTATTCCTAGGTATGAAGGTAGTTATGTTATTCCGCAAGTAGAATTCTCTTATTTTGATCTTAAAAGCCGTTCTTATAAAACGCTTGAATCGCCCCCCTATACTATTCAGGTGGCAAAAGGCGATCCTGTTAGTGCGGCTTCGAACAGCTATGTTAATCAGCAGGAGGTAAAGGTTGAGGACGATATTCGTTTTCTGAAAACGGAAAAACCTTCTTTCCATTCCAGGAGCGATTATTTTGTTGGATCGTTGGCCTACTGGTTATGGTATATTGTTCCTTTTGTGTTGTTTATTGCATTTTACGTAGTCAACCGTAAACAGGCAAAACAGAATGCAAATATTGCTTTTGTTCGTAACAAACGTGCCAATAAAACAGCCATCAAACGATTAAAGATAGCTGAAAGTTATCTGAAACAACATAAACAAGAGGAATTTTACAGTGAAGTTTTACGTGCATTATGGGGCTATTTTAGCGATAAGTTGTCGATTCCTCTTGCTAACCTTTCGAAAGATAATATAGAAAAAGAATTGACGGATTACGACATCGATAAAAATTTGATCGATACTTTTATGAGGATACTCAATACCTGCGAATTTGCGCGTTATTCTCCTGTGAAATCGGATATGGCAATGGATAATTTATATAATGAAACTCTTGAAGTGATTGGTGAAATGGAAAATCAACTGAAGTTGAAGAATAGTAAAAGACGCAAGTGATATGGTAAGGAATAAATTATTTTTATTACTGATAAGTGGTCTGATGGTTAGTCTGTTGGCCGTTGCTTCACCTGATATTATGGACGATGCTGCCGAAGCATATAGAAAAGGTGACTATAAAAAAAGTATCGAATTGTATGAAAAGGTAGTTGCCGAGCATCTTGCAAAAGGAGAGGAATCTCCCGAAATTTATTACAATCTGGGCAATGCTTATTTTAGAGATAATCAGATCGGGAAAGCTATTCTTAATTACAATAGAGCATTGCTTCTTTCACCGGGAGACAGTGATATTCGGCATAATTTGCGTTTTGCAAATACACGTATTGAAGATAAAATAGTTCCGTCAAACCGTTTTTTTCTTACCGATTGGTTTAATAGCATCCAAAATCTTTTTAATTCCAATACATGGGGTGTGATTGCTATTGTATTATTTTTTCTTTTTTTAGCGTGCATGGGTGTTTTTCTTTTTGTTCGTATTTTATGGATGCGGAAAACGGCTTTTTATTCGGGAATTGTTATTTTTGTGTTGGTAATTGCGGCCAATGTATTTGCTTTTAATCAGAAAAATATGAGGATTCACCGTAATAAAGGTGTTGTGATGATTCCTGCTGTTTCTGTTCGTACGTCTCCCGATGCAAATAGTAAGGAACTTTTTCAGTTGCATGAAGGCACAGTGGTTAAAGTCAGGAAAACTGATGGAAACTGGTATGAAATAGAGATTATCAATGGCAGCGTAGGATGGCTGCCGAAAGAAAACATCGAAATCATATGAATGGAGTATTGGAAAACCTGCTTGGCGTAGAACGCAGTTTATTTTTTGCATTAAACGGCAGTAATTCCCTTTTTTTGGATAATCTCATGTGGACATATAGCACCATTCTTGTATGGATTCCTTTGTATGTATTCCTTTTTTTTGTATTTTTTTATAAAGTGCCTAAGGTTGAAGCAATTTTGCTTGTTGTTTTCATCGTACTGTTGCTAGTAGCCTGTGATCAAATCTCTGCTTCCGTTTTCAAACCTTTATTTCATCGATTCAGACCTACCCACCATCCTGATTTTGAAAATACGGTCGATATGGTAAGAGGGTATAGAGGAGGAAGGTTTGGTTTTATTTCGAGTCATGCTACCAACAGTTTTGGATTGGCTACTTTCCTTTCGTTCGTATTTCATAAGCGGTGGGTAACTTTATCTACCCTGTTATGGGCTCTTATTATTAGCTATTCGCGTATTTATTTGGGTGTTCATTTCATATCTGATGTTGTAGCAGGGGCAATAGTTGGAGGAGTGATCGCTTTTCTTCTTTACCAACTTTATACCTTCTGTCGACGTAAATTTTATCATGTAACCAACCATGAAACGCCAATGATCGTATACTCATCAAAGCATTGTAAAATAATGGCTTTCAGTATTATTGTATATATTTTTCTCATTTCGGCTCTATCTCCTTTTATTTCATCCTTGCCTTTATAATCGATCTCGGTTGTTATAAAGGAATTTTTTTTTATAAAATCATTGGTAATATGTAATTTTTTTCGTAAGTTTAAAGCGTAAATATTAACGTCAATTGATTCATTAATCATAAAAAAATTAAAAGCCATGGCAAGAACGATTACATTCAACGAATTAAGAGCATTTAAAGACAAACTTCCTAATGGGAGTATCCACAAAATAGCACAGGATTTGGGGCTTGAAATCGAAACTGTACGAAACTATTTTGGTGGATATAATTACAAAGAAGGAAAGAGTATAGGGATTCATATGGAACCGGGACCGGATGGAGGAATTGTGGTGTTGGATGATACTACAATATTTGATAAGGCATTGGAGATTTTAGGATTAACAGATTATCCGGAGCACGTAGAAGAGGCGGAAAATGATACTGTTCAGTAAATAGTTGAAAGCGATCGGATTTTATTTTTTAAAAAAAGAGAGCGAATTTTTTTGTCAAAAATGAATAAGATGAAAAACAAAGAAAAAGAACTAAATCAGAGCGATGAATTGGTTACAGTGGCCATTCATACCTATGAGAAAGCACAGATTCTCAAAACTATTCTCGAAGCCAACGATATTCCTGCCATAATTAATAGTGTAGACCTCATTCAGCCTAATCCTGAAGGGACTTTTCGTGTGCGAATCAGGAAAAGTGATCTCCAAGAGGCTTTGTCTATTATTGAAAATATAGATCTTTCTTATGATGAAAAAACGGATGAAGAAAAAATTGCAGATAAGGGTAAAGAGATTAGAAACGAAATTCTTGTTCCGGTAGATTTTTCAAATTCATCGATGAAAGCAAGTGAATTTGCTTTTCGTTTAGCGAAAGATCTTAATTGTGATATTAAACTGATGCATGTTTTTTTCTCCCCCTATTATCCTATATCTATGCCTTTTGGTGAATCATATGCCGTACAGCCCCCGGATGAAGAGCTTTATCGCGATATCAGAGGAAGGATGGAAAAGGAGATGGATAAGTGGATTGATAAGTTGAACGAGAAAATTGCCGCCGGAGAGCTTCCTGAAATTTCCTTCTCCCCTATTTTGCTTGAGGGGTTGCCGGAGGAAGAAATTATTATTTATTCAAAAAAAATGCGTCCCATGGCTATTGTTATGGGGACCAGAGGGGCTAGCCAAAAAGATATCGATCTTATTGGAAGTGTAACGGCAGAAGTAATAGAAGGGTGTAAAACACCTGTTTTTGCTATTCCTGATCAAGCTCCTCCAAAATATCTGAGCGAAATGAAGAATTTGGGCTTTTTGACCAATTTCAGAGAAAGAGAGTTAGTTGCATTCGATCGTATGATGAAGTTTATAGGCAAATATCCCATAAAAGTTTATCTCGTGCATGTAAACAAAAAAGAAGATATGTGGAACGAAATCAAATTATCGGGAATTCGCAATTTTTTGGAGAAAAGATACCCTTCACTTGAAATGGATTATGAATTGATAGACAAAGCAGATGAATCGCTTGAAGAAGTTATTGATAAATTTGTGAGAGAAAAGAATATCGACATTCTTGCCATGTCGAGTTCCAGGCGTAACATTTTTGCCCGCATGTTTAATCCCGGTTTGGCTCGGCGCATGCTTTTCCATTCACAGACCCCATTGCTGGTATTAAAATAAGCTTAAACAAGATATGAGTTATAA
Source organism: Bacteroidales bacterium UBA1410 (assembly GCA_002305015.1). Classification (GTDB taxonomy): domain Bacteria; phylum Bacteroidota; class Bacteroidia; order Bacteroidales; family Dysgonomonadaceae; genus Anaerorudis. The sequence continues at coordinate 114,608 of DBPW01000018.1, forward strand.
AAAATTAAAGAGGGTAAAAACAACCCTCTTTAATTTTTTTGTCCCTATGAGATAGAACCTTATTTGATTCCTAATTTTGTTTTGACCATTTGTGTTGCATTGATCGCAGAATCACTTACGTAAACGATGGGAGAGGAAGGGGTAGCTACGTCGAAAATATAGGTAAATTTATTTTCATCACCTATTGCTTTGATTGCATTTTGAATTTTCTGATTAACCGGTGTGATCAGCTTTTGGTACAAATCCTGAGCTTCTTTCTGACTATTTTGGATATAGAGCTGATACCTTTCGTTGATCTGTTGCAACTGTCTTTGTTGGTCTTGTTTTACCGCATCACTTAAGTTTGAGCCCGCTTTTGTGAATTCTTCCAGCTTTGAGTTATATTCTGTTTCTAATGCGGAAGCATTCTTTTTTATTTCTTCCTGCTTTTCGTTTAATTGTTTTTCGATAGTTGGAATTTCCGGCATAGCGTTAAAAATTTCTTGCGAATTGATATACGCTATTTTTATTTCCTGTGCTGCAATGCCCATGCTTAGAGGGGCTATAGCAAAAAGTAAGATGAGTAATTTTTTGGGTATCATAAATTCTTTAATTATTTATATGTTTTCGATTTTAAAAAAAGAACAAGCAAAGATAATTTATTTATTATTAATATCCTAATCTTGCCAAGATTTGATCGCTAATATCGATATCGGGGGATGCGAAAATTATAGATGTTGCGGAAGCCCTATCGACAACAGCTTTGTAGCCTGCGGATGCGGAAATTTCTTTTATTGCATTATAAATATCATCTTGAATGGGTTTCATATATGCTTCCCTCCGTTTGAATAATTCTCCTTGGGGACCGAAATATTTATCGCGGAGCTTTTGAATTTCGTTTTCTTTAGCCACAATTTCGTTTTCACGTTTTGTCTTTTCGCTGCCTTTTAGTGTTTCCATATCGGCCTGATATTTTTTATACATTTCGTCTGCTTCTTTCACCAGACTGTCGATCTCGGTTTGCCATTGTTGAGAGATGATTTCCAATTCTTTATTCGCATTTTCATAAGCCGGAATTTTTTTTAGGATATATTCCATGTCTATTAAGGCATATTTTTGTGCATAACCGGACATATTCAATGCAAGAAATAGTCCAAATAAAAATAAAGTTTTTTTCATAGTTCGTTTAGCGTTTTGATTATATAGTTCGTTATCGGATTATATAGTTCGTTAACGGATTGATAATTTTTTATTTAAAATGAATTTTAAAATTCTTGTCCGATTATAAAGTGGAACTGGCTTCCTCCATAGCTTCTACTCCCATTAATCGGGTCGAAGCCATATGCCCAGTCAATGCCCATAAGACCGATCATCGGTAAGAAAATGCGTGCGCCGACGCCGGCAGATCGTTTTAAATCGAACGGATTAAAATTGTTCAAATCGCGCCACGCATTCCCTGCTTCAAGAAATGCTACGCCATAAATGGTAGAATTTGGTTCCAAAATAAACGGATAACGAAATTCAAGGCCAAATCGGGTATATGCTCTTGCTTGCGTAGCAATCGAGTTGTTTTCATAGCCGCGTAGTGCAATATTTTCTGTAGCAAAAGAGCTTGAATAACCGGTCATGCCGTCACCCCCTACATCGAACGTCTCAAATGGAGTCGGCTTATTTTTGTTGTAGTATCCCAATACGCCGAATTCGGCTCTTGTAGCAATAACCGGCGTGCGTTTTATAGAGAGAGAGGTAAGAGGGGTAAAGGTACGCATTTTCAATTTCCATTTGTGGTATTCGTTCCATTCGTATTTTTTAGGATCATCAGATGCCATGGTTGCATAGTTTTTTCCATCCCATAACGAAAAAGGAGGCGTTGCGGTTACGTTTAGCGTGAATTGAGATCCGGTTCGGGTATAAATAGGATTATCGATTGAATTTCTGGCTAATGTCATGTTTAATGTTATACTGTTGCTTGTTCCGGTTTGGAAAGGGAAATAATTCCACGTCCAGTTTTTCAATCCGTAGCGTTGATACCCGAGTTCTCCTTGTAGATAAAAATAATCATCAGGCCATTCCAATCGTTTTCCGTATCCTACCGAAACACCTATCATGGTGAAAACCTGATCGGGATCATAAGCATATTCGGCTATATCTTGATAACCATATCCTCCGTAACCATAACCGCCGTATCCGTATCCATAACCATAATAGTAGGGGTTATACATATTATAATACGAATTTTGAGAATAGTAATTGGAATTTAATCCTGTGTATCTTGAATAATAAACATTCACAGAGAAGTTATTTGGGCGGCTTCCTCCAAACCACGGTTCAATAAATGAAAACTGGTAGGATTGATAATATTGCCCGTTGGTTTGTGCACTTAAAATAAGGGTTTGCCCTTCTCCTTGAGGAATGATCCCTTTGTATGAGCTAGGATTCAATAGGTTTTTCAATGAGAAATTGTTGAGTTTTAAACTTAATTTACCAACTAATCCGGTTACACCCCAGCCTGCTGAAAATTCAATCTGGTCATTACCTTTAGAAACTAACGGGTAGGTTATATTGACTGTTCCGTCATCGAAGTTTGGCTTGATATCAGGTTGGAGATTTTCCGGATCGAAATGGCCGGTTTGTGCCAATTCTCGGATGGAACGTATCAAGTCGTCCTGACTGTAAACAGCACCCGGTTTTGTGCGAAGTTCCCTTCGGATAACATCCTCATATACACGATCGTTCCCTTGAATAATTACCCGTTTTATCGTTGCTTTTGGGCCTTCTGTTACGCGAAGTTCCAAATCTACGGAGTCGTTTTCTATGTTTATTTCGATAGGGTCGATATTGGAAAAAAGGTAGCCGTTATTTTTATACAAAGTAATTACTGCATCTTCATCTGTAAGTAAACGGCTCTGCAGCTTTTTCTGATTATAAATATCTCCTTGGCGCATATTTAAAATACGACCCAGGTCAAATGAATTATATACCGTATTTCCCACCCAATTGATGGAGCGAACATGATATAATTGTCCTTCTTCAACTTTGATCTCGATATTTACCGATTTCTCGTCATATTTGTAAACAGTATCCCAAACGATTTCTGCATCACGATAGCCTAATTCGTAATATTTGGCAATAAGATTTTTTTTGTCGGCTTCGTAATTCTCCCTAACAAATTTTTTAGTCTTGAATAGGTTTGCCAGTTTCTTTTCGTTCGTTTTTTTCATTGCTCCTTTGAGCTTTTTATCCGAAACGGCTTCATTCCCTTCAATTGTTATTTGGTGTACGCCCAATTTCTCTTTCTTATCCACTATTATTTCAAGAATAACCTGATTTTTATTCGATCCATCCGGTCTTTCAATAATGGAAACTTCGGCATCGCCAAAACCTTTTTCTTCAAAATACTTTTTTATGATGGTTTTGGCACTGTTGATTTGATTTGGAGTAATTTGATTCCCTCTAACCATTCCCAATTTTTTTTCGATATCTTCTTGTTCGCCTTTTTTCATACCCACATATCGGATATCTGAAATTCTTGGGCGGTCGGTTAATTTTATTTCTAACCAAATGCTATCGCCTTTAATTTTGTTGGCAAGGATTTTAACATCCGAGAAAAGGCCTTGTTTCCAAAATCTTTCCACGGCATTGGTTATTTCTTCGCCGGGTACTTGTATCCGATCACCTTTAGCTAACCCTGAAAATCCGATCAGTACAAAGCTTTGGTCTTCATACATCGTATTTTCGATTCCGGTAACTTTGATATCTGCAATGATATATTCTTTAGGTGTTGCCGTATAATTGATTACCGGGATAGTATCTGTCTCAGAAGCTGAAGATACAACCGTTGGTGCAGCTGCAGTTGTTGTAGTAGGAATAGTATCTTTAGCCTGCAGTTGCTCGCTCATAGAAAGTGACGTATTGGCAAGAGATGTGATCCTAAAAAAGGTTGAGAGGATAATTACGAAATAAAATATCTTTTTCAACATTATTGTTATTACCTTTTTTGCGCTTATCGTTTATAATTTAACTTGTAATCTGGGGTTTGGACGATTTATTTTGCCGATTCGATTTGTTCGCTTATTTTACCAAACCTACGTTCACGGCGCTGATAATCGATGATGGCTGCATAGAGATCTTCTTCCCGAAATGCCGGCCAAAAGGTATCGGTGAAATAAAATTCGGCATAGGCCGACTGCCAAAGTAAAAAGTTGCTCATGCGTTGTTCACCACCGGTTCTGATAACCAGATCAGGATCGGGAATACCTTTGGTAGACAGATAGTTTGAGAAAAGTGATTCGTCAACATCTTCTTCTTTTATTTTCCCTTCCTTTACTTCCTTTATTATTTTTTTTGTTGCTTCCACAATTTCCCATCTTGATGAATAGCTCAATGCCAGTATCAATGTTAATTTGTTGCCCTTTGACGTTTTCAGCTCACATTCTTCCAATGCTTTTTTTGTTTTTTCAGGAAGGCGGGTTATGTCTCCGATATTTTTCACTTTTACCTGATTTTCTATGAGATCGGGTGTTTCCTTTGTAACAGCATATACCATTAGTTCCATCAGCGCATTTATTTCTTCTTCGGGACGTTTCCAATTTTCGGTTGAAAAAACGTAAATAGTCAAGAATTTTACATTCGCTTTTACAGCTGCTTCTACAACTTTTCTAACTGAAATAACTCCTTCTTTATGACCTTCGGCACGTCCTAATCCGTGGGCTTTTGCCCATCGTCCATTCCCATCCATAATTATGGCAATGTGGTTGGGTACTAAAGTTTTATCTATTTTATCTAATAGCGACATGTTGTTTGCTAAATTTGTTGTTGCTACTACTTTAGCGGACTGCCAATCTGTTTAATCTTCCTCTCCACACATCAGTAAGTTCGGTTTGCTTTTCAGATGTTCCTCCAAATATTCGAATATAATTTTTTGCATCTACAATTATCGAAGCATTGATTCGATAAGGGAAAGAGGAGGGCAATGCTTGGAGCGAATCTGCCAAATTCCATGCTATTCCATTTCCTTTTTCCGAAATGTACAAAACATTTTTGCTTTCAGTTGATGTCGTGAGCATATATATATTTTGATCATAAGGGAACAACGTGCTACCCTGTATTGGCATAGGAGCCGTTTTCCACGATGTTGAGATCTCATTGTCTTTTTCTTGAATGATCCAAATTTTGGAATTTAATGAATTGTCGGCATTTTTTCCCCCCGAAAGGACCATATATTTTTTCCAAAAAATGGTTGGATCTTTTATGGCTGTTGCAGAAAATTGGGTAATGGGAAAATCTGTCGGAATAGCATTCATCACATGAAATGATGTAAAATCATGCGTCTTAGCAAATTTAAATACTCCTCCATCATCCAGGGTTATTAGGATGGAATCTGTTGAAACGGATGGCAAGGTACCATAAATGGATTTCACTTTATAGATTTCCGGAAGGCTCATCCATGTAAATCCGTCAGTTGTCTTATACACGTTATTGGAATTATCGAGTGCGTAAATCCCTGTGGAAGTTGAGAGGATGCTTGGAAATTGCACCGTAAGCGGTAAGCCGCTAATATCGAGTGAAGTACCTGTTATGCCGTCTGACGATGCAACTCCCTTTATGCTTGGGCCGGATTTATAATAGGTGTAAAATTGATCGTTAAAAGCGACGGTTTTTTGTGCATCTATGGGAAAAGGCAAATAATTGTCGGTTAATTTACTCCATACCAACAAGTGGGGATTTTGGCGGTGGATATTGAGTTTAAAATCGTATTTTTTAGTGGTTACTCCATCTTGGGCTATAACTTCGATGTGTTTTAACCGACTAATATCGACAGAATCTGTATTGTTCCAGAAATAGGTGCTATCCTGATTTTGTAAATAGATTTTTACGGCTGCTGCGTATCTGAGTTCGAGGGTAAGGAATGCATTTTTCGGTTCAAATCCATAATCCAAGGAGTCGCGATTATATATCTGTGAAAAGAGTTGATCGATGGAAAATTGGGTTTTTGCCAATGTTTGTGTAGAATCGTATGCTGCAGAAAGGGTTATCCCATATATTTGGGCATCCGATGATAATTCGATAACTGAGTCATTTGTGTTTAAACAAGAGGAAAACACGATTATTCCCAATAATGAAATTAAATTTCGGGTAAAGTATTTTATAGTCATTTGTTTCCGAAAATATTGTATGCAATTATACGTTATGCAAAAGTAAAAAGTTTTTCGGCTTTTTCCATATCGAAATGGTTATTTAAAGAAAATTTCGAGATATTTTATTCTTTAAATGGATTTGGAATGAATCCAAATATTGTTTTATCTGAATTTTATCACCCTCAATATGGGGTGCTTTGATTCCGTTTTTTAATTCTTTCGATGATATTTCAATATAGGCTTCATCCCATAAATTTTCAGAAATGAACGAGGTCAATAAACGGTTTCCGCCCTCTATCAGTACCGAACCAATATTTTCTTCATATATATGTTTTATGATTTGTGCTGTGGCGTTTTCAGAGAAATCGATTACGACAGGTTTTACATTTTCTTTTTTCACATGATAATCGGAATATTCTGTAAAGACGAGAGTCTTGGCTTCGTCATTAAAAATATGGGCATCGGAAGGGATTTTGCACGTTCTGTCGATTACGATTCGAATGGGATTTTCACCAAACCATTTTCGGACGGTTAGTCTGGGATTATCTTTGATTACTGTATTGGTTCCTACCATAATTCCTTGCACTTGCGTTCTGAATTTATGAACGATGGTTTCCGTGATTTCGTTTGATATTTTTACAGGAGGAGTTTCGGCTAATGAAGAGCGTATAATATCGATATATCCATCAGAGCTTTGTGCCCATTTCAAAATGATATAAGGTCTTTTGCAAAGTTGATTGACAAAAAAAACGCGATTCAGTTCTTTTGCTTCTTTTTCCAATACCCCTTCATTTATTTCAATTCCGGCGTTTCGCATACGTTGAATGCCTTTTCCTGATATCATAGGATTAGGATCCATTGTGGCTATTACCACTCGAGGTATTTTTTTTGAAATAATAAATTCCGTACATGGTGGCGTTTTGCCATAATGGGTACAAGGTTCCAAAGAAACATAGAGAGTAGATTCTTTCAATAGCGATGGGTCTATGACGGCATTAATTGCGTTTACTTCGGCATGAGGTTCTCCAAATTTTCGGTGATATCCTTCACCTATGATCCGATTCTCGTGTACGATGATGGCGCCTACCATGGGATTGGGCCTTACAAAACCCTCCCCTTTGCGGGCAAGTTGTAAGCATCGGCACATATATTTTTCGTCTATTGTCATTTTTTTTATCTTTGCCCTATATGATAAGTAATCCCATTCTATACTTTCAAAACGAATTATCCGGTTATTATACTTCGGATGAGATTAAAAGTTTGACATATCTCATTTTGAAAGAAGTATGCGATTTGCCGTTTTACGAAATTGTAACCCGCAAATTTAACAAATTATCGGATGCGCAAGATAAGAAAATTCAAGATATTGTTGAAAGATTAAAAAAACACGAACCTGTACAATATATTTTCGGGAAAACAGAGTTTTTCGGGATGGAATTCAAAATCAATCCTTTTGTATTGATTCCTCGTCCTGAAACAGAAGAACTTGTTGAATGGATCCTTTCGGAAAACGAAGTGTCAAATCCGCGAATATTGGATCTTTGCACCGGAAGCGGGTGCATTGCTATTGTTTTGGCTAAGAAAATTCCCGGGGCTGAATTGCATGCTTGGGATATTTCGTCGGCTGCGTTGGATGTGGCGAAGTTAAACGCTGAAAAGAATGGGGTAGAGATTATTTTTCGACGTGTTGACGTACTTAAAGAAAATCCTGGAGAAATCATCTTTGATATTATGGTGAGTAACCCACCTTATGTAACGGAAATAGAAAAAAGGGAAATGAAACCGAATGTTCTTCAATTTGAACCACCGGAAGCATTATTTGTTTCAAACGATAATCCATTGATTTTTTATGATCGTATTTCCGATATGGCACAACGGCAGTTGACTAAGGGTGGTAAGTTATATTTCGAGATTAATCGCAACTACGGCAAGCAAATGGTCTTTATGCTTGAAAAGAAAGGTTTTTCTCATGTAGAATTACGAAAAGATATATCGAATAACGATCGTATGATTAGAGCAATAAAATGAAAGAAAATGCTTCCCGAAAAATATCGAATGAAAGAGCTTATTTGCACATGGCAACATTGTGTGCTAAGCGAGAATATTGCACCTCAGACATTAGAAAAAAACTAAGTCGATATTGTTTAGATGACGATGATGTTGAGAAAATTATTAATCGCTTAAAAGCGGAAAAGTATATCGATGAAGTTCGTTATTGCCGCAGCTTTATTAGTGATAAATTGCGATTTAATAAATGGGGTCGAAAAAAAATTGAATTTGCTTTGAGGCAAAAACTCATCCCGTTGGATTTTATATCCAATGCTTTTTTGGATTTTTCCGATAATGAGCTGAATGAATCGCTTGAGTCACTACTTGAAAACAAAGTCAGGTCTATACAATGGGGTTCAGAACGAGAGAAACGTTCAAAATTGATCCGTTTTGCAATTGGGCGAGGGTTCTCGATGGATGAAACACTACGATGTGTTGAAAAGATTTTATCCGAAAGATGAATTTTTTTGAGTGCATATACGAATTTTCAACTCTTTTCTTCCCAAATTGCTGTATTGTTTGTGGAGCAAAATTACTTCCTTCAGAAGAAAGCATTTGTTTGAAATGCTTATACCAATTGCCGAAGACCAATAACTTTCGAGAAGTGGGTAATAGCACCGAGACCTTGTTAGCCGGCCGTTTTTCTTTTGAGCGTGCAGCGTCGTTTTGTACTTTTTCAAAGGAAGGGATATTTCAATCTATTATTCACCATATTAAATACAAACACAAAGAGAAGTTGGGAATTGCGATGGGTCGTTTGTTTGGGCAAGATCTTAAGGGAAGCGATTTCATTTGTCCCATAAATCTTATTATTCCGGTTCCTCTCCATCCCAAAAAACAGAAAGAAAGGGGTTACAATCAGTCCGAGAGGATTGCGGAAGGGATTTCTGAAGTTACTTCTATCCCTGTTTCACGAGGCAATTTAGTGAGAACCGTGTATAACCCTACTCAAACTAAACTCAACAAGACTCAACGATGGGAGAACGTTGAAAATATTTTCGAAGTGATAACTCCTGAGGAATTTTCGGGGAAACATGTCCTTTTAGTTGATGATATAGTGACAACCGGCTCAACGCTCGAAGCTTGTGCAATGGCTCTGAGTAAATGTCGCGGCATAAAAATTAGTGTTGCCACATTGGCTAACGTCTTGTAATCATGAGTTAAGAAACGCAATTTTTTTATTAAAATACGCTTGGGTACTTCTAAAATTAGTATTTTCGCATCTTATTTCGTAGTAAAAAAGTGAATGATATGAATACGATAGAACAATTAACTGCCGAGAAACTTCTTAAAATAAAAGCGGTAAAACTGCAACCTTCTAATCCGTTTACTTGGGCATCGGGTTGGAAATCCCCTATATATTGCGACAACAGAAAACTAATGTCGTATCCTGCAATTCGGAATTTTATCAAGGTAGAATTCGCACGAATCATTCTTGAGAAATATCCTCAGACAGAAGCGATTGCTGGCGTTGCAACCGGCGCTATTGCTCCGGCTGCGTTGGTTGCGGATATGTTGGGTCTTCCGTTTGTGTATATTCGATCTGCGCCGAAGGATCATGGATTGGAGAATCTTATTGAGGGGGATCTTAAACCCAAACAAAAAGTCGTGGTGATTGAAGATTTGGTTTCTACAGGTCATAGCAGCATGAAAGCCGTTGAAGCCATTCGTCGCAATGGTTCCGATGTGCTGGCTTTGTTAGCTGTTTTTACTTATGATTTTCCCGTTGCACGAGAGAATATGGAAGAGGCAAGGGTAGAACTTACAACGCTCTGTAATTATGATGCTATTTTGGATGAAGCCTTACGTACCGATTATATTGACGAGTCGGAGCTGAAAACCCTGCAAGATTGGCGGAAAGATCCTGAAAACTGGAATAAGACAAATCAATAGGAAATTGAATGACGGAATTTGTAAGCGATGTAAAAACCATATCGCACAGTAGTGTGGATGTGTATCGGGTGCTTTCCGATATGAGTAAATTGAATTTGGTCAAGGATCAGATTCCGGAAGATAAGATAGAAGGATTTACATTCAATAAGGATAGTTGTTCATTTAAGATCAATCCGATCGGTGAAGTTAAGTTTGATGTAGTGGAACGCCAACCGAATAAATTGGTCAAATTTAAATCGGGAAATTTACCTTTCGATGTTTTTTTATGGATTCAGTTGGTGTCTAAAGAAGAGAAAGATACGAAAATGCGATTGACCGTTCGTGCTGATTTAAATCCTATTCTTAAATCGATGATTTCAAGGCCAATGAAAGAGACTTTGGACAAAGTAGCGGATATGTTGACGAAGTTACCCTACGACCGTATTTAAAACTATCGGCAGCGTAAATTTAACTGTATCAAGATTTATTTTTTGCAACTTCGTTCCCTTTTTCTTATTAACGGGTAAAGTTTGATTCGGAGTTTGGAGGGGCGAGATAAAATTATAAAAAAGGAGGGAAGTATAATTTTATTTTTTCCCTCCTTTTTTAAGAAAAGAGTTATTCTAACTCTTTGATCTTGATGTTTCGAAACCAAACCTCATCCCCATGATCCTGAAGGAGAATATGTCCTTCTTCTGCATTTCCGAAATTAGGCCAGTCTTTATATTTGCTATAAGCGACCAATGCATTCCACATGGGATTGTTCCTTTCGTATTCCAACAATTTTACCCCGTTCAGCCAGTGTTCGACGTGATTTCCTTTAACTACAATCATGGCTGTATTGAAAAATCCGTTGAAAAAGGGTTTGTTTTCCGGAGCAGGAATAAGATCATACAATGACCCTAATTTTCTGTTGCCTTTCACTCCTAGTTTGGCATCGGGATGATTTTTGTCGTCCAGGATTTGAAATTCACAGCCGATTGCTGATCCCTCCCCTTTGTTTAAATCAGGATCCACAAAATATTTGATGCCGCTATTTGCCCCTTCAGTGATTTTAAAATCTACTTTCAGTATAAAATTTTTATATTTTTTTGTTGTGATAATATCTCCTCCGTTGGTTGATTCACCTCCGCTTCCTTTCAACACTTTCAGGATGCCGTCCTCAATAATCCACCCTTTTTCAGGGAATTTCGATAATTTGGCTCCTCGCCAACCATCCGTTGTTTTTCCATTCCAGAGAAGTTTCCATCCTTCGCGTACTTCTTTTTCAGATAGGGTATTGGGGATAGCGTTGATTTGAGGGATTCCGTTTCGATCTTCAGGTGTCTTAAATTGATCGAGATTTTCGGTTAGGATGCGAATATTTCGCCAGCAAACTGTTTTTCCCGCGAGAGCTTCATTGTTCCCGATTCCGTGAACCTGTAAGGCTATAAATCCCGATTTGGTCATATCATCGATCAGGTCTGCACATGGAATTTCGTTTACCCATGTTCGAATGGAGTTTCCAATGGCTTCGATTCGAGCTTTATTCCACTTGTTTTTCTTAAAAGCTTTTTGAGCAAGGGGATTATAGGTGGATGGATAGATACATTCGTCGTTACCCGATTCAACAACAACAGCTTTTAATGTATTATAAGTTAATGGATAGAGCCAGCCGCGTCGAGCCTCGTCGTAAATACCTCCTGTCCACGCTCTTTCCGATGGATCTATTTCGAATTGATAACCGTGAACCCGTCCGTCTTGATAGTCCTTTAAACTGTTGCTTCTGAATTGTACTCCGGAATTTAATCCTTCATCAACTTTAAATTCAAATTCAAGAATAAAATCGTCGTACATCTTGTCCGTTGCCAAAAACGTATTGGGCGTTCCCATTTTCGAAATTCCAACAATGGCATTATCCTGCACCTTATATTCTGCTGTACCGTTCAATTTTGTCCAACCTTTCAGATTTTTCCCATTGAATAAATCTTGCCAGTGAGGTTCTTGCGCCGAAGCGGCAATAAATGCCGTCATCATAATGAAAAGGAATACTTGTTTTTTCATTGAACACATATTTTTATATTTTACATTTTATAAAATTCTTCCCAACCTTTACGTGGAGGGATTCCGGTCAAAAACGCATCGCCAAAAGCATCGTTAATGACATGTTTTGTTTTTCTGTCGAAAACGAGTTTTCGATTCAGTCGTTGAGCGGCCACGCCTAAACAAAATACCTGACATAAGGGTCCGCCAATTTCAAAGGGAGACCGCGTTTTTTCTTTTCCTTGGCATGCGAACAAAAAGTTTTGGAAATGGTTAGACGGACTTTTAGGCACCGGTGGTAATTTCTTTTCCATCTCTTTTGCTTTTTCTTCGGGAATGATCGATAGGGTTGTGCCATGTGATCCTCCTTTAAAGGTCAGTTCTTTACTGTATATTATTTTACCCGGGTTTAATTTAATGGGTTCGATTTCGAAACCGGCAACTTGTGGAATATTCGGATCAAGATCGGATTTGCCATATCCTTCGGGTAATTTTGGAAGGTTATTCACGCCGTCATACCATGTCACGGTAACAGGAGGCATCTCTCCTCGTTTAGGAAAATTAAACTGGATGGTACTAGCCATCGGGAAAAAGTAATCGTTGTGCCCATCTAGCTTAAGGGGAACGATTTCTTCCGGCAGTCCTAGGTCGAGAAATTCATGTACAGTGTCAAGGATGTGTGCTCCCCAGTCTCCAAGCGCTCCCATGCCGAAATCATACCATGAACGCCATTGTCCATAGTGGAAGTCTTTATTGAAATCGTGCCATAATAGAGCCGATAACCATAAATCCCAGTCCAATGTTTCGGGAATAGGTTCTGCCGGAGGAAATTTTTTAATGTTAGGATCCCATGAGTGCCACCGCCGAGAATTGTTCATATGAGCTGTTACGGCTGTTACATCTTTAATAATGCCGGCATCTTTCCATGCTTTAAACTGAAAATAGTTGGCTTCTGAGTGTCCTTGATTTCCCATTTGGGTTACCACGTTGGGGTGTTTCTTGGCCGCGTGTATCATTAATTCTACTTCGTGAAAGGTGCGACCCATCGGTTTCTCCAGGTATACATGTTTACCCTGATTAATCGCCAGCATGGTAGCAGGGAAATGGGCAAAATCGGGTGTGGCAATGGCAACAGCATCGATTTCATTCCCCATTTTTTCAAACATTTCCCTGAAATCTTTAAATTTCTTTGCATTTGGAAATTTAGCCAATGCTTTTTGCGTGTGTTCCGCTCCAAGATCCACATCGCACAGCGCTACCACATTAGCCAATCCTGTTTTGTCGAATTCGTTGATGATGTCCCATCCTCTGTTACCAATGCCAATATGGGCTAAATTGATTTTTTCGTTAGAACCCATGATACGACTGTAACTTGCTGCATTTGTTTTACCGGAAATCCCGCTTAACGCAAATCCGGCGGATGCTAATGCGGCGTTTCGTAAAAATTCTCTTCGTGTTGTCATTTTTTTTTGATTTTTTTGATTGATGGTAATTCTAATATTTTCTTAATTTTTGGTAGTTTTGCAAAACTATTCCAATATAATTCGGCTGTTTGTTTGTCCATTTTTCCGTCGAAAACGATCATCCTGTACTTAAGGGTATAATCCCGGAATGGTTTGATCTCCCAGGGTTCGTACCGGATGGGAACAAATTCGAAATAGAGGTCTCCTCTTCCTCCGTTGGCATCCATCGGCCACACCCTCATGGGCTCCGGATGTGCTCGATTTGAAAGATGACTCAAAAATAAAATACCCGACCGGCCTTCATTGGCACCGGACTCTCCTTCGACAATACACCAGCGGGCTCTGCTTCCGTCAGCATCGGTTCTGGTTTTTCCCTCCGAAGTCAAGACGGTGCAATTCTCTTTTGTCCATTTTTCGGTAGCCCTGAATCCGATGCCTCCGCCATAACGATAGGCATCAAATACGATTCCGTTTTTCAGCGGTGTGTTGAAGGAGACAGTGTAATCGATTACCCAAACTTTCGGATTTAGGTTCCATACACGGACATCCAATATCTCGTTTAAAGCAATCTGATCTTCTCCCTTATTTCCAAAATCGATATGTTGCTGAAGAACTTTAAATCCGCTGAAGACCTTTCCCGACACTTCGGAAAGAAAGTCTGCAAACTTTACCGTTCCTTGCCCTTTGTTGAGATTCCAGAAATCCACTTCTCTTCCATCGATGTGAGTTAAGGTCCAGGGTCCCCAAATCCCGTAATGGTGATAATGATCCGGAGGCTGGATGCGGGTTAAAATCTCCCCTTGGGGTGAATATAGAGGATGAATGAACCCCGATCTTTTGTACAACGGATCAACGCCTTCGGGTGGATAGGTAGTCTTGAAACGGTATTTGAGAACAGGTCGTTCTCCAGATTGAACGACCAAATCCTTAAGTTGCTTTTTCAGGGTGATCGAAGAATTTGGCAAAGATGCGTAATCTTGCTTTTTTACCTTAAGAACAAATTCCCGAACGGTGTTTTTTCGGGAATAACCATCCATGATAAACCACAGTTTACAGGAATATCCGGTTTCTACTTGACAGGCAATCTCTTTTTCTGTATTGCTTGTTATTTCGTACAATGCCAATGAATCTTTGTTCCGATTGAAGGCTGATTCGTCCAAGGAAATCGAAACAGGCATGTCTATACAATCATCTTCCGGTTGAATAGAAAATCGCAACATTTCCTGAGAAAAACCCGGAAATGTGATCATGAAAAAGGAGAATAATAAAATGGTGGGCTTCATTAGATTGAGTTATTGTTACAAAAACGATTCTAATTCATTGTTTTAGAATTATTAAAGAATGATTTAAAAGGCGAAATGCAAGAATTATATAAAAGACGAAATAATTTCAGAACTCAAATCGATCTTTATGAGCCCATAGTCCCAATGCCGGGTTGGAGATAAAGAAAATTTCTTCTCCATCGGGCAAGATGTTGTATCCCTCTTTGAGTTCACGAAAGTGATAACGGTTCATCACCTCATCGATATCTGCCCATTGGAAACCCACGCTTTCGATTTCTTCTTTTGTCAGGTTTTCGGGATTTTTGCCGGGACAGTAAGTGATGGTAAACCGTCCTTCCGACGATCCATGGATCAGATGGGCTGCAGCGCTTAAATTGTTGCGTAGTTCTTCGTTTTCGGCAACGGCTTTCAGCGTAGCCGGCGTTCCATGATAGCCATATTTTCTGATAAGCCGGTCAATCTCCTTGTCCTCTCCAAATTCTTTTAAGGCGGGCGCCAAAACAATAAGTTCACCACCATCTGCGATAGCCATGCGGGTACGATAGATGGATTTATTTCCCAGCCACGTGCTTTTGAATTCGGTAGGGTCAAGCCAAACAAGGACTTTTTTCAGCGGTTCTTCGACCATTTCGAAATTCACTTCAAGAGATAACTTTGCCGCTTCATCGAATACATCCACATCGTCACCCACAAAAAGTCCGTAAGTCTGCTGTTCCCCTTGCTTATTTATGCCAACAACTGTCAGTACATAAACAATAGGCAACTGATTGGCAAAATTTTTTGAGGCATAGTTAAACAGTTTTCTTACCGGGGTATCTGCGCGCCCCATCATGCGTTCCATCCCATAAACGGCACCTATAAAATGACTTTTGTTGATTCCTTCAATACCACCTGTGCCTACAAAAATATTCTTGTTGAAATTGGCCATGCCGACCACTTCGTGTGGAACCACCTGGCCTATGGATAGAATCAGGTCAAAATTACCTTCCACCAGCAATTTATTTACCTGTGCCGGCCAGGAAAAATCCACCTTCCCTTCGGAAACTTCTTTTACATATTCGGCAGGGACCTCTCCCAAGGTGATTACATCGTGACGCCAATCGTGAACACGAAATAAATTTCGTGGTGTTTTTCCGAACATGTGCGAAATTTGTTCATCTGTCATGGGAGTGTGTGTGCCTAATGCCGGGAGTATATCGGTAAGTGCGTTACCGTAATATTCCCAAACCCTTTCGGTGAGTTCTCCTGCCCGACTTGGCAAACGGGTATAATCGGGAGGAATGGCAAGAATTTTATGCTTTCTGCCTAATTTGTCTAATGCTGCAATGAGGCTTTTTTTCAGGTCCTCGTGTGAGAGGTTGTGTTGTGAAGAGCCGTTTTGATAATAGATCATTGTACCACTAAAATGAAAACTCATGACATGATGCAACGTCACGCCATGAGTGTCTTTAAAAATTATACTTGATAAGTTGAAGAAGCCGTTTCGCCTCCGTGCCCCGTCCAATTCGTATGGAAAAATTCGCCCCGGGGTCTGTCTATTCTTTCATATTGATGTGCACCAAAATAATCGCGTTGAGCTTGCAGCAAATTAGCCGGTAATCGTTCACAGCGAAATCCGTCGAAGTAGCATAATGCCGATGCGAGTGCCGGAATCGGAATACCGTTTTCAAGTGCTGCTGTACATACGCTGCGCCAGCTTTCTTGTGCCGATTGTACAGCATTTTTGAAGAAAGGATCAAGGAGTAGATTCTCAAGAGAAGGATTCTTGTCAAATGCTTTTTTAATATCGCCCAGAAATGCTGATCGGATGATGCACCCTCCCCGCCACATTAAGGCTATACCGCCATAATTTAAATTCCAGTTGTATTCTTTGGCGGCCTCTCTCATCAAATCATATCCTTGTGCATAGGAAATAATTTTAGCGGCATACAACGCTTCTTCCAAATCATTAATAAATTGTTGTTTATCGCCTTTGAAATGAGGTTTTGTTCCGGAAATTGTTTTTGATGCCTTCACGCGGAGATCTTTTTGGGCCGACAGGCAGCGGGAAAATACGGATTCGCCTATCAATGTTAACGGAATCCCAAGGTCAAGAGCAGTGTTTACTGTCCATTTTCCGGTACCTTTCTGACCTGCAGTATCCAAAATTTTTTCTACCAATGGGGTGCCGTCCGAATCTTTAAAAGCCAAAATATCAGCAGTAATTTCAATCAGGTAGGAATTGAGTTTTCCGGTATTCCATTTTTTAAACACTTCGTGTTGTTCATCAGAGGTCAAACCGAGTAACTCTTTCATCAGATGGTATGCCTCGTTAATGATTTGCATGTCGCCATATTCAATGCCATTATGTACCATTTTCACGAAATGTCCTGCACCATCTTCACCAACCCAGTCGCAGCATGGTGTACCATCATCGACTTTGGCTGCCACGGCCTGGAAAATATCTTTTACGTGAGGCCATGCCGCAGGAGAACCTCCGGGCATCATGGAAGGACCGCGCAATGCGCCTTCTTCACCTCCCGAGACGCCGGTACCGATATATAATAATCCTTTACTTTCAACATAGTTGGTACGGCGACGTGTGTCCATAAAGTAACTGTTGCCACCATCGATGATAATATCACCGGGTTCGAGTAGGGGAATTAGTTTTTCTATAAAATCATCTACCGGTTGTCCTGCTTTTACCATTAACATTACTTTGCGAGGTCGGCTCAATGAAGCCACCAGTTCTTCGAGTGAATGTGTCCCGATAATGTTTTTACCCTTGGCCCTGCCATTGATAAATTCGTCGACTTTTGAAACTGTTCGGTTAAAAACAGCTACCGTAAAGCCTTTACTTTCCATATTCAGAACCAAATTCTCACCCATGACGGCAAGACCAATCAGCCCGATATCTGCTAATTTTTTCATATTCTTGTTTTTTATACGTTTATCTTTTTACTCGTGCATTTCCTTCCCAAATGTCCCAGATCATTTCCTCGTCAATAGGTTGTGCATAATCGGTGAGGAATGTTGTTGCCAGTGCACCGCTTGCCCAAGCAAATTGGATCCATTTTTCAGATGGCCATTCTCTCAAGATGCTGTATAGCAAGCCGCCCACAAAACCGTCGCCTCCTCCGATGCGGTCCAGGACATTGATTTTTCTGGGTTTGATGACATGCCAATTATCATTTTCATAAACAATAGCGCCCCAGAGATGTTCATTTGCACTGACTACTTCTCGCAGCGTATTGGCAAAAACAGAAGCGTTGGGATAGGTTTTATGTGCATTTTTAATCATCTCCTTAAATGCATCCAATTGATCATCAATATCCTCTCCACCGGGTTTGGGGCCTTTGATATCAAGACAAAGTTGAAAATCTTCTTCGTTTCCAATGAGAATATCCGACAAGGAAGCAATTTCTTTGAATATAGCTGAAAGTTCGGTTTCGCGTCCTTTCCAGAATGAAGCCCGGTAATTGAGATCAAAAGAAATCAGCGTGCCGTGTTTTTTTGCAAAACGGGCGATCTCAAGACAAAAATTGCCTGTGTCGGGTGAAAGTGCAGCAATTAATCCCGAGAGATGAACAATTTGAACACCTTCCTGAGCGAAAATTCGTTCCAAATCGAAATCTTTCGCATGTAGTGTTCTTCCTACTTCTCCTGCACGATCATTATGTACCCGCGGACCCCTTAATCCGAATCCGCTGTCGGCAATATTAAATTGATGGCGATAGCCCCATGGGCCTCCCTGGGGAACTTCAGGACCTTCGAAATCCATATTTCTCCGACGAAGGTCGGCTTTAATAAATTTGGCAATGGGACTGTCTTTTACGAATGTGGTCAATACTTTTACCGGGAGTCCAAGGTATGACGAAATACTCGCAACATTTGTTTCGGCGCTGGTAGCCTGCATTTCGAAGAGTGTACTGCAATGAACGGGTTGGGCATTCACGGGTGTAATTCGCACGCCCATGCTCGTTGGCACAAGTAAAGAATATTTACAGCCTTTTTTTAATAATAACGACATATGCTTTGTTTTTTAGAGACTAAATGCATCGAAACCGCCATCAACTACGGCAACCGTACCGGTTACAAATTTGGAAGCATCACTTACCAAATAGTGTAATGTTCCATGTAAATCTTCGGGAACGCCGAATCGTCTGAATGGCGTGTGTTGTATAATGGCTTTTCCTCTGTCTGAATATGAACCATCAGGATTGGTCAAAAGCGTTCGGTTTTGTTCGGTAATAAAGAACCCGGGAGCAATTGCATTCACCCTGAAATTTTCTCCGAATTTTATTGCCAATTCACCTGCCATGTATTTGGTGAAATTGGTTACCGCTGCTTTTGCTGCCGCATATCCAACTACCCGGGTAAGAGGCCTTAGAGCAGCTTCCGATGAAATATTGATGATATTTCCCTGCTTATTGGCCACCATTATTTTGGCAAAAATGATGGTGGGTATTACTGTTCCCATCAGATTTAAATCCACAACTTTACGAAAATCGTCCATTTTTAGGTCAAAAATAGTACCATCGGGGCTGATGATCGCACCGGACATGTTCCCGCCTGCCGCATTTATCAACACATCAATCCGGCCATATTTTGCCACAATATCTTCTGCATTTTGCCTAAGTATGGCCTCATTGGTGACATCTGTTTGAAGGAAAATGGCCTCTCCTCCTTTCGATTTTACTCGGTCGATCAGTTCATCGCCTTTTTGCTTATTGCGAGCAAGAACAGCCATTTTTGCTCCGTGGGCTGCCAGATACTCTACCATCGATGCTCCTAAAACACCGGTTCCTCCGGTAATTGCTATAACTTTGTTTTGAATGTTGAATAGTTCGTACATACTATTAGTTTTTGTTGAATACTATTTATTTATTTTTTTCTTGATTTTCGGACTCGATTTTCTTAAATTCCATTTTTTAGCAGGATTAAGAATGATTTTTCGATGCATACGTTGTGTACGTACACAAAAGTATAAATATTTTCTATACTATTATTATAGAAAACGATAAATATTGTTAATTTTTGAACATTCGGTTGTTAATTTCAAGTCTTGTTTTTAAGAGACAGCGCCTAGTATTCATTATACGTTTTTTGTTCTCAAAAATTTCTCTAAACTTTTAAGGATTAAAAAAATACGGCTAAACTCATTATTTATTGTTAATAGCTTGGTTTCGTAATGATTGGAGAATGATTATTTTTCATTATATTTGTATGCTTATCTACTTGATAGAGGAGTTAAAATGCAAAGGATCAGGTATATTTTTATCATAATTCTGCTGACATTATTGCACGCTTGTGCCTCAGCCGTTAAAATTACGTCGGTTGTTGAAAAAAACGAGGATGGAAATTTTCTTGTAAAATGGGAAGTGAGCCCTGACCAGGAGGGAAAAATTAATATTTATTCTTCAACGTCGGATAGTTCGTTAGCCAATTTTGTACCGATAAAATCCAGTCGGATAGAAGATCAGTTTGCCTTGTTTAATCCTTCGGGTTTTGGCGTAAGGGAGTATTTTCTTTTAAAAACAGCCGGAACTACGTCGGGGATAGTGGCTAACCGTATTATCGATATGGATAATGTTAAAAATTTTCGGGATATCGGGGGATATTTTACGGTGAATGATGAACAAGTGCGTTGGGGAATGATTTACCGTTCGGGTGATTTAAGCAGTGCTAACCTTTTTGATATGGAAAGGATAAAGAAACTGGGAATAAAGACGGTTATCGATTTTCGGTCGAAAGAAAATGCTGCGATCCATCCTTATATACTTCCTGCCGGTGTGCGAAAAATAAGTCTGCCTATGTCTATGGGAGAAGATACGTTGAATCAGAAAATCGAAAACGGAAGTTTTACCAGGAGCGATGCCATTCGCTATGTCCAGGATATGTATGTTGGGATTGTCGAAAATTACAAAGATGAATTTTCGGAAATGTTCAATATTTTATGCGACAAAAATAGCTATCCGATATTGTTATCGGAAGCACTTGGAAAAGATAGGGTGGGATTGGCTTCCTATTTTATACTTTATGCATTAGGGGTTCCTCATTATATTATTGAGGAGGATTATATGCTTTCGAACGAGACTATCAATATAACGAAAGTGGTGGAAAACGCAGAAGGTTTTCCCGAATACATTCAAGAAGCTCTAACGGCTGTTTTAACGGTAGACAAGGCATATCTGAATTATGTCATCGATTATATTCAGCAAAAATACGGATCGGTTGATAATTACCTGGAAAAAGGACTTCGTGTCACAACCGGGAAAAAAAATTTATTAAGAAAATATCTTCTTTATAATCTTAATTTCAAATAACCTTTCTTTTATATAATAATCAGACATAAAATACGAACTTACTGAAAACCTCTCCATGCTTTTAATCTTAAATAGCTAAACGAGTAGCCAGTTGCATAATATATACTATTTTAGTAAAAACTTTATTGGGTGAGGGTTGTTATAAATGCAATTCCTTTTTCTATTCCGATAGAAAAAAGGGAAGCCATATAAACGGACAAAATTAAATATAGTTACTATGAAACAAAAGCTTCTGGTTAGAGATCTTACGTTAAGGGACGGCCAGCAATCTTCTTTTGCAACCCGAATGACGCAATCGCAAATAGACCGGGTTTTACCCTATTATAAAAACGCGGCATTTTATGCGATGGAAGTATGGGGTGGTGCAGTTCCTGATGCAGTAATGCGTTATTTGGGAGAAAATCCATGGGATAGATTGAAAAAAATCAGTGACGCTATAGGCGATTCGTCAAAATTGGCTGCACTTTCAAGAGGAAGAAATTTGTTTGGATATGCTCCTTATCCCGACGAAATAATCGATGGTTTTTTTAAGAATGCCGTGGAATGCGGTTTGGACATCATGCGAATTTTCGACGCACTGAATGATGTAGACAATATTAAATCGAGCGTAAAATCCATTAAAAAATACGGAGGTTTGGCCGATTGTGCGGTTTGTTATACGATCGATCCAAAATACGGGGATGAAGAGGATGAAGCGGAAAAAAAGAAAGGAATTTTCGGAATTTTCGCGAAGAAAAAAACAGAAGAAACCACACGGCATAAGGAAGTGTTCACCGATGACTATTTTGTAAATAAGGCAAAGGAGATGGAAGCTTTGGGTGCCGATATTATTACCATTAAAGACATGAGCGGACTGATTTCGCCTTCTCGTGTGGCATCTCTGGTGCCTTTATTCAAGCAGCAACTCCATGTCCCGGTTGATTTTCACACGCACTGTACACCCGGGTACGGATTGGCGTCTGTTCTTACGGCAATTATGAAAGGTGCCGACATTGTAGATACCGTCATCTGGTATTTTGCCGGAGGGCCGGCTGCACCTGCTATTGAACTGATCTATATTTTTTGCAAAAAATTGGGTATCGACATAGGGGTTAACATGGAAGCAGTGGCTAAAATCAACAACGAACTTTATGAAATACGGAAAGAGCTTGCTGCTTATGATACAGTGAAACAATTTCCTAAAGCATTTAATCCTTTATCCGATATGCTGCCTTCCGAAATCGATAGGGAATTCGACAACGCCATTGAAGCTGTGAACAAAAATGAGGAGAATGCGCTGCTCGATGCGTGTCATGCTATAGAAGCCTATTTTGGTTTTCCCAAACCGAACGAGCAAGTGAAGAATGCCGAAATACCGGGAGGTATGTATACCAATATGGTAGCCCAATTGAAAGAGCTCAACGAAATGGATATTTTGGATGATGCCCTGAAATTGATTCCTAGTGTACGGTTAGACGCCGGCTTACCACCGTTAGTAACGCCAACGAGTCAAATTATTGGTGTTCAAGCAGTAAATTCGGCTATTAATCTTAAGCATGGACGTCCAAAATACCAGAATCCTTCCAATCAGTTTATAGCTTTGGTAAAAGGCGAATATGGGAAAACACCTGTTCCGATCGATCCCAAATTCAGAAAGCAAATTACCGGCTCAACGGAAGAAGTTCCCTACGATACCGGCAAGTATAAACGCCAGGATAATCCTATTTTGCCCGAATTTGGCGGAGTTCGTTTGGCCAAAGACGAAAAAGAACAACTTTTGTTGGAGTTGTTCCCTACGGTAGCTGCATCATTCTTGCGAGAGCAACGCAAAAAAGAATATTTGGCTGCTCATCCGGAAATAGTCATAGAAAAAGAAGAAGCTTCGGAGGTGACTCCTCAATCTCAAAACGAAGAAAATTCGAAACGAGGAAATGTGATGACAAGTCCTATGCCCGGAAATATTGTAAAGATTTTGGTGAAAGAGGGTGATACCGTGAAAAGAGGGGACGGACTCGTGATATTGGAAGCGATGAAAATGGAGAATACCATTCCTTCGGAATTTTCAGGTAAAGTTGCGCGGGTATATGTAAAGAAAGGAGATAACGTGGGAGCGGGACAACCGTTGGTAGAAATCGTGTAAAAAAAATTCTCAATAGAAATAGGAAAGCCGGGGATGGATATCTCCGGTTTTTTGATGATTCTACGGAGTTTTTTGTCGTTCTGCTATGCATTAACATTCTTCCTCCTTGGATTTTATAATTTTTTTGTATTTTTGGGGTCGGTTACTTACAAAAAACAAAAAAATAATGATGCAAAACGATAAAAATACTATCGCTGAATTTGAAAGAATTTATCTTTCTTTTTATCCGCGATTGAAACGTTTTGCAAGAGAATATGTTATTCGTGAAGCCGATGCCGAAAATATTGTTCAAGATGTCTTTCTCGATCTGTGGGAGAGAAAGGTATTTGTTTCGAGTTCTGTCAATTTAGCGTCATATCTTTTCACAACCCTAAAAAACAAATGTATCGATTTCCTTCGCCATCGAATGGTTATGCAAAATGCAGCGAATAAGATGCAGGAAGAATATGAGTTGGCTTTGCAGATGAAATTTCAATCGTTGGAAGCGTTTGACGAATATATTTTTTCAACTACCGACATAGAAACGGTTATTGCTAATGCCATTCAATCGTTGCCGGAGAAATGCCGTCAGATTTTCGTTATGAATAAAATTGAAGGGAAAAAACAAAAAACAATTGCTGAAGAATTGGATATATCCATTCATACCGTTGAAAGTCAAATGGCCATAGCTTACCGCAAGTTGAAAGAAATATTAAAAGACTACCAACCTTTGTTCATTTTTCTCTTCATTTAAGTAATTTTTTTGATTTTCTTTGGCGGATTTTTGTTAGTCCTTCGTTATATTAATATAAGAATGACGGAATAATGGATGACCGCTTGCTGAAATATTTTCTCGGAGAACTCGATGATTCGGAACGGCTGCAATTATTGAAGCAGATCAATAGCGATGAATCGTTGAAGGGAGAATATATTCGGTTGCAAAATATTTTTGCTTTATCCCATCTTGCCAAGCATGAAGGGGATGAAGAAGCAGCTCGAGTGAGTTTTCGGCAGTTTGTCCGCCGCGTTGAGGGCAAACGAAGAAGGGAATTCATTAAATCGATCGGTAAAATTGCGGCTTTTGCTCTTGTGCTCATTACTTCTACCGTTTTTTTGACCTTATATTTTTCCAAAAACAACGTTCGCGAAATAGCAACCAATACGTTGTATGTCCCTGCAGGGCAAAGGGCACAGATAACGCTGCAAGACGGTACGACTGTGTGGCTCAATGCCCAATCCACGTTGACTTATCCTTCGCATTTTGCAGGTAAAGAACGCAAAGTCACCCTAACCGGAGAGGCTTTTTTTGATGTGGCAAAAAATCCCCGTAAACCGTTTATTGTAGAATCACAAGATATCCGATTAAAGGTGCTGGGAACACAATTCAATGTATATAATTATCCCAAAACGGGTTATTCTCGAATTGCTCTGGTTGAAGGCTCTGTAAAGATTTCATGGAATGACAACGAATCCGATCAGGTTATGTTGAAACCCAATCAAGAGGTAATCCTGCAAGGAGGAAAAGCTACGATATGTGAAATAACGAATCCGAATCATTTTCTTTGGAAAGACGGTATTTACTGTTTTGAAAATGAACGGCTGCTCGATATTATCGAACAATTGCAACTTTATTATGATGTGACTATTCGGGTGGAAGACCCCGAAATTTTCAACGTAAGATATACCGGGAAATTTCGTCAACGCGACGGCATCGATGAAATACTGCGCATTATCAGGAAAATACATCCTTTTACAATGGAGAAGGATACCGATAACAACATTATCACAATAACCAAATGAAATATTAACGCATTAAAAAATAACATGCCTATGAGAGAAGAACAGTCATAAAACAAGCAAGGCGACAAGTGCGGCCAACACTCATCGCCTCTAAAAAGCAAACACCTAAATCATTTTTAGTATTCACTTTAACGTAACAAAGATATGAAAATAAAATTTCTAATTACACCTTATTTAATAAAAAATGAGCCCTTTAGAGGCATACTTAGAATCATGAAAATTTGTTTTATTCTTTTATTTGTTTTCTCTTTTCAGTTGCTGGCATTGGATACAAAAGCCCAAGAGGCAGTTATCGAATTAAAAACAAAATCGATGACCGTTGGACAACTGATCAATGAAATTGAAAAGCAAACCGACTATTTGGTGGTTTACAGCAATCGGGAAATCGATATTGCCCGAAAGGTGGACATTCAGCGTAAGTCGGACAAAGTATCTTCGTATCTCAATGAAGCTTTTGCAGGCACCGATATCGGTTACGATTTCGAGAACAATTATATTGTTCTGATGAAAAAAGCCAACCGCAATGCTGCCACTGTGGCCGAAATGATCCGAAATGCTCAACAACAAGGTAAAACAATAACGGGAAAAGTTGTCGACGCCAATGGAGAACCAATCATAGGAGCCAATATTATTGAAGTAGGCACTACGAATGGTACCGTTACCGATGTGGATGGAAATTTCTCTTTAAAAGTTGGAGATAATGCTTCGATTCGGATTTCTTATATTGGTTATGTAGAGCAAGAAATCAAAACTGCCGGTAAAACGAATTTCAATATTGTTTTGCAAGAAGAAGCCATCGCTTTACAGGAAGTTGTAGCTGTGGGATATGGAGTGCAACGAAAAGTAAATTTGTCGGGTTCGGTTGCAGCTGTTGATGTGAGTAAAATGGTTGAGAGTCGTCCGATTACCAACCTCTCTATTGCACTTGCAGGTGCTGCTCCGGGAGTGAGGGTGACTTCATCCAATAATCGACCGGGGTACGATGATGCTTCGATCTTGGTGAGAGGAAAGGGTACTTTAAATAATGCCTCTCCATTGATCATTATCGATGGTGTAGAGGCTCCGATTAATTCGGTGAATCCTCAGGATGTTGCATCAATCTCTGTGTTAAAAGATGCTTCATCGGCAGCAATTTATGGATCAAGAGCAGCCAATGGTGTTATATTAATTACTACCAAACAAGGTCAGAAAGGTGCGTTAAAATTAGACTATAACGGATACATGTCGTTTGAGTCGATTCGTAAGACACTTGAGCCTGTTTCCAATTATGCCGATTATATGGAATATATGAATGAAGGTTATCAAAATTCGAACCTTCCTAAATTGTTTTCGCAAGAAATGATCGATACTTGGAGGAACGGTAAGGATCCGATTCTATATCCAAATACCGATTGGATTGATGCAACTTTTAAGACAGGTTTGTCAACCAATCACGTTTTTTCTGCAAGTGGAGGAAGTGAAAACATTCGTTTTTATTCTTCGTTCGGTTATTTGAACAATCCGGGCGTCATGGAAAATTCGGGTCAGGAAAAATACAGCGGACGTTTGAACATTGAAGGTGATATACGTCCTTGGTTGAGTGTTGGAGCTAATGTAAATGGCTATTTTTCAGATCTTGATGCAGGAACAGATAATATAGCGGATGTTTTTACTTATGCATCTGCTACTACGCCGGGAATGGTATTCCGCCATCCTGACGGGAGATATGGTGCCATGAATAATCCCGAGGATGATCCTCAGTCTGCTGCCAATAATCCTCTTCGTCGATTGAACAACATTTGGGGAGGCTATGAACGACAAAATTTGAGAACCCGTTTTTTTGGGACTTTGCGACCCTTTGAAGGATTTTCGGTGACGGGTTCTTTCAATTATGATTATACGGATGAGGAAATGAAGAAAAAGCCCGTATTTATTGACGGGTGGAATTTTCTTACCAATGTTATTACCTCTTCAGGTAAAGGAAGGTCTTATGTGACGTCAAAAGATAGCAAAATGGTTCGTCATTTTGGTGATGTAGTGGCCCGTTATGAGAACAGTTTTTTGAACAAACGACTCGATTTTTCTGCAATGGCCGGGGCAAGTCAGGAACAATATCTGAGTAAAAATTTTACTACTACCAAATATGATTTAATCGATATGGGCCTTGATGTTATAGATGCAGCTACAGGTGAAGCATCAGCCGGTGGCTCTGCGACCGAATGGGCGATGCGTTCTTATTTTGGGAGGATCAATTTAGGTTGGGAGAATAAATATTTAATGGAGTTTAACCTTCGAGCCGATGCGTCTTCCCGTTTTTTGAAGGATAGGCGTTGGGGATATTTTCCTTCTTTTTCTGCAGCGTGGCGCATCGATCAGGAAAATTTTATACAACCATTAATCGATCGTTGGCTGTCTAGTTTGAAAATACGAGCTTCTTATGGATCATTAGGCAACAATTCCGTAGGAAATTATGAGGCACAGTCTTTATTTTCTCAATCCAATTATTGTTGGGGAGATGAAGTGGCTGTCGGAATGGCACAGACAGCTTTGGCTAATGCATTGCTTACCTGGGAAAGCACTTATGTTGCCAATGCAGGAATCGATTTCGGCGTATTGAAAAATCACTTAACCGGTTCTTTCGATATATTTTATAAAAAGACAAAAGATATTTTGATTGACTTGCCCGCACCTCTGGTTCACGGCACCTCTTCGCTTCCTAAGCAAAATGCAGCTGCAGTCACCAACAAAGGATTTGAACTGTCATTGGGTTGGAGAGGAAAATCGGGTGATTTTAATTATGGAATCGAAGGAAATTTAACTTATAACAAAAATAACGTCGTAAAATTTAAAGGTGAGGATTATTCTTTGTCCGGAGTGAATTATATCAAGGAAGGATTGCCGATTAATGCTCAGTATATGTTGAGAGTTGATCGCATTATCCAAACGGATGAGGATTTGGCAATCGTTAACGAAATGCTGGCTAAGAAGCCAAATGCTTTTGCTGCTTACGGTGTGCCCCAAAAAGGCGATTTGTTATATAAAGATATTAACGGAGATGGCTTGATTAACAGTAATGACAGAACCATTGTAAGCGACGGGGATAATCCGAAATGGCTTTATGGATTTTCTCCCTCTATAGCCTATAAGGGGATCGATTTGTCGGCTCTTATTCAAGGGGTGGCCGGAGTAAAAGTGTATTGGCAGCAAGCTCAATACAACACGCCTACTGTACGTTACGGTTATCAGTTGAACCGTGAAGTTGTAGAAGGTAGGTGGTATGAAGGCCGGACAGATGCAAGTTATCCACGTTTACTACAATATTCAGATACGCGAAATACGGTAGCATCGGATTTTTATTTGGAAGATAAGTCTTATTTGAAAATTCGCAATATCCAGTTGGGCTACACTTTACCTCAATCCATTGTTAAAAGGATGTTTCTTCAACGATTTCGGATTTATGGAAGTTTGGAGAATTTTTTCACTTTCACTCCCTATGGCGGCTGGGATCCTGAAGTAAGTGGAATGGCTTATCCTTCTATGAAGCAAGCTGTAATCGGTATTAATCTTTCGTTTTAATTTCATACAATTAAAAATTTTTTTTATGAAAAATCAAATCAAATATTATATTGGTATATTGTCATTGTTTTTAATAATATCGTTAAACGGGTGTTACGATCTGGATTTGTATCCGCATGACAAGCTAAGTGAAGGAACGTTTTGGAAAACAAGGGAACATGCTGATCAAGCAATGGCAGGGGTTTATAGTATGTTACGAAATGATAATGTTTTTGGAACTGTTTTTGGGTTAGATTGCTTAACCGATATTGGTACAGGCTACGATGCTCCTGGTTATGTGGATATGGCTAGAGGAACTTATACTGCAACAACCGGTCAAGTTGTCAATAAGTGGAGCAGCCTTTATGAAGGAATTGCCAGAGCCAATTTGGTTATTCAGAATATAGGCAATGTTTCTGAGAAGGAGATGAGTCAGGAAACCAAAAATCAGTATATTGCCGAAGCCAAGTTTTTGCGAGCATTGTTTTATTTTCAATTGTTGGACTTTTATGGAGCAGTGCCTTTGTATGATGAGAAAGTGGTAGTGGCAAAAGAATTTAATACAATGATGGAGCCAAGGAGCACACCTGATCAAGTTCGCTCTTTTATCCTTGCTGATTTAGATGCAGCTATTGCTTCTTTGCCACAAGAAGGAGACTATGCTGCGGCTTATTATGGCCGTGCAACCAAAGGTGCAGCACAAGCATTGAAAGGTAAAGTATTGCTTTTTAATAAACAATATAGTGAAGCATCCAAACTGTTTGAAGATGTGATTTCCAGTAAAAAGTATGCGCTTTATCCGAGTTATGAAAATTTATTCAAACCGGGAGGCGATGCCAGTAACGAGATGGTCTTTGCTATCCAGAATATTGGAGGAGTAGGTAAAAATTATGGAATGCCTATGACTTTTTATATGGGAACACGCTCTTCTTTTGGAAGTTGTTGGGATAATGTAACTGTAGCAACAGACTTTGTCGATTCTTATGAATATAAAGACGGAAGGCCTTTTAATTGGGAAGATTGGATACCGGGATTTACTACAGATGATGCGATAAAAGATGCTACTTTTCGTGCAACTTTAACTTCCGACCTTACGAAGGTAGCCAAATATCCCGATGCAAAAGACTTGCTCCTTGAAATGTATGATCAACGTGATCCGCGTATGCAACAATCGTTGATTTTGCCTTATACATGGTACAAAGGGTGGGTTTCGAATGCTCCAAAAGATTGTGAATATGTAATCGCAAAAGGTGTTAATGAAAAAAATGGTTTTATTCGGGTTAATAATAATTGGGATATTTATCTATGGCGAAAATTTGTAGCCGAATACAATATGAATGGTGCCATTACCGATAGAGCCCATACTCCCATTAATTTTCCTCTTATTCGTTATGCTGACGTATTGCTTATGTTAGCGGAATGTTATAATGAAATGGAAAGGCAAGATGATGCGGTATCGCTTATTAATCAGGTAAGGGCAAGAGTAAATATGCCGGGTATCAACAGCGGACCTTCGTGGCTTGAAGCATCAACCAAAGAAGAAGTTTTTGAACGAATTAAGCACGAGCGTGCCGTTGAATTGGCTGCAGAAGGTCATCGGTTTAGTGATTTAAAGCGTTGGGGATTGTTGGAAACCCTTAACGGGAAAGTTGAAAAAGGTTTTACGGGTAAAGCTTATTATACGCGTGTTGTCAGAACAAGGGATTATTTGTGGCCTGTTCCGCAACAAGAAATTGATATGAATAAAAATTTACTGCCTCAAAATCCGGGATGGGAATAAATTTGTTATGTATATTCAGTAAATAATAAATTGGTCCGCAAAAACTTTCAGTTATTATTTCAAACGAAATCAGTGAAATAATTGGCAATCAGAAATAAAATAGCCGAGGATAAGATTTGTTGAAAAATATTCTAAAGTTTTTGCGGATTATCTTTTTTAGCAATAATATGAGAAAATACTTAATTTTATTGTTGACTTCTCTTTTTTTTATTTCTTGTAATGAGGAAAATCGGGATGAATCGTCTTCATATGTTGAATCTATTCTTCCAGCCCATCTCAAAAATTATCGGATGGTTTGGAATGATGAATTCGATGGATCAACTGTTGATATGAGTAAATGGAATTACAGAGACGAAGGTAATGTGCGGCATTATGCCGTTGTATCCAGAAAAACCATAAGTCTAGATGGGGAAGGTCATTTATCCATTAAGGTGATAAAAGATAAGGATGTATATTATGTTGGACAGTTAGGTACACAAGGTATTTTTGAAACAACGTATGGTTATTTTGAATGCAGAGCGAAAATGAACAAACAGATCGGGCCTCATGTTGCTTTTTGGTTGCAGTCCCCTGATTTAGGCAAAATCGGTGATCCTTCTATAGATGGAGCTGAAATAGATATTTTTGAATATCATCGAAAAACGCCTAAAGTTGTATATCATAATATTCATTGGGATGGTTATGGCGTTAACCATAAACAGGTAGGTACTCAAATACATTGGGATGATATTGATTCAGGATTTCATGTTTTTGGGTTGGAATGGGATACCGATAAATATGTTTTTTATGTTGACGGGAAAGAAACTTGGCGCACAAGCTCTGCTATTTCAAAGCGAAGTGAATATATAATTCTTTCTACAGAATTAACAGGATGGGGAGGTGATCCTGCTTTGGGAACTTTCCCCGATGAAGTAATTTTTGATTACGTTCGTGTTTTTAAGCCATAAGTTTATAACCGAGGCGTCATCAAAAAAATAATAGGTCATTTGAATTATGGTAAGTTAATAAAAACGAGACGATGAATGCAATATTTATGAAAACACGAATTTTGGTTATTCTTTTTTTCTCTTACTCTATTTTTTGTTTTTCGCATGAATATAGGAATCTCCTTCAAAATCAAGCTGATTTTTCGTTTTTAAAGAGGTCATTAATTTTAAATCAAAACTGGGTTTCTTATCCCGATTATCTTGACAGAAAGGGGTGGGATCAATTAACCGGAGATTTTAAAACAGAAATTATCAAAAGAGGAGAGGAGTCGTTGAACTACGAATGGAAAGTAGTTAAATTGACTGATTATTTGGAATTTGAAAGAAGTGGATCGCGTCAAGTGATGGAAACTCCCTATAATTCTAATATCACTGCCCTTTCCAACTTAATCTATGCTGAATTGGCAGAAGGTAAGGGTCGTTTTATGGATCAAATTATTAACGGTGTGTGGACTTGTTGTGAAATGACTTCTTGGGCTCTTTCTGCACATTTGCCTGCTTTTCAAAGTTCCGGACGTTCGCTTCCACATATAGAAGAACAGGTAATAGATTTGACTGCAGGAGATTTGGGTTCGTTGTTATCATGGACATGGTATTTTTTTAGGAATGAGATGCATAAAATTGATCCTGTTGTTTCCATCAGATTAAGAGATGAACTTCAAAGAAGAATTCTTGATCCTTATATGGAAAGAAGTGATTTTTGGTGGCAGGCATTTTATGCACTTCCTCAAACAATGGTGAATAATTGGAATCCATGGTGTAATTTTAATGTGTTGACTTGTTTCCTTTTGTTGGAAAACGATCAAAATAAATTGGCAAAAGCGGTTTATAGAACAATGGTATCTGTAGATAAGTTTATCAATTATACCCATGGCGATGGAGCGTGTGAAGAAGGAACCGGTTATTGGGGACATGCCGCAGGGAAAATGTACGATTATTTGCAATTATTAAGCGATGCTACAGGGAACAAGATAACTATTTTTGACAATCCCTTGATAAAGAGTATGGGTGAATACATAGTGAATTCATATATTGGCGAAAATTGGGTTGTTAATTTTGCTGATGCATCTCCAAAAGGAGGGGGCGACCCCGGTTTGATTTTTCGCTATGGTAAAGCTGTTAAGAGTAATGATATGATCGGTTTCGCTTCCTATTTACATAATATAAACAACAAAAAATCTTATTATGATGCCTCAAGAGATATATATCGAACACTTGAAAATTTAAAATATTATTCGCAGTTGATAACCACTCAACCGTTTTTTTCTCCTATATATCATGTGTGGTATCCTGAAACAGAATTGTGTTACATGCGCAATAAATCGGGTTTTTTCTTCGCTGCTAAAGGAGGGCATAATGCAGAAAGCCATAATCATAATGATATAGGATCTTTTTTACTTTATTATGAAAATCAACCTCTTTTTATTGATGTTGGTGTAGGAACTTACACTCGACAGACTTTTAGCGAGGAGCGATATTCCATTTGGACTATGCAAAGTGATTATCATAATATACCGAAGATTAACGGAAAATCCCAAAAAGAAGGTGTAAATTATCGATCAAAAGATGTAAAGTATATAGAATCGAAAAATCAATTTTCTTTGGATATATCTCAGGCTTATCCTCAGGATGCAGATATTGAATTCTGGAGAAGAACATACACACTTAACATTCGAGGTGGATTGGAAATAGAGGATAAATTTGTTTTGAAAAAAGTTCATGAATTCAACAGAATACATTTCATGAGCATTATAAAGCCGGATGTTTCTTTACCGGGAAAGGCAATTTTCGAAATTAACGAGAAACAAATTCAACTTTCCTATCCCAAAGAACAATTTACACCTGAAATTGAAGAAATTATATTAGATGACCCTCGTTTATTCAGAACATGGGGAAATGTTGTTTACAGACTAATGTTGGTTGCAAAAGAGAAAAAAAGAACAGGAGATTATAAGTTTAGCATTGTACCCTTATAATGATGAGAAAAACTTTTAAGGGAACGATCTGCAGGATCAACTTTACGACATGGTGCACGACCGGGGCGAATACGACAATGTTGCCGCCGGTAATCCTTTGGCTGTATGTTCTCTGAAAGAAATTCTCCGAAAAGAGAAAGTAAAGGGTATCGGAATGGAATAACGATAAAAAAAGTACTTTAAAAATAGATTTGAATAATATGAAACAATCCTTTTTGTTATCTTTTTTATTATTGATTTTCAGTATATCTGTATGTCAAAGCAAAAATCAACGTAAATTTATCGATGAAAATGTAAAGTTTGCGGCAGAACAATATACGTTGCAAACGGCGCTTATAGAGAAAACGGGGAAACTGCTTTATCCTCACACGTTTATTGATGGTGAAATACGATATGTGCATCCTACGGGCTGGACATCAGGGTTTTTCCCAGGGAGTTTATGGTATTTGTTTGAATTAGCCGGCGATGAAAAATGGAGATCATGGGGGGAAATATTCACAGAAGGATTGGATTCTGTAAAATACCTGACCAATCACCATGATATAGGATTTATTATTGGATGCAGTTTTGGTAACGGATTGCGTTTGACCGGAAATGAAACGTATAAAGATGTCATCATACAAGCGGCAAAATCGCTTTCTACACGTTTCAGACCTGCTGCCGGTGTTATTCAATCGTGGAATGTAACCGGTGGTTGGCAGGCAGAGAGAGGTTGGGAGTGTCCTGTAATTATTGATAATATGATGAATCTCGAATTGCTTTTTAATGCCACAGAGTTGTCGGGCGATTCGTCTTTTTACAGGATAGCCGTTTCCCATGCCGATAAAACTATCGAAAATCATTTTCGTCCCGATTATAGCACATGGCATGTAGTGGATTATGATTTGAACAAGGGTTCCGTACGAAGCAAACAAACTGCTCAGGGTTATGCGGATCATTCGACGTGGGCACGTGGACAAGCATGGGCAATTTATGGATATACCGTTTGCTATCGAGAAACCAAAGATCTTCGGTATTTAAAACAAGCAGAAAAAGCTTTTGATTTTGTTGTTCATCATCCTAATTTCCCGGAAGATGGCGTCCCCTATTGGGATTTTAATGCGCCGGATATTCCGAATGCTTTGCGTGATGCTTCCGCCGGAGCAATTATGGCTTCAGCCTTATATGAATTATCCATGCATACTCAACATAAAGGCTATAAGAAATGGGCGGATAAAATCATGGCTAGTTTGGCAAGCCCGAAGTATCGCAGTGAAATTGGAGATAACGGAAATTTTTTGTTGAAACATTGTGTGGGGAGTATTCCGCATGGTTCGGAAATAGATGTACCCCTTAGTTATGCCGATTATTATTTTTTAGAGGCTCTTAAACGAAAAAGAGATATAGAAAGAGATGGTTATTTTCATTAAAATAATTATAGTTTCCTTTGATAAGTTAAGT
Source organism: Bacteroidales bacterium UBA1410 (assembly GCA_002305015.1). Classification (GTDB taxonomy): domain Bacteria; phylum Bacteroidota; class Bacteroidia; order Bacteroidales; family Dysgonomonadaceae; genus Anaerorudis. Next base: position 149,332 of record DBPW01000018.1, read on the forward strand.
GAAGTAATTTCAGTAATGTGAAATCAAAAAAGAATTTGATCATTCATACCTTCAATAGGTAATTTTCACAAATATGAATTGCAACAAAGAAAAATATCGCATCGCAATGAAAATCAATAAAATGGTAAAGCAATTATCTTGTCTTGGAATAAGTATTGTCCCTTTTATTCAGTGTCATGGTCAAAATAATCCAGTTTCTCAGCCGAATATAATTTATATTTTTCCTGACCAGATGCGCAATTGTGCAATGGAATTTTGGCATAACGAGCACTTTTCAAAGTTCATTAATTTTACAGCCGATCCGGTTAAAACGCCGAATTTAAATCGTTTTGCCGAGGAATCGATCGTATTTACTTCTGCAATGAGTAATTGTCCGTTGAGTACACCGCACAGAGGCTCTCTTCTTACGGGCATGTACCCCCATAAAAGTGGAGCTATGCTCAATTGTAATTCCGATCGGCCGATAAGTTCTCTTAGAGACGATGTTGTTAGCATTAGTGACGTTTTACGTAATAACGGTTATGAATGTGCTTATATAGGCAAATACCATTTAGATTTTCCTACACCCAATGATCCTCAGAATCCGGGACATTATGTGGAAAACAGGGATCCGGTTTGGGATGCTTATACTCCACCTGAAAAAAGACATGGATTCAATTTTTGGTATTCTTATGGTACGTTTGACGAGCATAAGCATCCTCATTATTGGGATACCGAAGGGAATCGACATGATATTAATGAATATTCTCCTAAACATGAAGCCGATGTGGCAATTGCTTATTTGGAGAATAAAAATAATGAACGTGATGCAACAAAACCTTTTTTCTTAGTGATAAGCATGAATCCCCCGCATTCGCCTTATCATTCTTTGAACGATTGTCGCGAAGAAGATTATAAACTATACAAAGATAAATCTTTGCAGGAATTGCTCGTTCGTCCCAATGTGGATTTGACTATGGAGAAAGCCAAATGTGCGCCTTTTTATTTTGCTCATGTAACGGGAGTCGACAAGGAATTCGGAAGAATATTGGAAGCTGTAAAAGAACTCGATTTAGATAAAAATACCATTATTGTATTTTCATCCGATCATGGAGAAACCCTATGCAGCCATGGAACATCAGATCCCAAAAATTTGCCTTATACGGAAGCAATGAATGTTCCCTTCCTTATTCGTTATCCCGGGAAACTGATCCCTCGCACAGTAAATTACCTGCTTTCTTCGCCGGATATTATGCCTACGTTGTTGGGATTAAGTGGATTCAAAAAACAAATTCCACAAGATGTACAAGGGTATGATTTTTCGGAAACTCTTTTGACCAATAAGGTTAAAAACGATATTCCCAACAGCGTTTTATACATTAAAAATATTGATGGAGATAAAAATGAAGAGGGAAAAGTAATATCTTATTTTCCTGTGTCACGAGGCATAAAAACATTAAAATATACGCTTGTCTTAACGATTAATAAAAAAACAAAAGCGTTGGAGGAGGTTTTATTTTTTGATGATGAAAAAGATCCTTATCAAATGAATAATCTCGACTGGAACGATTTTCCACAAGAACGAAAAATGTTATTATCGGAACTTTCCGGTTTATTGAAAAAAGCAGATGATCCCTGGTTTAGGGAAAGAATTTTAAATGAATTTATTTCCTATTAAACTTGATGACTTAACAGTGTACACGAAGTGTATACAAAATAACTAACCGTAAAATGAAGGAACATTTATTATTTATTGTTGTTACATTATTTTCGAGCATTGGCTTAATTGCACAAGATTACGCCAAATGCCGTCTTATCCCATTACCACAGAAAATTGAAGAAGTGAATGCCGTTTTTAAATTGGCCGATAAAACCGAAATAATTTCTGAATCGGGATTAGCAGAGCAGGCTTTTTATTTGCAAAAAGAGCTCTTACGTTATACCGGTATAAGTACTGTAATCGGAACAAATAAAGATTTGAAATCTTATTCGACAAGGATCATTTTAAAATTGACGCCTCAAAGCAAGAATAAGGGAGTGGTAAACGAAGAATCTTATTTCTTGAAAATGAATGCGGACGAGTGCGTAGTAGAAGCGGAAACGCATAAAGGAATTTTTTATGGGATCGTGTCTTTAATACAGTTGGTCAGGTTGTCCGAAAAAACAGGGAATCGTGTCGTAGAAATTGATTGCCTGAATATATTTGATGAACCTCTGTATGCATGGAGGGGATTAATGCTGGATGAATCTCGTCATTTTTTCGGAAAAGAAAAAGTAAAACAGTTGCTCGATTGGATGGCAATGTATAAATTGAACCGTTTTCATTGGCATCTGACGGATACTCCGGGATGGAGAATCGAAATCAAAGGATATCCAAAATTGGGTTATATAGGAGGTATAGGGAATCATACCTGTCCTTATACGAAAGCTGAATTTTATACGCAGGATGAAATCAAGGAAATCATTCGATACGCAAAAGAAAGGAATATTGAAGTTATACCCGAGATAGATATGCCGGGACATGCGGCTGCGGCTAACAGGGCTTATCCCGAATTCAGCGGAGGCGGATCCGAGCGTTATCCCGATTTTACTTTCAATCCGGGCAAGGACAGTGTATATACTTTTTTAACCCGTGTCTTGAAAGAGGTCGATGCGTTGTTCCCTTCGCAAATTATTCATTTGGGAGGAGATGAGGTGCATTTTGGAAATAAAAACTGGAAATCGGACAGAAGCATTCAAGCATTAATGAAAAAAGAAAATATGACCGACTTGAAAGAGGTTGAGAATTATTTTTTGAAAAGAATGGCAGATTCCGTTATTGTGATGAATAATAAGATTGCTGCTTGGGATGAAGTGGCAGAATCAGACCTTCCTACCGATAAAACCCTTGTTTTTTTCTGGAGGCACGATAAACCGTCTCAACTTCAAAAAGCGGTAGATAAAGGATTTCCGGTAGTTTTATGCCCGAGGATCCCTTTATATTTCGACTTTATCCAGGATGCTTCGCATAAGCAGGGGCGCACGTGGAGTGGGGATTACAGTTCGTTAGACAAAGTTTATGCATTTAATCATAAAAGTGTTCCCGTGTCATATCCGGCAAATGCGAATATTTTGGGTATACAGGCAAATGTTTGGGCAGAAACGATTGTTACTCCTCAGCGTCTCGACTTTATGTTGTTTCCTCGTATAGCTGCATTGGCTGAAGCAGGGTGGACAGAAGAAGGGAATAAAAATTTTGATGGTTTCAATAAGCGTTTGAGCAAACATTTAAAACTATATGAGGAAGATAATATTTATTACTATGACCCTTTCTCTCCTCAAAATACGTGCGAACCGGTAAAGTAATTCTGTTCGAAATAAAACACCAATATTAAATCATCACATAGTAAGTATAAAAACATGGGAAAAGTAAAAATTTCAATTATTTTCATTTTAAGCGGAATATTAGTACATATGGCTTACGCTCAAGATATTCCAAAAATTCCAAGCAAATATATTCTTAAGAATAAAACGATTTACAAGAAAGGTTGGATCGATTTCAATAAAAACGGCAAAATGGATGTTTATGAAAATCCCAAAGCCGATATCAATGATCGTATTGAGGATTTATTACGTCAAATGAATCTTGAAGAAAAAACCTGTCAAATGGTAACTTTATATGGTTACAAACGGGTTTTGCCCGATGATCTTCCAACTCCCGAGTGGAAAAACAAGCTTTGGAAAGACGGCATAGGAGCCATTGACGAACATTTAAACGGTTTCCGGCAATGGGGGCTTCCTCCTTCCGATAATCCTTATGTATGGCCGGCTTCTCGTCATGCATGGGCATTGAATGAAGTACAACGTTTTTTTATAGAGGAAACCCGCCTCGGTATTCCGGTCGATTTTACCAATGAAGGGATTCGTGGAGTAGAGAGTTATAAAGCAACCAACTTCCCCACTCAGTTGGGATTAGGACATACATGGAATAGGGAGTTGATAGAAAAAGTAGGATATATTACAGGTAGAGAAGGAAGATTACTCGGCTATACCAATATTTATGCTCCTATTTTAGATGTTGGCCGCGATCAACGTTGGGGAAGATATGAGGAAGTCTATGGCGAAAGTCCTTTTTTGGTTGCCGAATTAGGAATCCGGATGGTAAATGGTATGCAGCGCGATTATCAAGTCGCCTCCACCGGCAAACATTTTATAGCTTATAGCAACAATAAAGGCGCACGAGAAGGAATGGCCCGTGTCGATCCGCAAATGTCTCCCAGGGAATTGGAATATGTACACGCATATCCTTGGACGCGTGTTATTTCCGAGGCGGGACTGTTGGGAGCAATGTGTTCGTATAACGATTATGATGGTTTTCCTATTCAGGGTAGTTATTATTGGTTGACGCAACGTTTGAGGAAACAGATGGGATTTAAGGGATATACTGTATCCGATAGTGACGCTGTGGAGTATCTTTTTTCGAAACATAATACGGCAAAAGATATGAAAGAAGCCGTATATCAAGCTGTTATGGCGGGATTGAATGTACGCTGTACGTTTCGTTCTCCGGATTCGTTTGTGCTGCCGTTGCGTGAACTTGTGAATGAAGGAGCTATCCCAATGGATGTGATTGATGACAGGGTACGTGATATTTTGCGGGTGAAATTTTTAATAGGGTTGTTTGATCATCCGTATCATGAAGATTTAGCCGGAGCAGATTCGGAAGTGAATAGTTTGGAAAACCAAGCAGTTGCTTTGCAGGCTTCCCGCGAATCGTTGGTTCTTTTGAAAAATAAGGACAAACTGCTTCCTCTCGATATAAAACAGATAAAAAATATTGCAGTATCGGGACCCAATGCCAACGACGTTTCGTATGCATTGACACATTACGGTCCATTGGCTGTAGATGTGGTTTCTGTGTTGGAAGGCATAAAAAATAAAGTGGGAAATGAGGTGAACGTTTTTTATTCTAAAGGATGTGAGATGGTGGATGAGCATTGGCCCGATTCGGAAATCATTGAATATCCCTTAACGGAAGATGAGCAAAAAGAAATGGATAAAGCCGTTGCCGATGCCGAAAAAAGCGATATAGCCATTGTTGTGTTGGGCGAAAATTCAAGGACTGCCGGAGAAAACAGATCCCGCACTTCGTTAGATTTGCCGGGACGGCAATTGAAATTGTTAAAGGCAATTCATGAAACCGGTAAACCGGTGGTATTGATTCTCATTAATGGACATCCGTTATCCATTAATTGGGCCGATCGCAACATTCCTGCCATTATCGAAGCGTGGTATCCCGGCTCTCAGGGAGGAACCGCCATAGCAGAGGTATTGTTTGGAGACTATAATCCCGGAGGGAAACTCACCGTTACTTTCCCTAAAACAGTCGGACAAATTCCTTTTAATTTTCCCGCTAAACCTTTTTCGCAAGTTGATGCCGGGAAGGTTATGGGATTAAAGGGAGATATGGCCGGCATAAATGGAGCTTTGTATCCTTTTGGCTACGGATTAAGTTATACGAGTTTTGAATATTCCGATTTGGTTCTGTCGTCCAATGCAATTACCGATAAAGAAAATTTGACGGTTAGCTGTAAGGTGAAGAATACAGGTGAATATGCCGGAGACGAGATTGTTCAGCTTTATGTTCGCGATTTGGTTAGTTCTGTAACAACGTATGAAAAAAATTTGGTCGGATTTGAAAGGATACATCTTTTGCCCGGAGAAGAGAAAGAAGTTATCTTTGTAATTCAACCTCGCGATTTGCAACTTTATAACATCGATGAAGAGTGGGTTGTTGAACCCGGCGATTTTAGAGTAATGGTAGGGGCATCTTCAGAGGATATCCGTTTAAAAGATATTTTTACTGTGGTGGAAAATGAGAAGACAACAAGTAAAAACGTGAAAAAGAGCGAAGAGCTTCGTGTAGTATCTACTCCGTTTTCTTCCACAGCCAAGAATGTTCTCGACAATGACCTTTCTACTTATTGGGAGGGAAAGAAGAATGATGGTATAACCTTTCCTATAAACTCCCAACAGGCAATTGATCATATCGATATTGTTTGGCATGAAGGAACCGATATGAATTCCACTTTCGAAATTCAGCTTTCAAGTGGCGGTGGACAATTTTTGACGGTTTATAAAGGTAAACCAAGTAGGATAAATGTTCCGGAAAAATATATTTTTAAAGAATCGATGGCTACCGATTTGAGAATAATAGTAGATTCGGGAGTCTTAAAAATTGCTGAAGTATATATAAATAGATGATAAACAAAAAATCTATAATGGCATTGGCTGTTGCGCCCCTAATTGAGGTATCGGCGCAACAGGGCGTTACTGTCGATCCTCGCCCCAATATCGTTCTTTTCATGGTTGACGATATGGGGTGGCAGGATACTTCGCTGCCTTTTTGGGTTGAAAAAACGCCCCTTAATCGACGTTACCATACTCCCAATATGGAGCGGCTGGCTTCTGAGGGGATGATGTTCACTCAAGCATACGCGTGCAGTGTGAGCTCACCTTCTCGGGTAAGTCTGATGAGTGGGATGAATGCGGCGCGTCATCGGGTTACCAATTGGACATTGGAAAAAAATACGTCAACCGACCGTAAGAGCCCTGTGCTCGATTTCCCCGCGTGGAATGTAAACGGGATATGTCAGGTCGACAACATTCCCTACACGTATTGCATTACCTCGCTACCCCAACTATTGAAAGATGCCGGTTATCATACCATTCATTGTGGTAAAGCACACTGGGGAGCTGTTGACACGCCGGGAGAGAATCCCCATCATTTCGGTTTTGAAGTCAATATTGCGGGCCATGCAGGAGGAGGCGTCGCGAGTTATTTGGGAACAAACAATTTTGGGAATCGTACCGAAGGGAAACCATCCCCGTTACAAGCTGTCCCCGGATTAAAAGAGTATTGGGGAAAAGATATCTTTTTGACCGAAGCATTAACGCTTGAAGCCCTGAAATCCTTGGATAAGGCTAAAAATCTGGGTCAGCCGTTTTATTTATACCTATCGCACTATGCGGTTCATATTCCCATTGATCGTGATAAGCGTTTTTATTCCAAATACCTCGAAGCCGGTCTTTCGGAAAAAGAAGCAGCCTACGCAGCGTTGCTTGAAGGAATGGATAAAAGCTTGGGAGATGTCCTGGATTGGCTGGAAAAGAATGAGGAAGATAGGAACACCATTATTATTTTCATGTCGGACAATGGCGGTTTTTCTACCGATACGGCATGGCGCGATCCACCTTTACACACACAGAATGCTCCGCTCAACAGCGGAAAAGGATCGGCCTACGAAGGGGGTATACGTGTGCCAATGATCGTGAAATGGCCGGGAACGGTAAAACCCGGAACAACATGCGGAAGTTATCTTATGATCGAGGATTTTTTTCCGACGATATTGGAAATGGCCGGGATAAGAAAATTCAGAACGGTTCAGCCCATAGACGGAAAAAGTTTTGTACCTCTTTTGAAAGGAACGGGCGACCCAAGCAAAGAGCGAAACTTGTATTGGAATTATCCGAATTTGTGGGGAAATGAAGGACCCGGTATTGGTCCTACCTGTACGATACGTAGTGGCGATTGGAAACTGATATACTATTATCAAACGGGAGAAAAAGAGTTGTTTAACGTTCGCGACGATATGGGAGAAAAGCAAAATTTGGCTGCCCAACATCCGGCAATCGTAAAAAAATTATCAAAAGATCTTGGGCAATATCTAAGGAAAGTAAAAGCCCAACGTCCTACTTTTAAATCTACGGGGAAATCTTGTCCGTGGCCGGATGAGGTTTAGCAGTGCTATTATAGCGAGCCCTAAAAGTCAGACAAAAAACTTTTGGGGTTCAGTTTATTTCAATATTATAAACAACACTATAAAAATGAGGATAATGAGAACGAAAAGAATTTTAGAGGTTATGGCATGTTTTGTCTTTTTTGCCCATATTAGTCTGCATGCAGGGACTAAAGCCAAGCACGTGATTTTGATCGGGCTGGACGGCTGGGGCTCCTACAGTGTAGAAAAAGCCGATATGCCGGTTGTCAAGAAACTGATGGCTGAGGGAGCGTATACGTTGAAGAAACGAGCGGTATTGCCTTCTTCGAGTGCGGTGAATTGGGCATCGATGTTCATGGGAGCCTGTCCCGAGTTGCACGGGTATACCGAGTGGGGCTCTCGGACACCCGAAATACCTTCGCGGGAGGTTAACCGTCACGGGATATTTCCCACGATATTCAGTTTGCTTCGCGAGGCCGATCCCAAAGCCGAGATCGGATGTTTATACGAGTGGGACGGCATCAAATACCTGGTGGATACGTTGTCGTTGAATTATCATGCTCAGGCAGCAGATTACGAAAAATTTCCGACGTCATTGGCCGACATGGCCGTAAAATACATCAAAGAGAAAAAGCCGAATCTTTTGGCGGTTGTTTTCGATAATCCGGATCATGTAGGTCATGCCGACGGGCACGACACGCCGGCCTATTATGCCAAGCTTACGGAACTGGACGGTTATATCGGACGGCTTGTTGAAGCCGCCAAAGAGGCCGGCATATGGGACGACACCATCATCATTTTAAGTGCCGACCACGGGGGCATCGGGAAAGGTCACGGAGGGAAGACGCTTCAGGAGCTCGAAACGCCGTTTATTGTTGCGGGTAAAAACGTCAAACGGATTCCCGAATTTAAGGAGAGCATGATGCAATTCGACATTGCGGCAACCATTGCCTACATTTTTGATCTGAAAACTCCTCAGGTGTGGATCGGACGACCGATGAAACCAATATTCAAATAAAAAAGAAGCGGCATTCAGACCTTGCGGTTGGAATAATAAACGCCGAACAGGGACCAACATAAATTGAAAACATTTTGATGGCTGCAAGGGAATGCGTATTTTTATTCCGTAAATCTTGGGTTTTGTGACAGGAACCCCGATTTTCGGACAATGGTTAATAATAGAATTCAAGATCATCCGAGAGAGGTTTCGGAGGCGTTTCTTCGCTCTTCCTTCGCTCCTTCTTCGCTCTTCCTTCGCTTCAAGGCAGGGACGACAAGATCGGATTTTGAAAAACCGTCATAAAGCGAATCTGCCTATTTGCCGCATGTAGTGAGGGATACAGAGGAGGAGGCGGAGCAGTTTTTGTGCGAGGATGATGGGAGGGTGATGCGACCTTGATGCAAGGATGGAGCGAGGAAGGTACGGCCTTGGTGCGAGGAAGGTGCGGAGATGGATAGGTGTCTTGTCCCGAAATACGTTTACAGAAAAGGGAGACAAAACGCAGGGCAATGAAGACAAAATTCAACAAAATTCCGGACGATCCCACGCAATGCGAAGCATAAGAAACCGATGGCAACGAAAGGCAGGAATAGGGGTTACCTTTGCCGGCGTCTGATGTAACGAAAATCGTAAAGAGATGAGCATAAAAAATATCCTTCATATTCATACAAGCATTATGATTAGATTCAAATTTTTATTTGCAGGTTTGGGGTTGAGTACTTTTCCCCTGTTGCCTGTTGAAGCACAACAAAAGCCCAACATCGTACTCATTTATGCCGACGATCTGGGATTCGGCGATTTGTCGTGTTACGGAGCCACGCGTGTTCACACGCCCCACGTGGACGCCTTGGCGCAAGACGGCATCCGTTTCGTGAATGCCCATTCGGCTGCCGCCACCAGTACACCCTCGCGTTACGGGCTGTTTACGGGGGAATATCCCTGGCGGAGGAAAGGCACGGGTATAGCTGCCGGCGATGCGGCACTGATCATCAGACCGGAGCGTAACACTTTACCCAAGATGCTTCAGGAAGCGGGCTACACGACAGCGGCGGTGGGCAAATGGCATTTGGGGTTGGGCAAGGAAACGGGAAAGCAGGACTGGAACGGTCTGATAACACCCGGACCGCGTGAGATCGGTTTCGATTATTCCTATATCATGGCAGCCACCGCCGACCGTGTACCGTGCGTTTTTGTGGAAAATCAGCGGGTGGTCAATCTCGATCCCCGTGATCCGATACAGGTGAGCTATACGAAAAACTTTCCCGGCGAACCGACAGGCAAGGACAATCCGGAACTGCTGACGAAACTGAAACCCAGTCACGGCCACGACATGAGCATTGTGAACGGGATTTCGCGCATCGGGTACATGAAAGGCGGGAAATCGGCCTTGTGGGAAGATGAACACATAGCCGACAGCATTACGGCGCATGCCGTGAAGTTTATCGAAGAGAACAAAGGCAGGCCTTTTTTTCTGTATTTCGGTACCAACGATGTTCATGTTCCGCGTTATCCCCATCCGCGTTTTTGGGGACAGACCGACATGGGACTTCGCGGCGATGCCATCGTGCAGTTCGACTGGTCGGTTGGCGAGATCGTCAAAGCCTTGGAAAAGGCCGGGATTCGCGACAATACGCTGATCATCGTCACGAGCGACAACGGTCCGGTTGTTGACGACGGTTATGCCGATCAGGCGGTAGAAAAGTTGAAGAATCACAAGCCATGGGGTCCGTTTCGCGGAGGGAAATACAGTGCCTTCGAGGCCGGAACGCGTGTACCGTTCATCGTGAATTGGAAAGGGAAGACAAGAGCGCAGGAATCGGCGGCACTTGTTTCCCAGATCGATATGCCGGCCACGTTGGCACGATTGGCAGGCGCGGATATTTCCGTAAAGGAAGTTGCGGACAGTCGGGATCAGCTCGATGCCTGGTTGGGGCATGACGAAAAGGGTCGCGATTACGTTATCGGTGCGGCAAGCACGTTGACCGTGCTCACCCGGCACTGGAAGTACATAGAGCCCAACAACGGTGCCTCTTACAATCCCTTCACCAATACCGAGTTGGGGAACGATCCGGGTGATCAACTTTACGACATGGTGCACGACCGGGGCGAATACGACAATGTTGCCGCCGGCAATCCGTTGGTTGTGCGTTTTCTGAAAGAAATTCTCCGTGAAGAGAAAGCCAAGGGCATCGGCATGGAATTGTAATCGACGGGGTAATTTTCATGAATTTCACGCAAACGAGCAAATTAGGGAAAGACTTGAATAGGGAAAAATGACGGACCCCGGTTTTGGAGAATACGATTTATTCGGAAGGAGGATTTCGAGAGAATCGGGAATTAGGAAACAATGTCAGCAGTAATGCACACTTTCATAGAAGAAACAACAAAACGGACAAAGAGGGAGCACAAAAACAGATGAAGCGGCGCGATTTCATAAAAGATTCATTAATCATGGGAGCAGCGATGAAGGTACCTGCAGCTGCTCGGGCAGATTCTTTTTCGGGGAGTGAAAATTTTCGAAAGGCAGCGGATCCGATCCGGGAGCAAAGTGTTGGAGGCAAACCTCCCCACATCATTCTTATCATGAGCGACCAGCACCGCGGGGATGCGTTGCATTGCATGGGGAATGAAGCGGTTATTTCCCCTCATATCGACCAATTGGCGAAAGAGGGAACCGTTTTCGTCAACGGCTATTCCTCCACGCCGAGCAGCACTCCGGCACGATCGGGTTTGCTCACGGGACTTTCCCCCTGGCATCACGGGATGTTGGGTTACGGGAGGGTAGCCCGCAGATACAGGTACGAAATGCCCCGGATGTTGAGCGATTTGGGTTATTATACCTTCGGGATAGGCAAGATGCACTGGTATCCGCAAAAATCCCTTCACGGATTTCGTGCAACGTTGGTGGACGAGAGCGGAAGGGTGGAAACACCGGATTTTGTGAGCGACTATCGGGAATGGTTTCAGCTGAAAGCACCGGATAACGATCCCGATTTGACGGGAATCGGCTGGAACGAACACCGAGCCGGGGTATACCGGTTGGATGAGCATCTTCATCCCACCTTTTGGACAGGACAAACCGCTTGCGAGCTGATCAGGAATTACGCGAGCGACAAACCCTTGTTTCTCAAGGTTTCGTTTGCTCGTCCGCACAGTCCTTACGATCCCCCACAGAGGTATTTGGATCGGTATCGGGATAAGGAAATACCCGCACCGGTGGTAGGCGACTGGTGCGGCGAATATGCCGAGAGGAAAGATCCCGGGGAGGTGGCAAAAGATGCGGCTTTCGCGAATCTGGGGGAAGAATACGCGAAGAATTCGCGGCGTCATTATTATGCGAACATCACCTTCATCGACAACCAGATAGGGGAAATTGTTCGTGAATTGAAAAAGAAAGGCATGTACGACAACGCTTTGATCTGTTATACGTCCGATCACGGCGATATGCTGGGCGATCATTACCATTGGCGCAAGACGTATGCCTACGAGGGATCGTCCCACATACCGTATATCGTGAAATGGCCCTCGAGTGTTTCTGCGAGGATAGACGGGAGCAAAAAGCGGGTCGAACAGCCGGTTGAACTGCGCGATTTTCTTCCTACTTTTTTGGATGTGGCAGGAGGAGAGATACCGGAAGACATGGACGGCAAATCGCTGCTCGGGTTGGTCTCCCGTGAAGGATGTGCATGGAGAGAGTATATCGACCTGGAACATGCTACCTGTTACAGTGCGGATAATTATTGGAGTGCGTTGACGGATGGCAAAATCAAATACATTTGGTTTTACCATACCGGTAAGGAACAGTTGTTCGATCTTTCTGTTGATCCGGGAGAAACGAAAAACCTTTCTACCTCGGCCGCATACAGGGAGATACTCTTGGAGATGCGGGAGCGGATGGTGGATCATTTGCGCGAAAGGGGAGAGGGTTTTGTCAAAGACGGCCGATTGGTAATACGCAACAAAACATTGCTTTATAGTCCCAATTATCCCGGCAATGAGGACTAGAATAATGGATGAAAAAATATGGCTGTAACATTAAAAAAGTAGTCAAGCGATTATTTAAATAGTTAGCAAATGGATGTTTTTCCACGAGTAAAGATATTTTTATGAAACGACTTTTGTTTTTTGTATTGATAGCGGTGGCCGTGTGTTCATGTTCCGGTAAGGGGTGGACTTACGACGAAGATGCTTTAATTGTTTATCCACGTGAGGGCGAAGCTAAAGCGGTGAGAATAGAACCTTTTGATGACGATATCATCAGAGTTTCGGCAACTCCCGACAAATTCGGTGATGATCAGAGTCTTGTAGTGTTGCCTAAAACAAAGAAAGTGCCCTTTACAGTCGCAGAAGAAGGGGAATTCTTGCTGTTAACCACTTCAGGATTACAGGTGGAGATATCAAAAACTTCAGGAGCGGTACGTTTTTTGGATTTGAACGGGGACACAATCCTTCGAGAACAAGTCGGAGGAAGAACGTTTAAAGCCATGCAGGTTGATGGCGTTAAGGGGTATGAATTGCGGCAGATTTTTGAATCTTCAGCCACTGAAGCCATTTATGGTTTAGGTCAGCATCAAGCCCATGAAATGAATTATAAGGGCAAAAATGAAGAGCTTTTCCAGTACAACACCAAAGTTTCCATTCCTTTTATCGTTTCTACCAAGAACTATGGATTGTTGTGGGATAATTATTCCTTGACACGTTATGGCGATCCGCGTCCCTATGGACAAATGAATCAGTTCAAACTTTACGATGTTGAAGGCCAAGAAGGTGGTTTGACAGCTACGTACATCGATGATATTAAAACCAATCATGTGTTTACCGTGCGAAACGAAAGCATGATCGACTATGAAAATCTGGAAACGGTTAAGAATTTCCCTGAAGGGATGGATTTCAACAACGCCAAAATTACTTGGGAGGGCGATATCGAACCTTTCGAAACCGGCATCTATCGCTTTCTTTTGTATTATGCCGGTTACACCAAAATAGGGATAGACGGTGAGTTAATGGCCGATCGCTGGCGGACGGCATGGAATCCTTCGGTAGCCAAATTTCAGGTCGACATGCAACCGGGCAAAAAATACCATCTCAAACTGGAATGGATTCCCGATGGTGGAGTGTCTTACATCGGGCTGAAAGCGCTTTCTCCTGTTGAGCCGGACATGCAGAACAATATCTCGTTTTATTCCGAGATGGGTAACCGGATCGATTATTATTTTATGGCGGGCAACAATATGGATGGTGTGATAGCCAATTACCGTGAACTTACGGGGAAGGCGCAAGTCATGCCGAAGTGGGCTATGGGCTTTTGGCAGAGCCGTGAACGATATAAAACACAGAATGAACTGCTTGGCACATTAAACGAATTCAGAAAACGCCGTATCCCTATCGATAATATCGTTCAAGACTGGTTTTACTGGAAAGCAGATCAATGGGGAAGTCATGAGTTCGATCCGGAGCGTTTTCCCGATCCAAAAGGTATGGTTGATAAGGTGCACGAACAACATGCGCACATCATGATTTCGGTGTGGCCTAAATTTTATCTCGGAACCGAACATTTCGATGAGTTCGACCGAAACGGTTGGATGTATCGAAAGGCCATAGAAGACAGCATTCGCGACTGGGTATATCCCGGATATATAGGATCTTTTTACGATGCGTATGCTCCGGGTGCCCGGCAATTGTTCTGGCAGCAGATTCGTGAGCACCTCTATCCTTTGGGCATGGATGCTTGGTGGCTCGATGCTACCGAACCCGATATCCTTTCCAATGCCGATATATCCTACCGCAAAGCGTTGATGAATCCTACTTATTATGGTCCTTCCACAACGTATTTCAATGCTTATGCCCTCATGAATGCCCAAGGGGTTTACGAAGGCCAGCAGCGTGATGGAAACGGGGAACGGGTGTTTATTCTTACTCGTTCGGGTTTTGCCGGAATGCAACGTTACGGAACTGCCACATGGAGCGGCGATATAGGGACAGTTTGGGAAGACATGAAAGCTCAAATTCCTGCCGGGATTAACTTTTCGATGTCGGGATTACCTTACTGGACAATGGATATCGGCGGTTTTTGCGTTGAAAAACGATATGAAAATGCAAAGGAAGGGAGTGAAGATTTGAACGAGTGGAGGGAGCTCAATACGCGCTGGTATCAGTTTGGTGCATTTGCTCCCCTTTTTCGCGTGCACGGGCAATACCCCTATCGTGAAATTTTCCATATTGCTCCCGAAAATCATCCGGCTTACCGGTCGATGCTGTATTACGATAAATTACGCTATCGTTTAATGCCGTATATGTATAGTTTATGCGGGGCAGTTTATCATCATGATTATACCATGATGCGAGGGCTGGCAATGGATTTTACGTCGGATACTGAAGTATACGATATCGACGATCAGTATATGTTAGGACCTGCTTTCATGGTTTGTCCGGTTTACGAATATAAGGCCCGCAGCCGCGATGTCTATTTCCCGAGAAGTAAGGGGTGGTACAATTTTTACACCGGTCAACATCAGCATGGCGGCATGAAAAAAACGGTGGATGCTCCTTACGAACGCATGCCGTTGTTTGTTCCTGAAGGTGCCATCATCCCTGTCGGACCGGAATTGCAGTATGCAACCGAAAAGAAACCCGATCCGATCGATTTGTACGTGTATACCGGAGCCGATGGATATTTCGAACTTTATGAGGATGAAAATGTGAATTATAACTATGAAAAGGGTAAATTTGCCGTCATTCCGTTTATTTACGATGAAAAACAAAAGAAACTGGTGATTGGGGAGCGTGAAGGAGAGTTTGACGGAATGTTGGAATCCCGAAAATTTAAGGTAATCTTTGTATCCGGGAACAAACCTGTCGGTTTTGATTCCGATAAACCGGGAGGAATTTTAGTTGAATATAATGGTAAACGCATCGAGGTAAACGTGAATTAACCTCAGGTATTAAAAAATAATTAGAACGATGAAAAAATTAATCCCTTTCCTTACGCTTTTTTTATTTGTTTTTTTAGGATGCAGCCGCCAATTTCCGTCGCCTCGCGAGATGAAAAAATTTACGGAAGATTGGCGTTTTCATTTGGGCGATAGTGTCGTCTTTTCTGCTGCGGTATTTGACGATAGCAGTTGGCGGACATTAAATCTGCCTCACGATTGGAGTATCGAGGGCTCGTTCAGCCCCGATCATCCCGCCGGTGTCGGCGGAGGAGCTTTACCCGGCGGTATCGGATGGTATCGCAAAACTTTCAAGGTGTTGCCGGCCGATTCCGGGAAATGTTTTTTCATCGATTTCGACGGCGTGTATATGAATTCCGAAGTCTGGATTAATGATCATTACCTTGGGAAACGGCCGAACGGTTATATCGGTTTTCGCTACGAAATAACTCCCTATCTTCGTTTTGATGAGCGGGGAAATGTGATTGCCGTAAGGGTCGATAATAGCGCTCAACCCAATTCCCGCTGGTATTCGGGGTCGGGGATCTATCGGAACGTATGGCTTACGAAAGTCAATCCGGTTCATGTCGATCATTGGGGTACTTTTGTGACTTCTGAAGTTTTGGAAGATCATGCCAAGGTAAGCATTGAGAACACAATTCGCAACAGCAGCAAAACGGATGCCGATTTTCATGTAGAAGTGGAGTTGCTGGATCGGCATAACAAAAAAATAGGTAATGCCGAAAGCGAAGAAATGACGGTAAAAGCCGGGCAGATCACAAAAGTAACGTTGCAGTCGAATGTCCCCGATCCCGATTTGTGGTCGCCACAAAACCCTGCCCTTTATAAAGCGGTAACGAAAGTTTTTGAAGGGAAAGAGTTGGCCGATTGCTATGAAACGGTTTTTGGCATTCGTTCGTTTTATTTTAGCAGCGATAAAGGTTTCTTTTTGAATGGACAGCCGCTAAAAATCAATGGAGTATGTATGCATCACGATTTGGGAGCCTTAGGAGCGGCGGTTAATTATCGTGCCATACAGCGTCAAATGGAAATCATGAAGGGGATGGGGGTTAATGCCATCCGCACTTCACATAATCCTCCGGCACCCGAGCTTTTGCAGATTTGCGATGAAATGGGATTAATTGTCATGGATGAGGCTTTCGATATGTGGGCAAAAAAGAAGACGACATACGATTATTCGCTTTATTGGGATGAGTGGCATCGTCGTGATTTACAGGATCAGATTTTGCGCGACCGCAATCATCCGAGTGTAATGATTTGGAGTATCGGCAATGAGATTCCTGAACAACATGACACCACCGGTGTGGCCATTACCCGTGAATTGGTTTCTATTGTTCATGAGCTCGATATTACCCGACCCATTACCACGGCTAACGATTATCCTTATCCAACCAATTATATCATCCAATCCGGAGCTCTCGATCTCATCGGATTCAATTACCATCATCAGGATTGGCCGAATTTTCCGGAAACTTTTCCCGGAGAAAAGTTTATTGCTACTGAAACCGCTTCGGCTTTGGCAACGCGGGGGCATTACGATATGCCTTCCGATAGTGTGCGGGTATGGCCTACGCGATGGGATATTCCTTTTCACGAAGGTAATCCGGATAATACCTGTTCTGCTTACGATAACTGCAGAACGCCGTGGGGGTCAACCCATGCCGAGAGTTGGAAGTTGATCAAGAAGTACGATTTTCTTTCCGGAATGTTCATTTGGACGGGTTTCGATTATCTGGGTGAACCGACGCCGTACCGGTGGCCTTCGCGCAGTTCATACTTCGGCATAGTAGATCTGGCCGGATTTCCGAAAGATATCTATTATATGTATAAGAGCGAGTGGACCAACGATACGGTTTTGCATATTTTTCCTCATTGGAATTGGAAAGAAGGAGATACGGTGGATGTTTGGGCTTATTACAATTGTGCCGATGAGGTAGAATTGTTTTTGAACGGCAAATCGCTTGGCAGAAAAAGCAAACAAGGCGATGATTTGCATGTGATGTGGCGTGTATCGTTCGAGCCCGGAACATTGCGTGCCGAATCGCGTAAAAACGGAACGTTGGTAGCTGTTAAAGAAATCGTAACAACCGGTGAACCTGCCAAGTTGAATGCTTATGCCGATAGGCAGACAATTCATGCAGGAGGGGAGGATTTATCTTTTATTACCGTCGATGTAACCGATAAAGATGGGAATGTGGTTCCCTATGCAGATAATCGGATAAAAATAGATATACAGGGCGATGCCTCGATAGCCGGAGTCGATAATGGATGTCAAACAAGTCATCATTCTTTTCAATCTGACGAAATCGATGCTTTCAACGGCAAGTGCCTTGTCATTGTTCGTTCCGGAAAAACCAACGGGAAAGTGAAGGTGAGGTTGCAATCGGATCATCTTCCGGAATCGATAGTGGAGTTAGAAGTCAAGTAGGATAAATATATGGAAACAATCAAATATATGGAAACAATCGGATTAAAACTTTTTTGTCCTTTTTTAGGCATAGCGGCGCTATCTTCCTGTGGGAGCAGCAAAAAGGTGGAGTGAGGTATTGGATTATTTGGAAAAGAACGGAATGATGGAAAATACGATTGTTTTTTACACATCGGACCAGGGATTCTACATGGGCGAGCACGGATGGTTCGACAAGCGTTTTATGTATGAAGAATCCTTCAGCACGCCGTTGGTGATTCATTTGCCGGCTTCATTAAAAAAACGGGGACGCATTGATGCTTTGGTGCAGAACATCGATTTTGCGCCCACCATGCTCGACCTGGCCGGCTGCGCAATTCCTCAAGATATTCAGGGCGTATCGCTGTTGCCTTTGCTTGAAAAGGAAGGGAAGCCGCGTAATTGGCGCGAATCGCTCTATTATCATTATTACGAATATCCCGGCGAACATGCGGTGAAACGTCATTACGGCGTCAGGACGACGAGGTATAAACTGATTCATTTCTATAACGATATCGATTCTTGGGAATTGTATGATTTGCAGAACGATCCGACTGAGATGCATAATCTTTATGGAAAGGAAGGCTATGAGAAAATCACGAAAGAATTGAAATCCGAATTGAAGCGTTTGCAGCAGCAATACGAGGATCCTATTTTGGAGCAGTATCCCTTATGAAAAACTATTCCTTTGAAACAGAAGATGATGATGGGTGTTTTTTTGTTGTTAGCTTAATTCTAAGCCAAATTCATCGGAAAGTTTTTGAAGTGAGGAGTTTTGTTTTACCATTTCGTCAAAAATTTCGCGGGAGGTCAACGGCTTTTTAATCGCGTTGCCTTCTGCGATTTTTATGGTCATGGTAACGTCATCGTTCTGCAGTTTTTCTCTTAAATAGGCAAGAATAGAAGCGCTGTTGTCTTCCAAATAGTGTTTGTTGATCTCGGTGTTCACTTCAACTTCGAAAAGGGTTTCCGCAAGCAGTTTCGGCAAATAGAGCGACATGGTGTTTTTCAATAATTTTTCTTCGGTAAGCGCATCTGCATACGCTTTCCATGCATTTATCAGATTTTCTTCGGTGAAAGGTTTGGAACCGTTTTTTTTGTTATTTAGCTCGGATGTATTTTCCTTCTTGTTTTCATTTTTCAGTTCGGAAATAGAAATGCCCATTTCGTTAATCGATACGGTTCTTTTCTTTAGCGGAGCTTCTTTTTTAGGGGGAATATTTTTTGATGCAGTGTTTGGTTCCTTTTCTTCGGAGGGAGGCTCCTGCATTTTGTTTTTAACGTTGGGGGTTGATGCGTATGTTGTCGCTTTCGCTTCAGATTGAGAGGTTGTGGTGGTTGCGGCCGGTTGTTCCGGTTTTTTGATGGGTTTTAATGTCGAGTCGTCTTTACGATCGAGAGTGGTTTCTGTAGGATTTTCGATCAACTGACAAAGACGGATCATTGTCAGTTCCACCAACAGCCGTTTATTTTTGCTTGCCCGATAGTTGAGATCGCAGGTGTTTGCCATGTCAATTGCCTGATAGAGAAATTCGTTACTGCATCGTTTTGCAGTTTCAATGTAACGATTTCTGATTGAAGAGCCAACCTGAAACAATTGAGCCGAACGTGAATCTTTACAAACCAACAGATCACGAAAATGAGAGGCTAAACCTCCGATAATGTATTGTCCTTCGAATCCGCGATTGTAAATATCGTTGATTATCAGCAAACAATCGACTACATTCCCTGCGAGAATGGTATCGGTCAGTTTGAAATAATATTCATAATCCAGCACGTTGAGTGTATCGATAACGGCACTATAAGTAATGTTTCCCCCCGTATAGCTTACCATTTGGTCGAAAATGGAAAGAGCATCACGCATACCTCCGTCTGCTTTCTGTGCAATAATGTTCAGTGCTTCGGTTTCGGCTTTTACGTTTTCCTGTTCCGCCACATATTCCAAGTGATGAACGATATCGGAAATGCTGATTCGGTTGAAATCGTATACCTGGCAGCGAGACAAAATAGTGGGGATAATTTTGTGTTTTTCGGTTGTAGCCAGAATAAAAATGGCATGTGCCGGTGGTTCTTCCAACGTTTTCAAAAAAGAATTAAACGCAGAGGTAGAAAGCATGTGCACTTCGTCGATAATGTACACTTTATATTTACCGATTTGAGGTGGAATGCGTACCTGTTCGATCAATGCACGAATATCGTCCACGCCGTTGTTTGAGGCCGCATCGAGTTCATGGATATTATAAGAACGTTGTTCGTTGAATGCAACACACGATTCGCACACGTTGCATGCTTCATGATCGGCAGTAGGATGAAAACAATTGATCGTTTTTGCGAAAATACGGGCACATGTGGTTTTCCCGACTCCGCGTGGGCCGCTGAACAAATAGGCATGGGCTAATTTGTTGTTGATAATGGCATTCTTCAGTGTTGTAGTCAATGCTTCCTGTCCGACAACGGAGCGAAATGTGCTTGGGCGATATTTTCGTGCCGATACAATGTAATTGTCCATTCTTTTCCCTGATTTTGTAAAACACAAATATACAAAATTATTCGTTTTCTATCGAATAAGTACAGCATTGAAATGCATAACTCCGGCTGATAATTTTAAGACGAATCCGTTTTGTACGTACCGGTTGAATCTGAATAAATCTGTACAAATAGGTCTGCCTAGTTTATAGAATATTTTTGTATCTTTACTTTTCGAAATTGAATTGGATTGAGCAAACATGAGCATGAAGTCGTTATATATTTATTTTTTCTTGTTTTTTATGGTGGGTGTCACGGCTTGTTCGTCAACCAGAAAAGCCTCATCTGATGTCGAAGCCAAAAGAACCGGAGTGAACACCCCAATTGTTTCAGAGAATATTTTTCATTTACCTCAAATTCCGGATGAAATTACTTCTTCGGAAGAGAGGGGGAAATTTTTGGTGATGCATTATTGGGACAGATTCGATTTTAGCAATGAGCGACTCATTTCTCGTCCCGAGATTACAGAACAAGCTTTTGTGGACTATATTCATATTCTGCAAAATTATGTTTCATGGGAAGATGCAAAGAAATCGCTGCATTATACCTTGAATAAAATGAAAGAAAATGATGCGATGCATGCTTATTTTGCTTCACTTTTTGAAAAATATCTTTATGAGCCGAATTCTCCCTTTCGTAATGAAGAGTTTTATCTTGTGGTATTGAAACAATTGACCAAATCGTCATCGCTTTCCAAAGCAGAAAAATCGAAATACAAATTTCAACTCTCTATGGTTAATAAAAATCGGGTGGGGAAAAAGGCAGCCAATTTCAATTATACACTGGCATCGGGAGAAACGCTAAGTTTGTATTCCATCAAAAGCGATTATCTTCTTTTAATTTTTTTCGATCCCGAATGCTCCACTTGCGATGCGGTTATCCGGCAAATTAAAGAATCCGAGTCTATCAACAATGCTATGAAAATGAATTCGCCTACCCGAACCATGTTGACGGTTTTAACTGTTTATCCCGGCGAAAACATCAATGAATGGTTTGATTATCTTCCCCAGTTACCGACAGAATGGGTGAATGCCTATGATCAGGGTATGGTCATTACCAAAAAGAATCTTTACGATATCAATGCTTATCCCATATTGTATTTGCTTGATAAAAATAAAAAGGTTATTTTGAAAGACTCATCACTCGAGGCTGTTGAAGGATTCTTTTCTGTTTCTTAATAAATGGTTGAATATTATTTATTTATAAGCATATCAAAAACACACGTTAACATTTAGAAACAATTATTTTGTCTGAATTTTTTTTTCTGAAAAAAAAGTACTCTACTTTTGCGTTTCAAAATTGAATAAAAGATCTTTAGCGAAAGATCGATTACAATGAATTTTATCACTTGCGTGAGGCATAGGGTAAGATTTGAGTATTCTTTAAAACAAAAATTTATGAAGTATGTGAAGTTTTGCCTTCTTGTAATAGCTTCGCTTATGATGTCATCGGGATCCATTAAAACCGATAAACCTGCTATAGGTTATTATCCCGGGGAACGGATTCCGAATATCGTGTTGCACGATATCGAGGGAAACATACTTGATTTAAGCGAGTACAAAGGCAAAAAGGTAATCGTAAATTTCTGGGCTGCATATGATGCTTGTTCAAGAGCATCGAATATACGGATACACAACTTTTTAAAAGAAAATTATCCGGATATTGCGTATTTGTCTATTTCTTTTGATGAGAACAAAAACGTGTTTGAAAAGACAATACGAGGGGATCAGCTCGAAATCGGATCGCAATTTTGCGACCCAAATGGAACCCGTTCCGAGATATATAAAAAATTTCGTTTGAACAAGGGGTTCAAAAATTATTTGATTGATGAAAGCGGAGTAATTATGGCAATAAATGTTACTCCTGAAAAGTTGGAAGGCATTCTTTAAATTTGACAAAACGATAAAAAGGAAACAGTTCTTTAAATTAATTTGGAACCGTTTCCTTTTTGTATTTTCACCTCCCTCTGAGATGTTCATTAGAATTTTTGAGTTTTTATTTGCCGGAATTGATGGTGATAACAGCAATGTCTCCTTTTTTCATTGGGAGGGAAATGTATTCTTCTTGTTCACTGTATTTTTTCTTGTTTAGCTTTATAGTCCGGGCATAGGGAGGAATTTTTATTTTGAATGAATAGTTTGCGCAGGATTTAATGGTGACGGATGTTACTTGTTTGTTTTCCCAGTGTGCGCTTACTTCTCCTCCACCGCGGACACACAAGCCCTTGAAACTGCCGGTTGCCCAATGGTCGGGAAGCGCAGGGAGCAATTCGATATATCCGTCTTGACTTTGGATAAGCATTTCGGCAATGCCTGCCGTCCCTCCAAAGTTCCCATCGATTTGAAATGGGGGATGCGCGCAGAAAAGATTGGGATAGGTTCCACCTCCTTGTCCTGACATGGATGTTTCTTTGTTGATAGCCGGTTGAAGAAGATTTTTCAAAAGTTTATGAGCTCTATTCCCCTCGTGAAGTCGCGCCCAAAAGCTTATTTTCCATGCGCGCGACCAACCGGTGCCTCCATCTCCTCTTCGTTCCAGTGTTTTACGGGCTGCTTCTGCCAATTGGGGAGTTTTGTAAGGGGATATCTGATTGGAAGGGTATAAAGCATATAAATGCGAAACGTGGCGGTGGTGCGGATCTACTTCTTCGTAGTCGTATAACCATTCTTGCAAGTAGCCTTTGGGGCTGATTTGCAAAGGAGGCAGTTTGGGCTTTGCTGACTTGATTTTTTCGACGGTTTCATCCCGAATATCGAGGATTTCGGCAGCTTTGAGTACATTGTCAAATAATTCGCGAATAATTTCCACGTCCATTGTCGGCCCTATACATACATAAACGGGTTCGTTGCTTCCCGGAAGGTAAAAAGCATTTTCCGGCGATGACGATGGGGCGGTTACCAGCCATCCATGCGTGGGTTCTTCTATCATGTTGGTCAGAAAAAAATCGGCTGCTCCCTTTAGTGTAGGATAAATGGTTTGCAGATAGCCGTTGTCTTGTGTGAAAGCGTAATGCTCCCATAAGTGTTGACACAACCAAGCTCCTCCGGTGTTGGTTGCTCCCCACGATGCATGTTCGGCCGGTGCAGTAAAACGCCATGGGTTGGTAATTACATGAGCCACCCAACCTTCGGCTCCATAAAACGTTTTTGCGGTAGCGGTTCCTGACGAGACAAGCGATTGTGTGAAATGGAGCAAGGGTTTGTGCAGCGCTGAAAGATTGCACACTTCTGACGGCCAATAATTCATTTGAACATTGATGTTCAGGTGATAGTCGCCATTCCACGGCGTTTGCAAGGTATTAGCCCACAGTCCCTGTAAATTAAGCGGAAGAGAATTTTCGCGTGTTCCGCTAATCATCAGGTATCGTCCAAATTGGAAGTATAAAGCGGCAAACGAAGGGTCGTTGCTTTGTTGAAAATCTTTCAGACGTTCATCGGTAGGCAAATTGTTGTTTTGTTTGCCTAAATTCAGTTCCACGCGATCGAACTTGCTTCGATAGCTGTCGATATGCGCCTTTTTCAGCTTTTTATATGGGGTTTCAGCGGCTTTTGCAAGTGATTTGTCGACACTGACCCGATAATTTTTGTCCAACATGTCGGTAGAAGTGGAGATAAAAATGATTGCTTCATCGGCTTTGGCAAGGGATATGGAGGAATCGCCGGACGAAAGTGTGCCGCCCTTATTGATGATCTGTACCTTGGTAAGGTAGCGAACCCCTTTATCGGTATTGTAGCCATCGTTCAGTTGACCTTCCATTTGCAAGACATTGTTTTTTATGGAAATCGTTGCCCTTTCGGGACGAGTGAGGATCAATTCGAAACCAATGGCCTTTTTCTTGTCTGAAGTAAGGCGGATTACCAGTATATCGTTTGTAAACGAAGCAAAGTATTCACGTGTGTATTGCGTGTTCCCTTTTTGAAAACGGGTGTAAGCAACTGCATCGTTCAGCGAAAGTGTTCGTCGATAGTTGGCGGGTAGGCCGTTCTCAGGGTATGAATAACGAATATGCAAATCTCCGAGCATCTGAAAACATCCATACGGAGCATCTTTTGCTTGCCCGAAAGCCGATCCTTTTCCTCCGCAGCGAAAATGTTGATACATGATGTTTTGGGCTTCAAGATTTTTGCCTTCGAGTAATAATTTACGGATTTCGGGCAGGTAGTTAATAGCTTCGGGATTCAACGCTTCCGGGTCCTCGCTTCCCGACCACATGGTGATATCGTTCAAAACGATATGTTCTGCAACAATACCCCCATCGGGCATCATCCCGATGCGTCCGTTGCCGAGCGGAAGAGTAGCTTCCCAAATTTCGGCAGGGGAAGTATATTGCAATAAAAGATCATTTTTTGTGGTTTTCGATGCATAACCCGAGAAGGGAAGCAGCATTAAAAGAAGGCCGTAAAAATAGTTCTTCATCTCAATACACTGCTACGTTAGACAAAACCGGGCATGCTTTAGAATCCAAAATATTAACCCTTATTTTTTGTGTGGTCACCGGATCAACTTTCAATATTCTTTTGTAACCAATGGTTGTTCCTTTGGAAATTTGTTGCCATTTATTATCTTTCCATGCCTCTATCGAAAATGATTTGACCCTTTGACCCAATTTGATGTATTCTTGCAACAAGACATAAGAAACCGTCTGACGCTTTCCGAAATCGATTTCGAACCATCCGGTGTGTTCTTTGTCGTCTGTTGCCCAGTACGTTTCCTTATTTACGTCCGTTAAATTCTTAGGAGCATATTTTTTCGATTTCCCTCTGTAACCGGATGCTTTTACCGAAGCTCCTTTTGCCAAGTTGTTTGCAAAAACGGAATCCAATAGTTGTTTGAAACCTTGAAGGGATTTTACGTCGTTTTCGTGAATCAGCCCCCTCCTGTCCGGGGGTACGTTCAGCAATAGCACGGCACCCCGGCCTACCGACGTCAGATAAATATCAAAAAGCTGTTCCGGAGTTTTCACCCATGCATCTTCTTCCGAATGGTAAAACCATCCCGGTCTGATCGAAACATCAACTTCGGCAGGAATCCATTTTGTGCCATCGATGGAACCGGTATTCAATAAATTGCCGATTCCCGGTTTTCCGGGATAAAGCGTATCGGGTGTGAGGGTATTCCAGTTGGTTTCGCCGGCATATCCTTTTTCGTTTCCCACCCATCTGATATCGGGTCCGGAATCGCTAAAGAAAAGAACTTGTGGCTGTATGCTGCGTATTAAATTCAACGTAGTTGGCCAGTCGTAATAGGTTTTGCTGTCTATTTTTCGGGTTTCTCTTGCCCCTCCGTAATACCCGTCTCCACCGTTGGCACCATCGAACCACATTTCGAAAACAGGGCCGTAATCGGTAAACAATTCCTTGAGTTGATTTCTATAATAAGTGATATAAGCCGGTTTACCGTAATCTTTGTGGTTTCTGTCCCACGGTGAAAGATAAACCCCGAATTTCAGGTTATATTTTCGGCATGCATCGCTTACTTCTTTCACGATGTCGCCTTTCCCGTTTTTGTACGGACTGTTTTTTATGGAATGTTCCGTATATTTCGACGGCCACAGGCAAAAACCGTCGTGATGCTTGCAGGTTAGAATTACACCTTTAAATCCGGTTTCCTTGAGGGTTGAGATCCATTGATCGACATTCAAGGCCGAAGGATTGAACAATGTTGGGCTTTCATCTCCGTATCCCCATTCGCGACCGGTGAAGGTGTTGATGGTAAAATGAATGAAA
This sequence comes from Bacteroidales bacterium UBA1410, assembly GCA_002305015.1. Classification (GTDB taxonomy): domain Bacteria; phylum Bacteroidota; class Bacteroidia; order Bacteroidales; family Dysgonomonadaceae; genus Anaerorudis. Next base: position 175,719 of record DBPW01000018.1, read on the forward strand.
GCGTTTGTTTCCATTTCGTGCCATGCTAGTTGATTTTCAGACGGCACAGGCAATACCGGTGCCGGTGGTTCGACAGCATATGCATGCTCTACCGCAATTGCTAAGAATAAAATTACTGTTTTAATTATTCCAACGTATTTCATTTTATCAAATTAATTATAGTGTATACTAGTTTTTGTTATCATTATGCCGGATTGTTATTTCCGCCGGTTCTTTCATTTATCCGTGGATAGTCGAAATCGACATTTCTGCCCGTGTTTTGTGTAGCGTAATCAAACAAGCCGAAACGGTATCCCATACAATGGGGAATAGTGTTTGAACATGTTATCCCATCACAATCCCCCCTCTTTTGCTCCTTTTATAAGCTTGACCTCCATACCAGGCTACGACCATGAAGCAGATGAACGGTAAGATAAACGAGGCATTTACGGCCGGGAATGATTTGCCGATCGTTCCTAAGTCGATGATAGCTGCTTGTACAGGAGGGAGTACAGAACCGCCCAAAATAGCCATAATCAGTCCGGCAGCACCAAATTTGGCATCTTCGCCCATCCCTTTTAGTGCAATGCCGTAGATCGTTGGGAACATAAGCGACATGCATGCCGATACCGCAACCAGACAATAAAGGCCATGAATATCTTGAAGAAAAATTACACCAAGAGTGAAGATACCTCCCGCAATGGCCAATGTACGAAGCAATTTCCCCGGATTAAAGAATTTAAGCAGATAGGTACAGATGAACCGACTGGTGCAGAAAATGATCATGGCCAGAATATTGTATTTTTGTGACAGAACTTCGGCTGCTTGTTCTTCCATACCTTGTGCCATGAAGATGCGTGTCCCATACTGAATGATAAATGTCCAGCACATGATTTGTGCTCCCACATAAAAGAATTGGGCAAGCACTCCCTGACGGTAATTGGGAATAGAGAATATACGTTTCAGGGTGGGTATAAAATTGATTTCGTTGGAGGAGTCGCCGTTTTTGGGCATTTTTGACAACAGAATAATAATGAACATAAGGGTAACTATGCCTCCTATAGCAAGGTAAGGATGAATCAAAATGGATAAATCGGATTGTTTCATAGCTTCAAACTCGACTTCACCGAGCGCTGCCCTTTCCGTTGTACTCATGGGATTTAACCGGGCTTGAATAAAATTCATGGCCACATACATTCCGGCCAGTGACCCCAACGGATTGAATGATTGTGCCAGATTAAGTCGTCGTGTGGCCGTTTCCTCCGGACCCATGGTTAAAATATAAGGGTTGGCGCTGGTTTCGAGAAACGACAATCCGCAAGTAAGAATGAAGTAAGCTAAAAGAAACGGATAGTAATTTCCCGATATTTTTGCGGGAAAAAACATGAATGCTCCTAAGGCATACAGTCCCAACCCCATCAGAATACCTGCTTTGTAGGAATATTTTCTGATAAATATAGCAGCCGGAAATGCCATTGCAAAATATCCTCCATAGAATGCCACCTGTACTAATGCCCCTTGGGTTACATTCATCCGAAAAATTTTAGAGAATGCTTTTACCATAGGATTGGTAATATCGTTTGCAAATCCCCATAAGGCAAAACAGCAGGTAATAAGAATGAAAGGGGCAAGGAAGTTTTGCCCGTTTTTTTTGAGAAGGGGTTGTTTTACTTTTTCCATTTGTATTATTGTGTTTAACCGATTAACAGCATTCAGCTTATCTGTTTACATGGCCAAACAATAAACTGAATGCTATTCTTCTTTGATCTTTACGTTTCTTATTTATAAATCGGTCCGAAATTTTTGCATGCTCTGTAATCGGCTCCTTCTTTTTCCATTCCGAACGCATTCCATGCCGACGGGCGGAAGATATTGCTCTCTTCCACGTTGTGCATGCATACGGGGATGCGAAGGATCGAAGCCAGCGTGATTAAATCCTGACCAATGTGGCCATAACTAATGGCTCCGTGATTGGCTCCCCAGTTGTTCATCACCGAATAAACATCCTTGAAGGCCCCCTTACCTGTCAGACGAGGAGCAAACCATGTTGTCGGCCATGTTTTGTCGGTGCGCCTATTGATGATGTCGTGCACTTCGGGGTCGAGGTCTACTGTCCAGCCTTCAGCCAATTGCAAAACCGGGCCTAATCCGTCTACAATGTTCACGCGCGACATGGTTACAGGCATTCCTCCACGCGTCAGGAACGTAGAAGAAAATCCTCCGCCACGGAAATAATCGCGATCGGCAGGCGACCAGGTAGTGGCGGCCAGACAGGCTTCCACTTCTTCTTGGGTAATGTTCCATGGTTCTTTCATGGCCGGTTGCCCGTTTAATGTCTGCCGTCCGGTACCGTCAAGTGTGGTTGCTCCCGAATTGATAAGATGGATAATCCCATTGGCGGCTAATCCTGTAAGTTCTTTTCCGGTAACGCGTTTTACGGCTTGCGGACTCCAATACGTGCGGACATCGGAAAAGATTTGTGCTTTGTTGGTAAGTAAATGATTGAACAGCATGGCAACACCGTTTAGCGAATCGTTTTCGGTTGCCAGGAGATAGGCTTCACGTATGCCGTTCCAATCGAATGAGCTGTTTAAGATGGTTTCACTGAAGTCGCCGTTAGGCAAGAAGTCCGTCCACTGACGTTGTCCTTGGAAGCCGGCCAGAATGGCATTGTGCCCGATGGCTTCTTCTTTGAACCCCATTTCCCTGAGTTTGGGATTGCCTTTCATGAGGTCGCGGATAATGATGGTCATTTTTACCACAAACTCCCAGTCTTTATCTTTTTCGGCACGACTTTTTTGTTTTTCAGGACGATTATAATCCGTCCCTTCGTTTACCTTGCAGTATTTTTCTGTCCAGGCCATTGCTCTTTCAAATTCTTCATGATCGTAAATACCTTCTTTCATGCGGCGGATGATTTCGGTAGAATCGACCGATTCGTTCCGCATACCCAGGTATTTTTGGAAAAAGTCGGGATTAACAATAGATCCTGCAATGCCCATAGCTACGCTGCCAATGGAAAGGTATGATTTTCCTCTCATGGTAGCTGCTGCCTGAGCTGCACGGGCAAAACGAAGGATTTTTTCTGCCACGTCTTCGGGAATCGAATCATCGTTGATGTCTTGGACATCATGTCCGTAAATACCGAATGCGGGTAAACCCTTTTGCGAATGAGCTGCCAGAACGGCCGCCAGATAAACGGCTCCGGGGCGTTCTGTTCCGTTGAATCCCCAAACGGCCTTGGGGTAATGTGGATTCATGTCCATCGTTTCTGTTCCGTAACACCAGCTCGAAGTGACCGTGATGGTTGAGCCCACCCCTTCGCGTTCGAATTTTTCGGCACAGGCGGCACTTTCTCCAACACGACCGATGGTAGTGTCGGCAATGACGCATTCAACGGGACTCCCGTCGCCGTTTTTCAGATTGGAACCAATAAGTTTGGCAACACCTTTTGCCAGGTTCATCGTTTTTTCTTCAAGGCTTTCCCTTACGCCTCCTTGACGTCCGTCTATCGTGGGGCGGATACCGATTTTAGGATACTTTCCCATTGTTGTAGTATTTTATTGACATTAAAAATTTGGTTTGCGGCACACTGCTGAAACCGGGTATTGAAATTGCTTTTCTTCCCGGAAAGCAACATATGTTTTTAATCAGATTGAATTTCTGCGATATACGTTGGTCGGCAAATAGCGTTGAATTTTTTCTCCTGTAAGAGCAAAATCTGCTGCTAGGCTTCCCATGAGATCGAAATCGATGCTGATACTGCATACCCCATCCCCGATAACTTCGTAAAAAGGATTTTCGTTGTATGCGATCAGTCCGAAATCTTTCCCCATCTTCATGTTAGTTGACCTTGCCTGTTTGACGATTTTTACCACATCCGTTTGTTTGATGGCAAGATAACAGTAATTCCGCTGAATTGGAGTTGTTTCTTTTATTTCGTCAAGGATTTCAAAGTCGAATCCGTTGTCTTCGCAAAATCTTGAAAAAAAGATTTTACTGCTCTTGGGATGTTTATGATATTTATTGAATACGAATGCCAATTTCTTATATCCGGATAATTCTTTTTTTAATAATTCGAGTGCACGATAGAAACTTTCGTCAAAGTCCTGGCAGATGTATGAATAATCTTTTTTATCAAATTTGCCGAAATCGATCAAGAGGAGACGATCTTTATTGATTTTGTTCAAAACTTCGGAAAATATTTCGTTGTCGTAATTCATTACAATGTAGCGGTTGTATTTTCCGCATGCTTCGTTGATAATGGTATTGAACAAACTTTCGTTGTATTGGTGAAACCACAAGTCAACTGTAAAACTTTCCGGAAGTTTTTTGATCAGACTGTTATATAACGCCTCTTTAAATGGGGTGTACTCGTCGAGCAACAGAAAAATATGGGTAGAGCGGTTTAGTACATAATAATTTTTGCCTTGGATGGAATCGATCATTCCTTTATCTTTCAGCATCATTAATGCTTTGAAAACCGTGTCGCGCGAAACATTGTATTTTTGGCTCAAAAAATTTATCGACGGCAATTTTTCTCCAACTTTGTATTCGTTAACCGTTATGGATTGCCTTATAAAATCGGCCAGTTGTTGAACTTTGGTGCTACTGTGATTGAATTTCAAACTCATGAAAAACGATAACTGTGCTGAACTTATCTGAATTCAAAAATAGAGGGTTTAATTTTAAATAAGAAATTATTTTGTATGTTTTGTAACATGATTTACATAAAAATACAAAGAAAAATAACCGGCAATACACTTCACAGGGTTTTGCCGGTTTTGGAAAATCAAAAAGTCATATAAGAAATAGAACTAATCGGTGTGATTTTTTATTAATAGTATTCGTTTGACGAAATCGCAGGAATGCTCTTTTCGCCTTTTAAGCTCTTAAGTGTAGTGTTGTTATAGTAATATGTTATGTCGAAAATTTTTTCTTCGGAGCTACTGTCATCGCATGAAAAAGCAGTAAAAGATATGACAATTGCTACAATGGGGAAAAGCAAATAATTTTTCATAGATTGGCTGTTTTTCGGAATATTTCTATTTTATAAATAAGATGACATATTCGGAAAAACGCTGCACGAAAAAAGAAAAATCTTAAGAATTTAGTTTATATTAATCTTTTGGATATATCTTTTTTATTATGTCCGGGCGATTGATTCGTTTCAATTCGGCAATTATGGCCGGTTTATTTGAGGGTTGGTACCAGAAAAAAAATTGGTGTTGGGCGTTTTTTTCTTCTTTTGTTTTAGCACTATATATGGGCTCAAGGGTGTATGGATGATAACCCGTATAATAGATTTCGGTAGCCAATGTCATAGGTGAAGGTGTAAAATCTTGTACTTGTTCGGGTTTTAACTTTAGGTTTTTGATGGTTGCTGCCAATTCTGCCATATCCAAGAGGGTACAACCCGGGTGTGAGGAGATAAAATAGGGTATAAGTTGCTGATTTAATTGATGCTTCTGATTTATTGAGTCAAAGATTTTTTTAAATTGGATGAACTGATTGAACGAGGGCTTTCGCATAATCTGCAATACATTGTCCGATGTGTGTTCGGGTGCTACTTTTAATCTTCCCGAAACGTGACGTGTAATCAGTTCCTCGATATAGTTTTTTGCGGCTTTATTGGTCTGTTCATCTTCGCTTTCATGTAAAAGCATATCGTAACGGATTCCGCTGCCAATAAATGATTTTTTGACCCCCGACATGGCATCTATTGTATGGTATATGTCGAGTAAAGCAGAATGATCGGTATTCAGGTTGCTGCAGATTTTAGGGTAAACGCAGGAAGGTTTTTTACATTTTTCGCAAATGGATAAATCTTTCCCTCCCATGCGATACATATTTGCCGAGGGACCACCAAGATCGCTGATATAGCCTTTAAAATCGGGCATCTTGATAATTTTTTTTACTTCGTTTAGTATAGAGTGTTTGGAGCGTGAAGCAATGAATTTTCCCTGATGAGCCGAAATGGTGCAAAAAGCGCAGCCGCCAAAACAACCCCGATGAAGATTTACCGAAAATTTGATCATTTCGTATGCCGGAATATGTTTTCCTTTGTATTTGGGATGGGGCAGGCGAGTGTAGGGAAGATCAAATGATGCATCGATTTCATCTTCGGTCATGGGTGGAAAAGGTGGATTTACAACCAATGTTTTGTCATCTACATCCTGTAAAATACGTGCGGCATATAGACGGTTGGATTGTTCTTCTACTATACGAAAATTTTTTGCCTGTTTAAGTTTGTCTTTCAGACATTCTTCGTGAGAGAACAGGCGTTTTTCCTCACCGAAGGAATTGGGTGGAATTGAATTTTTAGGACCAAGAAAAGCCGTTTGTGGAATATCGTAGATTTCATTTATTCTTTTCCCGTTTTTTATCTCTTGAATGAGTTGTTTCAAAGGTTGTTCGCCCATTCCGTAAATTAAAAGGTCGGCATGTGTATCAGCAAGAATAGTTTTATGTAACCGGTCATCCCAATAGTCGTAATGGGTAATGCGTCGAAGGGAGGCTTCTATTCCTCCGATAACAAGAGGAATATCGGGATAAAGGTCTTTAAGGATATGGGCATAAACGATGGTTGTTCTATCGGGACGCATGTCAGGGCGTCCGTCAGGAGTGTAGGCGTCGTTGGAACGGAGGCGTTTATTAGCCGTATAACGGTTGATCATGGAATCCATGGCACCGGCCGAAATGGCAAAAAATAATCGGGGTGTGCCAAGTTTTTTAAAATCGCGCCAATCGTCACGCCAATTAGGTTGAGGAACAATGGCTACTCGTAAGCCTTCTTTTTCCATTAGCCTTCCTATAACAGCTGCTCCAAAAGAAGGGTGGTCAATATAAGCATCGCCCGAAAACAGAATCACATCGACATAATCCCAACCACGAATTTTCATTTCTTTTTTTGTAGTGGGTAACCAATCGGTTAGTTGTAATGATCCGTAATCCATTGGTAATATTGATAAAATGTCGCTGTGAAGGGACTAAAAGGATATTGGGAAGAAAAAAGATACATCATGTTTTTTATTCATAAAAAAAGAGCGATATTTAAATCGCCCCTTGTTCTACCAGAACACAGACTCTTTCTGTTAAGCGGTCTTTTCCATAAGGGTCATACCTTACTTTCAAACTATTTCCAAATAGTCCTGCAAATACATTGTAAGTCCATGCTTTGAAACTGCCCATGAAACCGTCAATAATGCCGTATGCTGAAGTGTTTGTTTCTCTGTCTACCAATTTTATGAGCAGTTGACCTTGAGAACGGGTCAGTTTGCTCATTTGAGGTTTATAGGTTTTGTAAAGATAATTCTCCATTGCTTCCAGATGTTTTTGTTTTGCCTTTTCCGTTGGAAGTGTTTCCATATACTCATATGTTTCGATAATGATTTTGGATATTTGTTTGGCGTATGGCAGTGTTTTTTTTACATCACGAATCAGTTTGTTATATTGAATTACGTCTTTGTGAGAATAGAAACGAAGAGGAGAATATTTAATGAATTCGCGTAAAGTCATGCACGCCACAGTATCTCCTTCTATTAGAATGGCCGGATAGACATTTGGCATCAAGTAAATGGTAGAACTATGCGCACCGCTTCCTTTATTTGCATAATCGGCATAATGATATTGTGCTTTTGAAGATAAAGGCAAAAGCAGGACTATCATCACTGATAATATGTGAATATAATTTCTCATAACCCTAACAAAGATAAGAGTATTGTTCCATTTTTAGCTAAAAAATTCCGTTAAGTGTAGTTAATTAAAGTTCGGGTTTAGAGATTGTTAAGCAAAAAAATTTTCGATTGTTCTTTCTTGATTAATTCACTATCTTTGCAACGTTTTTTAAATAAAGAAGAAAATGGACTACAACTTCGAAGAAATCGAGAAACGATGGAAACAATACTGGACCGATCATCAAACATACAAAGTTACGGAAGATTCGTCAAAACCGAAATATTATGTTCTTGATATGTTCCCTTATCCTTCGGGAGCAGGGCTGCACGTTGGTCATCCGCTTGGATACATAGCTTCAGATATTATTGCAAGATATAAACGACTTCAAGGTTTTAATGTGCTGCATCCTATGGGGTTCGATGCCTTTGGATTGCCTGCCGAACAATATGCTATTCAAACCGGACAACATCCTGCCATCACAACTTACAAAAATATAGCTCGTTATCGCGAGCAGTTGGACAAAATCGGCTTTTCTTACGATTGGAGCCGAGAGGTGATTACATGTGATCCTAAATATTACAAATGGACACAATGGGCTTTTATAAAAATGTTCCATCACTATTACAATAACGAGCTTCAACGTGCCGAACCTATTGAGAATCTGATAAAACATTTTGAAGAAAGAGGAACAGAAGGGATTCATGCCGCGGGAAACAAAGAATTGCACTTCACTGCTGACGAATGGAAAACGAAATCGGAAAAAGAAAAACAAGAAATACTGATGAACTACCGCATTGCCTACTTGGGTGATACGATGGTAAATTGGTGTCCGAAATTGGGAACAGTACTTGCTAATGATGAGGTGAGTGAGGGTTTTTCTATTCGTGGAGGATATCCGGTCGAGCAAAAAAAGATGCGCCAGTGGTGTTTGCGTGTTTCGGCTTATGCACAGCGATTGCTGGACGGCCTTGAAAAAATAGACTGGACGGATTCGTTGAAGGAAACGCAACGCAATTGGATTGGCCGTTCGGAAGGAGCGGTAATTCATTTTAATACTCAAAGCGGGATTACGTTTGATGTGTTTACAACACGTCCCGATACTATTTTTGGTGTTACGTTTATGGTGTTGGCTCCCGAAAGCGAATTGGTTGAGCAGCTTGTGACGGAGGAATATCGCGAAACGGTTGATGCTTATTTGGAGAAAACGAAAAGGAAAACCGAACGTGAGCGAATCGCAGATAAAACGGTAAGCGGTGTTTTCTCGGGATCCTATGCCATACATCCTTTTACGAGAGAGTTATTGCCTATTTGGATTTCAGACTATGTATTGGCCGGCTATGGCACAGGTGCTATTATGGCAGTACCTGCTCATGATAGTCGCGATTATGCTTTTGCCAAACAATTTGATTTGCCTATTATTCCTTTAATTGAAGGATGTGATGTATCGGAAGAAAGTTTTGATGCCAAAGAGGGTATTATGATGAATTCCGATTTTTTGAATGGGCTTCCGGTACAAGAGGCTATTTCGGTTGCTATTGAAGAAATAGAGCGGCGCGGAATAGGATACCGTAAAGTGAATTACCGTTTACGTGATGCCATTTTTTCGCGTCAACGTTATTGGGGTGAGCCATTTCCGATATATTATAAAGATGGGATGCCTTATACTCTCGACGAAAGTAAATTGCCTCTTGAATTACCTGAAATAGATAAATTTCTTCCTACCGAAACCGGAGAACCTCCTTTGGCAAGGGCAAAAAATTGGAAAACCGAAGAAGGCTATCCGCTTGAAGTTTCAACGATGCCGGGTTTTGCCGGCTCTTCAGCCTATTATCTTCGCTATATGGATCCTCATAATGATGAAGCCCTGGTTTCAAAAGAAGCGAACGATTATTGGAAAAATGTCGATTTGTACATCGGTGGTACAGAACATGCTACGGGGCATCTTATATACAGTCGCTTCTGGAACAAATTTCTTTTCGATCTGGGGGTATCCTGTGTGGAAGAACCTTTCCAAAAGCTCATTAACCAAGGAATGATTCAGGGAAGGAGTAATTTTGTGTATCGAATTATAAACAGCAATACTTTTGTTTCTTTTAATTTGAAAGATCAGTACGACACGATCCCTATTCATGTTGACATTAATATGGTGCATAACGATGTTCTCGACATCGATGCTTTTCGCAACTGGAACCCCGAATATAAAGATGCTGAATTTATTCTTGAAGACGGGAAATATATCTGCGGGTGGGCGGTTGAAAAAATGTCTAAATCTATGTTCAACGTGATAAACCCGGATGATATTGTGAAAAAATACGGTGCCGATACGTTACGCATTTATGAAATGTTTCTTGGACCTATTGAGCAGTCTAAACCTTGGGATACGAATGGGATTGATGGGGTTTATCGTTTTTTGCGTAAGTTTTGGAATTTGTTTTTTACCGATGATACGTTTGTGGTAACTGACGATGAACCATCTAAAGAAGAATTGAAATCGTTGCACAAACTCATCAAAAAGGTCACATTCGATATCGAGAATTTTTCATTCAATACGGCAGTTTCAGCATTCATGATCTGCGTAAACGAATTGACTTCTTTAAGATGCAATAAGCGATCGATTTTAACCGATTTAACCATTTGTTTATCTCCGTTTGCTCCTCATATCGCCGAAGAGTTGTGGCATCGATTAGGTAATGAAACTACCATTTTTGATGTTCAATGGCCAACCTATAAGGAAGAGTATTTAAAGGAAGATACCTTTTCATATGCGATTTCTTTCAATGGGAAAACACGTTTCACACTCGATCTTCCTGCAGATGCTTCGCGAGAAGAAATTGAAAAAACAGTTTTGGAACATCCCAACTCAAAAAAATGGATCGAAGACAAAACACCTCGAAAAATCATTATAGTACCGGGGAAAATCGTCAATATCGTTATCTAATCTCGTATGGAGAAGCAGGCTCAATTTACTTTCAAGAAGTTCTATGTAAAAGATTTTCTTACCATTTTTCTTGGAACTTTTATATATGCACTCGGTATAACTCAGTTTATCATGCCTCATAAGTTTGTGACCGGTGGGCTTACAGGCGTAGGTGTATTATTGAATTATGCATTCGACTTTCCTGTTTCTGTTTCTGTTTTGATTTTGAATACTGTTTTATTGTTGATTTCGTTTCGGATTTTAGGAACGGATTTTTTGCTAAAAACAATTATAGGTGTTGCCTCTTTAGCTTTGTTTATTGGCATGTTTGAAGGTTTTTCATGGGAACCCATCATGACAAGTGAGCCACTGATTGCCGGAATCATCGGGGCTATTATGTGTGGAGTAGGAGTGGGTCTGGTTTTATCTGTAAATGGCAGTACAGGTGGTACTGATATTATAGTAATGATCATTAATAAATATCGAAATATTACTCCCGGAAGAACCATGTTGTTGGTTGATTTAGCCATTGTTTCTTCTTCTTATCTTATTTTTCGAAGTATAGAAACCATTGTTTATGGTATTATCATCATTGCCTTAATGGCGACTTCGGTAGATTGGGCACTCAATGGTATACGACAATCGGTGCAGTTTTTTATTTTTTCTTCTAAATACGATGAAATTGCAACTCAAATAAATGTACAACTTCATCGCGGATGTACTGTGCTCGAAGGTATCGGCTGGTATTCAAAACAACCGCAGAAAGTGTTGCTTGTAATTGCAAGACGAAACGAATCAAATTCTATCTTTCGTCTTGTAAAAGAGATCGACGATAATGCTTTTGTCAGTCAGGCTTCTGTTATTGGTGTATATGGAAAAGGTTTCGATCAAATTAAGTAGATTCCTTTTATAAATTATTTTGATTAAAGGTTGTTTTTCTGTTTGCTATAATCCGAATGAATGTTCAATCCAAATTTTCAGTCCGATAGCGATCAAAATGATGCCACCTAAAACCTCTGCTTTCAAATGAAAACCTTTTCCGAATCGGATTCCTATCAGCATTCCTAAACCGGAAAAAAGTAAACTGATTAAACCAATTATGGTAACGCTTTTCCAGATAATTTGTGGATAAGGGACAAATATAATACCTGTTGCCAGGGCGTCGATGCTGGTTGCTAAAGCCAGGGATATCAGTTTTATGTAACCGAATGGATTTGTTTCGGTTTGGTCACATTCTGTGTTCTGTTTTTTTATACCTTCAAACAGCATTTTTCCCCCAATGAGTGCTAGCAAACCAAAGGCCACCCAGTGGTCGCTTTTTTTTATCGTTTCCATAAAGGTCAATCCCGTAAAATACCCTATTAAGGTCATTCCGGCCTGGAAAAGGCCAAAAAGGAAAGCCATTGTTAACGTTTGTCGGAGATATAATTTTTTTACGCATATGCCTTTGCTTACAGAAACTGCAAGACAATCCATGGCCAAACCGACCCCAATGGCAATTACTGAATAGATGTCCATAATAATTAAAAAAGAGGGTGTCTTATAGCTTTGAGACACCCTCTTTTAATAGTTGTATAAATTTATTCGTCTTCTTCTTTTGTTACGTCCTCTAAAATATGTGATGGTACAGATGCATTCATTTTCTCGAAATCTTCTTTTGAGCCAACAATAATCTTTTCAAATTCTCGCTGACCTGTACCGGCAGGAATTCGGTGGCCACAAATGACGTTTTCTTTTAACCCTTCTAATGCATCTACCTTTCCGTTGATAGCCGCCTCGCTCAACACTTTAGTAGTTTCCTGGAAGGATGCTGCAGACATAAAACTGTAAGTTTGCAATGCAGCACGTGTGATCCCTTGTAAAACCTGATTTGCCGTTGCCGGAATGGCATCACGTGCTTTTACGGGTTTTAGGTCACGGCGTTTCAACGAACTGTTTTCATCGCGAAGCTTGCGGGCAGTTACTATTTGTCCAGGCTCGAATATTTGTGAATCACCCGGGTCAACAATTACTTTTTTGCCCCATATGCGATCGTTTTCTTCCATCAATTCGTTTTTATCGACCAGTTGCTTTTCCAAGAATCGTGTATCACCCGGGTCAACGATTTCAACTTTACGCATCATTTGACGAACAATAACTTCGAAATGTTTATCATTAATTTTTACACCCTGCAAACGATAAACATCCTGAATTTCGTTTACGATGTATTCTTGAACGGCTGTAGGTCCCTTTATAGCCAAAATGTCAGAAGGGGTAATTGCTCCATCCGATAATGGCATTCCGGCACGAACAAAATCGTTTTCCTGAACAAGAATCTGTTTGGAAAGAGGCACAAGATATTTTTTTACTTCTCCCGTTTTGGATGTGACAAAAATTTCTTGATTTCCTCGTTTAACTTTTCCGAATGACACTTCGCCGTCGATTTCTGCAACAATTGCAGGATTTGAAGGATTGCGTGCCTCAAAAAGTTCCGTTACGCGTGGTAATCCCCCTGTAATATCACCCGTTTTGCCTATAGCACGGGGTATCTTAGCTAAGATATCTCCGGCTTTGATTTCGTCATTTTCACTTTTAACGATATGAGCGCCTAACGGTAAGGTGTAGGTACGTAAAATGTCACCATTTTCGTTTACAATGTATGCAGATGGAGCTTTTGTTTTATCTCGCGATTCAATGATCACTTTTTCTTTTAAGCCGGTTTGTTCATCCGATTCTACTTTATAAGTAATATTTTCGATAAAATTTTCGAAATGAATTCTTCCGCTAGCTTCAGAAATAATAACTGCATTGAACGGATCCCATTCGCAAATGAGGTCACCTTTTTGTACTTTGTCACCTTCACCATAATACAGCTTTGCTCCATAGGGTACATTGTGTGAGAGCAAGACAATTTTTGTGTTAGGATCCACAATACGCATCTCTACCAGGCGGCTTACCACTATTTTGTAAGGTTTGCCTTCAGCATTTGTTTCTTGTGGATCAACTACACGAAGTTCGTCAAACTCCAGTATTCCGTCGTATTTGGCAACAATATTACTTTCGGCTGCTATATTCGAAGCAATACCACCTACGTGGAAGGTTCGAAGCGTAAGCTGAGTTCCCGGCTCGCCGATAGATTGAGCAGCGATGACTCCAACAGCTTCACCTTTTTCTACCAAACGACTGCTGGCAAGGTTGCGTCCGTAACATTTTGAACAAACACCATGTCGTGCTTCGCACGTGAGAACAGAACGGATTTCAACTTGTTCGATGGGCGATTCTTCAATTTTTTTTGCAATTTCTTCGGTAATTTCTTCTCCCGACCGTACCAGAATTTCTCCTGTAAAGGGGTGCTGTACATCGTGAACAGAAATGCGGCCTAATATTCTATCGTAGAGTGATGCTACGACTTCATCATTGTTTTTTAGTGCTGTAGCAACTAATCCGCGAAGTGTTCCGCAGTCTTCCTCTGTTACAATTACGTCTTGCGCAACATCAACCAATCGTCGGGTAAGATATCCGGCATCGGCTGTTTTCAATGCTGTGTCGGCAAGTCCTTTACGTGCTCCGTGAGTTGAAATAAAGTATTCCAGCACTGACAATCCTTCTTTAAAGTTCGCAAGGATGGGGTTTTCGATGATTTGGGCACTTTCTGCACCACTTTTTTGAGGTTTGGCCATCAAGCCACGCATACCCGATAATTGACGAATTTGTTCGCGTGAACCACGTGCCCCCGAGTCCAACATCATGTATACCGAATTAAATCCTTGATCATCTTCTGCCAGTTTTTTCATCAAGATGTTGGACAATTTCGAGTTGATATGGGTCCATGTATCGATAATCTGATTATATCGTTCGTTATAAGTAATGAATCCCATATTATAATTTTCCATAATCTGCTCAACTTCAGCATAACCTTCACGAATGAGCTCATCTTTTTCCGGTGGAATAATGATGTCTTCCAGATTGAACGAAAGGCCACCCTTGAACGCCATTTTGTATCCGAGGTCTTTTATATCATCCAAATATTGAGCAGTACGAGCCATCCCGCATTTTTTGATGACGAGACCAATAATATCACGAAGCGATTTTTTTGAAAGAAGCTCATTAATATAGCCTACCTCTTTTGGAATATATTCGTTTGTGATTACTCGTCCTACTGTCGTTTCGTGCATTTTGCGGATTGGATTGCCGTTTTCATCTATATCGTCAACAATCACTTTTACCAATGCGTGAATATCGACTTTCCCTTCATTATAGGCTATAATAGCTTCCTCTTCGCCATAAAAGGTCATACCTTCACCTTTTGCTCCGGGACGGATCTTGGTAATGTAATATAATCCGAGAACCATATCTTGAGAAGGAACAGTGATAGGTGCTCCGTTGGCAGGATTCAGGATATTATGTGACGATAGCATTAATAACTGTGCTTCCAATATGGCTTCGTTGCTTAATGGAAGGTGAACGGCCATCTGGTCTCCATCGAAGTCGGCATTAAATGCCGTACATGCAAGAGGGTGAAGTTGAATGGCTTTTCCTTCGATAAGTTTAGGCTGAAATGCTTGAATACCTAAACGGTGCAACGTCGGAGCACGGTTTAGCAGTACCGGATGTCCCTTCATTACATATTCCAGGATATCGTAAACAACCGGTTCTTTGCGATCGACGATCTTTTTTGCTGATTTTACGGTTTTAACAATACCTCTTTCAATAAGTTTGCGAATAATGAATGGTTTATACAGTTCGGCTGCCATATCTTTTGGCAAACCGCATTCGTGCATTTTTAATTCCGGGCCCACTACAATAACCGAGCGAGCCGAATAATCCACGCGTTTGCCAAGCAGATTTTGACGAAAACGCCCTTGTTTTCCTTTCAAACTATCTGAAAGCGATTTTAAGGGTCGATTGGATTCTGTTTTAATTGCACTTGATTTTCTTGAATTATCAAAAAGTGAATCAACAGCCTCTTGAAGCATGCGTTTCTCGTTTCTGAGAATTACTTCGGGTGCTTTAATATCGATAAGCCTTTTCAGGCGGTTGTTGCGAATAATCACACGGCGATATAGATCGTTTAAATCTGATGTTGCAAAACGACCTCCATCAAGGGGCACCAGGGGACGAAGCTCCGGTGGAATGACGGGAATCACTTTCATAATCATCCATTCAGGCTTATTGATGTGCTTAGAACTCCGAAATGCTTCCACTACCTGGAGTCTTTTCAATGCTTCATCTTTTCGTTGCTGGGATGTATCCGTACTGGCACGGTGACGCAGCTGATTGGCTAATTTGTCGAGATTCAATCTTTCTAAAAGGTCTAAAATTGCTTCCGCTCCCATTTTTGCAATGAACTTGTCGGGATCCGAATCTTCCAGTTGTTGATTCTCTTTTGGCAATGAATTCAGCAATTCCAGATATTCTTCTTCGGTTAGAAGATCGTTTTCTTCTACCTTATCTTTTAAAATACCTTGTTGAATAACCACATATCTTTCGTAGTAGATAATGGAATCGAGTTTTTTTGTTGAAATTCCCAGCAGATAACCTATTTTGTTGGGCAATGTTCTGAAATACCAGATATGAGCAACCGGCACTACCAATCTAATGTGTCCCGTACGCTCTCTGCGTACTTTTTTTTCGGTTACTTCAACGCCGCATCGGTCACAAACAATTCCTTTATAACGTATTCGTTTGTATTTCCCGCAATGACACTCGTAGTCTTTTACGGGGCCGAAAATACGTTCACAGAAAAGTCCGTCACGTTCGGGTTTGTAAGTACGATAATTGATAGTTTCAGGTTTTAATACCTCACCATATGAATTTTCGAGAATTTCTTCAGGTGAAGCTAAACTGATAGTAATTTTTGAAAAGTTACTCTTTATTTTATTGTCTTTTCTAAATGCCATACATGTTTTGTCTATAAAGAGTTGTAAATATTTTTGAATTAAAAAACGGCCTGAATTAATAAATTCTTAATATCCGTTTTTGTAGTTATGAGAATTAATCGAGTGTGATGCTCAATCCCAATCCTCTAAGCTCATGGAGCAATACATTTAATGATTCAGGGATTCCCGGTTGTGGCATAGGATCACCTTTTACGATGGCTTCATATGCTTTTGAGCGTCCCATAACATCATCGGATTTGATAGTCAGAATTTCCTGAAGAATATAAGCTGCTCCGAATGCTTCAAGAGCCCAAACTTCCATTTCTCCAAAACGTTGTCCACCAAATTGAGCTTTACCGCCTAACGGTTGTTGCGTAATGAGTGAATATGGGCCGATAGATCGGGCATGCATTTTATCTTCAACCATATGGCCGAGTTTCATCATGTAGATGATACCTACGGTTGCCGGCTGATCAAATCGTTCTCCTGTTCCTCCATCATAAAGGTAGGTTTTCCCATAGCGAGGTAATTCTCCTTTCTCAGTCCACTCATCCAGGTTCTCGAGGGTAGCACCGTCAAAAATGGGAGTAGCAAAACGCATATTCAGTTTTTCTCCTGCCCATCCGAGAACAGTTTCAAAAATCTGCCCTAAATTCATACGTGATGGAACACCTAAGGGGTTTAAAACGATATCTACCGGCGTTCCGTCAGCAAGGAAAGGCATATCTTCTTGCCGTACTATCTTGGAAACAATGCCTTTGTTGCCATGTCGACCGGCCAGTTTGTCTCCCACTTGAACTTTTCTTTTTTTAGCCACATAAACCTTAGCAATTTGCATGATTCCTGAGGGGAGTTCATCTCCAATTGTAAGATCAAAACGTTTGCGTTTGAGTTCAGCATCCAATTCCTTGTATTTGCGCAGGTAATTGATCACAGTAGTGCGGATCAATTCGTTTTTGTGGGGATCGTTTGTCCATTTGTTCAGTTGGACAGATTGATAATCGATTTCTTGCAATACCTTTGCTGTAAATTTTGCCCCTTTGGGAATTACCTCCAGGTTAGTATAATCTTTTACACCTGCAGAGGTTTTACCTTCGGTGAGCGCAAGCAATTTTTCGATAAGGATCTTTTTTAAATCTTCCATTTTGGCTTCGTATTCTTCCTCTAGTTTAGGAAGCAATGCCTTGTTGGATAATTTACTTTTTCCTTTTTTAATTGCTCTTGAGAATAAGTTCGTATCAATCACAACCCCGCTGAGTGAAGGAGAGGCTTTCAACGAAGCATCTTTTACATCACCTGCTTTGTCTCCAAAGATAGCACGAAGGAGTTTTTCTTCGGGAGACGGATCCGATTCTCCTTTAGGAGTGATTTTTCCGATAAGGATGTCGCCGGGTTGAACGCGTGCTCCCACTCGGATTATTCCTCTTTCGTCTAAATCTTTGGTAGCATCTTCACTCACATTTGGAATATCGGATGTCAGCTCTTCAAGTCCTCGTTTGGTCTCACGCACTTCCAATGAGAATTCTTCTACGTGTACCGAGGTAAAAATATCTTCGCTAACCACCCGTTCACTTAATACGATAGCATCTTCGAAGTTGTATCCCTTCCATGGCATAAATGCCACCTTCAGGTTTTTCCCCAAGGCCAACTCTCCTTTTTGAGATCCATATCCTTCGGTTAATATTTGGCCTTTTGTTACTTTATCTCCTTTTCTACAAAGAGGATGCAGATCGACCGTGGTGTTTTGGTTTGTTTTACGAAATTTGGGAATAGTATATGTTTTTACGGAATCCTCAAAACTCGTAAATTCTTCTTCTTCCGTTCTGTTATATTTAATTTTGATGGTGGTT
Organism: Bacteroidales bacterium UBA1410; assembly: GCA_002305015.1. Taxonomy (GTDB): domain Bacteria; phylum Bacteroidota; class Bacteroidia; order Bacteroidales; family Dysgonomonadaceae; genus Anaerorudis. The sequence goes on from DBPW01000018.1 coordinate 194,000, forward strand.
GCATCAACATAAATTACTTCCCCATCGCCTTCAGCCATAAGTTGAGTACGGGAATCTTTAATAACCTGTTCTTCAATTCCTGTGCCTACTATCGGTGCTTCGGTGCGTATTAAGGGAACGGCTTGCCTCATCATGTTTGACCCCATCAATGCACGGTTCGCGTCGTCATGTTCAAGAAACGGAATTAGTGCTGCTGCAATTGATGCTATCTGCATAGGTGATACATCCATCATCTCTACCTGTTCGGGTGAAACAACCGGATAATCGGCATCTTTTCGCGATTTCACCCGAGGTAAGATAAATCTTCCTTCATCATCAAGTGGCGCATTACCTTGAGCGATCACTTTCCCTTCTTCTTCTTCGGCTGCCAGATAAATTATGTTCTCGTTTTTTATGTCTACTTTTCCGTCTTTTGCTTTCCTATATGGAGTTTCGATAAACCCAAGATCATTAATCTTTGCGTAAATGCACAATGAGGAAATAAGTCCGATATTCGGTCCTTCAGGAGTTTCGATAGGGCAAAGACGTCCGTAGTGGGTATAGTGTACGTCACGCACTTCAAAACCTGCGCGTTCTCTTGACAGACCGCCGGGTCCCAATGCCGATAAACGGCGCTTATGTGTAATTTCTGCCAATGGATTGGTCTGATCCATAAATTGGGACAAAGCATTCGTACCAAAGAAGGTATTAATAACCGATGAAATGGTTTTGGCATTGATGAGATCAACGGGTGTAAATACTTCGTTGTCGCGTACATTCATCCTCTCACGGATAATTCGTGCCATTCGGTTCAGTCCCACACCAAATTGGTTGTATAACTGCTCTCCCACTGTACGTACACGTCTGTTGCTGAGATGATCGATATCATCTACAATGGCTTTGGAGTTAACCAATTCAATCAGATATTTTATAATTTCTATAATATCTTCTTTGGTAAGAACACGAATTTTTTCGTCAATATTGAGGTTCAGTTTTTTGTTAATTCTGTAACGACCCACGTCGCCCAAATCGTATCTTTTTTCAGAGAAGAAAAGATTATTAATTACTTCTCTGGCACTGGCATCATCGGCAGGCTCAGCACTGCGAATTAATCGATAGATATGGCGTACGGCATCGATTTCGGAATTGCTCGGATCTTTTTGCAATGTATTATAGATAATCGAGTAGTCCGACATGTTGGGTGTTTCTTTATGTAACAAAATGGATGAAACGCCCGATTCCAGAATTTCCTCTATTTCTTCTTCCCCTAGAATGGTTTCCCGTTCAATAATGACCTCGTTTCTTTCTATAGAAGTTACCTCGCCTGTGTCTTCGTCTACAAAATCTTCCATCCACGATTTTAGTACTCGTGCTGCTAGTTTACGACCCATCACCTTTTTCAGGTTGGTTTTGGTAACTTTTACTTCTTCTGCAAGATCAAAAATCTCGAGGATGTCCTTGTCGCTTTCAAACCCGATAGCGCGTAACAGGGTAGTGACAGGCAATTTCTTTTTCCTATCAATGTAAGCATACATTACACTGTTGATATCGGTTGCGAACTCAATCCATGATCCTTTAAACGGGATTATACGGGCAGAGTAGAGTTTTGTACCGTTTGCATGCACACTTTGACCGAAGAAAACACCCGGCGACCGATGCAATTGTGAAACCACTACACGTTCGGCCCCATTAATCACAAAAGTACCCTTTTCAGTCATATAAGGAATGGTTCCTAGATACACATCTTGAATGACAGGGGCAAAATCTTCATGATCAGGATCGGTGCAATAGAGATACAATTTAGCTTTCAGAGGAACACTATAGGTAAGACCTCTTTCTATGCACTCTTCGATTGAATAACGCGGAGGATCAATGTAGTAATCAAGGAATTCCAAGACAAAGTTGTTGCGAGTGTCTGTAATGGGGAAGTTTTCCATGAAAACTTTGTACAATCCTTCGTTTTTTCTTTTTTCGGGAGGTGCATCAAGTTGTAAAAAATCTTGAAACGATTTCAACTGAACTTCCAAAAAATCAGGGAAGTCGAGAGGATTTTTAATGGTTGAGAAATTTATTCGTTGGTTGGTGTTATTTGAAGACATGCGAATGTATTTTTTGAACTTAATATGTATTGAAACAAAAGGTTAAGAACCTTCTCCGGAAGATTCTTAACCAAATTAACCTAGTTTTAGGTTGCTTTGTTATTTAAGTTCAACTTCTGCTCCTGCCTCTTCAAGTTGTTTTTTCAATGCTTCGGCTTCTTCTTTTGTTACTCCTTTTTTCAATTCGCTGGGAGCAGCGTCAACTAAATCTTTTGCTTCTTTCAATCCAAGACCGGTAAGTTCTTTGACTACTTTTATGACAGCTAATTTAGCTGCACCCGGACTTTTAAGGATTACATCGAAAGAATTTTTTTCCTCTGCAACAGCAGTTTCTGTTGCTGCAGCAGGAGCTCCTGCTACGGCAACGGCTGCAGCAGCGGGTTCAATACCATATTCAGTTTTTAAAATTTCAGCCAGTTCGTTAACTTCTTTTACTGTTAAGTTAACTAATTGTTCAGCAAATGCTTTTAAGTCTGCCATTTTTGTGTTATTTAATAGATTACTAATTCTGTTTTTTGTATAAGTTGAAAATTATTTTTCGGAGAGCGTTTTTAAAATGCCATGAAGCGTATTTCCTCCGGATTGTAGTGCAGAAATAACATTTCTTGCAGGAGATTGCAACAGTGCAATAATTTCTCCAATAAGTTCTGTTTTACTCTTGATGGACACCAAATCTTTTAGATACTTATCACCGATAAAGAAGCTCTCTTGTACATAAGCACCTTTGAATGCAGGTATTTTTTCGCTTTTATATTTATCGATAAGTTTTGCAGGAGCATTAGGCACATTTGAAAACATGAGGGCCGTATTACCCTTGAGTAGAGGATACAGTTCCTCATAATTTCCGTCGAGCGATTCCAACGCTTTACGCAGCAAGGTATTTTTTACTACCATTAACTTGATATCCTGTTTATAGCACTCTCTTCTCAAATTATTGGTTTTAGCTGCATCTAATGTAGCTATGTCCGTTAAATAGAAGTTTTCGTATCCCTTAACAGTATCAGCTATTTTTTTGATTATCTCGTTTTTATCTTCCTTTTTCATAGATAGTTTTTCCCTTTTTTAGTTTTCTTCTATCGATTTGGGATCTATTTTGAGACCCGGACTCATCGTAGTAGAAAGATAAATGCTCTTAATATATGTACCTTTTGCTGTAGACGGTTTCAATTTGATTAATGTCTGGATAAATTCCCGCGCATTATCAACAATTTGTTCAGGTGTAAACGATATTTTTCCTATAGATGCATGGACAATACCATATTTATCTACCTTGAAATCAATCTTTCCTTGTTTTACTTCTTTTACAGCTTTGGCAACATCGTTGGTTACTGTTCCGCTTTTGGGATTTGGCATTAATCCACGTGGTCCTAAGATACGTCCCAGTGAACCAATTTTACCCATTACAGAGGGCTGTGCGATAATAACGTCCACATCTGTCCATCCGTTCTTAATTTTCTCGATGTATTCGTCAAGTCCTACATAATCTGCTCCGGCTTCTTTTGCTTCGGCTTCAGCTTCCGGCGAGCACAAGACGAGAACCCTCACCTCTTTTCCTGTACCATGAGGAAGAGTAACGGTGCCACGTACCATTTGGTTAGCTTTGCGCGGATCTATTCCTAAACGTACATCAATATCGACAGATGCATCAAATTTGGTAGTCGTTATTTCTTTCAATAAAGTAGCTGCTTCTTTCAGTGAATAAGTTTTCCCCGCTTCAATTTTACTCAAAGCTAACTTTCTATTTTTTGTCAGTTTTCCCATTTTCAATTGAAGTTTAGATTATTTTATATCTTGAGGAAATTCCCCTGTTACCACGATACCCATGCTTCGTGCCGTTCCGGCAACCATGCGCATTGCTGATCTAATAGTGAAGCAGTTCAAATCGGGCATTTTTTCTTCTGCAATCGTTTTTACCTGATCCCATGTGATTTCGCCGATTTTCTTTCGATTTGGTTCAGCCGAGCCACTTTTTGCTTTCAAAATTTCTAATAATTGAATGGCAACCGGTGGTGTTTTGACAACAAAATCAAAAGATTTATCCGTGTAGTAAGTAATTACAACGGGTAATATTTTACCTGCTTTATCCTGAGTTCTGGCATTGAATTGCTTGCAAAACTCCATAATATTAATCCCTTTTGAACCTAAAGCAGGTCCTACGGGAGGGGAGGGATTTGCTGCACCTCCTTTGATTTGCAATTTTATTTGTCCGGCAACTTCTTTAGCCATTTTTCTTTGATTTAAATTTATTTACTTCTCACCAAAACATAGTCAAGAATTCAACAGATGTGCGTAACCAAATCTGATTTATTCTTTCTCTACTTGCATATAACCCAGCTCCAATAGTTGTTTTCTTCCGAAAATTTTGACTACCACTTTGAGTCTTTTTTTCTCATCATTCACTTCCTCAACTTCGCCGGAGAAATTACTAAAAGGGCCACTGATCACTTTTACGTTTTCACCAACATAGAATTTAACATCCATTTCTTCGCCGGCTTCTTCCAATTCGTCCATTGTTCCCAAGATACGTTTTACTTCCGATTCCCTGAGAGGTTGGGGATCTGTTGTATTGGGAAGAAATCCTGCTACGTAATTGATGTTTTTGAGTGTGTGAATAACCTCTCCCGTCAGTTCGGCCTCAATAAGCACATACCCGGGAAGATAAGCACGTTCTTTCATTACTTTCTTTCCGCTACGCACAGTATAGACTTTTTCTGTCGGTATGAGGACTTGAGATATATACTTCCCTAAATCGGTTTTCTTAATTTCTGATTCCAAGTACTCTTTGACCTTATTTTCTTTTCCGCTAACGGCACGTAATACATACCATTTTTTTTCGTTATCAGCCATGGCTTGTCATTCAGAATTATAAAATACCGTAAAGAAGTTTCAATGTCCACTCAAATAAAGAATCCATCGCAAATACAATTAGCGCGATAAAAAGGGAAGCAATCATTACAATTATCGTGCTACTCGACAGTTCTTCTCGCGAAGGCCAGGATACTTTATAAACCAATTCGTTATACGCATCCTTAATATATGCAATTATTTTTTTCATTTATAATTTGAATCGTTTATGCACGGGTCGAGAGACTCGAACTCCCGACACCTGGTTTTGGAGACCAGTGCTCTACCAAACTGAGCTAGACCCGTAAACAACTTAGTTGGCAGACGTTGGTATCTCCCACTAAGTTTATTTTCTCTGACATTATTATCAGTCAAGTAATTCGGTAATCTGTCCTGCACCTACCGTACGGCCACCTTCGCGAATAGCAAAGCGTAAACCTACGTTACATGCAACCGGATAAATTAAATCAACGGTGATGGTTACATTATCACCCGGCATTACCATTTCCACACCTTCCGGCAATTCAATTTCTCCTGTAACATCCAAGGTACGAATATAGAATTGTGGACGATAATGATTATGGAATGGGGTATGGCGGCCACCTTCTTCTTTTTTCAGAATATAAACCTCTGCTTTGAATTTGGAATGAGGTTTTACTTTTCCCGGATGGGCAATTACCATACCGCGTTTAATTTCATCTTTATCGATACCGCGAAGCAACAAACCTACGTTATCTCCTGCTTGGCCTTGGTCAAGAATCTTACGGAACATTTCGACTCCTGTTACTACAGATTTCTTTCCTTCTGATCCTAAGCCGATGATTTCAACTTCGTCTCCAACTTTTACGATACCGGTTTCGATACGGCCTGTTGCCACTGTACCACGTCCTGTGATCGAGAATACGTCTTCAACCGGCATAAGGAAAGGTTTGTCTATATCACGTGGAGGAAGAGGAATCCATTCGTCAACAGCCTTCATCAGTTCCAATATTTTTTCTTCCCATTTAGGATCGCCGTTCAATGCTCCCAATGCGGAACCACGGATAACGGGTGTATTGGCACCGTCGAAATCATAGAAATCGAGCAATTCTCTCATTTCCATTTCAACCAATTCCAACATTTCTTCATCGTCGACCAGATCGCATTTATTCATAAATACGACCAAACGTGGAACGTTTACTTGGCGTGCAAGAAGGATATGTTCGCGTGTTTGAGGCATGGGGCCATCTGTGGCAGCAACTACAATAATTGCACCGTCCATTTGAGCAGCACCGGTTACCATATTCTTTACATAGTCGGCGTGTCCCGGGCAGTCAACGTGTGCATAGTGACGATTTTCAGTTTCGTATTCAACGTGTGAGGTATTGATTGTTATACCTCTTTCTTTTTCTTCCGGTGCATTATCAATTTGATCAAATGTTTTCACTTCAGAAAGGCCTTTTTCCGCTAAAACTTTGGTAATAGCAGCCGTTAAGGTGGTTTTACCATGATCAACGTGACCAATTGTACCAATGTTTAAATGTGGTTTTGTTCTTTCAAATTTTTCTGCCATAGTTTTTAATATTTTTTAAAAATGAATTAATTTAATAATTGTGAACTTTAATTCACAATAATATCAGTAATCATTGTTATCTACTATATAATAATCAATGATAATTTTATTGATAACAAATACATTGTACCGAAATATTCAAAAAAGTCAAGACCCTACATAAAGCCAGTTATTTTTACTTTTTCAGCATCTTTTCTCATTTAAAAAATCAAGTTGCATAATAGTGATACTATTGGATAGTCCTGTTTTACTATATTAATATCTATAAACCACAGTCTCATCCCTCCTTTATTAGAATTATCTACATCAAATTTTGTTAATATTAAAACGGCATGCTTCTTTGAATAGATGTAATCTTATTATTTCCAAACTTTATATGAATCGAAACTTACAGATTCTCGTGAGTAAAACCCTTAGTAAAATTCTTTAAATAAATGAATCTAAAACTTACTTTAAAAATCTATTTATCGTTACAAAAAAAAGAAAAGGCTTTTGCCTTCTCTTTTTATTTAGAATGGTAAATCTTCTAATTTTAAGCCTTCTTTTTTTTCCTCTTCTTTTGGCTTGACTTCTTCTACTACCTCTTGTTTTGTCTCCTCAATAATATATCTTGAGACAATATAGGCTTTTTGGTTTTCAAGGATGATAACCTTACCCTCCTTGTCAACTATTTTTTTTATATCTTCGAAGTTCATATTATTTTCTCTTACCCTCTATAATTTCCTGAGCCACATTTCCTGGAACTTTTTCATATGAACTAAATTCCATGGTTGATGTTCCTCTACCCTCAGTTAATGAACGAAGTGATGTTACATAACCAAATGTTTCTGACAAAGGAACTTTAGCATATATAACCTTCATTCCTGTTCTATCTTCGGTTTGATCAATTTGACCTCTTCTAGAAGATAGATCTCCGATAACGTCACCTAAAAATTGCTCTGGAACAACTACTTCTATCTTCATAATAGGCTCTAATATGTGTGGACTTGCTTTCTTAGCCGCTTCAAACAAAGCTTGAGCTCCCGCGATTTTAAAGGCTATTTCAGAAGAATCAACCTCATGGAAAGATCCATCATATAATGTAGCTTTAACGTCGATTAAATTATAACCTGCTACAACTCCCTTTTCAAGTGCTTCCTTTATACCTTTTTGTACAGCAGGAATATATTCTCTTGGAATAACCCCTCCCTTGATTTCATCAACAAATTCGAATCCCTTTCCTCTTTCAAGTGGCTCAATTCTAATTTTAACGTGTCCATATTGTCCTCTACCTCCTGACTGCTTAACATATTTATATTCAGCTTCAGCATTTGCTTCGATAGCTTCTTTATATGAAACTTGTGGTCTTCCAACATTTGCCTCTACACCGAATTCTCTTTTCATTCTATCAACGATAATATCTAAATGTAATTCACCCATACCACCAATAATAGTTTCCCCTGTTTCCTCGTCAGTTTTAACTCTAAATGTTGGATCTTCTTCTTGTAATTTCTTAAGAGAAGCACCCATTTTTTCTTGGTCTCCTTTAGTCTTTGGTTCAATCTTAATATTAATAACTGGCTCTGGGAAAGAAATTTGTTCTAAAACAATAGGATTGTTTTCGTCACATAATGTGTTTCCTGTTGTAGTCTTTTTAAGAGCAACAGCAGCACAAATATCACCTGCAAAAACTTCATCTACCTCCTCTCTTTGGTTTGCATGCATTCTTAAGATTCTACCAAGTCTTTCTTTTTCTCCTGTGTTTGTATTTATCAAATAACCTCCTTTTTGAAATGTTCCAGAATATACTCTTAGATAAGTTAATGTTCCAACATATGGGTCTGTTGCAATTTTAAATGCAAGAGCAGTAAATGGTTCATCATCTGTAGCATGTCTTACTAAAACCTTCGTTTCATCTATAGGGTCTGTTCCTTCTACAGGAGGTACATCTACAGGAGATGGCAAGTAAGTAATAACTGCATCTAAAAGTAATTGCACTCCTTTATTTCTTAAAGCAGTTCCACAAAGCACAGGAACAAGCTTGTAATCAATAGTTGCTTTTCTTAAAACTCTTTTAATTTCTTCTTCAGTTATTTCTTGACCTTCTAGATATTTTTCCATAAGAACATCGTCTTCTCCTGCAACTTTTTCAACCATTTTACTTCTCCATTCTTCTGCTTTTGCCTTGAACTCTTCTGGAACATCAATTACCTTTACGTCATTTCCATTATCACCCTCAAATCTATAGGCCTTCATTCTAATTAGGTCTATAATTCCATCCATATCTGCCTCTTCTCCTAATGGTAATTGAATGGCAACCGCATTTTTAGTTAATTTTTCCCAAATAGTACCGATACCATGATCAAAAGAAGCTCCTACTCTATCTAATTTATTAATGAAACAAATTCTAGGAACGTGATATTTATCAGCTTGTCTCCAAACAGTTTCAGATTGAGCCTCAACTCCTGCAACACCATCAAATACAACGACGGCACCATCAAGTACTCTTAAAGATCTTTGTACTTCCGCAGTAAAGTCAATGTGGCCTGGAGTATCAATTAGGTTAATTCTGTGCTCATTTTTTTTCTCACCAGTCAAATATCCTTCAGGTGACCAAAAACAAGTTGTTGCAGCAGAACAAATTGTAATCCCTCTTTCTCTTTCTTGTTCCATCCAATCCATTGTTGCGGCTCCTTCGTGAACTTCACCAAGCTTATGAGATACTCCTGTGTAATACAAAATACGCTCAGAAACAGTTGTTTTTCCTGCGTCAATATGAGCGATAATACCGATATTTCTATATTTTTCTATTGGATATTTTCTAGGCATAGATTAAAATTTATTTTTCTTTTAAAAAAAGAAACTGTCTTGGTTCAAGTAACAGTTTCTTTTAACTTATTATTTATTACCAAGCAAAGTGTGCAAATGCTCTGTTTGCTTCAGCCATTCTGTGTGTATCTTCTTTCTTCTTAACTGAATTTCCTCTGTTTTCTGAAGCTTCGATTAATTCCTCTGCAAGTTTTTGAGACATAGCCTTTCCTTTCTTTGATCTTGAAGTTTTAATAATCCACTTCATGGCTAAACTTAATTTTCTATCTCCTCTAACTTCTACTGGTACTTGGTATGTTGCTCCACCAACTCTTCTTGGTTTTACCTCTAGTAATGGTGAAACGTTGTCAATTGCTTTTAAAAATACGTCTAATGGGTCTTGCTTAGTTTGTTCTTTGATAACATCAAAGGCATTGTAGATAATTCTTAATGCTGTCTTTTTCTTTCCACTCCACATTAGTTGATTAGCAAATTTAGCTACGATAAAACTATCGTATTTCATATCTGGTTCTACTATTTTTTTTTCAAATTTTTTTGCCATATATTTTTTTCTGATTATTTTTGTGGCTTTTTAGCACCATATTTACTTCTCTTTTTCTTTCTATCTACTCCTGCGCAATCCAAAACTCCTCTTACAATGTGGTATCTTACTCCTGGTAAATCTTTTACCCTACCACCTCTTAACATAACGATTGAGTGTTCTTGAAGTGTGTGACCTTCTCCAGGAATATATGCTGTAACTTCCATTCCATTAGATAACTTAACTCTTGCTACCTTTCTCAAGGCTGAGTTAGGCTTTTTAGGTGTAGTTGTAAATACCTTTATACATACTCCTTTCTTAAAAGGTGAAAAATATTCAGTTGGTCTATTTTTAACCGGATTAAAACCAACTCTCATTGCTGGAGTTCCTGTTTTCTTTCTAATAAGTTTTCTTCCTTTTTTGATTAATTGATTAATTGTTGCCATAATAAAATTATATATCTTTTCCTTACAATAAAAATAATCAGCAATATTTGCTTATAAACACAAATTAACAGAACTGCAATAAATTGTCAAGCATATTAAAAAGTATGCGTAACTTAATTTGACGCATACTAAATATATACACTATAAGAGAAGAAATCTAACGTCCTTCCATGAAAATAAAGTCTTTCCTTTCTTATTCACAACCATAAAATTTTCAATAACTCTTCGTTCTTCACCGTTATTAACAGGATCCATTTCCCATTTCCATAAAAAATCCAAAAAACTCACTTTATTTTCCGAGGAAATAGCTTTCTCTATAATTCGTTTAGCCATTCCAAAAACATCAGTTGTTTCCATGGCATAAAAACCATGACCTTCAGTATAATAAATAGCATTTGCTAATCCACTAAAATAATCTATATTATCAGGACGATTAAGAATTAAAACAAACATTCTTCCGCCCTTGGTTTCGATATGCCATTTTTGCATTTAAGCACTCCTTAGTTCTGGCTCAAACATTGCTCCTTCTCCACTACCAACAACAATCACTGCTTCTGAGTGCCATTCTTTTTGGTTACTCGTAATGGTTTTTATTTTTAAATACAGATATATTTCATTTCCGCTTTTGTCTTTTTCTAAATCCTCTATATACACTGGATGTACAAGGTCTTCTGTTAATCCTAAATAAAAGAAATGAATTAAAATAGGCTCATTTTTCTCCATAGCTAATCTAAGTTCCTTTTCAGAAACCTCTCTAAATCTTATGTACAATTTCTCGCTCATAGCGCACCTCTTTTTGAAAGGGCTAACTATTAATACGTAGATAATTTAACGTGCTTTTAAAATCTTAGCCAAATGTTTTAGGCATAGACATAT
>DBPW01000038.1:0-72153 GCA_002305015.1 Bacteroidales bacterium UBA1410
CGCACTTGCTGGTTGACTCTACATCCGACGCAAATGAGGTATGAATTTGGAAAAACGGCTTATATTTTCTATTTTTGCAGACGATAAAAAACTAATACCTTTCGATGAAGAAAATTATTGTAATAGCAACCCTTTTAAGTATACTTTTTGAGGGTTATGCACAAAAGAAGTGCGATACCGTTTTTGTTCGTGCAAGCACCGAAAATGGTATCATCGAAGGATTTGAAAAGGCCGGGATCAAGATTTTTAGGGGTATACCTTATGCTCAGCCTCCGGTAGGAGAGCTGCGTTGGAGAGAACCACAACCTGTAAAAAATTGGAGCGGAGTCAAAAAAACGATTGATTTTGGTCCGCGTGCTATGCAGCTGCCGGTTTTTAGCGACATGCGTTTCCGTTCCAACGGGATGAGTGAGGATTGTTTGTATCTGAATGTATGGACTCCTTCGAAAAACTACCGGGAAAAACTTCCCGTGTTGGTTTATTTTTATGGGGGTGGTTTCATTGCGGGCGACGGGTCGGAATACCGCTATGACGGAGAAAGCATGGCCAGAGAAGGCATGGTAACGGTAACGGTTAATTATCGTTTGGGTATATTCGGATTTTTCAGTCATCCCGAGTTGACAAGGGAGTCGCCTCACCGTGCTTCCGGAAATTATGGGTTGCTCGATCAGTCTGCCGCCTTGCAATGGGTTAAACGCAATATTGCCCGTTTTGGAGGCGACCCCGGGAAAATCACGATTGGCGGAGAATCGGCCGGTTCATTTTCGGTAAGTGCACAGATGGCATCGCCTTTGTCGCGTCATCTGATTGCCGGTGCCATAGGCGAAAGCGGTTCATTGTTGGGCTTCAGGGAGATGCTCTCTTTGGCGGAGGCCGAAAAATTGGGACTTTCGTTTCAGAAGGCAGCGGGAGCCAATGGTCTTAACGATTTACGCTCTCTTTCTGCCGATCAGTTGTTGAAAATGACCCAAAGAAAGGATGTCCCCTCCTTCGGGGTGATTGTGGACGGATATTTTTTCCCGGAAAAACCGGAAACCATTTTTTCGAAAGGTGAACAAGCCCATGTGCCTCTGCTTGTGGGTTGGAATTCAATGGAGAGCTCTTATAAAGCGCTATTGGGAAATGAAGAGCTTACGGTGGAAAATTATGAAAAGGCTGTCAGACAACGTTATCCGGATATTGCGGAAGGGTTATTGAAGGTTTACAAAGCCAATTCCGACGAGGAAGTTGCTCAGGTTGCCACAGATTTGGCCGGTGATATGTTTATCGGTTATGGAACATGGAATTGGTCGGACATTCATGGCACAACCGGGGGTAAAGAGGTTTATCGTTATTATTTTGTTCATCCCCGTCCGGGTTACAAAAATGCAAAAACAGACGATGACCAACAGATAAAAGGAGCATCACATTCTGCCGAAATCGAATATGTACTGGGTAATTTGCCGGTTAACGACGTTTACGATTGGCAATCGGAAGATTATTTTGTTTCGACACTCTCGCAGTTGTTTTTTGCCCATTTCATCAAAACAGGTAATCCGAATGGTTTCGGCGTTCCTGTTTGGTTGCCTGTTAAACCAAACCAACCGGCCGATGTGATGATTATCGGCACTCATACCTGCTTACAAAAAGAGCAGCATCGCGATCGCTACCTGTATTTAAGAAACGTACCTTTTTAATTTATTGAATGGCAGAAAATAAACATCGATCGGGTTTCGTCAACATTGTCGGGAATCCTAATGTGGGCAAATCCACGCTTATGAATCTATTGGTGGGAGAAAAACTCTCTATCATTACTTCCAAATCGCAAACCACGCGGCATCGCATCATCGGTATCGTAAATACGCCGGAATATCAGGTGGTTTATTCCGATACGCCGGGTGTTCTTCAACCCAATTATAAATTGCAGGAACAGATGCTGGCTTTTTCGCTTTCGGCTTTGGATGATGCGGATGTGTTGCTGTATGTTACCGATGTAGTGGAAACGATCGATAAAAACAATGATTTTCTGGATCGTGTACGACAAATGGATATTCCCGTGTTGTTGCTCATCAATAAGATTGATCTTACGAATCAGACAGAACTGGAAAAACTGGTGGAACAGTGGCATGAATTGTTGCCCAAAGCCGAAATTTATCCGATTTCGGCAGTAAACAATTTCGGGATAGAGGAAATTAAGAAACGAATAGTGGAGCTTTTGCCCGAATCGCCCCCTTATTTTGAAAAAGACGCCTTGACCGATAAACCGGCGCGCTTTTTTGTATCGGAGATTATTCGCGAGAAAGCCTTGATGCTGTATCAGAAGGAAGTGCCCTATTCGTTGGAAGTGTTGGTGGAAGAATTCAAGGAAGAAAAAAATATCATCCGTATCCGTGCCGTAATATGGGTGGAGCGCGATTCTCAGAAGGGAATCATAATCGGGCATAAGGGCGAAGCCTTGAAAAAGTTGGGTACGTTGGCTCGAAAAGATCTTGAACTCTTTTTTGAGAAGAAAGTTTACCTGCAGCTTTTTGTAAAGGTTGAAAAAGATTGGAGAAACAACGAAAGAATATTGAGGTCATTAGGTTACAAATTGGATTGACGGATCTTTCGCGGAGAATGCATCCTTTTGAGAAAAAAAGTATGAAAAAATTAGTTGCTATTGTAGGACGCCCCAATGTGGGAAAATCGACGTTATTTAACCGATTGACCCAGAGTCGACAGGCCATTGTAACCGAAATAGCCGGTACTACACGGGATCGCCAGTACGGGAAAGTTTTTTGGAACGGCCGTGAGTTTTCCTTGGTAGATACCGGTGGTTGGGTTGTCAATTCCGACGATGTATTGGAAGATGAAATCAACAAACAGGTCCATATTGCCATCGAAGAGGCCGATGTCATTCTTTTTGTTGTGGATGTGCGAAACGGCATCACCGATTTAGATACGGATATTGCCCATATGCTTAGGCGTTCAAGCAAACCGGTAGTGGTGGTTTCCAATAAAGCCGACAATTTTGAGTATGGATATCAATCGGCCGAATTTTATGCTCTCGGGCTGGGTGATCCGTTTAGTGTTTCGGCCATCAACGGCTCGGGAACAGGTGACTTGCTGGATCATATTCTTACTTTATTGGAAGACGGAGCAGACGAGGAAGAGCCGACGGACATACCCAAGTTTGCTGTCGTTGGTAGGCCGAATGTCGGAAAATCCTCCTTCGTGAACGCACTGATAGGGGAAGAACGCAACATTGTTACCGATATTGCGGGTACCACACGCGATTCCATTTATACCCGGTACACTAAGTTTGGCATGGATTTTTACCTCATCGATACGGCAGGTATACGCAAAAAAGGAAAGGTGAACGAAGGACCCGAATATTTTTCGGTGATTCGCTCAATCCGGGTCATCGAGAATGCCGATGTTTGCATTCTCATGATCGATGCTGAGCGGGGAATCGAGAGTCAAGACTTGAATATTTTTTCTCTTATTCAAAAAAATAAAAAAGGGTTGGTGGTTTTTGTGAATAAATGGGACTTGATTGAAGAGAAAGACAGTAAACTTCATAAGGAATATGAGAATGCGATTAGGCAACGGTTAGCCCCTTTTACCGATTTTCCCGTTATTTTTGGTTCTGCACTCTCTAAACAACGTTTGCTCAAAGTAATGGAGGCGGCAAAAGAGGTTTATAGAAACAAGAAACAAAAAATACCCACAGCAAAGCTCAACGAAGTGTTGCTCCCGATCATCGAAAAAACGCCACCACCGTCAAATAAAGGGAAATATATCAAAATCAAATATATTACCCAGTTGCCCAATACGCAAATACCTTCGTTTGTGTTTTTCTGTAACCTGCCGCAATGGGTTAAAGACCCTTATAAGCGGTTTTTGGAGAATCAAATGCGTGAAAACTGGAATTTAACAGGCACACCCATTCATTTGTTTTTCAGGGAAAAATAAGAAAATGGTCAGGTATTTATAATATTATTGGGTTGATTGAGAAAGAGGGCATTTTTACTTTGCAGATTTCGATGTAGCGAGTAATTGTCGGGAGGGACAATACTAATCATTCTGCTTTTGAAATTTTGAATGAAATAAAATTCTGCAAAAACGATGAAATACGAAAAATAATGTGTTATTTTGTATAAAATATTGTAAATCCGGCGCAGATAGGTCGGATAGTTTTCGAAAAGTTGGATTTCAATACATTGAATTGAAACAAAAAAGGAAGGATTAAAAACCGATGAATACGAACAATAATCTCGATGACGGCAAACAAACCGTTAATGATGAAGGCGTTACTCTAAAAGCTCTTTTGCCCAAGAATCCGGATGTAGGTATTTCAGATCAAACAGCCGAAATGCCTGAAATTGATGAAAAACAAGAAAAAGACGGATCTGTTTTTCGCGAATCGGATTTACAGCAGGAAGATATTCCCGTAAAAGAAGAAGAATCTGTGGAAAATGTTGATCTTTCACACCCGGAGGATGAAAAGAAAACAAGTGAGAAGGGGGAAGAAGACGATGGTAAAGACGAAGAGTTTGAAGATACAGGTTCAGAAATAGACTATGGGTTTGATATGCCGGAAGAGGGAGAAGAGGAGGAAGAAAGCGAGGAAGAGGAACAAATAGAAGAATTGGGGGATGAATTTGTTGCACAACTTTCTATCGACGAGATTATTGTAAAGCTTCGTGAATTGGCTGCATCCGATAAACCACAACGTAAAGAAGTGGATGCGGTTAAAGCTCAGTTTTATCGTTCACTCCGAAATGAAGTAGAGAGACAAAAAAATAAATTCATCGAAGAAGGGGGAGATGAGATTGATTTTGTTGCTCAAGAATCGGAACTATACATCGAGGGTAAAAATCTGCTTCAAAAAATAAAAGAGAAACGATTGCAAATTAAGGCGCAAGAAGAAGCGGAAAAAGAAAAAAATCTGGCCAAAAAACAGGCCATTATCGATCGAATTAAAGCCTTAATTGAAGATCAAGGACAAGAAGATTTCAATGTAATTTATCGCGAATTCAAGGAATTACAACAGCAATGGCAAGACATTCAATTGATTCCGCAGTCAAAAGCCAATGAACTGTGGAAGAACTATCAGCTGTATGTAGAGAAATTTTATGATTTGGTACGCATAAACAACGAGTTTCGTAAATATGATTTTAAGAAGAATTACGAGTTAAAAACCGAATTATGCGAAGCTGCCGAACGATTGGATGATGAACCCGATATCGTATCTGCATTTCATCAATTGCAGAATTTGCATCAACAATGGCGCGAAATAGGTCCGGTTGCCAGAAAAGATCGCGAAAAAATTTGGTTGCGTTTTAAAGAGGCATCGACCAAAATCAATAAAAAATATCAACAGCATTTTGAGGAAATTAAGGAGCAAGAGAATGAGAACCTCAAAAAGAAAACCGAACTGTGCGAAAAATTGGAATCTATTGATTATTCGAAACTTGTGAATATCAATGATTGGAAAAGGCAGATGAATGAAGTGCTGGATATTCAAGAGCAATGGCGCCGGATTGGGCATGTTCCCAGAAAATCGCGTACAAAAATTTATGAACGTTATCATGAAGCTTGCAATACCTTTTTCAAGAACAAGAGTGCCTTTTATAAATCGATGCGACAGGAAATGGAGGAAAATCTCCGAAAAAAAATCGCATTGTGTGAACGAGCCGAAGCATTGAAAGACAGTCAGGATTGGAAGAATACCACACAAGAAATGATTGAAATTCAAAAAGAATGGAAAGAAATCGGTTTGGTTCCCAGGAAATATGTGGATAGCATTTGGAAACGTTTCATAACGGCATGTGATTATTTTTTCGAACAGAAAAAGATGCATACCTCTTCTCAGTATGAATCGGAAACAAAGAATCTGGAGGAGAAGAATGGAATTATAGAAAAAATAAAAAATATAGATCCAACGTTGCCTTCTGAAGAGGCGTTGACCCAATTGCATCAATTGATAGATGAATGGTATGAAATCGGGCATGTACCTTATAAATTGAAAGATAAGGTGTATAAAGAATTTCATGAGGCAGTGAATGCACAATTCGATCGGTTGAATATCGATAAACTAGAGCGGAAACTCGGAAACGGGGGCATGCATTCTTCCGATCCATTAAAATCGAGCAATACAAGAAATCAAAATTACCGCGAACGCGAACGTCTTATGCGTCAATACGAGCGGATGAAAAATGAGCTTCAAACTTATGAAAATAACATCGGGTTTCTTTCCGTTTCCTCTAAACGTGGCAACAGTTTGTTGGAGGATATGAACCGAAAAGTAGAAAAAATTAAAGCCGATCTGGATCTTATTGCTCGAAAAATAGAGGCAATAGACGAGCAATTGTAAAAAGAAGCGACGTTGCTTATTCCTAAAAAACAGCTGACATGATTTGTTGGCTGTTTTGTTATTTCAACGTTGAAAAATTAGAGATAGATTTTATACCTTTGTATTCTCTTATAAAAATGCGTTATTGATTATGTCGAAGAAAATAAATTCAGCACTGATTTCTGTTTACCATAAAGATGGATTGGAAGAAATTCTTCATGTATTGAATGAATTAAATGTTAAACTGTTGTCTACCGGCGGCACACAAGAATTTATTCAATCGTTGGGATATGAATGTGAAACGGTAGAAGATATTACAGGCTATCCACCTATTCTGGGAGGAAGAGTAAAAACATTGCATCCGAAAATATTCGGAGGAATACTGTATCGCAGGGATAATGAAGGAGATAGAAAATTATTGAAAGCGTATGGCATTCCTTCCATCGATTTGGTGATCGTGGATTTGTATCCTTTTGAAGAAACCGTGGCAAACGGGGGATCGGAAGAGGAAATTATCGAAAAGATAGATATCGGAGGTATTTCGTTGATTCGAGCTGCAGCTAAAAATTACAAAGATGTGCTTATCATCGCATCTCAACAACAATATAAGTCTTTATTGCAATTGTTGAATGAAAAACAGGGTGATTCTGATCTTGAAGATCGTCGATGCTTTGCCAAAGAGGCATTTGCCGTTTCATCGCAATACGATGCAGCCATATTTAATTATTTTGATAAAGATAATTTTTCGGCTTTACGGTTGGCTATAAACGAATCGAAAAAACTTCGTTATGGCGAAAATCCACATCAGAGGGGTGTTTTCTTCGGCAATTTCGACGACATGTTTGAACAACGGCATGGGAAAGAAATATCGTACAACAATTTGCTCGATATCGATGCTGCTGTTTCCCTGATTGCCGATTTCGATGAAACCTCCGTGGCTATTCTCAAACATAACAATGCCTGCGGCATGGCTTCCCGTCCAACCGTTCGAGAAGCTTGGGAAGCTGCTCTGGAGGCTGATCCGGTGTCGGCATATGGCGGAATCGTGATAACCAATGGCACCATTAATAGAGAGGCAGCAGAATTGATCAATTCCATCTTTTTCGAAGTAATTATTGCTCCTGAATACGATAAAGAGGCTTTTGAAATATTGAGTCAGAAAAAAAATCGCATAATTTTGGTTCAAAAGTCTTCCTCTAAAACGACAACCCCTTTTCAATATCGTTCTGCGTTAAACGGATTATTGATGCAGGATAAAGATACGAAAGTTGAATTGGCTGATGATTTGAAAGTGGTAACAAAAAAAGTTCCTACCGCCGCCGAAATCGAAGATTTGATTTTTGCCAATAAACTGGTGAAACATACCAAATCGAATGCCATTGTATTGGCAAAAAACAAGCAATTGGTGGCAAGCGGAACCGGACAGACCTCCCGAGTTGATGCATTGAAACAGGCCATAGAAAAAGCCAAGACATTCCATTTTGATTTGAAAGGTGCAGTAATGGCTTCGGATGCATTTTTTCCTTTCCCTGATTGTGTGGAGATCGCTCATAATGCAGGAATTAGTGCCGTTATTCAACCGGGCGGATCCATAAGGGATAACGAATCCATTGCTTATTGTGATGACCATAATATGGCGATGGTATTTACAGGCGTCCGCCATTTTAAACATTGAAACATTTCGTAAAAACAACCTTATATGGGATTATTTTCATTCACACAAGAATTGGCAATGGATTTGGGAACAGCCAATTCAATCATTGTAAACAATACAGGAAAAATTTTATTGGATGAACCCTCGATTGTTGCATTGGATCGCAAAACCGACAAAATGATTGCATTGGGAGAGAAAGCGCAACAAATGCACGGTAAAACCCACGAAAATATACGTACAGTCAGACCGCTTCGCGACGGAGTGATTGCCGATTTTAATGCTGCGGAGCAAATGATCCGCGGGATGATCCGCATGGCCAATAAAAATAAAGGAGGAGGTTTGTTTGCTCCTTCCTTACGTATCGTCATTTGTATTCCTTCAGGGAGTACCGAAGTTGAAATACGTGCTGTGCGCGACTCGGCCGAACATGCCGGCGGACGCGATGTGTATATGATTTTCGAACCCATGGCTGCTGCGTTGGGTATAGGAATCGATGTGGAAGCCCCTGAGGGGAATATGATTGTGGACATAGGCGGGGGAACAACGGAAATTGCCGTGATTTCGCTTGGAGGAATCGTTTCGAATAAATCGATTAAAATAGCGGGTGATGACTTTACCGAAGATATTATGGATTACATGGGAAGGCAGCACAATATGAAAGTTGGCGAACGCACTGCCGAACAAATTAAAATTAATGTGGGTGCTGTTGTAACCGAATTGGATAATCCACCGGAGGATTTTATTGTTCATGGACCAAACCGAATGACTTCGTTGCCGATGGATGTTCCGGTTTCCTATCAGGAAATTTCTCATTGTCTCGAAAAATCGATATCGAAAGTAGATTCTGCCGTATTAAGTGCGTTGGAACAAACACCTCCTGAGCTTTATGCCGATATTGTACGCAACGGCATTTATTTGACGGGAGGCGGAGCTTTGTTGCGCGGACTCGATAAACGGCTGACCGATAAAATCGGAATACCGTTTAAGGTGGTCGATGATCCGTTGCATGTGGTAGCTAAGGGAACAGGTATAGCGTTGCGAAATATCGATAAGTTTAATTTTTTAATGCGATAGCCGGCTATTGGCAGCGTCAATTAAGCTGATAGCTGAACCTAATGGCTGACAACGGAGTATGAGGAATCTATTTAATTTTATCATACGGAACAGTTGGTGGTTGTTGGCTGTTTTATTAATAGTCTTCAGCTTTTATCTGGTTTTTACACAAAATTCGTATCAACGAAGCGTTTATCTTTCCTCTGCAAACCGTGTTTCGGCCGAATTATATCGTTTATCGGGAAAATTGACCTCTTATTTTTACATGCAGAAAAATAATGAGGAATTACTCGCTCAAAATGCAAAATTGCAAAATGAGCTTCAATCATTAAAAAACTATTTGAACGATCTCGCTTTAGATTCGCTTCGGACAACCTCCTTTGTCGGTGATTCTGTTTTGGATATGCGATTTCGTTTTATCCCTGCCAATGTGGTAAATGTCAGTTTTTTTGGGAGTAATAATTACCTTACACTGGATAAAGGACTTCAAGAAGGCGTGAAAGCCGATATGGGGGTTGTTTCGCAGAAAGGTATTGTAGGAGTGATCCTTACAGCTTCCGATCATTTTTCGGTGGTGATTCCCATTGTAAATTCCAAATTCAGATTGAGCGGCAAACTAAAACACTCCGAAAATTCGGGGTCCATTGTATGGGATGGGAAAGATTTGCATTATGCCCAACTCGAACAGTTGCCCAAACACGAGGTGTTTCAAGAAGGAGATACGGTGGTAACCAGTTTTTCACGTATTTTCCCTAAAGATATGATCGTGGGTTATGTAGTGGGACAAGGAAAGACCAATGATGATAATTTCAATGCATTCAAGATACGTTTGGCAACTGATTTTTACACTTTACAGCATGTCTTGATTATTGATGATACGTATTACGAAGAAGAATATTCTCTTGAAAAATCGTTGGAACAGCGATGAAAATATCCCTCTTGCATGACATAATAGGGTTTGTAGGCTTGATTTTACTTCAAACATTGGTGTTGAATAGAATCAGTGTTTTTGGAGTAGCCGTGCCTATTCTTTATATTTATTTTTTGATTAAATTACCGAGGAACAGCAATTTGTTTTATGTGGTTATTTCGGGTTTTTTAATGGGGCTGATCATCGATATTTTTCTTAATACACCCGGGATGAATGCAGCTGCCACCACCATTGTAGCAGTTTTACGCAAACCATTGATCGACGTGTTTTTTTCAAAAGTTGAATATGAAGATTTTGTTCCAAGCATTTACACCGAAACCGGGGCTTTTTTACGGTATATTGTCGTTATGGTGTTGTTGCACCAAACGCTGTTATTCTTTATCGAATCTTTTACTTTTTTTAATTTGGCAAGTACCTTTATTCGTATTGCCGCATCATCGGTGCTTACGTTGATATTGATAGTTGCTTTTGATAGTTTAATGTCTAGACGAACGAGTGGAATATAATAGCAAAACCCCATATACCAAACGTAAATACATCATTGCCTTTATTGCCGTGGCTGTGGTGGTTGTATATATTTTACGATTGTTTTATTTGCAAATTTTAAGTCCTGAATACCGCGAGTTTGCCGATAGTAATGCTTTTTTGCGCAAAACGCTGTATCCGGCACGGGGTACCATTTACGACCGTAACGGGAATTTGCTCGTTTATAATCAGCCTACTTACGACGTAATGATGGTTGTTCGTGAAATGAATAAATTTGACACCCTTGATTTTTGTAACACGCTGAATATCGACAAATCTACGTACCTGAAGTTGGAAGCCGACATGAAAGACAGACGAAAAAATCCCGGTTATTCATCCTATACGCCTCAACTTTTTATGTCGCAACTGACGGTGGAGCAATACGGACTGCTGCAAGAAAAGTTGTATAAATTTCCCGGAATATACGTTCAAAATCGTACACGGCGACAATATAAATATCCTAACATGGGCGTTATTCTGGGATATATTGCCGAGGTCGACAAGAACGTATTAGATGCTGATCCCTACTATGTTAGAGGCGATTATATTGGGAAATCGGGTATTGAATTGTCGCATGAGGCAGATCTAAGGGGAGAAAAAGGAGTCGAAATTTGGTTACGCGATGCAAGAGGACGGCTACAGGGTCGTTACAAAGATGGTGCAGAAGATAAAGCTCCCGTTTCGGGGCGTGATCTTACCCTTAGCATTGATATTGATTTACAAGCCTATGGCGAATATCTCATGCAAAACAAAATCGGGGCGATTGTTATGATTGAACCCAAAACCGGAGAAATAGTATGTATGGTATCTTCTCCGAGTTACGATCCGGCTCTACTGACCGGAAAAGATTTTGGCAGCAATTACCTTTCGCTGGAACGCAATCCTTACAAACCCCTTATTAATCGAGCTGTTGCCGGAATGTATCCTCCGGGTTCTACATTCAAGCCCTCGCAAGGTGCTATCTTTATGAAAGAAGGGATTATCACGTCTGATACCCGGTATAGTTGTTTCCACGGCTATCCTCCTTTAGGGGGACATCCTGCCTGTCATGGTCATGCATCGCCCTTATCTATTGTGCCGGCATTGGCCACTTCGTGTAATTCGTTTTTCTGTTACGGCCTAAATGCAATGTTGAGCAACCGTGAAAAATATGTCAATGTGAATGCAGCTTTTGATGTATGGCGAAATTATCTGAGTAAGATGGGATATGGGGATAGGCTTGGCGTTGATCTTCCTTCAGAAAAAAAAGGATTTATTCCGAGCAGTAAGTTTTACAACAACGTATTGAAAAGAAAAAATTGGAATGCGCACAATATTATATCTATTGCCATAGGGCAAGGTGAAATTTTGGCAACCCCCGTGCAAATAGCCAATTTTGCCGCTATAGCAGCAAACAGGGGCTATTATTATGTACCTCATGTGGTGCGTGAACGTAAAGGAGCAACTTTAGATACGCTTTATACCCGAAAACACGATTCGGGAATCGATACCTCAATTTTTGAAATACTAGTTCAAGGTATGGCCAATGCGGTAACCGGTGGTACTTGTCGTGCGGCCAATCTGTTACCCGAAATAGAAGTATGCGGGAAAACCGGTACTGCGCAAAATCCGCATGGCGATGATCACTCCCTGTTTATGGGATTTGCGCCCAAAAATAACCCGCGTGTGGCTATTGCTGTGGTTGTGGAAAACGGACGATTCGGAGCAAGCAACGCTGTTCCTATCGGAAGGCTTATGCTACAGAAATTTTTTAACGATTCCATACCCGAAACGGATAAATGGATAGAAACTCGAATTGCGAATACCACTATTCTTCCGCATATTTACACCAGAGAACTTTCGAGTGCCAAAGCCGATTCGCTTCGAAATAAAAAATAAGGGGGTCATCATGTATTTCAACAGCAGAGAGATAACGGATAAAGGACAGGTAGATTGGCTAACGGTGCTGATGTACGTGGTTTTTCTCATTCTCGGTTGGCTTAGTGTATACGCTGCCAGTTATGATATTGAAAATGCAGTGAGTTGGTTTGATTTGTCCGACAGGGCAACTATGCAACTGGTGTGGATAGGTACTTCTCTTATGCTGGCTTTTGCGTTGCTGAAAATTGATGCCGGATTTTATGAAACCTATGCTTTTGTTTTTTATTTGATAGGCATTTTTCTGCTCATCGTAACATACCTTGTTGCTCCCGAAATTAATGGATCACGTTCGTGGTTGGTATTAGGTCCTGTGCGACTTCAACCGGCAGAGTTTATGAAGTTTATTATTGCTTTAGCTTTAGCGAAAGTATTCAGTTTATACGATTTTCGCCTGATGCAGTGGAAAAATTTGATACTCACGTTATCCATCATATTGTTTCCGGCTTTTTGGGTTGTTTTGCAAAGTGAAACCGGAACAGCTCTGGTTTATTTAAGCTTTCTGTTGGTGCTTTACAGAGAAGGATTGCCGGGAGGAATTTTGTTTGTATTGATCGCTGCAATTGTCTATTTTGTGCTTGGCATCAAGTTTTCCGATACGCAAGTCGGCCTCTTTTCATTAGGCGAATTTATTACCCTTATTCTTATTATTTTATTTACCGCTGTGCTGGTAAGAAATTATGTAAAACGTAAAAAAGATGTTTTTGTGATTTTAGGACTGCCGGCATCTCTCTTTTTAATAGCTTTTGTGGTTAGTCTTTTTGGCACAACCATCAATTGGGGTTTTATGGCACTTGTTGCCTTGGCATCGGTAGTCGTGTATTTGTTATTCCTCTTTTTTCTATACAGAAAAAGAGAATATATGTATATATTGGTTTTTGTAATCGGTTCTTTTGTTTTTTTGGAATCGACAGAATATGTATTTAACGATGTTTTACAACCCCATCAGCGGATTCGGATCGAGGTGGCATTGGGTATGAAACAAGATTTACAAGGAGCAGGTTATCATGTTGGTCAATCGAAAATAGCCATTGGCTCGGGTGGTTTTTCGGGTAAAGGATTTTTGAATGGAACTCAAACAAAATTAAAATATGTACCTGAACAAGATACCGATTTTATTTTTTGTACGATTGGTGAAGAGGCAGGATTTGTGGGGTCGAGCATCGTGTTGATTTTATATTTATGCTTTATTCTTAGGCTTATTTATCTGGCTGAACGACAAACCACAACTTTTGGACGGGTCTATGGCTATGGAGTGGTGAGTGTCTTTCTTTTTCATTTAATGATTAATATAGGAATGGTTGTCGGGATGATGCCGGTAATTGGAATTCCTTTACCCTTCTTTAGTTATGGAGGATCTTCGCTGTGGGGATTTACACTTTTACTTTTCATTTTTTTGAGATTGGATAAATCTCGACGAAAAGAATGAAAATAGTACTTTTATTTTTGATAATCAACTTTTCTATATACCTTTGCAACGTATTTTATATCCAATATAATGAAGGTTATCTGTTTTATTTTAATTGAGTTAGCCATTTCTCTTAGTTCGTGTTCGAAGGGAAGAACCAATAGCAACGATATCAGTGCAGCTTCAGCGACTTTCCCAGCTTCACAATTGACCCAAAACAATCAACAATCTCCGGTTGTCAATGAAAATTTTTATGACTTTCTGGAGAAATTCAATACCGACAGGATATTTCAGTTAAAACGTATTGCATTTCCTGTTAAAGCCATTGTTTCTGATCTTGCCGAAGAAGGAATAATTCTTAAGGAAGAAACCATTCAAAAACAGGAGTGGGAACATCTTGATCTTACTTACGACAGTACGTATCAGACGCGCGATTGTGATCAATATTATCAAGAAGTTCTTTTTAAACCCGATTCGGCTATTGTGGAACTTCGAGGTATCGATAACGGAATTTATGCCAATTATTTTTTTAAACGAAAAAAGGGGCAATGGTATTTGGTTGCTTTAGAAGAAACTTCGTTTTAGAAAAGCAAGGGATTTATTCATGGACTTCATCTCCAAAATTTAAGGGAAGCAGCTCTTTTATGCTATCCGCTACATAAATACCATCCTCGCCATACATTACTATTTTTATTGGCGTTTTGAATCGGTTTTCTGTTTCCAAAAGAACTTGTCGACAAGCACCGCAAGGAGTAATGGCTTTTTTTGTATATTTTCCTTCATGAAAAGCCGCTATTGCAATGGTCGTGATTTTCTTTTCAGGGAAGTTGGCATTAGCAAAGAAAACAGCGATGCGTTCTGCACATAAACCCGATGGATAAGCTGCATTTTCTTGATTGTTGGCCGATAGAATGGTACCATCTTCAAGTAAAGCTGCAGCTCCTACACAGAAGGTTGAATAAGGAGCATAAGCATGTCGGGAAACTTTTTTTGCTTCTTCTATAAGTTTTTTTTCGGTTTCGGAGCACTCCTCTATCCGATAAACTCTTATCTTTGTAATTAGATTAATTTCGATCATTGTAATCCATCGATTGAATTGTTTATGTAATATAGATAATGGAATCCTTTAAACACAAATAT
The DNA here is from genome assembly GCA_002305015.1 of Bacteroidales bacterium UBA1410. Lineage (GTDB taxonomy): Bacteria > Bacteroidota > Bacteroidia > Bacteroidales > Dysgonomonadaceae > Anaerorudis. The sequence continues at coordinate 14,945 of DBPW01000038.1, forward strand.
AATTTAATTTTGCGCGCTTCTGTTGTTTTTTCGGCTTTATTTTTTTCGGTAGCCATAATGGGACAGACAAGAATAAAAGCTTACGAAAATTATATCGAAAAATACAGCAACCTAGCGGTGGAACATATGCAGAAGTATCGCATTCCTGCCTCTATCACGTTAGCTCAGGGATTATTGGAATCGGGAGCAGGCATGAGTGATTTGGCGCGTTATTCCAACAATCATTTTGGAATTAAGTGTCATCGCGATTGGGATGGTCCAACGGTATACGCTCCGGATGACGGTCCGAATGATTGTTTCCGGAAATATCAAGCTGTAGAAGATTCCTATCAAGATCATGCGGAGTTTCTGGCCTACGGAAGCCGCTATAAAGTATTGTTTGATCTCTCGATTAGAGATTATAAAGGATGGGCTAGAGGACTTCAAACAACAGGATATGCTACCGATAAAGCTTATGCGAATAAACTTATTAAATTGATTGAAGACTACGAACTGTATCGGTTTGATGATAAAAGTTATCATAAAAAGTACAAAGAAGAAGATAAATCTTTTTCTACTAACAAAAGCTGGAAACACCAGCCTTATAAAACGCATGGTTTGGTATATATCATTGCAATAGAGGGTGATACTTACGAAAGCATTGCGACGGAATTCGGATTTAAAGAAAAAGATCTCTTAAAATATAACGAGGTTCCGAAAGATTTTCCGTTGAATGAAGGCGATATTGTTTATTTTCAGAAGAAAAAAACTCGCACCGACGCACCTTATTTTCAACATGTGGTGCAAGTGGGTGAATCGATGCACAGCATTTCTCAAAAATATGGCATTCGACTTCGCAATTTGTATCGCTTAAATAAAAAAAGTTATAGTTACGTTCCCGAAGAAGGGGATGTACTTAAATTAAGATAAGTATATATGAAGTATAACACGCAACAAAAACGATTGATTATGCCCGAATACGGCAGAAATATTCAGAATATGGTGGATTACTGCGTTTCTCTACCCGACAGAAATGAACGTAAAAAATGTGCACAAGCTATAATAAATATTATGGGAAATATGTTCCCTCATTTACGTGATGTAGAGGATTTCAAACATATTCTATGGGACCATTTGGCTATCATGTCGGATTTTAAACTCGATATTGACTATCCTTATGAAGTAATTAAAAAAGAGGAATTAAACCTACCTCCGGGTCGGATTGAATATAGCCGTTCTGATATGAAGTACCGTCATTACGGTAAAATTTTGGAAAAGATGATTACCATTGCTGCCGATATGGAAGATGGGGAAGCAAAGGATCACCTTATCGATATATTGGCGAGTCAAATGAAACGTTCTTATATTCAATGGAATAAAGAGGTAGATGATGCCAAAATCATACAGGATTTGTATGAACTGTCTAACGGGAAAATACAATTGGATAAATCGACTTATTCGATTAAGGAAATAAAAACGAATGGTTTTGGTAAAAAAATGAAGACCATCAAAGTACAACGAAAGCACTAAAAACAACCCATGATATTAGCGGAAAATGTCGTCCAAATCGGTCAATTGTTAAAGCCTCATGGAGTAAAAGGGGAAATGACGCTCCTTTTTAATCGACGATCGCATTCCGATATCGATACGCCGTATTATTTTCTGGAAATCGATGGCATTTTTGTTCCTTTTTTTGTGGAAGAAATTCGCTTTACAAACGATACGACAGCACGAGTAAAATTTGAGGGTGTGGATGATGTAGCTACTGCAAGCAGGTATGCCGATCTTCGTGTTTATCTTCCCAAAGAAAGCCTGACAATTACAGAGGAAGAGACAGAAACCGAGTGGGATTTTTTTGTGGGCTATACTGTAATCGATCAAACGCTGGGTAATTTAGGTGTGATTGATGCAGTGGATGACTCAACGATGAATGTGCTTTTCGTCGTAAAAAAGAATAATGCGGAATATTTGATTCCTGCTGCGGAAGATTTTATTCTTGAGATGGATGAACAGGAAAAAATTCTTCATGTAGATCTTCCTCAAGGGTTGATTGAAGAAGAATAAACCGAATAGTACTCCGCCTTACGTGCTTGTAAACGGGAACGAATTTTACTATCTTTGTGAACTTAACAGACGTTGTGTCTCAAAAATGAGAGAAAAAAAACGAAAAATAGCCATTTTAGGTTCTACAGGGTCTATTGGAACACAGGCTCTGGATGTGATTCAGCAACACCCTGATCGTTTTGAGGTATTTGCCCTTACAGCAAATAATCATGTACAACTTTTGGTTGAGCAAGCGCGTAAATTTCTTCCGGAAATAGTCGTGATTGCCAACGAAAAAAAATATACCGAGGTAAAAGAAGCATTATCTGATCTGCCCATTAAGGTGTGGGCCGGAAGTGATGCTATTTGTCAGATGGTGCAAAGCGAAGCCATTACTATAGTCTTGGTAGCGATGGTCGGTTTTTCGGGATTAAAACCCACAATTTCGGCCATAAAAGCAGGTAAAACCATTGCTTTGGCAAATAAAGAAACGTTAGTGGTTGCCGGAGAATTGATCACATCGATGGCATTGGCACATCGCGCTCCGATTTTACCTGTTGATTCGGAACATTCGGCTATTTTTCAATGTTTAAATGGGGAGGGTTGCAATAAGATCAACAAAATCATTCTTACGGCTTCGGGAGGCCCTTTTCGTACCTTTTCAACCGAAGAATTGGCAAAAGTGACCACAACACAAGCGTTGAAACACCCCAATTGGAAAATGGGAGCTAAAGTAACCATCGATTCATCCACATTAATGAATAAAGGTTTTGAAGTGATTGAGGCCAAATGGCTTTTTGATGTATCGCCTTCGGATATCGAAGTGGTAATTCATCCGCAATCCATCATTCACTCTATGGTGCAGTTTGAAGATACCTCCATTATTGCTCAACTGGGTCAACCCGATATGCGGTTGCCCATTCAATATGCATTGTCGTATCCCGAACGGTTGACGTTAAATATAAAACCCTTGGATTTTACAGAAATATCGAGTCTTACGTTCGAAAAAATCGATTACGACAAATTTAGAAATTTAACATTTGCATATCAAGCAATTGAAATGGGAGGCAATATGCCTTGCATACTCAATGCAGCCAACGAAGTTGCCGTTGAGTCTTTTTTGCAAGAGTCTATCGGTTTTCTTCAAATGAGTGAAATCATCGAAAAAACCATGCAAAAATCAACGTTTGTGAAAACACCCGATCTGGACGATTATTTTCGTACCGATCTTGAAGCAAGAGCAATTGCTTCTGAATTTATTTAAAAAACAATAACAGATCAACAGAAACTTGTAGAATTTAATGGAAACATTTCTAATCAGGGCTTTGCAATTGGTGATGAGTTTATCGATACTCGTCATCATCCACGAGTTTGGACATTTCATTTTTGCACGCATCTTTAAAATACGCGTCGAGAAATTTTATCTTTTTTTCGATCCCGGTTTTGCACTATTCCGATATAAACCCAAAAACAGCGAAACAGAATACGGAATTGGTTGGTTGCCATTGGGCGGTTATGTGAAAATAGCCGGCATGATTGACGAATCCATGGATAAGGAACAAATGGCACAGCCTCCTCAACCATGGGAATTTCGCTCTAAACCTGCATGGCAGCGTTTGTTGGTAATGATTGCCGGGGTATTGTTCAATATTATTTTGGCATTTATCATCTATGCAATGGTGCTTTTCACATGGAACGATACCTATCTTCCGCTTAAAAATGTGCAGATGGGAATGGAATATAGTGAAGTGGCTCATAAGGTGGGATTTCAAGATGGGGATATTTTGTTGAAAGCAGATGATAAAGAATTGGAGCGATTTGGTGTAAGTACCCTTCTTGATATAGCCAATGCTCACGAGGTAACCGTATTGCGAAACGGAGAAGAGGTGGTCATACCCATTCCCGAGAATTTCATGAATGAATTGATGGCAGCAAAAGAGGGTTTTGCTACGTATCGGTTTCCTACTGTAGTGGCCGAAGTGCAAGAAGGAAGTGGGGCAGCTAAAGCCGGATTGCTTCCCGGGGATAGTCTTGTAGCCATAAATGGCGTTCCGACTCCAACTTTCACCGATTTTAAAAGTGAACTCGAAAAAAATAAAAATCGGGAAATTGCTATTGATTTTTATCGAAATGGCATGTTAAATACCACGGTCGCCTCGGTCGACTCCTTGGGACTATTGGGTTTTTATCCCAAATCGCCCATGCAGATATATCCAACAGTTACCCTTCGCTATAACTTTTTTGAGGCTTTCCCGGCCGGAATTAAAATGGGAGTGCAAACGCTCAAAGATTATGTAAATCAGTTTAAATATGTATTTACCAAAGAGGGTGTTTCCTCCTTGGGTGGATTTGGGACTATCGGCAGCTTGTTTCCGCCTGTATGGGATTGGCATGCATTTTGGTTGATGACCGCCTTTCTTTCTGTGATTTTAGCATTTATGAATATACTCCCCATACCGGGATTGGATGGAGGGCACGTGTTATTTTTGCTATGTGAAGTAATTTCGGGCAAAAAACCCAGCGAAAAATTCTTGGAATATGCGCAAATTGCAGGTATGATCTTTTTGTTGGCTTTAGTGCTCTATGCCAACGGAATGGATATAATTCGAGCCATATTTAAATAAGTTGGAGAAATATGAAAGTTTCAGAACGAATACGAACAGCAACAAAAACCGCTTTTTCTTTTGAATTGTTGCCTCCCCTTAAAGGGAATGGAATTTATCAGGTTTTTGACACGATAGATAGACTCAAAGAGTTTGATCCAAAATATATTAATATCACTACTCATCATAGCGAAACAGTTTATAGAGAAGATAAGGATGGTGTAATTCGTAAAGTAAATGTTCGTCGGCGGCCGGGAACAGTTGCCCTGGCTGCAGCCATTCAAAACAGATATGGCATCACGGCAGTTCCTCATATCATTTGTAAGGGTTTTTCGAAGCAGGAAACAGAATACGCTTTAATTGATCTTATGTTTCTCGGAATTACTAATCTGCTGCTGTTGCGTGGGGATACCCATAAATTGAATGAAGAACAGAAAAAAATGGATAGCCACGAACATGCAACCGATTTGCAGGAACAAGTTAACAATTTTAATCAAGGTATTGCTCTTGACGGAAGTAGATTCACGCCTCCCGAAGAACCTTTTTCTTATGGAATGGCTTGCTATCCGGAGAAACATGCCGAATCTCCTAACATGGAATCTGAAATTTTTTACACAAAAATGAAGGTTGATAAGGGAGCAGAATATTTGGTAACCCAGATGTTTTTCGATAATCGGAAATATTTCGAATTTGTTGATCGATGTTGTGCTGAAGGTATTCATGTACCGATTATACCCGGCATAAAACCCATCCACATGAAAAATCAACTGACCGTTTTACCTAAAATTTTCGGAACCAATATTCCTGAAGATTTGGCAAAGGAGTTGCGAAAATGCAAAAACGATGAAGATGCCAAAGAAGTGGGAGTAGAATGGTGTACAGCTCAGTGTAAGGAACTTATTCAACACAATGTGCCGAGTATTCATTTTTATTCTTTAATGGCAACAGAGAGTGTTTACAGGGTTGCAAAGGAAATTTATTAAAAAGTTTTTCGAAAATAGGGTAAAGAGTGGGATGTCTCAGTTAGCAATTGAAGGAGAATATGTATTTTAAAGATATCATTGGATTACGGGATATAAAAAAGCATCTTTTGGAATCTGCACAAAGGGGGGTTGTTCCTCATGCCTATTTGTTTTATGGACCTGAGGGAGTGGGTAAATTGCCGCTTGCCATTGCGTATGCAAGGTATCTCAATTGTTTGAATCCTCAGGCTGATGATGCGTGTGGTGAATGTCCTTCATGCCTAAAATTCAATAAATTAGCTCATCCCGATTTGCATTTTGCTTTTCCTGTTATTAAATCCAAAGTTTCTGACGAATATTTGCCGCAATGGCGTGATTTTCTTTCTCAACATACCTATTTTAATCTCAATGACTGGCTTAATTTCATTGATGCTCAAAATGCACAAGGAATTATTTATGCTAAAGAAAGCGAAGAGATTATTCGAAAGCTCAGTTTGAAAATTTATGAGGCAAAATATCGTATCATGATAGTTTGGCTGCCGGAAAAAATGCATGAAGTATGTGCGAATAAGCTTTTGAAAATGATTGAGGAGCCACCGGTTAATACGGTATTTTTGTTGGTCTCCGAAGAGCCGGAAGAAGTGTTGCCAACCATTCAATCCCGTTGTCAACTTGTTCATATAAATACAATTGAGCAGGACGAAATGGTAAATGCCATTGAGTCGAGGTATCGTCTTTCAGAAAAAGATGCCTTATCGGTTGTTCATATTGCCAATGGCAGTTTTACCAAAGCGGTAAAAATTATCGAGTCGACAGATGAAACAAAATATTTTTTTAATTTGTTTAAAACGATGATGCGCGCATCTGTTTCACGAAACATAAAAAATATCAAAGCAATAGCAAATGAAATTGCCGGTATAGGACGTGAGATGCAGAAGAGTTATGTGCTGTATTGTTTACGAATGTTTCGCGAATATTTCATAAACAACCTGCATGAACCCCAAATGGTATATTTAAATAGTGAAGAAGCCGATTTTGGGCTTCGTTTTTCTCCTTTCATCAATGAGCGAAATGTAGAGAAACTTAACGATGAGTTTTCACTAGCCTATCGGCAAATTGAACAAAACGGCAATGCAAAGATCATTTTTCTCGATCTTTGTTTGAAAATTACCGTTTTATTATTAAATTAATCGTGCGATCCATTTTGGATTGCAATATAAGAAGTTGAATCAATATAAAATTCGGTAAATTAGCATCTATTTTTCTATGGAAAATGAAAATAATTCAATATATGAAGATTTTTCGGATATCGTTCCTGAAAAATCATCCACAATAAAAAATTCAACGTGCTGTTACGGTTGCACCCCTCATATCAATAAATTGCATACTTATGATTGGCTGCATGATTATCCCGAAATGCAAGCAGCCACTAAAATGGTGGAGGTGCAATTTAAAAATACCCGAAAAGGATATTATATCAATAGCAACAATATCGATTTGAAAATTGGGGACATGGTAGCTGTGGAAGCAATCCCCGGACACGATATTGGCACCGTTTCGCTTACCGGTAAGTTGGTGGAACTGCAAATGAAAAAGAACAACTATCGTGAGGAGAATAACGGTGGGTTAAAACGCGTATACCGTATTGCAAGGCCTACGGATTTGGAAAAATACAATCAAGCAAAAGCAAGAGAATATCCAACAATGATCCGTTCTCGTCAGATAGCTGAAGAGTTGGGTTTGCAAATGAAAATAGGAGATGTTGAGTATCAAGGTGATGGTAGCAAGGCTATTTTTTATTATATTGCCGACGAACGGGTAGATTTTCGCCAGTTAATTAAAGTTTTGGCATCGGAATTCAAGGTTAAGATCGAAATGAAACAAATTGGAGCAAGGCAGGAGGCCGGGCGAATTGGAGGAATCGGACCTTGTGGGCGCGAATTATGCTGCAGCTGTTGGATGACAAACTTTGTATCGGTTTCCACATCGTGTGCCCGTTGTCAGGATCTTTCTATTAATCCACAAAAATTGGCCGGTCAGTGTGGAAAACTAAAGTGTTGTCTCAATTACGAAATCGATGCTTATGTAGAGGCTCAAAAAAACTTGCCTTCTTATGAAATTGTTCTCCAAACAAAAGATGCCGATTATTATCATGTCAAAACCGATATTTTTCAAGGCCAACTCACTTATTCCACCGATAAGAACAATCCTGTTCATTTGGTTACCATCTCCAAAGAACGGGTTTTTGAAGTTATCAATATGAATAAGAAAGGTGAAAAACCCTCAAAATTGGAACCGGATCTTGTAGAAGATATTCAAAAAGAGGCTCTTTATGTGAATGACCTATTGAAAGATCAAAACATCGATCGTTTCGATGAAGAAATGGGTTCTTCGACAGTCAAAAAGAAGAAGAAAAAGAAAAAACGCAAACAAAATAAAAAATCTGCAAAGATAAAAACAGAGAATTCGTCGGATAATTCCGATAAAAATGAAGAGTAACCCGTATTTTTTCTTGGTCTTTTTTTGGGTCATCTTGTTGTCGTGTAACGAGAACGGAGAATATTATGCCTTTAAACATCTCTCGGGTGGACAATGGCCGAGGGATAGCGTTATATGTATTCAATTCGATTCCCTTCGGTTAAATCCGTCCGATATCTATCAGGTGGATATTGAAATTATGCACAACAAAAGCTATCCCTATCAAGATTTGTGCCTCTTGATTGGAAATAATTTGCAAGATTCCATTTTGCAATACGATACGTTAAAATGCAGGGTTTGCGATCAATATGGAAAATGGTTAAGTTCCGGAGGGAGTGGATTGCATCAACTTTCGGCATCCTATAAGAAAAATATAAGGGCAAAGGATAGCGTAAATACTTATCGTTTTTTTATTCGTCAGTTTATGAAGGATGATCCGTTGTTGGGAATAGAAAGGATAGGTGTAAAAATTTCTAAGGCAATAAATCAGTGATTTCCACCTTCAATTTCTCTTAACGTCAACAATAAAGAGACTGCCTCGAAATACAAAATAAGCCGCCGTGAATTAAATCGTTGGGCGTAATAAACAAAAGAAATAATAATGTGAGGGTGAAATCAGATGGTGATACACCCTCATTGTTTCTATGTAGCGAAGGGGGGGGAGAAAAGAATTATTCTCCTTCTTCTTTTTTTACAAACTTCTCCACATTGGCTTCTCGGATGCTTTTCAGTTCGGCTTCTAATTTTTTGATTTTCTTTTCCTGATTACGGATGACGGTAAGGAGAGAACTAAGCTCCTCATTTTCCACTGTATCGGGGTATTGAGCTTTCACGCGGGCAATAAAATCGCTTAATACATTCATGTAGTTGTTAAAGGCATCATAGGGAGAAGGATAAGGACTAAACCGGGTATAGCTTTCCCCTTTCGAAAAATGCTTAGTTGACATATAGTAAAAATGGTCGCTGGTTTGCAAATAAAGCCAATCCTGCTTCAATCGTCGATCCTCACACAATCGAACCCGCTCGCTAATCCCGTAAAGTGTATTAAAAGCGCTGCGCTGCAACGTGTTTCCGAGCCATGCACTTAAATCGCGTTCCTCATCCGACCATGAAATAGGATCGGGTACCGAGATTGGACCCACCGATTTATAATTGTCCAGAATTTCACCGGGTGTTGCAAATTCGATATTATTTTCAAAGGCAAAACGAGGCAACGCTTTCATAAACTCGAAGATACCCGTATAGGAAGGTTGAAGATTGCCAAATGTTTCGTAATTCATAAAAAGATTGATAACCTCTTCCTCTGCCGGAATTGCTGCTATCCAACTAATGAATTTTTCTGCTGTTAGTGGATAGTCATGCCAAGAGTAATCTGAAAAATGAAAAGTAATATTTTCAGTTAACCCTGAATTTCTGAGCAGTAACTTTAAGTTGGGTTGCGTTTCGGAGTGATAAACATAATTCGGGCTTTTCCAACCTAAAACCTGTTTAGCACCTTCGGTAATCATTTTTTTATATCCCATGTTGTAAACCAATTCCGATATTTCGTCAGAATAAATAAGTTCGGTATTACGGAATACGGTGGGTTCCTGATCGAACAGCAATTTTATTTTATCTGCGTGTTGCTTTACCTGCCTTTGAAATTCTATGGGATCGCCCAATGAGGAAAGGGAATGGGCATATGTTTCGGAAAGGAATTCAACATTTCCGGTTTTGCTCAATTCCATAAGTCCGTCGATCACTTCAGGAGCATAAATTTCCAATTGATCCAATGCAACACCTGAAATGGAAAACGCGATTTTAAAACGTCCTTTGTAAAGATTGATTAAATCTAAAAACATGCGGTTGGCCGGCAGAAAAGATTTATCGGCAATTTGTTGTAGAATGGTTTCATTGGAATAATCATCGTAATAGTAATGATCTTTTCCAATATTGAAAAAACGATATCTTTTTAGCCGTAAAGGCTGGTGGATCTGAAAATAAAAACAAATTTTTTTCATACAAATTTCATGCTTTTCTGATTAATTATCTATAAACGAGTTGGTTGTAAATATCGCGTACTTTTTGAGCAGCGTATTCCCATTTTATGTTGTTTACTTCTTTTTTTCCCTCTTCCTTGAGAAATTCGGCGATACCCGGATAGGTACAGAGAGAATAGATGGAATCGGCCATAGCATCCACATCCCAGTAATCGGTTTTGATGACATAATTCAGAATTTCAGAGCAACCCGATTGATACGAAATAATGCAGGGCACGCCACATTGCATGGCTTCAAGGGGTGAGATGCCAAAAGGTTCAGATACGGAGGGCATCACATATACATCGCTCGATTTAAACATTTCGTATACCTGTCTTCCTCGAAGAAACCCGGTAAAATGAAATCGGTCGGCTATACCTCTGTCGGCTACCATATGAATCATCTGGTTCAGCATATCGCCACTTCCGGCCATCACAAAACGAATATGGTTTGTTCTTTTGAGTACCTGTGTGGCTGCTTCTACAAAAAATTCGGGTCCTTTTTGCATGGTAATGCGGCCGAGAAAAGTAACGATCTTTTCCGGGACTCCGGCCAATCGTTCAATGGCTTCAATTTCAGGACTTAGAGGTTCTACCGCATTGTGAACCGTTACTACTTTATCCTCCGGTTGATGATAATTATCGATTACGGTTTTGCGCGTTAGATTGCTTACGCAAATAATCTTGTCGCAGTGATCCATTCCGTCTTTTTCGATGCCATAGACGATAGGATTGGGCTTTCCGCGACTACGGTCGAATTCGGTTGCATGAACATGAATAACGAGTGGTTTACCCGAAACACTTTTCGCATGAAGCCCTGCAGGATAAGTAAGCCAATCGTGTGCATGAATAATATCAAAATCGTACGTTCGGGCAATTACGCCGGCCACGATGGAATAATTGTTGATCTCCTCTAAAATATTAGAAGGATAGCGTCCCGAAAATTCAATGCAACCCAAGTCATTCGTGTAGATATAGTTAAAATCGGCGTAAATATGATCACGCAAGCGATAATATTCGTCGGGATTCATAAATTTTCCCAGGCGATTCTTTACTGTTTCCCAAGGCACATCACGCCATACAACAGGGGTGTTGTTAGCTCCGATTATTTTCACAAAACTCTGATCCTCGTCACCCCAAGCTTTGGGTATTACAAAAGTGATTTCCATGTCAGCTTGCATGGAAAGGCCCTTTGTTATTCCATAGCAGGCAGTTCCGAGTCCGCCGAGAATATGAGGTGGAAATTCCCACCCAAACATCAATACTTTCATTTTTTATATCGTTGATCCTTTTTGAGGTTCACTTTCATAAGATTTCATTATTTTTAGCGCCCGAAGTAATTCTGAAACACTCATGGCAAAGGAGAATCCCCCACGCCCGATGAATGGAGGCGTAGAGTCGTACATTTCTGAAATAGTGCCGATGCAGTCGTTTTGCATTTCGCCTTCCATTGCCACCATAATTCTGTCGGCCAATGATAAACCGCTTTTGTGGAAAACTTTTAGGTAAGCCTCGATATAGTGGCCAAATAGCCAAGGGAAAGCCATACCATTAAAGTAAGCAAAAGTTTTTTCTTCGGGACTGCCGGTGTAATGCGGTCTAAAATTACCGCTCTTCGGACTTAACGTCCGGATGCCGCAATTGCTGAGCAATTCTTTTGTCACGTAATCGATTACCGATTTTTGTTGACTGCGTTCCAACGGTGAATAGTCGAGCGAAACAGCAAAAATCATATTCGGTCGAACGTTTACGTCAGCATACCCATTTTCAACATAATCGTATAAATATCCGGCTTCATTCATAAAGGTAGATACAAATGTGTGCCTTACAATTTCTGCTTTTTCACGAAACAATGTCGTCAATTCTTTATCCTTAGTAATTTCGGCTATTTCTTCGGCAAAACACAAGGCATTATACCAAAGAGCATTAAATTCAACCAAATAACCCGATCTGGGAACCACAGGTTTTCCGTACAGCATCGCATTCATCCAACTAACAGCAACCGTATGCCCGTCAGTATAAACCAAACCGGTTTCAATATTAACCTTTAGGTTGGGGTGTTTGTTCGTTAAAATATACTTCATGATGAAAAAAAGAAAAGGAGCATACTTTTCAATGCACGTTTCGTTATCTTCTTTCCAGTATTGTTGCAATGCCCAAATTACCCATAAAAGCACATCGGGATCATCGATTTGTTTAATGGTGTGTTTTAGTGGTTTTTCTTCCATAAAATCCATCAAATGCGGAATTGCCGAGTCCATTATCTTTTCGAAATCGTTAATTCTTTCCACAGCCAACGTACTGCCGGGCAATGAAATAAACAGATCTCGAGCGCGAACTTTAAACCACGGATAGCCGGCCAATAAATAGGTTTCGTTTTCTTTTGGGATATAATGGAACTGATGACTTGAATTCCTGAGGCAATTATAAAAATTGGAACGAGGGGTTCGTTTTCTTAATTCGTCATCAAATTCATCAGCTAATGTAGCTGTATCCACCATAATATCGCTTGCCGAAAGAATAATTTCCTCGTCTTTTTCGATTGGCATTTCAAAATAGCCGGGCACATAAAGATCTTCCTGATAGGAATCGCCATTCTGTTGGTCCAGCACGTATTCGATACCTCGATACCAGTCCGGGTGATAAATAAATTCGTTGTTTTTGTTGAATTGAAGAAAAAGTTCAGGGTATCCAAAGTACATACAGGTGCTGATACCGTTTTCAACATAGCGGTATGAACGATCGACCTGATCGTTTTCTCTGGTTAATTGCGAGGCTTTTCGGAAGGCCAGAAATGGTTTAAATCGGATGGTAGTGGGAGAATGAGCGTCGATGAGTTTATAGCGGATCATTAATCTGTTTTCTCGCGATGAAAACATGGTTTCTTTGGAAAGAAGAACGCCACCCACCCTGTAAATGGTTTGAGGAACACTATCACAATTGAATTCGCGAATGTATTGATGCCCTTTCGGATAATAAATATCTCCGCTATATTTGTGAATTCCCAGGTTGAATTCGGCTCCATGTTGAATAATGGTTTCATCCACGGCAGATAAAATCACATGATTTTCATCGTCGAGATAAGGAATAGGCATTACCAGCAATCCTTGGTATTTGCTGGTATTGCAACCCGAAATAGAGGTGTTTTGATAAGCCCCTTTTCTGTTAGTTCTCAGAACGCTTCGATATAACGAATATTCCAGATTTATCATTAAACTTCTATCGAATTTAAGATAACTCATTGTTTGTAAATTTAAAATAATAAATTGTGTGTTTAAATCTTTTCGAAAGATAGATAATTTAATATTATTTACAAAAACAATTCAATTGTTTTTTTATTTCAATAATTTGTAAATATCTTTGATACTACGGAAATTTACCCGTTTCGATATGAAATTAATTTTCATACCTCATAATATTTTTTAGTAAATGATGAGCGAAAATAGTGAAATTGCCCGAGAAAAAAAGCGGATGTGGTTAGCGCTGATTCCATCGATTGTATATGTTGTCTTGCTATGGTTGATCGTTGGTTTATATGGTTCTAATGTTTTCGGATTCGATCTTTTTAGAATGGGAATTCTTCCTCGTCATATGCAGGGTTTACCGGGAATTGTTTTTGCTCCGTTGATTCATGAATCGGTTTCTCATTTATTCTCCAATACGATTCCGATATTGATTTTAATGTGGTGTTTATTTTATTTCTATAGTGAAATTGCCTTTAAGTCTTTTTTATATTTGTGGATTCTCAGTGGTTTATTAACGTGGATTATCGGGCGCGAATCGTATCATATTGGGGCCAGCGGTTTGATTTTTGCCCTGATTTTTTTCTTGTTTTTCAGTGGTATTTTAAGAAAACATGTTCCGTTGATTGCCTTATCGCTGGTCGTAATATTCATATATGGAAGTATGATATGGAGTATTTTTCCTTTTTCGGAAAGGATTGATGCACAAATTTCGTGGGAATCGCATCTTTCAGGAGCTATTAGTGGTTTAATTGTGGCTGTTGGTTTAAGAAAACAAGGTCCGCAAAAACCTTTGTCGATTCAGGAAGAAGATGACAAGGAAGAAGGAAGCGTTGGTGGTAATGATGAGGATTATTATGCCATATTGTCATTTACCTGCAATCCTTTCATAAAACTCATAACTAAAAGTCGCTCAAACATTTTTTAGTGTAAATCGTATGAAAGCCTAGAAAAAAAAGAATAACAGGATTCAAAAATCGATGGTCGGTCAGCCGATTATTTTTACTTAATTGCAATTGCATAGTTTTTGTACCTACGAATAACGAAGGAGTATTAATTATAAAAATTTAATGTTATGATAAGCAAAAAGGATATCCAACGATTCAAAAAAATCATTAGCAGTGTAGATAAACCGGTATTGTCTGTATACTGCAATGTAAATCCTGCTGATCCGGATAATTTTGGAAGAGCATGGTATGGACGACTGAAAAATACATTAAAGTCGATGGACGAGCTTAAGGTAAAATTGAAAAAAGGGAAAACCTTTTATGATGAATTGATGGTTTTCATCGATCAGATCATGGTGGGCGCTCGTACGTTGGCACTTTTTGCATGGGTTAACGATAAAAATGAATTAGAAGTCGAGCATTTTGAATTGCAGGTAGAATTGCCCGTTGTAGATTTGGTAAGGGGAAGAGTGGAAACTCATTTCGGAAAACCGTATGTATTGCCTATTCTTTATGCTTTTGATGAATTTTACAGAGTAGGGGTGGTTCATGTTTATGGCAGCAAATGGAGATTTTACGAAGTATTCTTAAATGAGATTGAGGAAATCACGGATACTTTTGCAGAAATAACACCGGATGAATGGAGAGACTTCAATGAATATGCCCAAATTATCGAGTCGGGAGTATTGGAAGAAAGAACTTTTAACGACAAGTTGAAATTCAAAGACAGACAAAAAGCCAGAATACAAACCTTTTCTCACAAATTGTATGTAAGATTGGCTCAGATGGTAGAAAAATCGGTGCTCGACTTAGAGTTGGACCGACTTATATTGATGGGAAATGATTGGCAAGTGAAATTATTCGAAAACCATTTGAATCGTCATATCCGCGAGTTAATAATCGGATATGTATCCAATCCGTTAGATACCGAAAATCCTTCCACGAAAGACGTATTAGAACGAATAGCACCGGTATTGAGAGAAGCCGAGGAGCGCGAAGAAATGCAATTAATCGCCGAGGCACAGAGCCCAAAAGGAGTTTGTGGTTTGCAAGATGTGCTGGAAGCCATTCAGATGGCTCGTCTTCAAGTATTGATTTTGCCGTGGGATTTGCATGCTACGGTATATAAGTGCACAGACGGGATGTTTTTTGCCACCCCTGAAGAAGCTCAAGAATACGATTCGTCCTATGAAGAAGTTGAATTGAAAAAAGTGGTGTTTGATTTGGCAGCCGAATATGCTACGCGAATCGAATTTGTTGATGGAGCAATGAAAGAAAAACTGTATAACGAATTACAAGGTATAGCCGGCCTAGTGCGGTGGTAATTAATCGAAAAAAGAAAGAATACACGGAGAATAACCCTATGGGAAAGGAGTTATTTTCCGTTTTTTTATTTGAATCCAAATTATCTTTTAAGTCAGATACCTTTGAAAGATACCCCGATGGCTGCAGTATGCGTATAAAACGTTTGCTTCATGCTTGCATCAAGGCAGGGACAACACTACCGGAGTCCACGGAGCGGAGGTAAAGCAAACCTGCGTATTTTCTTCATGCAGAGCGGGATACATAGACATAGCCGGAGTAGACGTTGCATGAGGATGATGCAAGCCTTATGCAAGCATGGAGCGAGGATGGTGCAGCCTTGGTACGGCCTTGGTGCGGAGAAGGTGTATTTTTTCCGGAAATAGCTTTCCTGTAAAGTAAAAGTAAATATCAAATAAATTTGTCTATCTTTGCTACAAATTAAAAGCCAATGAACACACTGTTGTATGTAACATGGAATGTAAATCCGACCCTTTTTACTGTTTTTGGTCGTGAGATTCGTTGGTATGGCTTGTTATGGGTCATCGGACTGATTGTTGCGGTATATATTGTGCAACAAATTTTCAAGCGCGAAAATCTTCCCGAAAAATGGTTCGATTCATTGTTTATTTACACCATTATCGGCATAATTGTGGGTGCCAGGTTAGGGCATTGTCTGTTTTACGAACCGCAATATTATTTGTCGCACCCTGTTGAAATTCTGAAAATCTGGAAAGGCGGATTAGCCAGTCACGGAGGCGTATTGGGGATTATTATTGCCGTATGGTTATACTCCAAAAGAGTGACCAAGTTGAGCATGTTGTGGACATTTGATCGATTAATGGTCCCCACCGGTTTCACGGCAGCCATGATTCGGCTGGGCAATCTCATGAATCACGAAATTTATGGCGGTCCTACCGATCTTCCCTGGGGTTTTCGATTCATTACCAATACTTACGCCTGGATGAATGGAGCAGAGCCGGTTTACTCCGAACCTTCGCACCCCACTCAAATTTACGAAGCACTCATCTACCTGGTTGTTTTTGGGGTATGTATGTATATGTATTATAAAACCGATGCGAAAGACAGAAAAGGATTGATTACGGGCGTAGGATTAACGATAATTTTTGTGGCTCGATTTTTCATCGAATACATAAAAAATGTTCAGGTCGATTTTGAAATTATGTTACGCGATCATACCGGTTTAATTCTTGGACAATGGCTTAGCCTTCCTTTTATCATTTGGGGAATAGCATTAATTGTATCGGCTCTCAGGAAAAAGCCCGAGCCGGTAAATATACCCCAAGCCTCTGCCGCAAATCGAGCTAAAAACAACGGTAAAAAAGAATACCAAAAGAAGAAAAAATAGTATTTTTACCTCTTCAACTTTTCATCTTTGTGAATAATTGTCGGGATAAAAAACATGAAATATGATGTATAAAACGATTCAAATTAAAGAAGGAATATATTATGTGGGTGTGAATGATCGCACCAAGCATCTTTTCGAAAACTTATGGCCTCTTCCTAAAGGTATTTCTTATAATTCTTATCTTATCGATGACGATAAAGTAGCACTTATCGACACCGTAGATGTTTGCTATTCCGAAGTATATTTTCGTAAAATCAGATCGGTGTTGGGAGATAAGCCCATCGATTATTTGGTGGTGAATCATATGGAACCCGACCACTCCGGATCTATTGAGTGGCTGGTCAACCGATATCCCGATATCACCATTATCGGCAACAACCGTACAATGGATATGTTGAAAGGATTTTACGGCATCACGAAAAATATTCTTTCGATAAAAGATGCGGAGGAGGTTAAACTTGGGAAAAATACCCTGAGGTTTTATCTTACCCCTATGATCCATTGGCCTGAAACGATGATGACCTATGTGCCGGAGTCGAAAACTCTTTTTTCGGGTGATGCTTTTGGATCATACGGTTCACTTGACGGCGGTGTTGTGGATTCTCAACTTGATCCGGAGGGGTATTTCGACGAAATGATTCGGTATTACTCCAACATTGTGGGCAAATATGGTTCACCGGTACAAACAGCGTTAGGGAAACTATCGGGAATCGATATCGAGGTTTTTTGTTCTACACACGGCCCTGTCTGGACGGAAAAAGAAAATATAGAAAAAGTCATCGATTTATACGACAAACTGAGTAAATATGAAGCCGACAAGGGACTGGTAATTGCCTATGGCAGTATGTATGGCAATACGGAACAACTTGCCGAAATCATTGCCGCTTCGGCAGCCGAAAACGGTATAAGAAACATTGTCATGCACCATGTTTCTAAAAGCCACCCATCGGATATTCTTCGCGATATATTTAAGTATAGGGGGTTGATTATCGGATCGCCAACATACAATAATCAGCTTTATCCCGCGATAGAAAGTTTGATTTCCGCATTGCGGAATCGGAACATCAAAAACCGTTTGTTTGGCTATTTTGGCGGGTTCAGTTGGGCCGATGCTTCGTTGAAGCATCTTAAGGAATTTGCCGAGGAGATGCATTTTGATGTCGTTTGTGATCCTGTTTCCATGAAACATTCTTTACAGGCCGATGTAGCCGAGAGTGCTTGGAGAATGGGGCAAATTATGGCCGAAAAATTAAATCGGCAGGATTAAATTGCTATTCCACAAAAAAGCCTTAATTTTTTAATTTATATAAAAAATAAAATCATGAGACTAATTATTCAACCCGATTCTGAGCGATTAGCTCAATGGGCAGCCAATTACATTGCTTCCAAAATCATCAAAGCAAATCCTACACCGGAAAAACCCTTCAAATTGGGTTTGCCTACCGGATCATCACCACTGGGCACGTACAGTGCATTGATTAAGTTGTGCCAAAAGGGGACAATTTCGTTTAAAAACGTCATTACCTTTAATATGGATGAATATGTGGGATTACCCAAGGATCATCCCGAAAGTTATCATTCATTTATGTGGAACAATTTTTTCAACCACATCGATATTCTGCCGGAGAACGTGCATATTCTCAATGGTAATGCCGAGAATCTGGAAGCCGAATGTCAGGCGTATGAGGATGCGATTAAAAATGCCGGAGGCATCGACTTGTTTTTGGGGGGAATAGGTCCTGACGGTCATATTGCTTTCAATGAACCGGGATCTTCACTTAGTTCGCGTACTCGTGTAAAACGGTTGACAACCGATACCATTATTGCCAACTCACGTTTTTTTAATAACGATGTGAATAAAGTTCCTAAATTCGCACTAACCGTAGGAGTAGGAACCGTTATGGACGCAAAAGAGGTATTGATTCTTGTCAACGGACATCACAAAGCGCGCGCTTTGCGTCATGCCGTAGAAGGCCCCGTCACGCAGATGTGGACAATAAGTGCCATACAACTTCATCCTAAAGGTATTATCGTTTGCGATGAAGCTGCTTGCGCTGAATTGAAAGTAGGGACATACAAGTATTTTCTCGATATCGAACAAGATAATCTCAATCCCGAATTGTTGTTATCATAGGCGTCGCGACTTCGCAGCGTGAAGGTATTTTTGAAGTGCTCGTTGATTTGCCTGCGTTATCCGTAAATAACTTTACTATTTTTTCCTATGAAACACCTCGTGATTCCTTTTTTTCTGTTTGCGGCATCTTTTTCTTTGCTTGCCCAAACCAACACTGTTACGTTGTCTCATTATCTGCTTCCCGAATTTCAAGAGGGCAGGGTATTGATGAAAAACGGCACTGAATTGAAAACGCGATTGAATTATAATTCGCTTACGGAAGAAATGGTTTTTGATGACAACGGCAACATATTAGCTGTCGGGAAAACCGTTGTTCCTCAGATAGATACCGTTTTCATTGGAGATAGAAAGTTCATCTATACCGAGGGCAAATTTTTGGAAGTGCTTCATGACTCTTCCTACAAATTTTTCGCTCAGCATAAATGCCGGGTTATCCCTCCGGGGAAACCGGCAGCTTATGGCGGGACTTCCGAAACATCGGCTACCGACAGTTATTCTTCGCTCATTTCAGATGGAAGAGTTTATGATCTTAGGCTTCCCGACGATTTCAAGGTAAAGCCTTATACGGTTTATTGGATAGAAAAGGAAGGAAAATTAAAAAGTTTTCTTACCCTTGGACAAATCAAAGCATTTTATAAGCAAAAGAAAAAACTGTACGAGGAATACACAAAAACCCATAAGGTTAATTTTGAAGATCAGAAAAGCGTTGCCGATCTGATAAACTTCATGGAAACGCATGGATAGATGGGTTTTGTACGAAGGAAAGTATACCCGTTAAATCAACTCATTTTTTTTAAATAATAGTATAATGAAACACGTTATTCGTTTTGTTTTTATTTTGTTGTTAATTGTAACAAGTGTAAAGGCACAGCCGGGATATGTGCCGGCGAAGGAAAATTTGCAAAATCGGGAAGAATTTCAGGACATGAAATTCGGCGTATTCATTCATTGGGGCATTTACAGTATGATGGCCAATGGCGAGTGGATCATGAATAACAGGAATATTCACTATAAAGAGTATGCCAAACTCGCCGAAGGTTTTTATCCTTCAAAATTTGATGCGGCCCGATGGGTGTCGGATGTTAAAGCAGCAGGAGCCAAATATATCTGCATCACTTCCCGTCATCACGATGGCTTTTCGATGTTTGCGACCAAACAGTCACCGTTTAATATTGTGGATGCTACTCCTTTTAAACGGGATATTCTTAAGGAGCTTGCCGATGAATGCCATAAACAAGGCATCAAACTGCATTTTTATTATTCGTTACTCGATTGGTCGCGCACCGATTATTATCCGTTGGGTAGAACCGGCCGTGGAGTGGGGCGCACCGAACATGGACGTTGGGATACCTATCACCAATTCATGTTGAACCAGTTAACCGAATTGCTCACGAATTATGGTGAGATAGGGGCAATTTGGTTTGACGGACAATGGGATCAAGATCAGAACCCCGGTTTCGACTGGCGGTTGCCCGAGATTTATGCTCATATTCACAAACTTCAACCCGGTTGCCTTATCATCAACAATCACCATCTGACGCCCATTGAAGGAGAAGACGCACAAACTTTCGAAAAAGACCTGCCCGGTCACAATACTACCGGTTTTGCCGATGAACAAACGGTGGGGGCTCTTCCGCTCGAAACCTGTGAAACCATGAACAATTCGTGGGGATATAACATTACCGATTTAAATTACAAATCGGAGAAAGAGCTGATTCATTATTTGGTAAAAACAGCCGGATACAATGCCAATTTACTGCTGAATGTAGGTCCGCGACCAAACGGGGAATTTCCCGAGATTGCTGTTGAACGTTACAAAGCTATGGGAAATTGGCTGAAACAATATGGCGAAACCATTTACGGTACGCGTGGCGGAATGGTGACTCCACGTCACTGGGGTGTTACCACACAAAAAGGCAACACATTGTATGTGCATATATTAAATCTTGAAGATCAGGCTTTATATTTGCCGTTAAACGGCAGAAAGGCAAAATCGGCAAAAGTATTCATCGATAAAAAGCCGGTAAAATATACCGCTGTTTCCGATGGCGTGATATTGTCTTTCGATAAAGTCCCCGATGATGTGGATTTTGTAGTAGAAGTGGAGCTCAAATAAAATAAAAAACCTCACTGCATTCTCTTTGAATTTATCGTTGCAGTGAGGTTTTTTTATTTTTCTTTAATTTCTTCGAATTCCACGTCTTCGATAGTGCTGGATTCAAACTTTTTTTTCTGGTACGAAATGATTCGATCTTCTTGCGATTGAATCTTATGTTGATTTTGTGATTGCTTTTGCCGATATGTTTTGTTTTCTGATGCCCATCTTTTGCCCATCAAAAGGTTGAAGATAAATCGAATCAGAAAATAAAAGGCAAGAAGAGAGAGAAAAAATCTCAGAATAATACCCATTTTATGTTTCGAATAATGATTTTTACCGAGTAAAGATACAATAAGCCATGGATTAACGAAAACGATTTTGATTTATTTAACGGTATGAACGGAGTTAAACCCTATTATTTTAATATGTTTTTTGCTTATCTACGACAATAAATCATTCCTTTTCCTTTTCCTTTTCCTTTTCTTTTTCCTTTTCTTTTTCTTCGGCAATATGGATGGGCAGTCTTTTCCTGAAAGCTTGTTTGAAACTAACCAGCGTTTCGGATCGGGCTAAACCCAACGGTTGCAGTTTTTCGTGAATAAGATTCAGTAAATCATGATTGTTTCGGGCATATACTTTAATAAATAAATCGTATTCACCTGTGGTATAATAACATTCCACAACTTCCGGTATTTTCTGAAGTTCTTCCACAACTGCCTCATGATTGCCCGGCGAATTCAAAAAAATTCCAATATAAGCGCAAGTTTCATAGCCGATTTTTTCGGGATCGATAATAAATTCCGAACCGTTAATGATGCCCAGGTTGATGAGTTTTTGTACGCGTTGATGGATAGCGGCACCCGATACCCCGCATTCGCGTGCTACTTCAAGAAAGGGGATTCGTGCATTGTCGGCAATGAGATTTAGGATTTTTTCGTCCATTTCGTCTAATTCGTGATACGTCATAGGATTTGTTTTTATGTAGAAAAATTTATGATTAATGGATAGATTGAATTTTTATCCGGAACAAATTTAATAAAATAGCTGATCCGGTCAATGACAAAAAGCGATTGTTCGAAAAAAATATTCAATCTAATGTATGAATTACCAGACCCGAACGCAGTTTTGGTTCAAACCAAGTAGTTTTGGGAGGCATGATATTGCCACTGTCGGCAATTTCCATCAATTGTTTCATGGAAACCGGATACAGTGCAATTGCCAATGCCATTTCGCCACTATCTACCCGTTTTTTTAGTTCGTTAAGTCCGCGTATACCGCCAACAAATTCGATACGCTTATCGGAACGCAAATCTTTTATCCCCAGGATATCGTCGAGTATATATTTCGATGTAATCGACACATCCAATTGATCCACCGGATCTTCATCATGCAAGATGTGCGGTTTGGCTGTGAGACTGTACGATTTACCATCTAAATAAATAGAAAAATTGTGTAAATGTTTCGGCTTTTGAATTTCTGAACCGGTAGGCTCAATAACGAAATTTTCTTCCAGCTTTTTCAGGAATTCTTCCGGTGTTAAACCGTTCAAGTCTTTTACGAGTCGATTATAATCGATAATGTTGAGTTGACTTGCCGGAAAACAGACGGCCATGAAATAATTATATTCTTCATCACCTCTGTGGTATGGGTTGTTTTTTGCTTTTTCTGCACCTACCAACGCTGCTGCAGCAGAACGATGATGACCGTCGGCAATGTACATGGAGGGTATGGAAGCAAAAATGCG
This sequence comes from Bacteroidales bacterium UBA1410, assembly GCA_002305015.1. GTDB lineage: Bacteria > Bacteroidota > Bacteroidia > Bacteroidales > Dysgonomonadaceae > Anaerorudis. Next base: position 37,863 of record DBPW01000038.1, read on the forward strand.
GGTGATGTCTTCGATATCTTTCTTGTCGCGAACCAACCAAAAATGATGTCCGATTCCGTCTCCCGAAACAAAATCGTATTCAGGTTCCTCAGATGAAACGCGTTTCACGATGGTTTCCAATTCCGGATTGTCGGGATAAGCAAAAAATACCGGCTCCATATTGGCATTGGTTATGCGCACATGTTTCATGCGATCTTCTTCCTTGTCGCGACGGGTCAGTTCGTGTTTTTTTATTTTCCCTGTCAAGTAATCTTCCACCGAAGCTCCTACTACAATTCCGTATTGGGTCTTTCCGTTCATCGTTTGAGCGTATACATAATACATTTCGGCCGGATCTTGCACCAGCCATCCATTTTCCATGAATTTACGAAAATTTTCAGCGGCTTTTTCGTATACCCGCGGATCGTGCTCATCTGTTCCTTGAGGAAAGTCAATTTCGGGTTTAATGATGTGGTAAAGCGATTTTTCGTTTCCTTCTGCTTCTTTGCGGGCTTCTTCAGCATTGAGTACATCGTAGGGGCGTGATGCTACTTCCGTTACCAACGATTTTGGAGGGCGTATCCCTTTAAAAGGTTTTACTTTCATTTTCGTATGCTTGTTTCACGATTATTTCGGCGCAAAGTTACTATTTTTGTTTTATAAAAAAGATGATGTCGGTTTGTTTTAAAAAAAGTTACTACATTTGTGAAACAATAATGAAATCTATTCCACAATGATACAAATACGTGAAGATATATTGGCTGCAGCTTATACTCAGGGAATGGACGAATTTCTGAAGGTACTTACAGATACGTATCTCGATTGTGTCAACAACGACCTTAGTGCAGAAAACATGGAGAAGCTCAGCGGTTATCAGCATGCTTTATTGGCTTATCGTTTTTTTCAAGAGGAGGTTAACCAGGGAGGTTTTGTGCAATTGATCCAGAATGGTTACGGTGGGTATGTTTTCGATAATCCCACAGCAAAAGCTTTAAAGCTGTTTGGAGCTGTTGAAACCGCAAAAATCATTTATAAAGCAGCAGCAATTTATCATGCTCATCAAGCGGAACTCGAACGTGAAACCACTGATGACGAATTTATGTCCATGTATGTCGATTTCGAGGAATTTGACGATTTGGAAGAAGCCTATTTTTTGATTGAAGAAGAGGAAACGGCTTGCATTGCCTGTTTTGTGAAGAAAAATATCGAGGATTTCGTCGATTTAATGAGTTGAAATTACCTGAAGATAAATACTTGGCATCGTTTTTGAGAACACATTAAACGAAATTTAATTCATTTATCCTAATCATGGCTACCGAAATAGACGTAAACGAGATTAATGAGCGGATAGAAAATATCCACAGATACTTGAACAAGCACAAGGAATATTTAAACAGCTTGAATGTTTTTCCTGTTCCCGACGGAGATACCGGTTTAAACATGGTACTGACGCTTCAAGGAGCAATGGCCAACATGAAAAATTTTGAAAATCAAACCATGTTGCCCGGTGAGTATTTGAAAAATTTTGCCGAACAAATGCTTTTAAACAGCAGAGGATGTTCTGGAGTCATCTTGTCTCTGTTTATGCAAGGTTTTGCCGAAATTGTTCAAAATAACGATTTTTCGAAGGAAAATGTATATAGAGCCATTGAAAATGGGTATCGAAATGCGTATGAGGGTACAGAAAATCCACGTGAAGGCACCATGCTTACCTTGATGCGGGCGTTGAAAGAAAAATATGCCGAGTTGATGGAAGAGGAAGATGATCCTATTGTTATTATCAGCAAAACCATTCCTTACCTGAAAGAGGTACTGAATAAAACGCCGGAAATGCTTCCCGTATTGAAACAAGCCGGCGTTATTGATTCCGGCGGCGCCGGATTTGTTTTTTTTATTCAGGGAATAAATAGAGAATTACAGCATAACGGTTTTGGTGCAAATGGTTTATCGGTTCCTACTTTACTGAAAATTGGTAAAGCAACCCGTAAACATATTCGGATGCGATTATCCAAATTTAGAAAAACGCCTTTTGCTCATCTGATCTCCAATATTGATTTTTCGAGAATCCAGAACACACGGTTGCAGGAAATTTTGCAGAATGTGAGAAAAGTAACCACCAATTTATCGGTCAATAATCATGTTAACGGCAAAAAAACGCTTCAGAAAAGAATTATCAATGAACTCGAAGAAATAGACAATCTTTGGAATCCGGACATCAAGCAAAAATACTGTACGGAATTTGTTTTGGAATCTGACAAAATTACTTCCAAAGAACAGCTACGGGAAATGATTTCTGCCTTGGGAGACAGTCTCATTGTCATTCAGGCCGGCAATAAATTCAAAGTACATATTCATACCAACAAACCCGATGATATTTTTGATAGGGTTAAACCCTATGGTGAATTGATTTTTACAAAGGTTGACGATATGAAAAAACAGCATCGGAACTTTATCAGTGACGATGTTATCGATTACACACGTGATAAAAGCATATTTTGTATTGTCTCGGGAAAAGGTTTTGCCGAAATACTTCAAAAATTAGGGGCCGACGATATATTGTGTTACGGAAAGAATAAGCCTTCGGTTGATCAATTGGCCAAGGGGCTCGACAATTTGCAAGCCAAAAATATTATTGCCGCTGCCGACGATGGCGATATTCTTATGGCATTGAAATATGCGGTCTCGCTTTGCAAATCGAATGTCTATATTGTCGAATCGGATAATCCTGTCGACTTAATCGGCATGATGATGGGTATTTCGAAAGATTATGACATCATGACTATGTTTGAAGAAGCCATGAAGAGCATCAATACCATACCTTTCTGCGGTATAGCACGTGCAAATCGCGAAGTACTTGCCGATAACGGAATGCCTGTGAAGAAAAACGACTATTTTGCGGTGTATAAAAAGAAAATCATTCTTTCGAATCCCAACATGGAAAAGCTTGTTATTGAGGCTATCCATCAATTGGCAAACGATTGCAGTCTGGTTACTTTATACAAAGGACTACCTTCACGTAAGGAGAACGGCTTGGTCGATCGCCTTAAAAAGGAGTTCCCCGATATCGATTTTGAAGAATATTATGGAGGCCAGTACAATTACAACTATTATATAACCTTTGAATAAAAACAAAAGCATATGAAAAAGAAAATTTTTATCATTGTGGGCGATAATTTAGGTCTTTCGAGAGATCAGATCGATTACGAAGATCTCGAGATTATCAAATTTCCTGTGCTGGTAGAAGGAAAAGAATATCGCGAGAGTGATGAATACAATGCGAATTGGTTGATATCCAAATTTGAAAAAGAAAATATTGTGGCAAAATCATCCACTTTACCACAAAATGATATTGTTGAAGCTGTTGAAAGAAATTATCGAAATTACGACCTCATCATTCATGTGGTAATGAGCAGCGGCTTATCGAGTGCTACTTGGAAAGTGGCCGAAAACGTTCGAAAGCAGTTTGAAAATGTTATCCCCATTATCAATGTCGATAGCAGGCAAGCCGTAGTGGGTGTGGGAAATGTGCTTTTGGGTATCATCGATATCATTAAAAGCAACGATGATTTGAGTATAGAAGAAATCGAAAAATTATGCCAACAAGTAGTTGAAAATACCTTTAGTTATTACATTTTCCCTGATTTAAACTATCTATACAAAGGCGGCAGAATTGGAAGAGCTCAGTCGCTGATGGGCAGCTTGTTACATATCATCCCCATAATCGGCCTGATGGGTGAAGACCCGGAAGGTATTGTTTCTTCTTTAGGAAAAGGAAGAACCTTTAAACAGGTAAATAACCAGGTTATTGAGTTGATAAAAGCGAAAATGAAAGAAAAATCGGCATCGAAAATCAAACGAGCCATTTCTGTGAGCGGATACGGCGAAAAAAACAAAGATGTTGCTGAAGAGCTGATAGAAAAAGTCAAAGCTCTTCCTTGTGACGATTTTGTTATAGGGAAACCCGGCCTTGTGGATGCCGTATATTGCGGTCCCGGCGCATATGGTATATCCATACTTCTATAGAAAAACAGATGAATATGAATGAGATTCTTTTCTCCTTGCTCTGTCTTGTTATCGGTTATTTGATCGGTTCGATTTTGTTTGCCCATGTGATTACCCGATGGGTAAAAAACGTCAATATTCGTGAGTTGGGAAACGGCAATCCGGGTGCTTACAATGTTTTCAGAAACGTAAGCAAATTCTGGGGAGTCGTTGCCGGACTTTTAGATGCAATAAAAGCATTGGGTCCTATGCTGATAGCTTCACATTATTTTCACCTTTCCAACATTGCTTTGGGATGTTTGGCAGTGGGTGCTGTTTTGGGACACGGACTTCCGGTCTATTATCATTTCAAGGGAGGTCGGGCTGCATCGGTGCTCATGGGGATGTACATTTTTTTCATCCCCATGGAGTTTTTGATTGCTTTAGCCATTACCGCAATTGTTGTGTTGGGCTTTATCAGAAAAGAATATGGCGTATGGGGTCCCACGGGGATTATCGCTCTGTGTTTGGTCTTGTGTTTGTTTTTTCCTCATCCAACAGAAGTCAAGATTTTTGTATGGATAGGAGGACTTATCGTCTTGTTGTTCAACATGGATAAAGTGAAGGAAAAAGCCCAATCGATTACGCCGACCCCCGTAAAATAGCTGTAAAAAAATATTTTGATTACTTTTGTATTTTAAAAATACAAAACATATGCCTGAAAATAAAAGTCAGTTGGTTAATTACGCGATGAATGGTGGGTTGGTAGTCGGAGTATTCTGGGTAATCAAATATTTTTTTGTGATAGCGGCAACCAGTTATCCTTTTTTTGGATATATCAATACCTTGTTAAGTATCGGAACTCCTTTGTTGTTGTTCTTTTTTTTGGTCAGATACAAAAATTTTGTAGTCGAGCAAGACAAGATCAGTATGTGGCACGGTATCCGGTTTTCGATGATGCTTTTTTTCTTTGCTTCGCTTTTGGAAGCAATCGTTGTGATTGTGCATATTATATGGCTCGATCCGGTATATCTCTCGCGAACTTATGAACATACCCTTGAAATGATCGAAAATATGTCGGCCGACCAAAATCTGATCAGTAAGCTGAAGCAACAGCCTGTGCCTACGCCTTTTTCCTATACTTTGGGAATGATTATAGGAAATCTGCTGATAGGGTTTTTGCTTTCGTTGTTTCTTGTTCCCCTTGCCAACCGTTTTACGTTTAAAAACGACAATCGTCAGTCTGGAGAGTAATTATGGATATTTCGGTTATAATACCTTTTTACAATGAGGAAGAATCGTTGCGCGAGTTATACCAATGGATTAAACGCGTGATGGACGAAAACGGTTATTCGTATGAAATTATTTTTGTGGACGATGGGAGTACCGATGGTTCATGGAATATTGTTACCGAATTAAAAGCTACATCGGAACAGGTACATGCGATAAAGTTTCGGCGCAATTACGGAAAATCGCCGGCATTGCAATGCGCCTTTCAAAAAGCCGAAGGGGATGTGGTGATTACGATGGATGCCGATTTGCAGGATAGTCCGGAAGAGATTCCCGAATTGTATCGGATGATTAAGGAGGAGGGGTATGATTTGGTGTCGGGATGGAAGAAAAAACGTTACGATGCCCTATTGACCAAGAATTTGCCATCCAAACTTTTCAATGCAACGGCCCGATGTGTATCGGGTATTAAGTTGCACGATTTCAATTGCGGACTCAAAGCCTATCGAAAGGATGTCGTAAAAAATATCGAACTGTATAACGAGATGCACCGTTATATTCCCATTTTGGCCAAAAGTGCCGGTTTTACCAAAATCGCCGAAAAACCGGTGCATCATCAGCCCCGGAAATACGGCAAAAGCAAGTTCGGAGTGAGTCGTTTTTTTAACGGCTATCTCGATTTGATGACCTTGTGGTTTTTGAACCGTTTTGGCAAAAAGCCCATGCATTTTTTTGGCGTGTTGGGTACCCTGATGTTTTTCATCGGTTTCGTTGCCGTGATTGCAGTCGGCGCTACAAAACTATACGACATGCATCATGGTAATCCGTACCGGTTGGTAACCGAGTCGCCCTATTTTTATATTTCCCTAACCATGATGATTCTTGGTACGATGCTTTTTCTGGGAGGATTCTTAGGCGAACTTATTTCGCGAAATTCTCCCGAAAGAAATTATTACCGGATAGAAGAAGAATTCTAGTATGCGCCTATTTTTTTAACTATTTAATTAGCAAGTGAATAATGAATTTCGATGAAGTAATACGTAAGCGAAAATCGATCAGGAAATTCAGTGAAAAGCCTGTCGATAAAGAAGCGATTTTGCAATTGCTCGAAAGCGCCCGGTTGGCTCCATCGGCCGTAAATTTTCAGCCGTGGAAATTTTATGTATGTACTTCTGAAGAGGCGAAAAAGGCAATTCGGGAAAGCTATTCCCGTGAATGGTTTGCCGGTGCCCAGGTCTACATAGTGGCGTGCGGCGATCATAGTCGTTCGTGGAAACGCCCCGCTGACGGGAAAGATCATTGCGACATCGATATTGCCATCGCCGTGGAACATATCGTGCTGAAAGCCACCGATCTTGGATTGGGAACGTGTTGGGTATGCAACTTCGATCCGCTGAAAGTGAAAGAAGCGTTGCATTTGAGCGAGGAATTCGAACCCATTGTTCTTCTGCCGTTGGGTTATCCTGCGGATAATTATGAAGCCGATCCACGCCATAGCAAACGCAAACCGCTTGAAGAGATTGCGGAATGGGTGTGAGATAGGCGGTTGGAGCTTATGAATATATTGAAAGTTAATATGAATGCAAAAAACAAGATAACGATACCGATTTTATGCTGTTTGGTTCTTGTGCTTTCGGGGTGCAATCAGACAGGGAAGAAAAATCGGAATAAAGCCCATTATACCTATCTTCAGGAATATGGCGAGATTTTTCATACGAGTTTTCATGTCAAGTATGCCTATGATCGGTCGTTATACGACGAAATTATGGACGAATTGCATAAATTCGATGATTCGTTGAATCCTTTCAACGAGCATTCCATTATTTCGAAGATCAACCGGAATGAGCCGGTACAACCCGATTCGTTTTTCGTTGCCGTGTTTAATAAGGCCATGGAAGTATCGCGCATTACCGACGGCAAATTCGATATTACCGTTGCACCTCTCGTTAATGCCTGGGGTTTCGGATTTAAGAATAGCGACAATATAACTCCCGAACTTATTGATAGTCTGAAACAGGTTGTCGGTTATGAAAAAGTAAGGTTGGAAAACGGAAAGATCGTGAAAGCCGATCCGCGTGTTCAACTCGATGCCTCGGCAATTGCCAAAGGCTATGCCTGTGATGTGGTGGCTGATTTGCTTAGGAGTTACGGTGTGGAAGATTATATGATTGAGATTGGCGGCGAAATTGCTATGCACGGCAAAAACGATAAAGGAGTATGCTGGCGCATAGGGATCGACAAGCCTATGGATGACAGTACCGGCTTGCATCACGAATTGCAAACTATTCTCTCCATTTGCGATCAATGTGTGGCTACGTCGGGCAATTACCGCAACTATTACGTTAAAGACGGCAAAAAATATGCGCATACCATTGATCCTCAGACCGGGTATCCTTCTGAACAGGACATTCTGAGTGCGACTGTTATTGCCGACGATTGCATGACTGCCGATGCCTACGCCACGGCCTTTATGGCATCAGGAATGGAAAAATCGAAAGAAATTGCTAAAAAAGTCCCGGGTTTGTTTTACTATTTTATTTATGCTCAACCCGACGGGACAATGGCAACGACGTACTCCGCCGGTTTTGAACAATTTTTTGCCGAAGGGAAAGAAGCTGAAATATAAGCTGTTGGAAGGCAAGGGGATCATCCTTTTTAACGCGACAGAGCAGGGTGGAGATAATACGAATATCAGATAGGGAAGAAGATTGTAGTGTTATCCGATATGCGTTTTATCAAACACATTTCGGTTCTGCACTCATTGCTTCTACTTCAAAGGGAATTTGTTTTTTGGCTTTTGGAGAAGAGGAGATGACATTACCGGAGTTGAAAAAACGATATCCCGGAGCTGTTGTCAAAAATCAATCCGATGCATTTCAATTCTCGGCAAAAACGCTGATAAACAGTGGAGAACCTTCTGTGAAACCGCCGCCATTGCATATCGGGGGCACCGATTTTCAAATGGCCGTTTGGAAATCGTTACTTCATATACCTTCGGGAGAGCTTCGCTCATACCGTCAAATTGCTGCCGCCATTGGTAAACCGACAGCGTGGCGCGCCGTTGCTTCTGCCATCGGCAAGAATCCTGTGGCATACCTTATTCCTTGCCATCGGGTGATCCGTTCCGACGGCCGGATCGGCGGCTATCGCTGGGGAATCGGGTTTAAGCAGAAAATGCTCGAGCAGGAAGAATGGAGAAGAAAATGTTCCCCCGATTGCGAGTGAAGTTGCAAGCCAAGCGTACAGTTTTTTCATATAGTTATATTTTTTCTCTACTTAACCTATACACGTATAATTACATGTACAGACTATGAAACCTATTTTTTCAGTTCGTTTATTCATCTTATTTGTTTTATTCATAGCCTCTTCATCGGCACTCTTGTCGCAGCAAAGCGATGCTGTCCGCTATCCGACTTTTAAATTTGACGGGAATTTGAAAACCAAATTCGAATATGCACCCGAAACGGGCAATTCACGATTTTCGGTACGAAATTCCCGACTGGGACTATCCGGGAAAATTACGCCGATGGCCGATTACCGGGCACAGGTGGAATTGAGTAAAGAAGGCAAATTTGAGGTACTCGACCTCAGTGGCACACTCACCCCATACGAAGGCCTTTCGTTTACCCTCGGACAAACGAGCATTCCCCTTTTCAATTCCTATATTATCAATCCGGGGACCATGATGTTTGCCAATCGCAGCTTCTTGGGAAAATATTATGTAGGCACGCGCGATATCGGATTACTTGCAAAATATAGTTTCCGTTTGGCAACAATTCCTGCCGGAATAGAATTGGGGGTATATAACGGCAATACCATTAATAATCCGGTTTGGACCGATAAACTATCCTGTGCTGCCCGACTGAGTTTAGGGGGTATGAAAGGATTTCGCACGACTTTTAAACTGTATGACTATCCACAAAGCGAAGAAATTCATTATTTTCTTTATGGTGCCGATTTTCGTTATGAGGGCGACAATTGGAAAGTGGAGACCGAAGCCATGAAAAGAGACGACAAGGTGGCCAACAAAGATTTGTTTTCTGCCTACATTCAAGGGGCTTATTGGACACCCATAAAAGGAGGTATGTTTAAAAATATTATTCCTGCAGCCCGTTGGGATGCTATTGATCAAAACAACGGCGATTCCGGTTTCGACGTCAACCGACTGACGCTGGGACTGGGTTTCGGACTCACTCCCAACGCAAACGGCTCGTTGTTGCGCATCAATTATGAATGGTATTTTATTAAAAATCAACTCGATTTTATGCACCAATCCGAGGAAATGGATGCGGATAAATTTACCGTGGAACTGGTGTATGTTTTCTAATATTTTCGTATTTTCGTTTCAAAATTTTCAATTACTTGCTTTGTAAAAGCAATTTTTTTATTTTTGAGTTCCGGTTTAATCCGCTAATTCTAATTTCCTATGCGTAAAAAATATTTTTTCGCTGTTTTTTTCTCTTGCCTCATTGTAATGAGTGCATGTACAGAAAATAAAACCGTTCGTTCGTTATTTAACGGTGAAGATCTTGATTTATGGAATACCCAAGGCAGCGTGAAAGTCGAAAATGGAATTGTTGCGTTGGATGATAATGCATCCCTCATCCTTAAGAAAGGCAATTTTAAAGATTTCGAGTTGCAACTTTCTGCCCGTATGGTAAACAACGGAAAAGGATTTGTTGCTTTTCATACCGACAAAACCGGCAAGGGTGGTTATCAGATAGCATTGAACAACGATTTGCAAAGTTCGCGATGGTGGACAAAAACGGGGAGTTTGCTCGGAGTTCGCAACCTTACAAAATCGGTAGTCAAAAATGACGAGTGGTTTGACATGACGATTCGTGTGGAAGGGAAATCCATTACTGTTAAACTGAATGATTATCCGGTAGTGGAATACACCGAACCGGTAGCTCCGTATCGTTCTCCCGAACATGCCGGCCAATTGCTTTCTCATGGGAATATTTATATAAAAAATACAGGAGGAGGAGGTTTCCTCGAATTTAAAACCATTACGATTACCCCTCTTGACATTTCGGGGCTTGACATTGCTCGACAACAACGAGAGAATGCTGTTGATGAAACTACTGACGAAATTATCCGCCTGCATCAGTCCGATTTTCCTGTGCTCGATTATCATGTGCATCTGAAGGGAGAGTTAACGCGTGAACTTGCGGCAGAGCAGTCGCGTAAATATGGCATCAATTATGCGTTGGCTCCCAACTGCGGTATCGGATTTCCCATTACAACCAACGAACAGGTTATGGCTTATCTTGATAGCATGAAAGGTTGGCCTTTTGTTCAGGCTATGCAAGGAGAAGGTCGCGAATGGTCGAGTACTTTTTCAAAAGAAGTACGCGATAAGTTCGATTTCGTGTTTACCGATGCCATGACTTTCACCGATAATAAAGGTCGGCGCACTCGTTTGTGGATTCCCGAAGAAGTGTGGATTGAAAATGAGCAGCAATATATGGATTTTATAGTGCAGAAAATCTGTGAAGTAATGAAAGAACCTATGAACGTATATGTTAATCCTTTATTTTTGCCCGATCAAATGAATGACCGATACGATGAGTTTTGGACAGAAGAACGCATGAATCGGGTGCTTGATGCTATGGTAGAACACGGAAAGGCATTGGAAATAAATAATCGTTATCGGATTCCACATAAAGCATTCATTGAAAAAGCAAAAGCGGCCGGAATAAAGTTCACCTTCGGAACGAATAATATAGATTCCGATTTCGGTAAGCTGGAATATTGCATCCGGATGATGAAAGAATGCGGTATAACTGCTGAAGATATGTTCAAACCTCATATCAAAGAATAAAAGATTTGTTTAATATTAAAAATACCTATAGTTATGAAACCGGAACACAAGCATCGCGTTACGCCCAATTATGTTACGCATCTCAACGGCAACGAAATATTTGTTTTTGGCAGTAACATTCAGGGGCATCACGGAGGAGGGGCAGCCCTTGACGCTTTAAAAAATTTCGGAGCCATTATGGGGCAGGGGGTTGGTTTACAAGGACAATCCTACGGTATCCCTACCATGCATGGCGGCGTAAAAGATATAAAGCCTTACGTTGATGAATTTATTGCCTTTGCCAAGGCACATCCCGAATTGAAATTTTTGGTAACCCGTATTGGTTGCGGCATTGCCGGTTTTAAAGATAAAGAAATTGCTCCCTTGTTTGCCGAAGCGGCAAAAATGGAAAACGTGTGGCTCCCTGCCAGTTTTTGGGAAGTGCTCGACGGTGAATGATTTACTTTTTCTTTGGTAGTTGGATGTTTTGCATTTGCTGCAAAATTTGCTGTTGACGCCTCAGGATATAAGGCGACGGATTTTTTGAACTGAACCGACGCGGGTTGGGTAGTGTGGCAGCAATGAGAGCCGATTGTGCTGCGGTGAGTTTTGAAGCGGTAGTATTAAAATGACGATTGGCAACTGCTTCGGCACCATAGATGCCGTCGCCCGTTTCCATACAGTTGAGATACACTTCCAAAATGCGCTCCTTCGGCCAAAAGAATTCAATAAGCACAGTGAAATAGGCTTCAAGTCCTTTGCGAACCCATGAAGACTGCGGCCAAAGAAAAACATTTTTCGCCGTTTGCTGACTGATGGTGCTGGCTCCTCGGGGACGCCGGCGCTTTTTGTTTTCTTTCATCGCTTTCTCTATTTCTACCCGGTCGAAGCCGTTATGCTGAAAAAAACGCTGATCCTCCGAAGCAATTACTGCCCGTTTAAGATGATCCGAAATTTTATCGTACGGCACCCATTTGTGATAGCATTTCACCGGTTCCCCTGAGACGATTTGCTCAACTATGCGAATACCCATCAACGGGGTAAAAAAAACGGGAACAAATCGCAATACAATCACTGCTCCTATGGACAGAATAAAAAACCACAGGACGATTTTCTTGAGCAGCCTGACGATTTTTTTCATCACCTTTCTTTTAATTTGAACCTTACGCGCCAACGTCCGTTTTCATAATCGTGACTGATGATTTCAAAACGTCCTATTTCCGAAGTATGTTTTACATGCTCCCCGATACAGGCACATACGTCATAATCGCCGATGCGTATAATTCGCAGGGTTTCGGATACCTCTTCGGGCAATTTGGATAAATCCACTATTTTTGCCGCTTCATCCATAGGCATAAACTCTTCCGTGACCGGAAGATCACTCATGATCACGGCATTCACTGCTTCTTCAATGGCTTTTACCGTATCGTCGTCGGGTTGCCGAGAAAGAAAATAATCGCATTTGCTTTTTTTGCGCTCGATATGGGTATTTTTCGAGCGTGCGCAGCCAAATATTCTGACCATGGTTTGATTCAATATATGCTCGGCCGTATGCATGGGCGGATATTCTTTTTTGTTATGATCGTTCAATTGCAGTTCCATTGTATCGAATTTGAAGTTTCAAAGGTAATAAAAAGAGAAAAAACGGGCAATCCCAATTTTGGTGTAGTGCAAAATTTTTACCCTGTTTATGAGTCGATTTTGAGGTTATGCCTATTTTGCTCTATTCTTAACGTCATTTTTGAGGAAGTAGTTAAATCATGTTATTAAAAATTATCCTTACCTTTGCTCGAATAATAAATAAAATGCAATGAATCTTCAGCAAACGATTGATGAGCTGTTTTTGTCCCAACGCAAAGAGTGGCAATTATTGGATGAAGCCATAAAACAATTGGATAACGTAAAAGTTAGAGATTTGGTGTGGAGTAGGGATATTTTCGTAAAAGTTCAATTTAATCCGGCACGCATGGTGTCCACATCGGCAAAAATCGATAAGGAAGCTATCGAGAAGCGACCTTGTTTTTTGTGCCCTAAGAATCGTCCGAAAGAACAAAAAGGAATTCCTTTCCTTGATAAATACCTGATTCTTGCCAATCCCTATCCCATACTTCACAATCATCTCACCATTCCGTTTCATTCGCATGTTGCGCAGCGCATTCATAAAAAAATCGGAGATATGCTTGTACTGGCTGAGTCGCTCCCCGATTATGTTGTCTTTTACAACGGACCTAAATGTGGCGCTTCTGCTCCGGATCATTTCCATTTGCAGGCAGGATTGAAAATGCCTATCTTGCAGTCGGAAGATAATCAACTTCGGTCGTGCCTCATCATCGAAAGTAAATCGCTCAATGAAGCGGAAGACCGGTTTGAAGATGTGTATCGATATCTCCATCATTGTCAACCCCGGGAAGATGAACCCATGATGAATGTGATTGCCTATGTTGAAGATGACAAGTATGTTTTGCATGTTTTTCCTCGCAAAGCGCATCGTCCCCGCCAATATTATTTGGAAGGAAAAGAACAATTGCTGATTAGTCCGGGTGCACTCGATATGGCGGGACTTATCATTACCGTGAGGGAAGAAGATTTCGAGAAAATCACAAAAGAAGACGTCGAAGATATCTATGCTCAGGTTTCCATGCCTGTGATATAGCTTAGTGATTTTCAACTTTAAGATTTTTATATTAACGGCTAAAAACGATTTCGATATGGAGACGATAAACGCCTTTTTGAAAATGATAAATGAAGATCTTGATTATAAAATACCGGTTAATGCGTTGATTAGCTTTATCGATCCCGATACCGGAAAATTTTTATGCAAAATGGCTTTAGACTTCCTTAAATCGCAAACCTCCCGGTCTACGTTGACAGTCCTCCATTTTATCGATGAAAACAAGGCTGCCGAAATCGGCGATATCGAATATTACAAAAACGATTTTTATAGCGACATTATCGAATTATACGAAAAGGAGCAGCTTTTGATTCGCATTTTTGTAAAGGTTTCGACCGATCATGTTGCCGACATTGTTGAGATAAAAGAAAAATATCCATGCAATTTGCTGCTTATAGGTGTTGAGCATGAGGCTTTTCCCACTTTTTGGAAAGAAGGTTATCCAAGATTAGAAAATTCGGTAGCCGGCGACCTCACAACGGCAATTTTTGTTAATCATGGTTTTCGACAGCTCAATCGCATTTTTGTCCCTATTGTTGACCAAACCGATGTGTATGTTTTTTTGTTTATTAATAGGCTGATTGTTCATGAAAAGGTTTCCGTGATGATTTGGGACGCCATCGGCATCATTGAATCCGAGCCTGAAATGAAGAAGCTTTATCAGTATCTTTACAAAAAAAGCGAAGGGAGATTGGCATTGTGGAATAACGACAAAAAAATCGGCAACGATTACATTGCAGAACAAGATCTGGTTCTGATAGGAGCTGAAGGATGGGAAAAGCTGACGTCGTCGGCTGTTTCTTGGGCACATTCGCTACCCTCTACGCTTATTGTTAAACCCGTAACAAATGAATGAGTTATGACACATAAAGAAATACAAGACACCTTAAAGGCAATTTATTCGTATATCGAACAACGACAGTTGAAAGATGCTTTCGACCACATCCGGTTATTCTTGAAAGATCAGAAAAACTGGGCTCTTTCGGAAGATCTGACCGAGTTGGAGAATAACTATCGGTATATGATTCATTATTTCATCAAAGGGAACAAAGACCCTCAACAACGCAACATTTACAATCAATTGTTGCGGCGGGCCTACATGTTAGCGCAAGATGCAGCCGAAAACCTTTGTTTGCAAAGCAGTTCCACATTGTTTTTCGAGAAAGCGCGACTAACCCTGTTGCGGGGAGCTGTTTCGATGGATCAGTATCGCGAAATCATCGGCAAGCAGATGGACACTTTTTCGTTTATCGATTTGCTGGAAGATGGCAACGAAAAAGAGGTGCGTCTCAAGCTGAATATGCAGGCACACGAACAAACGGTGGAAGATTTGTTCTATTCCGTCTTTGTTTCTCCGCGCGCTAATGACGATATGATGAGTTCTTATCGGCGATTCATGGAAGACGAAATTATTCCCGTGAACGATAAATGCATGGTTGTTTCTGCTCTTACGCTCAATATATTGCAGCGCTTTGACGGGAAAAAGATCGAATTTCTGCTGGATACGTGTAAGTGCGAGCACCCCGAAATAGCCATCCGCGCTGTTGTGGGTATAATTCCCATTTTTCAAACCTACGAATCGCGATGGGAACTCTATCCCGAATGTACCGACCGGCTGAAGCTCCTATCGGACGATCCCGTTTTTACCCGCAGGTTGATCTATGCCATTCTTCGATTTATTCAAGCACAGGATACCGAAAAAATAACCAAGAAGCTTACCGAAGAAATTTTGCCTCAAATGATGAAGTTGACTCCCATCATCGGTAAAAAAATTAATCTCGACGAATGGATGGGCGAGAGCAGCATGGAAGACAAGAATCCCGAGTGGCAACAGATTTTGGACGAGACAGGATTGACCGACAAACTGCAGGAATTTTCGAATATGCAGCTTGAGGGAGCCGATGTGTTTCATTTCACTTTTTCATCCCTGAAATCCTATCCCTTTTTCTACGAAATGAGCAACTGGTTCTTGCCGTTCGATTCTCGACATTCGCAATTGCAACAGCTTTTCAGCGATAAAGAAGAAGGGAAATCGTTGTTAGAATCCATCACCGAGTCGCCACATATTTGCAATTCCGACAAGTATTCCTTCTGCTTCAGCATTATGATTATGCCGGAGCGATACCGTAAAATGATGATTTCGCAGCTTACTGCCGAAGGCGAAGAAGTTAAAAATATGCAAGAAGAGGAATTTCTGCTGAAACCTTATCAGAAGGAAGAGACCATTTGCCGACAGTATATTCAGGATCTGTATCGTTTTTTTAAAGTTTTTCCCCGACGGAGCGATTTTATCGATATTTTTGCTTTACCGCTCAACTATCATCGCATCAAACCGTTTCATCCCATCACGTTGGTGCCCGAAAACCTGCAGCGTATCGCTTTGTATTATTTCGAAAAAAACCATTTCGAAGAAGCGCTGGATTCGTATACCACACTTTCGAAAATAAGCAAGCCGAATGGTGAAGTTTGGCAAAAGATAGGCTACTGCCGACAGATGCTTGGCAATGTGCGTGAAGCGCTCGATGCCTATTTGCATGCCGAACTCATCGAAGAAAATAATACATGGGTGTTGCGCCGCATTGCCCAGTGTTACCGGTTGCTTAAAAAACCGTCCGATGCTTTGCAATATTACCGACGACTGGAGCAGTTGAAACCCGATGACCTGAATATTCAGCTCAACATCGGTCACTGTTATCTGGAATTGAAGGATTACGATACTGCCCTTAATTATTATTTCAAGGTGGAACTGTTAGACAGCAGCAATACCCGTGCATGGCGTTCTATTGCATGGTGTGCATTTTTGTCAAGAAAATTTGATATTGCACAAAAGTATTACGACAGGATATTGTCCCAAAAGTGCAATGCACACGATTATCTCAATGCCGGGCATGTGGAACTTTGTCTCGGGAATATGGTGAAGGCAGTGGAGCTTTATGAAGAATCATTGAAAATTACAGGAAATTTTTCGACTTTCAGAGCCATGCTCAAAGAAGATGAAGGCGAACTGCAAGAAGCCGGGGTAAATATGGATATTCTTCCCTTTCTTTTGGATAAAATCAAATACGACACCGAAGAAGTGAACAACGCAAAAAGTGTTCAACAATGAAAGAACTTTTAGTCTATAATCCGGTATTATTGGCATTGATTGCTACGTTGTTTACCTGGTTTGTTACCGCATTGGGCGCCGCGATGGTTTTCTTTTTCAAATCGATTAACAAGAAGGTTTTGAACTCGATGTTGGGTTTTGCAGCCGGAGTGATGATTGCTGCCAGCTTTTGGTCGTTGTTGGACCCGGCAATTGAAATGAGCAAAACAACCCTGTCCGACCCTTGGCTGCCTGCCCTTATCGGTTTTCTGTCGGGTGGAGCTTTTCTGTTTTTGGTCGATCGCATTTTACCCCACTTGCATATGGGGTTATCGATCGATAAAGCGGAAGGCGTAAAGACTTCATGGCAACGAAGCGTTTTGCTTGTCCTTGCCATCACGCTTCACAATATTCCCGAGGGACTGGCAGTGGGTGTAGCATTCGGAGCATTGGGCAATAATCCCGATTTGGGGACCCTTGCAGGTGCCGTGACGCTTGCCGTCGGCATAGGTTTGCAAAATTTCCCCGAAGGGGCGGCCGTATCGATACCACTTCGCCGTGAAGGATTTTCGCGGTACAAGGCTTTTACTTTCGGACAACTTTCCGGCGTGGTTGAACCCATCAGCGCCGTTATAGGTGCTTTCTTGGTCACCGCCATTACTCCCTTGTTGCCCTATGCTCTTTCTTTTGCTGCAGGAGCCATGATTTTTGTGGTTGTGGAAGAGTTGATACCCGAATCTCAAACGGGAAACGAAACGGATTTCTCTACCATCGGCGCCCTTTTGGGATTTGCCGTAATGATGGTGCTGGACGTTGCTTTAGGATAAAAATATTTCTATTGGAATTTGTTGGTAAGTCGTTGAGATAATCTGCAAAGGATTGCTTTTGCAGATGCAAGAGAATCGATGTTTCTATTTCTTTTTCCGGAATATAGATTTAAATTAAATGGATAGACGTTTATGACCGAAAAAACAGTAATTCGCTTCCTGAAAGTGGGTGATGCAAAATAGTTGAAACTTGACTTGAAGAAATAAAAGGTGTATTATAGGCTATAGAAAGCGTTTTTTTCGATGAAATCGTACACGCGGGAAGGAACAAATGCACGAACATTTTTCCCTTCTTTCAGGCTGTTTCGAATGAAGGTGGACGAAATTTCCACAACCGGTGCTTCTACAAAACGGATATTCTCGCAGAGTTCCTCCGGAATATGTACCTCAAACCCCATGCGGGGATATATCAGCATCTTAAATTCGCGCTGCAGGCGTTTGTAGTCTTTCCATCGAGGCAAATCGTTCCAATTGTCGCCACCGATAATCAGGATAAATTCCTTATCGGGATTGTCGTGCGTCAATTTGGTCATCGTATCGATGGTGTAGGAGGGGCGAGGCATGTGAAATTCGATATCGTTGACTTTCATCCCTGCGTAATCGTCAACGGCCATCTTTGTCATTTTTAGCCGCAATTCGTCGTTCAGCAGATTTTCGGCATCCTTCAGCGGATTACGGGGCGATACCACAAACCACACTTCGTCGAGGTATGTAAATTCCTTCATATAATTGGCTATCATCAAATGCCCCATGTGTATGGGATTGAAGGACCCGGCCAATATGCCGATCTGCTTTTTTTCCATCGTTGTGTTTTTGGCAAATTTACATGATAATTTTTAATTATCACGCAGAGAAACATAAATTCCGTGCTTGCAACGCTAGGCTGTTTGGTTGTTACGTGCAGAGATGAGTTTGCTTTATAAAATTCAAAATGCCGAAAATTAATTTTGTAAAAACCTGATTTTTAAAGTTGATTTTTTGCTCATTTTCCATAAATAAGACTTATTCAAGTTGACCCATAGCTTTATGAGCATCAAGCGATAAAAAAATCGATGTACCTTTCTTGAGTGCACCGATTTTATTCATGTTGTTTTTGATTTTCTTTGACGATTTCTTTTAGGGTTTCTTTTTGAACAAAGAAATTATCCAGAGCAACAAAACGGCACCGACCAGCGCTGTAATGAAATTTCCGATAACACCATTACCCGTAGAGATACCTAAAAGACTAAAGACCCATCCGCCGATAACAGCACCGATAATGCCAACGATAATGTTGACCATGAGGCCGAAGCCTCCGCCTCTCATTAAATTACCTGCAAGCCATCCGGCTACGCCTCCGATAATGATAAATCCTATCCAGCTCATGAGCAATGATTTTTATTGTATAATACCCGCTCTTTTTAAGCGAATAGTACTCATATATTGAACACACCGAAAACAAATATTGTTTAAATGCAGGTGCATTTTTATGAAGAATTTGATGAATCGGGTTCAAATTCAGCTCATGCGGTTTTTATAATCTTCGTACCCAAATTTGCGATAAAGAACAAATTCGTTATCTTTCGTCCATAAACCGATGGAAGGATGTGCCACACCATTGAACATGGTAGTCTTCACAATGGTATAGTGAATCATGTCTTCGAAAACAATGCGATCGCCCACTTTCAACGGTTCATCAAACGACCACTCACCCATGAAATCTCCCGCCAGGCAGCTGTTCCCGCCCAACCGGTAGGTAGGTTTGCCGGAAATAGGTTGTTGATAGGCTCCACGAATGAACGGTTTGTAAGGCATTTCAAGGCAATCGGGCATGTGGCAAGAAAACGATACATTGAGCATGGCCGTCTTTATGCCGTGATTTTCAACAATATCGGTAACGGTTGAAACCAATACCCCGGTTTCCCAAACAAATGCACTGCCCGGTTCCATGATAATTTCCAAATGCGGATAGCGGCGTTTAAAATCGAGTAGCAGCGTGATCAAATGTTCTACATCGTAATCTTTGTGCGTCATCAGGTGCCCGCCACCGAGATTCAGCCATTCAATTTGCGGAAAAAGATGTCCGAACTTCTGTTCTGTTGCCCGAAGGGTTTTTTCCAGAGCATACGAATTGTTTTCGCAAAGGTTGTGCAAATGCAAACCGGTAATGCCTTTGGGAATATTGTCTCCCAATTGATCGGCAGTAATACCCAAACGTGAACCCGGAGCACTTGGATCGTACAACTCGTTGGTAATCACCGAAAATTCGGGATTAATGCGCAATCCGCATTTTATTTTTTTGCCCGATGCCACAATTTGCGGATAGAATCGGCGATATTGCGAAAGGGAATTAAACGTAATATGGCTGCTGTATTGCAGGTACAGAGGAAAATCTTCTTCGGTATAGGATGGAGAATAGGTGTGAGCCGGACTTCCCATTTCCTCGTAGGCCAGTCGTGCTTCATTAACCGAACTTGCAGTGGAAGACCCGATGTATTCTCGAATGATGGGAAACGACTTCCAAACGGCGAATGCTTTGAAAGCCAGTATGATATTTACGTCTGCACGGTCTTTTACCGAGCGGATGAGCTGCAAGTTGTTGCGAAGCAATTCTTCTTCCATTACATAACAGGGAGAAGGAATTTTCGTAAGATCTATCACCGATAAATGTTGTTTAAAGGTTGGATTTATGGGGGCAAAATTACATGAAAAAAGAGGTATTTCCAAGTGCTCACGATAAAAATCAAGGCCACAAAACTTTAACGGCTTAGCCTTGGGATTCTTCTATCAAAATCTCTACTTTCAATTGCAGCTCTAACAGAAGAAACAGTATTATATCCGGATTCGTCAATGATATACGTGTTATTGTCCGTGCAAGAATAAATACGGTGTTTTTAATAGTAAAAATAGCCCGGATCTCATTCGGTATTTTTGGAACAAAAAAGTTGACAGTTATATTTCCTCCAAATATATTTAAAATATATTTAAATAGACAACATAAAATACATAAAAAATCAATTTTAAATCCTTTTTTCAGATTGAATTGTCGTTATTCAATTTTTTCCCATACTTTATGCAGCGTTTTATGCGAAATTCCATCAAATATATATAGTTTATATCATCCCATTCAATACAGCCCAACATGAAAGCAAAACATCTTCTTTTATTCATGGCGATTACGCTGATCGGCTGCGATTCAAGTGAAATGAATTCGCCCAACGAGACCGATAAAAAAGCCGTTAATCACGTATTATTGCTTCAGGTAGATTATACCACAAATAAATTTGAGGGGGGAACAGAGTTCAATTTCTCGAAACAAACAAATGGTTTCACAATTGTAAACGAATACAAAGCGCCCGGAGATTTCGGATGGGTCAAACTCATATACAAAGAACTGAACGAACTCCTTTTTGAAGGAACCATCCATTGGATGGGAACCGGAAAAATGATTTACCCCGATAAATTGGAACCGGCAAATTATTTCGAAAGTACCCTTACTCAAGATGTATATCTTCCGGGAAAAGGATTTGAGAATATACAACATCCGAATAGTCCTGATTTTGAGGAAGAGGACTATTTAAATGTTTGGCTTGCAGTACAGTATTTGGTAAAAGTCCGCGAATATTTAGATGCCAATACCGATCAACAGATAAAAATATTCCTCTATACTCCAAGCGTTGGGGTGGGAGACCCGCTTACTTGGAAGTGGCTGATTTTCCTGAATAAATAAATTTTTTCATCCTTTTTTTATCGATGACACCACCCGCAGCCTATGCCGTGAAAAAGAATTCGGGTCTCCTACCTCTCCTAAATTTACATATCCTGCAAAATCTTTTAAAACTTTCAAATTTTACATATCTCTCAAATCTTAACCTTTCTATACGTCTGTATTTCTCACAAATATGGAGAATCCTACACTTCCTACACTTTCCTACGCTCGGTTATGTACCTGAAACACGCTCTCCATCTGACTTTCCTACACTTCCTACACTTCCTACTTTTTGTATCACCGCACTTAGCACCCACCACATTTTGTTGCTCTCTTTGTTTTTGAAAGAGAAATCGTCGTCTTTGCTGTGCACAATTCAATCGACAAATTGCTCTCCCCTTGGATAAAAAAATAACTGTCGGACTCACCCATAGCTCAGTTGGTTAGAGCGTCACACTGATAGTTCTTTTCTTGGATAGAAAATGACAGACAAACGCACCCACAACAAGTCGGATTTATCGGGGACGCTCTCTCCTTGGCGTTTAGAAAGATAAAATATCCCCCCGGCCCTCGAAAATAATGCACTTCACTGATGAACAATTTTATGACATATTGCCAAGAATTGACAGTTTACAGCAAATTAACGATGATAAGTTGCAAGTTGGGGCTTAGAAAATCAATAAATTTAGAAAATCAACGGAGTTTTTTATGTGTTCATCAAAAAAAATATATAAATTTGGTTTTTCGATTTTTTATAACAATAAATAAATAATCATGGAATATACCAAATTGTTACTCATCAGATTTCAAAATTCGCTTTTATCTCATGAAATTGAACAATTTAGAGGTGCCGTAATTTCCAATTTAAAAGATAAAGACATTCTGTTTCACAATCATCTACCGGAAGGAGAAGGTTTTCGGTATGGCTATCCGTTAATTCAGTATAAACGCATCAATCGCAAAGCGGCTATTTTGTGTATCGGCATCGGTACAGAAGCCATAGGGAAACTATTTTCCGATATCGATATGGAATTAAAGTTAAACGATCGAGAAGTGAAATTTTTGATAGACAATGTAAAAGCTTATCAGCAACGGATACAGATATGGGAATCAAAATTCAACTATCATATTCGTAAATGGCTGGCACTCAATCAGGAGAACTACGAAAAATACAATGGCTTGGAAGGATTGGGAGAAAAAATCCTTTTTCTCGAAAACATCTTAAAGGGGAACATTCTTTCCTTTGCCAAAGGGTTGAATATTTTTTTGGATAAACAAGTCGAATGCACGATTACCCAACTGAGCGAACCTTCCCTTACACGTTACAAAGGAGTGAAAATGACCATGTTCGATGCCGAATTCACCACCAATGTTTCCATCCCTGACTATGTTGGACTCGGCAAAGGTGTCAGCCTTGGCTATGGAACCACAGTGAAGGCAATCAATAAAAACAACAACAAAACAGCAACGAAAACAATACCATTACAATAAACCTATGGAAAATAGCAAGGAACAAATTTATTTGACCGCTCTGTTGCACGATATTGGCAAATTCTATCGTCTGGCTGATCCCGGCGATGTCACAACGAGCCATTTTCTCAGCTCAGACATTAAAGACAGCGCCGAAGTTTTTCTCCCCTCAAAAGACGAAAAGAATCTGCACCAACATGTGCTTTGGAGTGCACAGTTCGTACGGGATCACGAAAGCACTTTTCGTCGCCTTTTCGAAACAGATGTTTGTGATCTATCGGACGAAAACAGTTTGATCAGGCTTGTTGCAGGTCACCATTCGAATCGAAAATCCGAGTTGGGGGACATCATTAGCCGAGCCGATGCTCTATCGTGGGGAATCGATGCCGACAGCAGCGTTAATCCCGCTTCGGAAAAATTGCCGCCCAATCCGCGTTTAAGAAGCGTGCTCGAGGCTATTGGCCTCGACATCAATCAAATTCGCCAAAAAAATAGTTGGCATTATTATCCGGTCGAAAAGATTTCGCTACAGAAAGAAACCTTCTTTCCAAAGTCGACATTCGATTGCTCTCCCGATTATCTTGCACTTTGGAACAGGTTTCTGAATGATTTCGAAAAAATTCAAACCCACTCGGTGCGATCTTTCAGCGAAACTTTGCTCAATCTGTTGTTGCAATACACATGCACGATTCCTGCCGACGCACAACGCTTTCCCGACATTTCACTCTTCGATCATGCAAAAACCACGGCAGCCCTCGCCGTCTGTCTCTTTGAGTTGCAACAAAGTGGCAGTGACGCCGACAAGCCGTTTTTGCTCATCGGCGCCGATTTCAGCGGTATCCAATCCTATATCTATCAGATTGTTTCGAAATATGCCGCAAAAAACCTGAAAGGACGGTCGTTCTATCTTAACATGTTGTCCGACGCAGCCACGCTTTATATGTTGAAAGAGCTCGATTTGCCTCAGGCAAACATCATCTACAATTCGGGAGGCGGATTTTACATGATTGCTCCTAATACGGAGAATATTCGTCAAAAACTGACGGAGGCAACACAGCGTATCGAACAAAAGATGTTTGAAGCGCACGGCATTACCCTGTTTTTGTCGGTGGAATGGGTGGAAATGTCGAAAGATACGCTATGCCACAGAAAGGGAGAGAACCTTTCTAAAGCCTGGACGGAAGTATTTCAAAAGCAGGACAAAAAGAAATCCCGAAAATTTGCCCCACTTATCGAAGGAAACTTCGACCGGTTTTTCACGCCGTTGGATTATGGCATCGAAACCGATAAAATCACCGGCGAAGGTTTTTTGTCGAGTGAAAAACCATGCAAGGTATCTGAAATTGGGAACGTGAAGCCGCTCACCAAGCAACAGATCGATTTGGGAACTTATCTGCGCGATGCCGACTTAATGATCGTTTCGGAAGGAGAAATTAAGGGATTGAAAAATAAAAATCCTATTGAGCCGGCAGGATTGGGTTTTTTCTTCTATCTGGTCAGAAAAAATGATCTAAAACCCATTGAAGACGAATTGCAGGAGAAAGCCGAAAAAGTAACCCTCATTACACTTAACGGAAACAAAAGCGACGGTCAATTTATCCTGACCGAAACAGATGGGAAAGGACAAAAAGCAGGAGCCAACAACATCTTCGGGTTCGAATTTTATGGCGGTAACATCTATAACGGAGAAACTTTCGACGAGTATTGCAAAGATATATTTCGTCGTTTGGGTGTGCTGCGCATGGATGTGGATAATTTGGGTCACATTTTTCAGTCGGGGATGCATCCCGAAGAAACTTCGCTCGCACGTTATACGGCATTGAGCCGATCGTTCGATTACTTTTTCAGCGGTTACCTCAATACCATACAACAGGAACTTGCTAAAAACAAATCGTTTATCATATACAGCGGCGGAGACGATTTGTTTATCGTTGCCGAATGGAGTGATGCTATCAGGTTGGCCAAACAGATACACACCGATTTCAAAGAATTTGCTTGTGGCAATCCCGCTTTTTCCGTTTCGGGAGGAATTGCCATTCTGCCGCCCAAATTCCCCATTATGCGCGGAGCAAAGGAAAGCGACGAAGAAGAACGCAATGCCAAAACGCATGTCGCCCAAGGTGTGTCCAAAAATTCCGTCTCCTTTATGCAAATGCCGCTGAATTGGGAAAAAGAATTTCCTGTTGTGGAAAAATTAAAAAACGATATTGTACGGCTTTCGCCCGGCAGCAGTGAAGGCCATTCATCCGGTAAATTGCCCAAATCGTTTATCGGAAAGATTTTGCAGCATGCTTCCAATGCGAACATAAAAAATCACAAAATTACGAATCTGAAAACCTATTGGCTGTTAGCTTACGACATGGGGCGTATGGCCGAAAGATACAAACATTCCGAATTAAAAGAATTAATCAACCGATGCAAAATGGAAAGCTGTGGCAATGCCGCAACACTCAACGGCGAGCCCATTGCATCAGACTATCACGCCCTCGAATTATGGGCTTTTGCTGCCCGTTGGGCAGAATTGGAAATGAGAAACATAACAAAATAATATTAACAATTAAATTTTTATATTATGCCAACAGTAGATGAATATTATCGCCATCCCTTATGTGAACGACGTAAAAGTGCTCAAAAAAACTTGAATGAAGGTGAAATTAATAGTTTAATTCATGACTTCCTTAATTTCGATCGATTTGAGCCTAAGTGGATCAAAGAAGGTTCAAGTGCAGAGATGATCAATGCTTGTGAAGTGCTAGGACGTTTCATCGCTCCTGTAAGCAAGGAGGATAAACAAGCTCTCACTAAATCACAAATTCGTAATGTATTCGGCGAAATCAAACGAATACAAATGAAAGGATTTGAAAATGAAAAGAAAGATTTCTATCTCCTAAAACCGAAGGTAGCTTATAACGCAGGCAGACATAATAAGTTGGGAATATTGCTATTCAAGAGATATTTTGATTTAGCCTATGATTGCGTGGAAAATACAAGTGATTATGAGCATTTTTGCGATTTTTTTGAAGCGATATTAGCCTATCATACGGCTTACGGAGGGAAAGATTAACCTTAAACGATCAAAACAAATAGAATATATCAACAAATTAAATTTATAATTATGAAAACGTTAAAGAAAAAAATAGTGTACGATTGCACCATTACTCTCAAAACAGGGTTACATATAGGAGGCACCAACGCTGCTTTAAATATTGGTGGTCCTGACAAATTTGTGGTTAGGAATCCACTGGATAATATCCCTTATATTCCGGGCAGTTCGCTAAAAGGGAAATTGCGTTCGTTGGTAGAACTCAAAAACGGATGTTTTTCAGAAAAGAACGGCAGCTATTTGGCAAGTGCCGATCCCAACTCTCTTTCCGGTGCGTTATTCGGAGTCTCTTCCGACAGCGATCAAAGTCATCCTTCGCGCATTATTATACGCGATGCCAAATTAGATGTATCATCTGTCGATATGGACAAAACAGAAATGCCCTACACCGAAAGCAAAACGGAAGTAGCCATTGACAGAGTGACGGCAAAAGCCAATCCGCGCACTTTCGAGCGGGTGCCTGCCGGAGCCAGATTCGACCTGAACATGGTATTGAATATCTTTGATGACGACGACGAAAAGAAATTGAAAAGCACACTCATGCAAGCTATCGCCCTGTTGCACGACGATTATTTGGGCGGTCAAGGTTCTCGCGGATATGGCCAGGTGGAAATCAAAATCAATAAAGAAGAAGAAAAAACATATCCTTTGGAATGAAATAAGCCATGCCAAAATATCATATAATTAAACTCACAAAATTGTCGCCACTGCACATCGGGACAGGGAAGGAAAATTACGATTTTTCGGCTTCCGAGTTGCAGAGTGACACCCTGTCCGGTGCCATTGCCGCTTTGCGGGCTCAAAACGGAAAAGCCGACGATCTGCCGGAGTTCCTCGAATCGTTCACGTTGAGTTCGGCATTTCCCTACTACGACCATCATTATTTTTTGCCTAAAATGCAAGGAAAAATCAATGTGAAAGTAAAGGACACTGAAGAACAGGCTGTACGAAAGGATCTGAAAAAGGTGAAATACATCGAACTGCCTCTTTGGAAAGAATTGACAGCCGGCAAATCGGTTACGATTTTCAAAAATCAATTGAAAGGGAATTTCCTGTCCATCACAGAAATGGAGGTGGAAATGTCGAAACCCGACGTTCATCAGCGCGTGTCGGTGCCTCGTGAAGAAGACGGCGATGCCGAACCTTTCTATTTCGAATGGAATTTCTTTCATGAGGGTGCGGGTCTCTATGTTTTGGTAGACAGTGACGGCGCAACTTTCGAAGAAATCAAACGCCTGTTCAAAATACTTGGCGAAACTGGACTGGGAACCGACAAAAACGTAGGGGGCGGTAAGTTTGAAATAGCCGAATCCGACGAATTGCTCGAACTTCCCGATGCGGCGCAAGCCAACGGACAAATGTTGCTATCGCTTTACCTGCCCAAAAATGAAGACGAATTGCAGAGCCTCAATCTCTCCGGCTCGAAATTCAACATCGCTTTGCGTGGCGGTTACATGGCCGGCAGCAGCGAAGAGTCGTTGCGTCACCTGCGAAAACGTTCGGTGTATATGTTTACCACCGGATCGGTTTTCCCCACGTGCGAACATCTTTCGGGTCAGATTGTAGATCTGCAGCCCCGATGGAACGATTCACGCATGCATCCCGTCTACCGCAGCGGCAAACCTTTTGTTGTACCCGTTATCCTTGCAGATTATGAATAAAATTCAAATTCAGACCCTAACGCCCGTCCATATCGGATCGGGCAACATGCTGCAAAACAACACCGATTTTGTGGTGCAGCGAAGTGGTGACGACCAATTTATTTATATTGTGGACGATCGGAAAATTCTTGATTTGATTGGGGAAGAGCATCTCGACCATTGGGTGGCAAGTATCGAAAAAAAAGAATCGACAGTTGAACTCGTGAAGCGATTTGCCCCAAAAGCCTCCATCAGGGATTATACCGTCGAACGAATCACCTGCTTTGCAAATGTTGGACCCAACGATACCTTGAAGGAAATCATACACGACGGAAGAGGCAAACCCTACATTCCCGGCAGTTCCATCAAGGGTGCCATCCGGACAGCGGTACTCGCAGAAATGATAGCAGCATATGCAGATGAAGATCGCATTGAAGAAATCGCCGAGAAAGTTGTCACGGTTCACAAAGGGAGGAAAATTGTTTCGGCAACCGAGGTTGAAAAAGATCTTTTCGGTAAAGATCCAAATTCCGATATCTTTCGCTTTGTAAGGGTAGGCGATGCTTATTTCGAGGACGACTGTATGATTGCTTCGCGCATGATCAATCTGAATATACGAAATAACCGGGAGAGTTTATTGGATAAAGACAAAGCGCAACTGATTGAAGCAATAGGACTTAAAGAAAAGAGCATTTTCGAAATGAAAATCGACACGGAATATTATTATTTTGCCAAAAGAAAATATCCGCAATTGGGGAAACTTCCCGAAAACCTGCAATCGTTGACTGCTTTATTTGCTTCAATCAATAATCATACAAAAAAGTTGGTTGAATCTGAAATAACATATTGGCAAGATATTCAAAAAGATGGTTCGGAAGATTACATCGAATCGATGGAAATTATTCTCGATGAAATTAATGGAATCAATGGCTCGGACTCCTGTGTTCTCCGCGTCGGACATGCTTCGGGATGGCGCTTCATCACCGGTGCTTGGGCTAAATATTTGGACAATTTCGATGATGTTGTCAATGCAGCCCGTCCCAACAATCAGAAATATTCGGAATACGACTTTCCTAAAACGCGTCGCATTGATGAAGACAGTGATGTATATGGTTTTGTGAAATTGAAAATCATCGAGTAGAAAAATTATGAAAACAAACAGCGTCTTGGTAAGTATTATCTCCAAACAGACCATTCCTAATTATCTTTTTATTAAGGATAGACAAAATCAAGGAGATGAAATGCTTTTGATTGCCACTCAGGAAATGAAGAATGAGCCAAAATGGCTTATTCAAACGCTTAAATGCGAACCGAATGAGATAGATATGATTCTTCTCGAAAAGAATCAGGAGGAAAAATGGAACGAAATGACTGCTGCCATTGCCAAACATCTTAGCAGTGATAAACATTATGTAGTAAATCTAACCGGGGGAACAAAATACATGTCGCTTGCCGTTTATCAACTGTTCAGTAAATACGACAGCGAATTTTTCTATATTCCATTTCCACATAATGCTTTGCTGAAACCTTTTCTGGACGAAGAAGAAGAAATTAACTATCGACTCAAAATTGACGAATATCTTTCTCTTTACGGCTTATTATTTAGTGAACTCAAAAGAGATGCCGATATCGTAAGGGAAAAAGAATATACGGAATCGTATTTTCAACTGTTCAATGAACCATTTTCGGAAAATGATTTAGCGATTTTGAATAAAATCAGAGAGTATTATCGTAATGTGGGAATAAAGGATATAGATAAGGTTGAAAAGGGTCTCAATCTGAAGGAAAAGCAAATTCCTATTCCCGGATTGAATGATTTTTTGGATAGAATTCATTTCGGGAATAAAGAAAATGTGCTTTCCAAATATGAAGCACAATATCTTACCGGCGGTTGGTTCGAAGAATACGTTTATAATAAAATTAAAGAAAGCATTCCGGCAGACGATATGGCCATCGGAGTAAAGTTGAGAAAAGAAGAAGGAGTTTTCGACAACGACTTGGATGTAGTATTCACCTATCAGAATCACCTGTTTGTCATCGAATGTAAGACCGGCTTCGATAGCAACCGGATGTTCAACGAAATTGTTTATAAAGCTGCAGCCATTAAGGAATCGATGTTCGGTTTACCGGCGCATACTTATATTTTTGCGCTGAATGAGGATGACGAGCGATTAAACAAGGTTGCCAAAAGTATGAATATCACTTATTATGGCAAATCTTATTTTACAGCTACGGAAAAGTGGAACCAAATTATAGAACAAATTTTGAAAACTGCAAAAAAATAATAGTTCATGTTGATTAACCTTTCCAATCATCCGTTCGATCAGTGGGATGCACCACAGAAGCAGGCGGCACAAGCTTTCGGCGAGTGTGTCGATTTGCCTTTCCCTGCAGTTGATCCGGCAGGCGACGAGCAGTATGTTCTCCAACTAGCCGAGCAATACCGCAGTCGTGTTCACCAATTGGCAGCACAGTCCAAAAGTGAAGCGGTAACAGTGCACCTGATGGGCGAAATGACTTTTACTTATGCCTTGCTGCAAATGTTGCAGGTAGACGGCATACCCTGCATTGCATCCACCAGCGAACGGATGAGTGTCGACTTGGGGAATAGTCAAAAGGAAACCCGCTTCATTTTTGTACGTTTTCGGAATTATTGTAAAGTCTGACCCGATGGAAAAAGAGAAATTCGTTTTTGAAACCGCTAATGCTTTAGAATTGACAGCTAATCAAAAAAAAGCATTTCAGAATTTTTGCAAGTTTATCGCCGACGACAGCCTCAAAGTTTTTATTCTTAAAGGCTATGCCGGTACGGGCAAAACCACCCTTATCCGATATTTCATTCAAGAAATTGCTCAGCATGACAACACCCGGTGCGTTCTGATGGCTTCTACCGGACGTGCAGCAAAAATTTTAACCAATATGTCCGGGAAAAAGGCTCAAACCATCCATTCGGTCATCTATGTTTTCTCCGATTTCAATCAAGATTTAGAAGAAGTCATCAAAATAGAGGATGAAGTCGGGGTGGATAAAACAGGACAACTCTTTCTTACTTTTCAACTGACCCGGGTTCCCGAAAAAAAAGGCATACAACGCTACTATATCGTGGATGAAGCATCCATGATTTCCGACGTGCCCGATGAAAATGCCAATCAAGCCCGGTTTGGTAGCGGACGCACCCTCTCCGATCTGCTCAACTACGACCCCAACGGAAAATTTGTTTTCGTAGGTGACGAATGTCAGCTGCCTCCCATCGGGCAGGACATATCGCCCGCTCTTTCGCTAGAATATTTCACAAAAGAATTAAACGTGAAAGCAACCGAATTCACGCTTACCGATATTGTACGTCAGCAGCTGGATAACTCGATCATTCTGGCGGCGCAGCGCATTCGTCAGTTGTGCATCGATCCACCTCCGGTAAAATGGGGTAAACTGCCCATGGGCAATTATGAGCATATCCGTCTCTATGGCGACATTGTTGCGATGATCAACGCGTATATAAAGCTCATCCGTAATCACAATTTCGATGCAGCAACACTCATTTCGTCTTCCAATGCCAAATGCACCAACCTCAACAAGCTCATCCGTGCTTCGCTCGGCCTCGGCAATACCTTGCAGGAAGGCGACCTGTTGATGGTAACCCAAAACAATCCCGTTTCGGGATTAATGAATGGCGACATGGTGATAGTGGAACAAATAAAAAACATTCGTTATCAACGTGCAGAGCTTTCTTTCGTGCTTGTTGAAGTGAGAGAATTGGTTACCGGTATGCGATTTTCGCAACTCCTCATTGAAGACATTCTTTATGGCAATGCACCCAACTTGTTGCCGGGTCAACAAAAAGCGCTTTTCATCGACTTCTTTCGAAGAATGAAAGCACAAGGCATCAAACAAAAAACGCCCCAATTTCATGACCGCCTTAGCGATGATGAATTTTTGAATGCGCTGCGTTGTGTATATGGATATGCCCTCACCTGCCATAAAGCGCAAGGAGGCGAATGGGACAACGTGTTTGTGGATATCCCGCGAAATTTAACCCTCAATGCCAAAACAAATGCCTATCAGTGGATTTATACGGCTGTTACACGTGCCCGAAAACAATTGCATATTGTTAATGATTTTTATATTTCGAAATAATCTTTTTCCCACATTATGGATTTAATCATCAATACATTTGGAACATCACTCCATCGCGATAACGATTGTTTCGTTATTGTGCACAAAGACGGTAAACAACGCATTCCCGTTGACGGCATTGCCTCGATACAAATTAGCAGAGGAGCACAAATCACCAGCGATGCCGTATTATTGGCTATCCAAAACGAAATCGAAATTCTTTTTCTCAACAATGCGGGCGAACCCATTGGAAGAGTGTGGAGCAACAAATATGGCTCTATTTCAACCATCCGCAAAGGGCAGCTCAACTTTACCTTTTCGAAGGATGCGGTATCGTGGATAAAAGATGTAATCGCAAAAAAGATGGAAAACCAACAAGCTCTCATTCTGTCGATGATGATAAATGATGACCGTACACAACGACTTGTCGACAAGGCCATCCAACGTATAGACGATTATAAGACAAAAGTGAAATCGCTTGACGGCGAAGTAGTTTCCGATATTGCCGCTTCTCTGAGGGGATGGGAAGGGCAGGCATCACGAGTCTATTTTGAAACACTCAACCTGTTTATTCCTGGCGAACTCCAATTTGCGCAACGCTCACATCATCCTGCAACCGATGTGGTGAATGCCTTTCTCAACTACGGGTATGGTTTTCTGTATGGAAAAATAGAAGGAGCACTTATAAGGGCCGGAATCGATCCTTATGTGGGCATATTTCACCGTGACGACTACAACCGTCCTGTGCTGGTATATGACGTTATAGAACTCTACAGAGTATGGGTCGATTATGTGGTATTCACCCTGGTGGCACAGAATATCATTACGGACGAATTTTATTCCGTAAAATCCGACGGTTCCTATTGGCTCGAGGGATTAGGACGACGCATCCTCATACAGTCGCTCAACGATTATCTCGACGAAGTGATTTTGATGGACGGAATAAGTCGCAGTCGCGAATCGCACATCTTACTCTATGCACAGAATTTGGCTCAAAAATTCAAAAAATACATGTAAAAGATCAATCTCTTCATGACTATGATACAAATAGGAAGAAGTATAACAACCGTTGGCGATCCGTTGCAAAAAATAGAAATCGAACAGTTGTTTCATACCATAAAAAATCCGCAGCCCGCCCTGCAAAACAAAATAAAACAGCTACGTATCGTGCGCAATATCGATGTAAAGCAATACACGGTACTCAAAAAACAATTGCCTTATTTTGTATGTGCGATTTTTAATCCGAATGTGCGCCGCACCGAAAATTTTGCCTATTGTGACTGCTTTGTTATCGACATTGACCATATTTCCGAGAAAGGATTCGAAATGCAATCGCTCCGTCAAAAAATCGAAAGCGACTCCCGCACCATGCTTTCTTTTGTTTCGCCGGGTGAAGATGGACTCAAGGTTGTATTTCGTCTTGCCGAACGGTGTTACGATACCGGCATCTTTACGGCATTCTACAAATCTTTTCTCACCCGTTTTTCGCAGCAATACAGTTTACAGCAAATTGTGGACTTACGCACATGCGACGTCACACGTGCCTGTTTTGTCAGCTTTGACCCGAATGTTTTCTACAACCCGCAGGCCGATCCGGTCGATATCAACGCCTTCATCGATACAGAGAATACGTACGAAATACTGCGTGCAAAAAAATCGGTAGAAAACGAATGTAAGCAACAACAACAGCAAAATATCACAGACGAAAAACAGGATGTAGATGCCGAAGTCATCGGCAAAATCAAAACCATCCTTTTCAAGGCACCCAAACCGATGGAAAAACCACCTGTTTATGTGCCTGAACAACTCAATGACATCATGACCGATTTGCAGGTATTTCTGCTCGATGCCGGACTAACCATCGACGAAATTCGTAACATTAGTTACGGAAAGAAAATTAAGACTACCATCGGCCGCAAACAGGCCGAAGTAAACCTTTTTTACGGAAAACGGGGTTTTTCGGTAGTTCAATCACCACGCACAGGCACTTCACCCGAAATGAATGAACTGCTTGCTGAACTTGTACAGGCTTTTCTAAGAACCTTATAATTTATAAACCCGGTAACCTTTCATTACCTTTGACATGAGCAAGAAACAGCAGATAAGTTTTGTGGAGAAAATGAAAAAATTTTCACGTGCCGGATTGTCGCAGCCCTATTCGCCCAACCGTCATGCCGGCAACCTTGAAGGCTTGCATTCTCTCGAAGAACGGGTCGCCTATTTGCTCCATATCGTTAAACAATCAAAACGACCTCCAGACAATATGCTCTTTTTTGTAATGTACGACATCGAAAGTACACGTGTCCGCAATCAAATTGTTAAATATTTGCTTAAAAACGGATGTACTCGTGTTCAGAAATCCATCTTTTTGGCTGATTTGCCCATCGACACATACGAAAAAATACGTTCCGAACTTGCACAGGTACAGCAGTGCTACGAAAACGAGGACAGTATTCTCATCGTACCTATTTCTACAGATTATTTGCAATCAATGAAAGTGATAGGTAAAAATATCGATATCGATTTGATTATGAACACACGTAACACCCTATTTTTCTGACATGAAAAAATATTTGTAAAAAGATCTTTGACATGTTGATTTTTTTTATACCTTTGCACCCCGAAATTTGAGGAGGTTTTTTCGGTAATTTTTTACGGTTGGCTGTCAATTTTAGTGCGTAACATACAGAAAAATAAATCA
>DBPW01000038.1:72229-72380 GCA_002305015.1 Bacteroidales bacterium UBA1410
CACTCAAACAAGGATTAAGACAGTGCTGTACGAAAGCATATACCTTCAATTCGAAAACTCACAACCTAAATTCCACTCAAACAAGGATTAAGACTTATTTAAAAGTAAATAAGCTTTTTCAATTCTGATTTCTCACAACCTAAATTCCACT